>NZ_JAUYZI010000015.1 GCF_030700245.1 Methylobacterium amylolyticum
CCCGCGCCGTCATCGCGAGCCGCAGGCGAAGCGATCTACCGTGTCTCGGGTCAAGCGGGTTTGAAGGGCTTTCCGGCTCGGATCATCGCGTTGAGGACGGTGACGAGCTTCCGCAGGACGGCGATGAGGGCGAGCTTGTGGGGTTTGCCGTCGGCGCGCAGGCGGTCGTAGACGGCCGTGAAGGTGGGGTTGTGGCGGCTTGCGGTCAGCGCTGCCATGAACAGCACGTCGCGCAGGGGCTTGCGGCCGCCGGCGATGGCGGCGGCGCGCAGGGCCGAGCCGCTGTGGCGGGTGATGGGGGCGACGCCCACGAGGGCGGCGACGGTGCGGCGGTTGAGGGTGCCGATCTCGGGCAGCCAGGCGAGGACGGCCTGACAGGCGCGCGGGCCGACGCCCTTGCACGAGCGCAGCAGGGCGGCCTTGCGGGCGAGGTCGGCGTCGGCGGCGATGGCGGCGTCGAGGGCTTGGGTCATCGCGGCGATCTGCGCCTCGATCACGGCGAGGCAGGCCGCGATCGAGGCGCGCACGGCCGGGCTCTCGGCGCGCTCGGCCCGGCAGCGCTCGGCGTGGCGCTGGTCCTTGAGCTGGGTGAGGCGGGCCATCAGCTCGGCCAGGGCGCGCTGGGCCGGGCTGGGCGGGGGCACGGCGGCCTCGTCTGCGGTGAAGGCGGCCAGCCCCGCCAGGACGGCGGCGTCGATCCGGTCGGTCTTGGCCAGCCGGCCCGTGGCGCGGGCGAACGCGCGGGCGCGGTTGGGGTGGAGGCGGCGGATCGGCAGACCGAGGCTCTGGGCGGCGGCCAGCAGCGGGCGCTCGTAGCCGCCGGTGGGCTCGTAGGCGAGGGCGGCGCAGGCGGCGGGCGCCCAGGGGCCGGCGAACGCCGCCGCCAGGGCCTCGGGGGTGTTGGCGGTGCGCAGGCTGCGGCCGGTGGTGTCGGCGAGATCGACCCAGGCCTTGGACACGTCGGCGCCGACGAAGCGGGCCGCAGGCGAGGGAGCGGGGGACGGAGCAGGCGGCGTGGGGAAGGGCGTGGGGAAGGGCGTGGCGGGGGACGTTCCGGCGCGGGACGTTGCGCTGGGCTGGACGGAGGCTACCATGGCGAGACCTTTCGCGAGAGAGGCGAGGTCCTCTGGCACCGGATCGTAGGCTCGGGCTGCTCCCGCTCTACCGTTCGTGCTCAAGACCGCGGAGGGACGGCCGGCGGATCCAGATTGCTTGCGACCTCGCGGTCCACCCAGGAGCGATCTCGCCGGCCGCCCTCCATCATCGGTCCGACCGGTCAACCGGCAAACCGATGGAGATGACGTACGACCCAGGGCAGCGCGCGGTTTGAGACGGTGGCGCCCCTGGGTTGCTTCGCTCCGCTCGCAAAGACGGCGAGAGTCGATCCCGAACTCTTCAGCCGGACGTCGTATGAGGCCTGAAAATACCAAACCTTTACACGGAGAGGGTCGGGAGTTCGTGTCCCTCAAGGCCCTCCGGGTATCACTCCGGCTGCTCCGATCGCCGCGGCGACGCGTCCGCTGATCATTCCCCACGCCACCGGAATCGGCGTAGGAGGAGCGCGGGCGCAGGCGCGTCGCGAGCCCGCCGCTGGCGATGATCCGGGTCGGCGGTCCGGCGGATATCGAGGACGCGATGGCGATGAAGACGAGCTACGTGGTGCAGCCGTTCGAGCTGCACCGGAAGCGGTTGCGGCCGGCCCGTCAGGAGGCGGCGCAGAGCGAGTCCGGCGCGCTCAAGAAGGCCGAGAATCTGGCCAAGCGCATGCCCGGGGCCGCAGCGCTGAAGGTCGTGGCCGACGATGAGACGGGCGAGCTGGAGGGCGTGACCATCCTGGGCCGATGGGGCGAGATCCCGGACGATTTCGCCGACAGCTTGCAGGGCTGAGCGCCCGCGGCCACGCCGGGACGATGAAGCGCCCGCCGCGGCGAGCCGGGCGGGCGGAAGGTCGTCGGTGAGGTCCGGCGGAACCGTCGCACGGTAGGGCGACGGACCGTCAACCGAACCCGGGATGCGCCGGATCGGGTGGTTCCGCCCGCAGACTACCGGCTCTTCTGGTAGAGCTTGCTGGCGATCTCGAAGATCTCCTGCGGTGCGTAGTCGGGCGCGAAGGCACCGTAATTGCCGTCGAGTTCGGGGATCTTGCCACCCTCGGGCGGCCCATCCACGATCTCTAGGTTGCCCGGCGGATCGCCCGGCAGCGCCACCTCGTCGTTCGACCACACGCCGGCCATCTCCGGGTAGTCCGGCGAGCCGAAGGTGTAGAGCCGCCGGTGCGAGCCCTCCTGGAGGTATTTCTGGCACTCGGGGATCTTGTCGAGGACGATGTTGGGTGTCGGCAGCATCTTCTCGATCTCGACGCCGGTGATCTTCTTGAGCGCCAGCGCGTAGGCGTGGGCGTGGACCGAGCCGCGCACGAGGAGGTAGCCGCAGACCTCGCGGCCGGTCGGGTCCTTCAGCGTCTCGTAGACGCGCAGCTTGTGGATGCGGGCGCCGCACTCCAGGTGGAAGTTGTGCAGCAGATCGATGACCAGGTTGCCCGTGGTCGTCACCATGTCGGCGTTCCACGACTGCGCGTTGGAGTTCACCGGCGTGGCGCCGCCGCCGTTCGACAGGAAGGCGCCGGCGAGCCGCACGTCCTGCATGTCGTGGAACGGCGCCTTCGACACGTCGACGTTCTCGGTGTCGTCGCCGGGTCCGTTGTTCAGCATCGCCACGCCGGTGGACACCAGCTCGACATGTCCGAGCTCTTCCATGAAGATGCTCGACACCAGGCTGTAGAATGGCCTCAACTTCGATTTGTTGCGGAAGTTGAAGCTCTGGAACATGTAGTTCCCGAGGGTCGACATCTCCCCGTACTTGCCGCCGAGCAGTTCCTGGAGGGCGGCGGCGGCGTTGGGGTCGGGCTTCTTCGGCTGGGGCAGTTCGGCCTGAAGGCGGTCGAGCCTCATGAACATGGCAGGCGTCTCCGTCTGCGCTGGATGCGCAACGGGCTATCCCGCCGGAGCGCGAGCATGTTCCCGGCCGCGCGTGCCGCGATTGTCGCAGCACGCGCGGCCGGCTCCGGGTCGCCTACCGCCCGTAGATGTCCTCGACGCGGATGATGTCGTCCTCGCCGGTATAGGAGCCGACCTGGACCTCGATCAGCTCCAGAGGGATCTTGCCGGGGTTGGTCAGGCGGTGCATCGAACCGATCGGCAGGTAGATCGCCTCGTTCTCGTGCACGAGCACCACGCGCTCGTCGACCGTCACCTCGGCGGTGCCGCGCACCACCACCCAGTGCTCGGCCCGGTGATAGTGCTTCTGCAGGGACAGGCGCCCGCCCGGCACCACCTGGATCCGCTTGACCTGGAAGCGCTCGCCGATGTCGATGCGCTGGTACCAGCCCCAGGGGCGGTACATCCGCAGGTGCGCATCCGCCTCCGGCTCGCCGCTCGCCCGCAGGCTGTTGACCAGTTCCTTGACCTGGCCGGAGCGCGCCTTGGAGGCGACCAGCACCGCGTCGGGGGTCGAGACCACCACCACGTCTTCAAGGCCGACCACCGCCGTCAGCCCCTCGCCGTGGCTGTGGACGAGGCTGTTCGAGGTCTCGATCAGGGCGACGCGCCCGCGCACGGCGTTGCCGGCGCCGTCGTGCTCCAGCGCCTGCCAGACCGCGTCCCAGGTGCCGACATCCGACCACGCGAACGACACCGGCAGCACGCCCGCCCGCTCGGTCCGCTCCATCACCGCGTAGTCGATCGAGATCTTGGGCGCCTGCGCGAAGGCCTCGGCGTCCAGGCGGATGAAGTCGAGGTCGCGCGCCGCCGCGTCGTGGGCGGCGCGGGCCGCGGCGAGCACATCCGGCGCGTAGGCTTCCAGTTCGCCGAGCATCACGTCCGCCCGGAACAGGAAGTAGCCCGAGTTCCACAGGGCGCCCTCGGCGATCAGCGACTCGGCCCCGGGCCGATCCGGCTTCTCGACGAAGCGCGCGACGCGGCAGGCGCCCGCGGCGTCGGGGATCGCCTCGCCGCGGCGGATGTAGCCGTAATCGGTGGCCGGCCGGGTCGGCTCGATGCCGAGCGTCATGGTGAACCCCGCCCGGGCGCCCGCGGCCGCGGCGGCGACCGCGCCCACGAACGCCTTGGCGTCCGGCACAACGTGGTCGGCGGCCATGATCAGCACCACCGCCTGCGGGTCGATCGCGGCGGCGTGCACGGCCGCCACCGCCACCGCGGCGGCGGAGTCGCGGCCCTGCGGCTCGAGCAGCAGGTCGGCGGCAACGCCCGTCTGCGCACACTGCTCGGCGACGATGAACCGGGCCTCCGCCGAGGCGATCACCGTCGGCTTGGCGAACACGGACGCGTCGGACACGCGGGCGAGGCTCGCCTGGAAGGTCGAGTGCGTTGCGTCGACGAGGCGGGCGAACTGCTTGGGCATGCTCTCGCGCGAGGCCGGCCACAGCCGCGTCCCGGTCCCCCCGCACAGGATGACGGGATGGATCGCGGTGGAGGCTTCGGACATGGGCGGCGTCTCCCGTATGGGGTGAGCGGCGGGATGGGCGGCAGGTCCGTCCGCGCGGCGGGCCGCGGGGGACCAGACGCCGGCCGCGCCGTCCCCGCAAGCCGGGGCGAGAACGGACCCCGCCGATTTCGTGCGTCGGGATTAACCGCGGACGGGCGCGGCGACAATGCCGCGGGCCGCGGCGGGCTGGCGCCGCGGCGGGTATCCTTTATCTCCTGATCGGATGACCCGTCCGGCCTGCGCTCCCGTCAGTCCACCGACCGCGTCCGATCCGCGCCGGATCCCGGCCGTGGAGCGCCTGCTCGCCCGTCCCGAGGCGGCCGCTCTCGCGGCGGCCCACGGGCGCACGGCGCTGACCGAGGCGGTCCGCGCGGTCCTCTCCGGCCTGCGCGCCGGCACGGCGCCGATCCCGGACGAGGCGGGCATCCTGCGGCAGGCCGCCGACCGGATCGCCGCCTGGCACCGGCCGTCGCTGCGCCCGGTGTTCAACCTCACCGGCACGGTGCTGCACACCAACCTCGGCCGGGCCCCGCTGCCGGAGGCGGCGGCCGACGCCGTCCGGGCGGTGATGCTGGGGGCGAGCAACCTGGAATTCGACCTCGCCACCGGCGCCCGCGGCGAGCGCGACGACCATGTCGAGGCGCTGATCTGCCGGCTGACCGGGGCGGAGGCGGCGGTGGTCGTCAACAACAACGCCGCGGCGGTGCTGCTGGTGCTGAACGCGCTCGCCATGCGCCGGGAGGTGGTGGTCTCGCGCGGCGAGCTCGTCGAGATCGGCGGCTCGTTCCGGGTGCCGGACGTGATGGCCCGGGCCGGCTGCCGACTGCGCGAGGTCGGCACCACCAACCGCACGCATCTCAAGGATTACGCGGAGGCGATCGGACCGCGCACCGGCCTCGTGATGAAGGTGCATCCGAGCAACTACGCCATCTCCGGTTTCACCGCCCAGCCCGATCCCGCCGCGCTGCACGGGCTCTGCCGCGAGCGCGCCGTGCCGCTCGCCGAGGACCTCGGCAGCGGCAGCCTGATCGACCTCGCCGCCTACGGCCTGCCGCCGGAGCCGACCGTGCGTGCCGCCCTCGACCGGGCCGACATCGTGACCTTCAGCGGCGACAAGCTGCTCGGCGCCGTCCAGTGCGGGATCGTCGCCGGCCGGAAGGACCTCGTGGCCCGGGTCCGCAAGAACCCGCTGAAGCGGGCGCTGCGGGTCGACAAGATGACCTACGCCGCGCTGGAGGCGTGCCTGCGGCTCTATCTCCACCCCGAGCGTCTGCGGGAGGCCCTGCCGACCCTGCGGCTGCTCACGCGCGAGCGGGCGGAGATCGCCGCGCAGGCGCGCCGCCTCGCCCCCGCCGTCGCGGCGCATCTGGCCGGCCGCGCCTCCGTCGCGGTCGCCGACTGCACCAGCCAGATCGGGTCGGGCGCGCTGCCCGTCGAGACCCTGCCGAGCGCCGCTCTGGTCCTGACGCCGGAGCCGGCGGGCGGCGGCCCGCGCGGCGCCGGCGGACGCTGCCGACGGCTGGCCGAGGCGCTGCGGGGCCTGCCGGTGCCGGTGATCGGCCGGATCAGCGACGATGCGGTGGTGCTCGACCTGCGCACGCTGGAGGACGAGGCCGGGTTGCTCGACAGCCTCGGCACCCTCGGAATCTGATCCGCGGACGCGCGCCGCTGCGACCCCGACGATGCCGCGTTGCGAGATTCCCGTGGTCAGCGCGGATCGGCCTCGATTCGCAGCATCTTACGCGTGACCCCGGCGTGCTATGCTAAGGGACTTCGACGGGGTGCGCGGCACCGCGGGGCGCACGGGACCGCAACGGGCAGACGACATGGTGCAGACGGCGAACACGGTCGAGGCGGAGCGGGTGTCGGAATCCCTGCGCCTCGACAACCAGCTTTGCTACGCGCTCTACGCCGCCGCGCACCGGATGACCAAATCCTACCGCCCCCTGCTGGAGCGGCTGGGGCTGACCTACCCGCAATACCTCGTGCTGCTGGTGCTGTGGGAGCAGGACGGGGTGACCGTCTCCGAGATCGGGCGACGCCTGCGCCTCGATTCCGGGACGCTGACGCCGGTGCTGAAGCGCCTGGAGAGCGCCGGCTTCCTGATCCGCACGCGCCGCCAGTCCGACGAGCGCGAGGTCGAGATCGCCCTGACACCCCGCGGCGCCGACCTGCGGGGCGAGGCGGCGGCGGTGCGCGAGAGCGTGATGTGCCAGCTCGAACTCAGCGAGCCCGAGATCCGCGCCATGCGCCGCGACCTCGGGCGGCTGATCGACCGTCTGAGCGCCGACGACTGATTTTCTTTGGACCGCGCCGTCGGGATCCCTCACGCGCGCGCCCTGCATCCCGCGCGGCGGTCGCGGCGCGGCAAGCCCCGGGGGGACGTGCAAGTCCAGCGTGCAGAGCGCCGATATAGCCTTCCGGTCGTTGCAGATCGGACGCTGGCGCGGCGGCCACAGTCGAGAACTTTCATCGCCCCGCGATAGAGCAGAGGAAGTCGCGCCGCCCGCCTCGCATTGACAAAGCTTGGCCGCTCCAAAGAAGTACGGAGCGTGGCCATGACCGGCCCGGGGGCTCGCATGATAACGAGATCGAAACGCCCGCGCTCCGGCGGGATCGCTCTCCTGTGCCTCACCGCGGCCGCCGCCGCGGCCTCGTCGGGAGCCGCGGCCCAGGGCGTGTCCAGCATGACCGTGTTCGGCGACAGCTACGCCGATACCGGCAACGTTGTCCGGCTCACCGGGCAGCCGTTGCCGTTCCCCTACGTCAACGGCCGGTTCTCGAACGGTGCGAACTTCATCGACGGGCTCCAGGCGATCTACGTCCTGCCGCCCGCGGCGGTCGCGAACTACGCGGTCGGCGGCGCCCAGACCGGCGCCACCAACGTCGATCCCGGACTGCCCGGCCTGTCCCAGGAGGTGGCGGCGTTCCAGGCGAGCGGACGGCGGTTCGGTCCGGGGGACCTCGTCGTCATCAACATCGGGGGCAACGACGGCATCCGTCCGACGATCGGCGGTCTGACGGCGGCGCAGGCCCCGCTGCTGGGGCAGAGCAGCGCGGTCAACGCCGTGGCCAACGTCGCGCAGCTCATCGGCGCCGGTGCCCGCACCATCGCCTTCAACGGCTTCACGGCCCTGAGCACCCTGCCGGCGGTCGCCGCCTCCGGGAACGGCGCGGCCGGAGACGTGTTCGCGCGGACCTACTTTAACGGGTTGCAGGCCGGGCTCGCGCCCTACGCCTATGCCGGAACGCGCATCTTCCTGCTCGACTCGGCCGTGCTCCAGCAGCGCATCGCCGCCAACCCGGGCCTGTACGGCTTCGTGAACGTGACGACCCCCTGCGCGCTGGTGCCGTCATGCATCGGCGCGCCGCGGGCGGTCCAGAACACCTACCTGTCCTACGATGGCGTCCACCTGACCGAGGGCGGCTACCTCTACCTCGCCCGCTACATCGCCAATGCGCTTGCGGCGCCGAACGGCATCGCGGCGCAGGCGGAACTCGGGCAGATCGGCACGACGAGCTTCGCGGCGTCCCTGCTGCAACGCCTCGACGCCATGCGGCACTTCGCGCCCGGCCCGTTGGGCGCACCCGCCGCGATCGGCGCCTCGGGCGTGGCCCCCCTCGGTGCGGCGGCGAGCCCGGTCATCGTCTGGTCCCAGGGCAGCTACGCCGGCGGACGCAGCGCCACGCGGGGTTACGCCACCGGCTACGAGTACGACAGCCCCGGCGGGACCCTCGGCATCGAGGCGACGCCGCAGCCCGGCATCCGGTTCGGCTTGGCCTTCAACTACGTCAACCCGCACGCCACGCTTAAAGGCGGCGCGGGCTACGTCGACGTCGACAGCTACCAGTTCGCGGCCTACGGCTCGTATACCGGGACCAACCTGTTCGCCGACGGTGCCCTGGTCTACGGCCGCCACGCCTACGCGATGGACCGGCCGGGCGTCGTCGATCGCATCACCGCCACCACGGGCGGCGACGCCGTCGTCCTGTCGGGCAAGGCGGGCTACCTGTTCGACGCGTGGAACGGCTGGCGCTTCGGCCCGATCGCGGGCCTCACCTACGCCACCACGCACGTCGCCGGCTACACCGAGCGCGGCGATGCCGTCCTCACGCAGGCCGTCCGGGACACCGGCTTCGACTCGCTCATCGGCCGCGCGGGCGCCCAGATCCGCTCCGCCCCCCTCGCCGTCGGCGGCGCCGCGGTCACCGGCTTCGTGAACCTGACGGCGGAGCGGCAGTTCTTCGACGGCGCCCGCACCCTCGTGACCTCGCTGACGACGACCCCGCTCCTGCCGATCCTGACGCCGCTCGGCCGGGCGAGCCGCGCCGCCTACGGGCAGTTCGAAGCCGGCCTCCGGGCCGATGTCTCGTCGCTGCTCACCGCCACCCTGACCGGCGGGACGACCTTCTCCCGGACCGGCGGGGACGCCTTCCTGGTCAGCGGGGGACTGACGCTGCGCTTCTGGTAGCGGAGCCGCCCGATCGGCCCCCCACCGTGCTCGGCACCGGCCGGGTCACCGCCGCAGGCGGTTTCCGAGCACGAAGCCGAACAGGCCCATCAGGATGATGCCGACCGCGCCCTGGATGCCGACGAGCAGGTTCGTCACCCGTCCCGTCGGCTTCAGGCCGATCTCGGGCGGGTTGGCGGTCATCATGTTGAGGGCGCTGTAGCTCAGGAGGTCCATCGGGTTGTGCGTCGGCCCGGCCTCCGCCCCCTCCAGGATGATCATGCCGCTGGTGAGCCCGTAGAGCACGGCGAACACTCCGATCAGCACGAAGAAGGCGCGGGCGATGCGCGACAGGCTCTCGCCGTAGTCGCACAGCCACTCGACGAAGCGGTCGGCGCACCAGCGGTAGCCGTGCCGCACCACGCCGCGCCCGTCGCGGGCGGCGAGCGCGGCCCGGGCCAGCGCGCCGGCGTGGAAGCGGCCCATCCGCCGGCCGCGCTTGTAGGCCCAGCTCGCCGCGTCGTGGCTGCCGATGCTCTTCCAGTTCTGTTCCAGGGCGAGGTAGCTCGCCTGCGCGGCCTCGAAGGCGCCGTCCACCTCCTCGCCGACCGCGCCGCCGAGCTGGTCGACCTGCATCCGCGTGCCGTTGAGCCACGCCCCCGAGAACCGGGCGTGCCGCAGCCGGCAGGTGGCGAGGTTGAGCCGCACGAGGTTGGCGTCCGACAGATCCGCGCCGGAGAAGTCCGCCCCGTCGAGCTTCGCCCCGGTGAAGGTGGCCCCGCGCAGCCGCGAGCCGGCCAGGCTGGCCTTCGCCAGGCTGGCGCCCTCGAAGTCGGCGTGGGTCAGGTTGGCGTCGGCGAGCCGCGCCTCGTCGAGACGGGCGCCGCGGAACACCGTGTCGTCGGCGTCCGCTCCGGTGAAGTTGGCGCCCCAGAGATCAGCGTTTCGGAAGCTCGCCCCGTCGAGCAGCGCCCGCGACAGGTCGGCGAAGCGCATCGCCGCGTCGGTGAAGCGGGCGTCCTCCAGCATCGCCTCGGACAGGCGCACCTGCCCGGCGACGACCCCGGTGAAGTCGGCGCCCGACAGGTCGGCCTCGGTGAGGTCGGCCTCCTCCAGGATCGCCCCGGCGAAGCGGGTGGAGCGGCCGTTGATGCCCGAAAGGCTCGCCCGGCGCAGGTTCGCGCCCGTGAGGTCCGCCTCCTCCAGCCGGGCGCGGGCGAGGTCCGCGCCGGCCAGCGCGAGGCCGCCGCTCTCGGTGTCCCGCCAGGGCGCGGAGTCTTGCGCCGTGCCGTGCGCCGCCAGGGCCTCGCGGCCGAGCGGCAGCCGCGCGAGGTCGGCCCCCGGCGCCCGCACGGGCACGCCCGCCGCGATCCCGTCGAGGAGATCGCGCAGGCGCAGGTCCGCGCCCGGGCGCCCGGTCTGAGGTGTCGCCTGATCCATCCCCGATCCATGCCGGAGCTGGGCGCTGCGCGCCAGCGGCATCAGGCGGCGGTCACCCGCACCGCGATCGCCTTGGCCGCCGGGGTCTTGGACTGGGCGTCGTAGTGCCAGAGCGGGATCAGCACGTTCATCTCCGGGTAGTAGCCGGCGCAGTTGCCCTCCGGGATGTCGTAGGCCACCACCCGCAGGCCCCCGAGCCGGCGCTCCACCCCGTCGTCGGTCTCCGCCGCCACCGCGACCTGCACGCCGTCGGCGAGCCCGAGCCGGGCGATGTCGGCCCGGTTCATGAACAGCACGTCGCGGGTGCCGCGCACGCCGCGGAAGCGGTCGTGGTAGCCGTAGACCGTGGTGTTGAACTGATCGTTCGAGCGCAGGGTGATCAGGTCGAGCACGTCCGCGCCGCGCGTCATGTCCGGGTCGGCCTCAAGGCCGCCGGGGACGGCGAAGTTCGCCCGGCCGGTCTCGGTCTCCCAGCGCCGCTCGCGGGCGGCCAGAGGTTTGGTGAGGCCGCCGGGCTCGAACATCCGGTCGTTCAGGCCGTGGAACACGTCCGGGTAGGTCGCCTCGATCGCCGCGCGCACCCGGCCGTAATCGGCCACCCAGCCGTCCCAGTCGACGCGCGGGTTCGGCGGTAGCGCCGCCTTGGCGATCCCGGCGACGATCCACGGCTCGGAGCGCACGTGCGGTCCGACCGGTTCGGCCACTCCGCGCGAGCCGTGGAAGCGGGCCGTGGAATCCTCCATCGACACGGCCTGCGGCCCGCCCGCCTGCTGGTCGATCTCCAGCCGGCCGAGGCACGGCAGGATGTAGGCGACCGCGCCGTTGACGAGGTGCGAGCGGTTCAGCTTGGTCGAGACCTGCACCGTCAGCCGCTGGCGCCGCCACGCCGGTTCCATCACCCCTGTATCCGGCACCGCCCGCAGGAAGTTGCCGCCGAGCCCGATGAAGGCGCGGACGCTGCCGTCGAGCACCCCCTCGCAGGTCTCCACGGTGTTGACGCCCTTCTCCCGCGGCGGCTCGAACCCATAGAGCTCCTTCAGCCGGTCGAGGGGCACGAGCTCGGGTTTCTCGGAGATGCCGACCGTGCGCTGGCCCTGGACGTTGGAATGGCCGCGCACCGGGCAGATGCCGGCGCCGCGCTTGCCGATGTTGCCGCGCAGGAGCAGCAGGTTGACCAGCATCCGCACCGTCTCGGTGCCCCTTCGGTGCTGGGTCAGGCCCATGCCGTAGATCCCGATCACCGCCCCGGCCCGGGCGTAGACCGCCGCCGCCCCCTCGATGGCGTTGCGGGAGAGACCCGAGCGGCGCTCCACCGCCGCCCAGTCCTGCCCGTCGCAGAAGCGCACGAAGTCGTCGAAGCCGTGGGTGTGCTCGGCGATGAAGGCGTGGTCGAGCACGCCCGCGCGCCCAAGCACCCGGGCGTCCCGGTCGGCGGCGATCAGCGCCTTGCACAGGCCGGTGATCGCCGCGAGGTCGCCGCCCGCCTTGACCTGATGGTACTGCGTCGAGATCCGCGTGGCGGATTGCGCCAGCATCTCCACCGGCGATTGCGGGTTGGTGAAGCGCTCCAGCCCGCGCTCGCGTAAGGGATTGAAGGTCAGGATCGGCACGCCCCGGCGCCGGGCCTCCTGGAGCGGGTGCAGCATCCGCGGCGCGTTCGAGCCGACGTTCTGGCCGAAGAACAGGATCAGGTCGGTGCTCTCGAAATCCTCCAGGAGCACCGTGCCGACCGGCGCGCCGATCGACTGCGGCAGCGCCACCGAGGTCGGCTCGTGGCACATGTTGGAGGAGTCGGGCAGGTTGTTGTTGCCGTAGAGACGCGCGAGCAGCCCGTACATGTAGCTGGTTTCCAGCGACGCCCGGCCTGAGGCGTAGAACACGACCGATTTCGGTTCGAGCCCGCGCAGCTCGCGGCCGATCTCCGCGAACGCCTCCTCCCAGGAGACCGGGCGGTAGCGGTCGGTGTCGGGATCGTAGCGCATCGGGTGGGTCAGGCGGCCCTGCTCCTCCAGGGCGTAGTCGCTCCAGCCCAGCAGCTCCGTGACGGTGTGCTGCGCGAAGAAGTCGGGCGTCGCCCGCCGCCGGGTCTGCTCCCAGGCGGTCGCCTTGGCGCCGTTCTCGCAGTACTCGAACGCCAGCGGCTTGGCCGGCTTCGCCCAGGCGCAGGACACGCACATGTAGCCGTCGGGCTTGTTCTGCTTCAGCAGCATCGCCGCGCCGGTGGCCGGCACGCCCTCGCGGGTCAGGATCTCGGCGAGCGAGCGGGCCGAACCCCAGCCGCCGGCCGGGCCGTCGTAGGGCTCGATCCGGACGTCGCGGGTCTGCGCCTCCACGGTCGGGTCGGTCACGTGCGCCTCCATTCCGGCGCGGGACGGAAGCCGCCGGTTCGAGACGGCAACGCGTCAGCGGTGCGAAACGATCGGTGGCGCGACGCCGCGGACGCCGAACCGCCGTGGCGGGCCGTCCAGGGCGTGGGAACGCAGTCTTGAAGGAGTCGCGGATTGCGGCGCTCCGGCACTCGGCGCTACTGTCCGGCCAGCGGATGTCCCGCGCAGCAAGGAGTTCGAGATGGCGAGCGTCGATGTCGAGATGGTGAAGTGCGCCTGCACGGACTGCGTCTGCGTCGTCCCGGTGGCGAAGGCGGTGACGCGCGAGGGCAAGGCCTATTGCTGCGACGAGTGCGCCAGCGGCCACGCCGACCACGCCGGCTGCGACCACGCCGGCTGCACCTGCCACGGCTGATCGGGCGGGCTCAGTTCTCCGCGCGGGGCCCGGTGACGGTGCGCCGCGCGAACACGCTGGCGACCGGATCGGCGTAGATCGCCGACCACGCCGCGGCGCCTCCGAGGTGGCGTGCCTCGGGCGAACCGGTCCGCACCAGCGCCCAGGTGACGCCGCGGGCGTCGAGGAGGGCGAGGAAGGGCTCATCCTCCGCCGCGTCGGCCGCCGCGTGCACCGCGCGGGTGAAGCCGCCGAGGAAGATCTGATCGCTGCGGCCGTCGATGAAGGTCCGCACGCCGCGGGCGATCAGGAAGCCGCCGAAATCGTAGGCGTTGTAGACTCGACCCGCGGTCACGCCCGCCGCCTCGGCCGCCCGAAGCGCGGCGTCCGGGGCGTTGCGCGGGTCCGGCACCGGGTGCTGCCGCAGGGCGAACAGGGCGACGAGGGCGGCGATGAGCACCGTCGCCGCGCGGGCGGACGCCGCGACCGCCGCGGCGGGGTCGGCCCGGAGCCCGGGCGCGAGCCTCAAGACCGGCGTCGCGGCGGCGATCGGCGCGACCAGGGCGAACAGTTCCAGGAAGCGCCCGTGCCGCAAGGTCATCGCGGCGAGCAGCGCGACGAGCGCGATGCGGAATACGTTCTCCCGTGGGCGGGCCGCGAGGACGGCGAGCGTCCCGCCCATCAGGATCATCGCCAGGACGCCGAGCGCGTCGGGATCGAGGGGCTGCCACTCGACGATGTAGGGCAGGGGCTCGCCGCTGCCGAACAGGGTCAGCGTCACCAGCATCGATCGCGGCCCGTAGGGGGTCGCGCAGGCCGCCGCGAGCGAGAGGGCGAGGAAGCCGAGCCAGCGCAGGGCGAGCCCGCGCCTTTGATGGGTCGCACCCCGCCACACCGCGTCGAGGGCGACGAGCCCGGCCAGCGCGAAACCGATCGTGAAGCCGGCGTGCAGGTTCGCCCAGAGCAGCATCACCAGGGCCAGACGCGGGCGCGGCGCCCGACCCGCCTCGGCGGCTTCGATCAGACCGCGCGCCCACAGGACGATCAGCGGCAGCGCCAGCACGTGCGGCCGGGCCAGCAGGTGCGGCGCGCAGAGCAGCACCGCGGTCAGCGTCAAGGCCAGCGCCACACTCGCGCGCAGCCGCCGGGCGAGGAAGCCGTGCAGCAGCGCGAAGGCCGCGGCGGCCGCCAGCGCGGCGAGCAAAGCCACCCCGGCCCAGCCGAAGAGTCCGTAGACGCCCGCGAGCAGCACCTGCGCCAGCCACTCCTTGGCGATCCACGGCGCGCCCGCGAAGGTGTGCGAGTAGGTGTCGGTCCAGGGCAGGGCGCGGGCGGCGGCGATGTCGCGGCCGATCGCGACGTGCCAGAGCGTGTCGGGGTCGCCGAGCAGCCTGTCGGGCACAAGCGCCAGCAGCGCGAAGATCCCGAGGAAGACCGCCCCGGTGGCGCTCGGCAGGGCCGGCACGCCCGCGCGGGCGAGGGGCGGGTTGTGCGACACGGCCACGTTCGGTCTCCCGCTCCCGCCCGGGCGGGCTCACGGCGAGGCTCTACCGGTGCACCGGTGCCGTGAAGATCGGCTTAAAGATCCGCTTCGCGGAGGGCCGGCAGGCCCGGGCATAAGCCCGTCTTTACCATCGCGCGCTATCCGGAGACGGTCGAAGCCGGCGAGCCGCAGGGGCCATGACGACCGACCGCGCCGCGCCCGTCCTGATCTCCCTCGTCGTCCCCGTGCTGAACGAGGAGGCGTCGATCGCCCCGTTCCTGGCCCGGGCCGAGCCGGCGCTGGCCGAAGCCTGCCGCCTGCTGGGGCCGGGGGCCCGCTCGGAGATCGTGTTCGTCGACGACGGCAGCACCGACGCGACCCCCGCCGTGCTGCTGGCCGCCCGGATGCGCGGGCGGGGGATCGAGATCGTCACGCTGTCGCGCAATTTCGGCAAGGAGGCGGCGCTCGCCGCCGGCCTGCGCCACGCGGCCGGCCGGGCGGTGATCCCGATCGACATCGATCTCCAGGACCCGCCGGAGATCATCCCCGAGATGGTCGCCCGCTGGATGGCGGGCGCGCAGGTCGTCAACGGCGTGCGCCGCAGCCGGGCGAGCGATGGGCTCGCCAAGAAGCTCACGGCGGGCGCGTTCTACCGTATCTACAACCGCCTCGCCGACCGGCCGATGCCCTCGGACGTGGGCGATTTCCGGCTGCTCGACCGGGCGGTGGTGGAGGTGGTCAACGGGCTCGCCGAGCGCGCACGGTTCTCGAAGGGCCTGATCTCCTGGCTCGGCTTCACCCAGGATTCCGTGCCGTTCGTGCGCGAGCCGCGCGGGCGGGGCACGACCAAGTGGCGCTGGTGGGGCCTGTGGAACCTCGCGCTCGACGGCATCACCGCCTCCAGCACCGCCCCCTTGCGGATCTGGACCTATCTCGGGCTCGCCATCGCCGGCCTCGCCTTCCTCTACGGCGCCCTCCTCGTCGGGCTGACGCTCGTCTCCGGCACGCCGACGCCGGGCTACCCCTCGCTGATGACCGCCGTGCTGTTCTTCGGCGGGCTCAACCTGCTGAGCCTCGGGGTCATGGGCGAGTATGTCGGCCGCATCGCCTCCGAGGTCCGCGGCCGGCCCCTCTACGTGGTGCGCGGCGCGACCACTGCGCTGCCACCATCCTCCACCGAGGCACACGATGGACCCGACGGCCTACGCCCGCATGGCCTCGAACGAGGCGACGCACTGGTGGTTCGCAGGGCGTAGGGCGATCCTCGGCACGCTGATCGGGCGGCTGCTCGCCGGCCGGCCCGCGCCGCGCATCCTCGAAGTGGGCTGCGGCAGCGGCGGCAATCTCGGGCTGCTCGCCCGGTTCGGCCGCCTGGACGCCGTCGAGCACGATGCGCAGGCCCGCGCGCTGGCCCGCGCCCGCTCCGGGCTCGACATCCGCCCGGCCACCCTGCCGGGGGACCTGCCGGTCACCGATTCGGCCTACGACCTCGTCGCGCTGCTGGACGTGCTGGAGCACGTGGAGCAGGACCGCGCGGCGCTCGAAGCCATCGGCCGCAAGCTCGGGCCGGACGGGCGGCTCCTCGTGACCGTGCCGGCGATGCCGTGGCTGTGGTCGGCCCACGACGTCGCCCATCACCATCACCGCCGCTACACGCGCGCGAGCCTCGCGGCGGCGCTCCGGGCGGCGGGGCTGGAGGTCGAGCGGATCGGCTACTTCAACGCCCTGCTGTTCCCGCTGGCGGTGGCCGGCCGCCTCGCCAAGCGGCTCACCGGCGACCGGCGAGCGGACGACGCGCTGCCGCCGCGGCCGGTGAACGCGCTGCTGCGCGCCGTGTTCGCGGCCGAGCGCCACCTGATCGGCCGCCTGCGCCTGCCGGCCGGCCTGTCGGTCTACGCGGTGGCGCGCCGCGCGTGAGCGTCAGGACACCGCCGCGAGCTTGTCGGCCATCGACTGGTCCTTGTCGCGGCGGCTGGAGAAGATCAGCGTGAAGAAGGTGCGCTCCACGCCCATCTCGGCCAGCCGCGCCTCGCAGCGCTCGGCGAGCGCGCAGATCTCGGACAACTCGCCCTCGATGTTGGTGCCGTTCGGGTGCATCGTGGCGGTGAGCCCGCTCGCCTCGATGATCCCCTTGATCGCCCGCACGTAGGGCGAGACCGAGGGGCCGACGCCCATCGGCACGATGCACAGGTCGGCGGAGACTTTCATGGCTCTGTTCCGGCTCGATGCCCGACCCGCGGCGCGGCTGCCGCCCCGGCGCGTGAAGACGTGACGGTCAGATAGGGCGATCGAGAGCGAAGGGGACGTGCCCGCCTACCGGCGGATCAGCACGACGCCCGCGATCAGCAGCGCGACCCCGGCGAGGCGGGGCAGGTCGACCGCCCGCTGCGCCAGCCCGAGCAGGCCGAAATGGTCGGCGGTGACCGACGCGATCATCTGCCCGGCGATCAGCAGGCCGACGAAGGTCGCCGCGCCGAGCTTCGGCACCAGCACGATGGCGAGGCCGATGTAGAGCGCGCCGAACAGACCGCCGCTCCACGCCCACCAAGGCACGCGCGCCATCACGCCCGCGGCGGGCACGGGGTCGCGCAGGGCCGCGACGAGCAGCGCCATGCACGCGAGGCCGACGGCGTAGCTCGCGAAGCCCGACCACGCCGTGGAGTTCAGAGCGGTGCGCAGGTTCGCGTTCAACACCTGCTGCACGACGATGCCGACGCCGGCCAGCGCCGCGAGCAGGGAGAAGATCAGGGTCTCGATCATCGGATTCGCCCCGCGCGGCGCCGGGGCAACACCGGCCGTCACCGCGCAGATCCTTGACAACCACCGTTCGCGCATGCCGTCAAATGCCGGTTCACCCCGTATCCATGCAGGCTAGGCATGATGGATCTCGCGCAGCTCGACCTGTTCCGGGCGGTGCTACGCCATGGCGGTATGACCCGGGCCGCGGCCGCGCTCGGCATCGGCCAGCCGCACGTGAGCCGGGCGATCGCGCGGCTGGAGGCCGAATTGGGCTTCCCGCTGTTCGTGCGCGGCCACGGCAGCGCCCTGCCCACGGCGGAGGGGGAGGCGTTCGCCCGGGAGGTCGCGCGCAGCTACGCCGGGCTCGATCAGTTGCGGCGGGCGGCCCAGGAGATACGCGACCTCGGCACCGGACCGCTGCGGGTGGCCTGCCAGCCTTCGCTGGCGGCGCGGCTGGTGCCGCGCGCCGTCCGGCTGCTGAGCGAGGCGCATCCCGGCGCGCGGGTCGCGATCCACGTGCCGAGCCCGGACACGATCTGGGCCTGGGTGGCATCGGGCCAGTGCGATCTCGGCCTCGCCCGGCCGCGATCCGGTCATGCCGGCGTCGCGAGCGTGCCGTTCCTGCGCGTGGACGCCGTCTGCGCGCTGCACCGCCGGCATCCGCTGGCCGTCAAGCGGGCGATCACGGTCCACGATCTCGCGGAGGAACCGCTGATCGCCGGTGCCCCCGGCGACTTCCAGGCCGCCGTCGAGGCGGCGTTCGCAAGCGCCGGCCTCGCGCCGCGCTTCCCGTTCACGGCGCAGTACACCGCGGCGCGCTGCGGCCTCGCGGCGGAGGGTCTCGGGGTCGCGATTGTCGATCCGGTCCCGGCGCGGGATCTCGCCCATCTCCCGGTGGTGCTACGGCCGCTCCGTCCTCGGCTCGCCATCGAGACCGTGCTGCTCCAGCCCGCTGGACGGCCGCCGGGGATCTTGGCCCAGCGCTTCGTGGACCTGCTGCTGGCCGAGCGGGATGCTCTGGCGGGTCCGGATACGGGGCCCGGCGAGGCCGAGGCGTCCCGAACCGGACCGGCTACTTCCGGGCCGCCATCAGGTCGTGGGTCAGGACCGTGAGCTTGCCGATCAGGCCGGTGATGTCGGCCCCCTTGCACGACCATTGCGTGCCGACCGCCTCGCCGTCCGCGGAGACGGAGACGACGGCCACGGAGCGCAACTTGCCCTCGCGCGCCAGGGCGAGCTGGTCCTGCAGCACCTCGATCACCGAGGCGACGTTCTCGTCCGCGACCGTCGGTGCGAGGCGGGGCGGAAACGCCACGATCGCCGCATCCATCGTCCGCTCGTTCTTGACCACGTCGTTACCTCGCACGCCTGTCCAGACCTGCCGACAGAGGTGGGACCGGTATTGGGGCGCAGTATGGCAGCTTATCCGTGCCCGACCGGGTTCCCGGCTCGTGTGGCGGCCGGGCAACACGCTTCCGGTGCGTCCCGGGATCGCCGGTTGTCGAGCGAGACCGGGCAGAGGCTTCGCTGCGCGATCGGAGCCCGCTGCCATCACGGAACTCGGCTTATCGAAGACGCAGCGCTTCGCCTCACAGTTGTATCGCCGCTTTCGCCATCATTCCGCACACCGTCCGCGCTCTATCTCCGACGGGCCGCCGGAAACGTTCAGACTGAATGCATCTCTGTATTGAGGGAGCGACGCGGCGTCGCCGTTGAACCAGCACCCCGGGCAGCGTATACGGTCCGAAAGACGATCTTCTCGCGCGATTTTTAACCTATGTGCTCCAATGCCCAGGTACTTTTTTCACGTCCACGATGGCCGCAGCGCGTTGGATTCCGACGGGACTGAGTTACCGGACCGGGAATCCGCGTGCGTCGAGGCGATCCGCCTGGCCGGATCCCTGCTCAGGGACGATGCGGCGCATCTCGCGCTCGGCGAAGCTTGGCGCCTGGAGGTTGCGGACGAGCGCGGGACCGGGCTCTACCGGGTGGACATCCAGGCCAGCGCCATCGATGGTCCGTGAACGGCGCGGCCGCCGGGCCGTCCAGTCCCGGCGGTGACCGTCCCCGGAAGCGATGCCACACCCGACCATCCTGGCGCCGGTCGCGCGCACCCGGCCCGCATTGCCGAGCGAGACGGCGTGAGGGTCGGATCCGGCCCGGACGCCGATGAATCCTGGCGCCGCTTCGCCCGCGATCTCCTGGCCGTAGCTGCGCTGACCGGCCTCGCCGTCCTCGCCCTCGTCACCGCCCTCGATCCCTACGGCCTGCGCGCCGCGACCGGCCGGCCTGCCGGGCCGATCGTCGACGCGAACCAGCGTCTCGCCTACCCGCAGATCGCCCGCGGCGGCCCGTTCGATGCGGCCGTGTTCGGCACCTCGACGGCGCGGCTCCTCGATCCCGCGATCCTCGACGCCGCCTTCGGCGACCGCTTCGCCAACCTCGCGGTCAACGCCGCGACCCCGGACGAGCAGGCGCGGCTCGCCGCCCTGTTCCTCGCCCGCCGGCCGGTCCGGGCCGTCCTGTTCGCCCTGGACGCGACGTGGTGCGCCGCCGACCCGCCCGCCCGCACCGCCAACGCCTTCCCCGACTGGCTCTACGAGCCGGGCACGCCCTGGGGCACGCTGCGCCAGTGGAGCCTGCGGACGGCGACGGCGGCCGCGCGGGCGGCGGCCTTGCACCTCGGCTTCGGCCACCCGCGCATCCGGGCCGACGGCTACGCGGTGTTCACCCCGCCCGAGGCGGCCTACGATCCCGCGCGCGCCCGGGCCCGTATCCGCGCCGGGGCATCCGATCCGGCGGCACCCGCGGACCCGCCGGAAGCGCCGATGCCCGCCCTCGGCCGGCTCGACGACCTCTTGAGGCAGGCGCCCCCCGGCGCCCTGCGGATGGTCGCGTTCATGCCGGTCCACGCGGCGGCGCAGGGCGCGTCCGGCACGCCGGCCGGGGCGCGCGAGGCGGCGTGCAAGGCCCAGGTCGCGGCCATCGCCGCGCGGCGGGGCGCCGTCGCCGTCGATTTCCGGCTTCCCTCTCCCGTCACCACCCGCGACGAGAATTACTGGGACGCCCTGCACTATAGGCTTCCGGTCGCCGCCCGGGTGGTCGCGGGCCTGCGGGCGGCGGTGGCGACCGGCGTCGACGATCCCGACGGGTTCTACCGGGTGCTCGCCCACCCGTGATCGGGGCGGCCTCTCTCAGGCCGCCGCCCGCTCGGCGCGCGCCCACCCCTCCCGCGTCCGCGCGCAGTACTCCGCGAACCGACCGTCTCGGATCGCCGCCCGGGCGCCGGCCACGAGGTCCTGATAATAGGCGAGGTTGTTCCACGTCAGCAGCATCATCCCCAGGATCTCGTTCGTCCGGACGAGGTGGTGGAGATAGGCGCGGGCGTAGTCGCGTGCGGCCGGGCAGGAGGAGGCCGCGTCGAGGGGCTCGGTGTCCTCGGCGTGGCGGGCGTTGCGCAGATTGACCCGGCCGTGTCGGGTGTAGGCGAGGCCGTGCCGGCCGGCGCGGGTCGGCATCACGCAGTCGAACATGTCGATGCCGCGGGCGACCGCGCCGAGGATGTCGTCCGGCGTGCCGACGCCCATCAGGTAGCGCGGCTTGTCCCGCGGCAGGTGCGGCTCCACCGTCTCGATCATCGCGAGCATCACCGCCTGGGGCTCGCCGACCGCGAGGCCGCCGACCGCGTAGCCCTTCAGGTCGAGGTTCACGAGTTCCCGGGCGCTCTCGACCCGCAGGTCCGGATCGGTGCCGCCCTGGACGATGCCGAACAGCGCGCGGCCGGGCTGCTCGCCGAAGGCCACCCGGCAGCGCTCGGCCCAGCGCAGGGACAGGTGCATCGCCTTCTCCACCGCCGCCCGTTCGGCCGGCAGCCGCACGCACTCGTCGAGCTGCATCTGGATGTCGGAGCCGAGCAGCCCCTGGATCTCGATGGACCGCTCGGGGCTCATGCGGTGGGCGGTGCCGTCCACGTGCGAGCGGAAGGTCACCCCGTCCTCGTCGATCTTCCGCAGCGCCGAGAGCGACATCACCTGGAAGCCGCCGGAATCGGTGAGGATCGGGCCGTCCCAGTTCATGAACCGGTGCAGGCCGCCGAGGCGAGCCATCCGTTCGGGCCCCGGCCGCAGCATCAGGTGGTAGGTGTTGCCGAGCACGATGTCGGCGCCGAGCTCGCGCACCTGCCCCGGATACATCGCCTTGACGGTCGCCGCCGTGCCGACCGGCATGAACGCCGGCGTGCGGATGGTTCCGCGCGGCGTCGCGATCTCGCCGGCGCGGGCGGTGCCGTCCTGCGCGTGCAGGCTGAAGCGGAACGGGTCGGGGCTCATGCGGGATCCGCCTGCGCGGCCGGGAAGAGCAGGCTCGCGTCGCCGTAGGAGTAGAACCGGTAGCCGGCGCGGATCGCGTGGGCGTAGGCCGCCCGCATCGTGTCGAGGCCGGCGAAGGCCGAGACCAGCATGAACAGGGTCGAGCGGGGCAGGTGGAAGTTCGTGACCAGCGCGTCGACGGCGCGGAAGCGGTAGCCCGGGGTGATGAAGATCTCGGTCGGGCCGGAGAAGGCGGCGAGCCGGCCGTCCGCGCCGGCCGCGCTCTCCAGCAGCCGCAGGGCGGTGGTGCCGACGGCGACGATCCGGCCGCCGGCCGCGCGCACCGCGTTGAGCGCCGCGGCCGTCCCCGCGTCGAGAAGGCCGATCTCGGCGTGCATCCGGTGGGCGTCGGTGTCCTCGGCCTTCACCGGCAGGAAGGTGCCGGCGCCGACATGGAGCGTGACGTGGTGGCGGGCGAGCCCGGCCGCGTCGATCGCGGCGAGCAGGTCGTCGGAGAAGTGCAGGCCGGCGGTGGGGGCGGCGACCGCGCCGGGCTCGCGCGCGTAGACGGTCTGGTAGTCGCCCGCATCCGCGGCGTCGGCGGCGCGCTTACCGGCGATGTAGGGGGGCAGCGGCAGGGTCCCGAGCGCGGCGACCCGCTCGTCGAGGACGGGCCCGGCGAGATCGAAGCGCAGGCTCACTTCGCCGGCCTCGCCCTTGTCCGCGACGGTCGCGTCGAGATGGCCGAGATCGCAGGCGACCCCGTCGCCCGGCTCGCCGAAGACCAAGCGATCGCCGGGGGCGAGGCGCTTGGCCGGCCGCGCGAAGGCGCGCCAGCGGTCGGGGGCCTCGCGCAGGTGCAGCAGCGCCTCGACGCGCACGCCCGGATCGTCCGGCGATGCGCCCGGGCGATGCCGGCGGCCGAACAGGCGGGCGGGGATCACCCGGGTGTCGTTGAAGACGAGGGCGTCGCCGGGGCGCAACAGGGTCGGCAAGTCGCGCACGGCCCGGTCCGCGAGCCCATCGTCGGGGCGCACCACCAGCATCCGTGCGGCGTCGCGCGGGCGGGCCGGGCGCAGGGCGATGCTGGCCTCCGGCAGGTCGAAATCGAACAGGTCCACGCGCATCCCGCGCTGCCTGCACCGAACGGGGGGCGGTTTCAACCGCGGAACCGGCCCCGGGCGCGGCCGTTCTCGCCGCAGCCGAGAAGGAACGCCTCCGATGCCGTGGTACGCCGTCCGCCCCCGCGATCCCGCCGACCCGCGCTGGCCGCTGCCGGGCACGGCCGAGATCGTGCTCAAGGCGGACGACGCGGATCAGGCGCGGGACAAGTTCGAGGCGGCCTATCCGAGCGCGCCGTTCGGCAGCCCGGCCGTCCCGGTCCCGGGCGCGGGGCCCGCGAGCTTCCAGGGCGACGCCGAGGCGCTGGTCGTGGCCGAGACCGGCGAGCCGCCGGCGGATCGGGCGTGAGCGCGATGGACCGACCGGCGCGGCGCCACGTCACCCTCGACGGGCAGCTCCTCGACTACTGGGGGCGGGAGGCCGCGCGCCTCGACGCGCTGGCGCAGGCCGCGCGCTTCGGCTGGCAGAAGCGGCGGTACGCGCGCAAGGCCGAGCAGGCCCGGGCGCAGGCCGAGCGCAGCCGGGCGCGCGAGGCCGCCCGCGGCGCCGCGCCTTCGGACGCGGCCGAGGCCTGATCGCCGCGGCGCCCGTATAGCCACGGCTCAGAAACATGCCGGTACGTTGAAGCTTTGCTGTGGCCTCAGGGGCCCTGCGTCCCGTAAGTCGGCGGCGTTCCCGGAACCGGCCGCGCCATGGACCGTACCCAGCAGACCGCCCTCCTCAGCGCCGGCGTCGGCCTCGCCGTCACCGCGCTGAAGTTCTACGCCGCCGTCGCGACCGGAAGCGTCGCCCTGTACTCGGACGCGCTGGAGAGCATCATCAACGTCGTGGCGGCGGTGGGCGCGTTCGCGGCCCTGCGCGTCGCCGCCCGGCCGGCCGACGAGGACCACCCCTACGGCCACCACAAGGCGGAGTTCCTCTCCGCGGTGATCGAGGGCGCGCTGATCATCGTCGCGGCCGTGCTGATCCTCCGCGAGGCGTGGTTCGGGCTGCTTCACCCGAAGCCCCTCGACGCCCCAGCCTTCGGGCTCGCGGTGAACGGGTTGGCGGGGGTGATCAACGCCGTCTGGGCCGTCGCGCTGATGCGCTGGGGCCGGGCGTGGCGCTCGCCGGCGCTGATCGCCGACGCGCGGCACATCTTCGCCGACGTGGTGACCTCGGTCGGCGTGCTGGCCGGCGTCGCGGCGGTGTGGACGACGGGCTACGCGGTGCTCGACCCGGCCATCGCCGCGCTGGTCGCGCTGCACATCCTGTGGTCGGGCGGGCGGATGGTGCGCGAATCGGTGGACGGGCTGATGGACCGCGCCGCCCCGTCGGAGATGGTCGGCCAGATCCGGTCGCTGATCTCCGCGCACGGGGAGGGCGCCCTGGAGGCCCACGACGTGCGCACCCGCTCGGCCGGCCAGGCGACCTTCATCGACTTCCACCTCGTCGTGCCGGGGGCGATGACGGTCGCGGATTCGCACGCGATCTGCGACCGGTTGGAGAACGCCCTGGAGGAGAAGATCCCGGGCGCGGTCGTCACCATCCACGTCGAGCCCGACGAGAAGGCCAAGGCGTGCGGGCTGCCCGTGCTGTAGGCGTCCGCTCCGCGGGCTCAGCTCCAGGCGTGGAACGGCGGTGCGACGCCATTCAGCGCGTGGTTGCCGACGATCGCGTATTTCCAGCGCACGGGATCGTGCAGGGTGTGGACCCGGGCATTGCGCCAGTGCCGGTCGAGGTTCTCGGCGGCCAGCGTGGCGCGGGTGCCCGACAGTTCGAACAGCTTGTTCGCGGCGGCGAGCGCCGCCTCGGTCGTCAGCACCTTCGCCTCGGCGACCGCGAGCTGGGCGGCGGCGACGCTCTCCGGGCCCGGATCCGCGATCGCCGCGTCGAGGGCGAGTCCGGCCCGGTCGAGCAGCGCCTCGGCCGCGTGCTGGCGGATGGTCAGGTCGCCGATCGCCTGGACCGTGTAGGGATCGTCCGAGGCGCGCTCCAGGCCGCTGTCGATCCAGGGCCGGGCCTTCTCGCGCACGAACGCGATCGTGTCGTCGAGCGCCGCGCGGCCGATGCCGGCATCGATCGCCGCCTGGATGATCTGGAACACGGCGCCGTCCGAGCGCGGCCCCTCGTACCCCTTCCAGGCGGGCACGAGGTGGGACTTCTCCACGCGCACGTCCTCGATCAGCACCGTGCCGCTGGCCGTGCCCCGCTGCCCGAAGCTCGACCAGTCGTCGATCACGCTCAGGCCCGGCGCGTCCCGCTCGGCGATGGCGTACCAAGCGCGCCCCTCCGCATCGAGAGCGACGATCGGCACGAGGTGGGCGAGCAGGGCCCCGGTCGCGTAGAACTTCCGGCCGCGCACGATCACGTGGTCGCCGTGATCGGTGAACCGCGTCTCGAACTCGGCGGCGCGCTTGGTGCCCCGCTCCGAGAAGGCGTTGCCGAAGCGCGTCCCGCCCAGCACCGCGCCGAACAGCAGCGCCTTCTGGGCCTCGTCCGAAACCGTGCGGATCGCCGCCACGATGCCGAGATGGTTCTGGGCGATCTGCCCAATCGAGGGGTCGGCGGCCGAGACGATCGCGATCACCCGCGCCAGCGTCCGGTAGGAGACCTCCGGGCCGCCATGGGCCCGCGGCACGTTGATCGACCACAGCCCGCTCTGGGAGAAGGCGTCGATCTCTTCCAGCGGCCGGGTCCCGTCGCGGTCGCGCGCGGCGGCACCCGGGGCGAACGCCGCCGCGAGGCGCTCGGCGACCCGGATCGCCTCGGCATCGTCCCGGATGACGTGGGCGGGTGAACCGGGGCGGGGCGGCCCCGGGACGCCGCGCGGCTGCGGCGCGGCCGCATCGAGCGTGCTGCGGTCGATGGCGATGTTCATGGGAGGGCTCCGAGTGCGGGCACGCGTCTCCCGCCGCCTCCTGCGGAAAGGGCCTGAGGCGGCGGGCCGGAATCGCGGGTGGGGTGTGGCTTTGCGCGCCCTCAGGCCGCTGCGGCGGCCGGCTCCGCGACGCGGGCGGCTTCGAGCGCCCGCACGCGCGGGATGATCTCGCGGCCGAAATAGGCGACCTCCTCCTGGAAGTGCAGGAAGGCCAGCAGCGCGAGGTCGGCCCCCGCGTCCTTCAGCGCCAGGATGCGCTCGGCGATCTGGTCCGGCGTGCCGATCAGGTTCGAGCGGAAGCCGTCGTTGTACTGGACCAGATCCTCGAAGCTCGATTGGGCCCAGTTGCCCTCGCCCTCGGGGCTCGCCTTGCCGGCGTTCTTGACCTCGTGGCCGAAGGCCCGCACCGCCTCCGGGTCGGCGCTGTCGATGATCTCCTGGAGGACGGCCCGCGCCTCAGCCTCCGTATCGCGGGCGATGACGAAGGCGTTGACGCCGATCCGCGGGGTGTTTCCGGTCTCGGCCGCCTTGGCGCGGATGTCCTCGACCTGGGCGCGGATGGCGTCGGGCGTGTTGCCGTTGGTGAAGTACCAGTCGGAGACCCGGGCGGCCATGTCGCGGGCGGCCCGCGACGAGCCGCCCTGGAAGATCTCGGGCAGGGGCTCGGGCGGCTTCGGCTTCAGGGTGTAGTTCGTGTAGCGGTAGAAGTCGCCGCGGAAGGTGAAGGCGTCCTGCGTCCAGATCCCGCGCAAGGACCGGATGAACTCCTCGGAGCGGCGGTAGCGCTCGTCGTGGTCGAGCCACGGCTCGCCGATCGCCCGGAATTCCCCGGAGAACCAGCCCGAGACGATGTTCACGGCGATCCGCCCGTCGGTTAGCCGGGCGATGGTCGCGATCTGCTTGGCGGCGAGGGTCGGGTTCCAGGGGCCGGGCAGCAGTGCCGCTATCACCTTCAGCCGCGTCGTCGCCGCGAGCAGGGCGTGGCTGAAGGCCACCGACTCGTGCTGGTACTCGGCGCCGTAGCCGGCGGTGAAGCGGATCTGGGTCAGGGCGTAGTCGAACCCGGCTTCCTCGGCGATCTGTGCCAGTTTCCGGTTGTAGTCCGCGTCCCAGCTCGTGCGCTGCGGGATGGTGCTGATGACGAGGCCGCCCGAGACGTTGGGGACCCAGTAGGCGAAGCGGATCGGCTCGGGCGGCGCTGGGGCGTGGGGTCGGGCGGTCATGGCGCGGCGGCTCTCCTCATGGCGTCTTCCCGCGTCGACTGTGCAGGATACACAGTGTTCGCGCGGCCTGTTCTCGCTCACGGCGACGACGGCCTGTTCAAGACTGAAGTATTTTCGAGGATTGTGCTGCCGTCAAAGGAACAGGTGTTCTTTTTATGATCGATCCGCGGAACGGTGCACCGTGGCGCCGGGGGATGTCGGCGAGTTTCTCCTCTCCTCGCCTGCGCACGGCCTGACCGCCCCGTTCCGCCGGGTCGGCGCGGGATCGTTCGAGGGTGAACTTCGGATCGCGGCGATGCCGGATGTCCCGCCCGGACGGGGCGGCGCCTCCGGACGCGTCAGCCGGAGGACGGCTGATCCGCCGGCTCGTGCAGCCGCCGCCACGCGAACACGCCGAAGACTCCGACGAGGCAGGCGGCGATGCCGAACCACGTGAAGGCGTATTGCAGGTGGTTGTTCGGCAGGTCGACGCGGAGCTGGCCGCCGCGGGGCCACGTGGTCTGGCCGGGCACGGCGTCGGCCTCGATCAGATAGGGGGCGACCGCGCCGAGACCGCGGGCGGCGGCGATGCCGGCGACGTCCCGGTTGAACCACTCGCCGCGCTTCGGGTCCGGCTCCGGCACGAA
This sequence comes from Methylobacterium amylolyticum, assembly GCF_030700245.1. Lineage (GTDB taxonomy): Bacteria > Pseudomonadota > Alphaproteobacteria > Rhizobiales > Beijerinckiaceae > Methylobacterium. Next base: position 27,476 of record NZ_JAUYZI010000015.1, read on the forward strand.
CATCCCCCGCGGCTCGCTCGCCCGCAGGATGCCGGTCACGGTCGTCTCGCCGTCGATCAGCCCGTCGCGGCGCTGACCTTGATCCTTCAGCTCGGTCGGCACGAAGCCGCGGTTGACGAGGACGATCCCGCCGTCGTCGCGCACGAGCGGGGTGATCACGTAGTAGCCCTGGAGCGCCCGGCCGGGCGTCTCGCCCGGGGCGAGGCCGTGCACCAGCGTCTCCTGATCGTCGCGGAAATGACCGGTGACGCGCACGTGCCGGAACTCGTCGCGGGCCGGATCCCAGGACTCGGCGGACGGCGGCGCGACCGGCGCGGCCCTGGACTGCGCGACGATCCGGCCGATCAGCGCCTCCTTCCAGGTCTTGCGCTCCACCTGCCACGCGCCGAGCGCGAGGAGGATCGCCAGCGCGACCAGGGCGGCGAGCCCCGGTGCCACGAGCCTCCGCCAGGCGCCGGGACGGATCGCGCCGCTCACTTCTGGAAGCGCCCCTGCTCCGCCTTGTTGGCGTATTGCAGCGCGACCATCATGCCCTTGAGCGGGCGCACCATCAGCAGGCTCAGCCCGACCGAGAGGGTTATCGCCACCAGCGCGTGAACCCAGATCGGCGGCTCGTAGGCGATCTCCAGCCACAGGGCGAGGCCGACCACGATGGTGCCGACGATCGACATGACGAAGAAGGCCGGGCCGTCCGCCGAGTCGAAGCTCGAATAGTCCAGGCCGCACGCCGCGCAGGACGGCCGCAGGGCGAGGAAGCCCTGGAACAGGTGGCCCTCGCCGCAGCGCGGGCAGCGGCCGCGCAGGCCGGTGGGGATCGGCGGTGGGTTCTGCATGCCTGGGGACTCCTGACGCGGCGCCGGGGCGCTGGAGCCGTTCCCGATCGCGACGCGATCGGGAACGGCCCTCGGCCTTTGCTTCGACGCGCTCTCTTGCGCCCGAGCCGGCATCCACCTCGGTGGAGAGCGCTACCGCCCGGATATGGCATCGCGGCCGGCCCCGCGCACGAAAAAGGGCGGCCGGAGCCGCCCCATCTCGTGATGCCCGGCCTGCGCTCAGTGCGCGGCGTGGCCGATGCCCGAACCCCAGACGTAGATCGCGGCGAACAGGAACAGCCACACCACGTCGACGAAGTGCCAGTACCAGGCGGCGAACTCGAAGCCGAGATGCTGCTGCTGCGTGAACTGGCCCGCATAGGCGCGGAACAGGCAGACGGCCAGGAAGATCGTGCCGATGATGACGTGCGCGCCGTGGAAGCCGGTCGCCATGAAGAAGGTCGCGGAGTAGATGCTGCCCGAGAAGCCGAAATGCGCGTGGCCGTACTCGTAGACCTGGCAGGCGGTGAACAGCACGCCGAGGATGATCGTCAGCCACAGGCCGTACTTCAGGCCCTTGCGGTCGCCCTCCAGCAGCGCGTGGTGCGCCCAGGTGATGGTGGTCCCGGAGGTCAGCAGGATCAGGGTGTTGAGCAGCGGCAAGTGCCAGGGGTCGAACGCCTCGATGCCCTTGGGCGGCCAGACGCCGCCGGTGAACTCGACCCGGGAGATCTGGATCGGATCGGCGGTGTAGAGCGCCGCCTCGAAATAGGCCCAGAACCACGCGACGAAGAACATCACCTCGGAGGCGATGAACATCATCATGCCGTAGCGGTGGTGGAGCTGGACCACGCGGGTGTGGTCGCCGCTGTTGGCCTCGTGCGCGACGTCCTTCCACCAGGAATACATGGTGTAGAGCACGCCGATGGTGCCGGCACCGAAGATGTAGGGGCCGGGCGACAGGGTGCCGATCTGGAGGCTCTTCATCCAGAACACGGCCCCGAAGGCCATCAGGAAGCCGGAGAAGGCGCCGATGAGCGGCCACGGACTCGGGTTGAGGATGTGAAAGTCGTGATTCTTGGCGTGCGCCTCGGCCATCGTCCCGTCGCTCCTCACCCTTGGGCAGACGCCGCTTCCCGGCCCGTCGCCCAACCCAAGACCATCCGCACCTTTAGTCGGCGCGAACCGTTATTGTCACGCTCCCGCGATCAGAAATCGCGCTTGCTCCCCGCCGCCCCGGTCGTCGCGACCGAAGCCGTCACCGGCTGGCCGTTCTTCGAGGCGAAGTAGGTGTAGGACAGCGTCATCTCGGAGAGATGCGCGGTGTTCGAGTCCGACCGCAGCGCCGGATCGACGTAGAACACCACCGGCACGTCCAGCGTCTCGCCGGGCTGGAGCGTCTGCTCGTTGAAGCAGAAGCACGCGATCTTCACGAAGTAGCCGCCCATCAGCCCGGGCTGGACGTTAAAGGTGGCCACGCCGGTGGTCGGCTTCGTGCCGGTGTTGGTCACCCGGAAGAACACCGTCTTGGTCTCGCCGAGATCCGCCTCGATGCTCGGCATCTCGGCGGAGAATTTCCAGGGCAGGCCCGGCGCGACGTTGGTGTCGAAATGGACCAGCATGCCCGCGCCGGTCCGGTCGGCCGAGGCCGCGAGCGCCGGCCCCTGGCGCGGCGTCCCGTCGTAGCCGGTGGCCTTGCAGAAGGCGTCGTAGAGCGGCACCGACGCGAAGGCGAGGCCGATCATCCCGACGGCGAGGCCGGCGCAGGCGACCGCCGTGCGCGCCGCGGCGCGGTCGGGGCGGGGGGCGGGTGCGGTCATCGCGTCACCTCAGAGCGGCCGGTTGAGGACCTGCGGCCCGAGCTTGGCGATCGTCAGCACGAAGAACAGCAGCACCATCGCGCCCAGCGCCAGGGCGATCGCCACGGAGCGCTTGCGGCGGCGGGCCTCCTCCTCGGGGGTGAGCGGGCGGTACTCGACCTTCGGATCCAGCATGGCGCGTCAGGCCAGCACCGGGCGGAACAGGCCGAGGCTCTGCTCGGCGAGCAGCGCCGAGAACAGCGCGAACAGGTAGAGGATCGAGTAGCCGAACATGCCGAGCGCGGCGCGCTTCTCGGCCTCGCCCTCGCGATTGTTGAGCACGCGGACGCTGAAGGCGATCATGCCGAGGCCGCCGAGGAGCGCGATCACCGCGTAGACGATGCCGCCGAAGCCGAGGGCCACCGGCACGAGACCCAGCGGCGCGAGCGCGATCGAGTACCAGAGGATCTGGCGGCGGGTGGAGGCGGGGCCGGCGACGTTCGGCATCATCGGGATGCCGGCGCGGGCGTACTCGCCGGCCTTGATCAGCGCGAGCGCCCAGAAATGCGGCGGGGTCCAGATGAAGATGATCGCGAACAGGACGAGCGACTCGATGCCGACCGAGCCCGTGACCACCGCCTGGCCGATCACCGGGGGGAGGGCGCCGGCGGCGCCGCCGATGACGATGTTCTGCGCGGTCGCCCGCTTCAGCCACATCGAGTAGATCACCGCGTAGAACACGATCGTGAAGGCGAGAAGCCCGGCGGCCAGCCAGTTGGCGGCGAGCCCCAGCACCAGCACCGAGGCGCAGGACAGGAACAGGCCGAAGCCCAGCGCCTCGCCGGGGGTGATGCGCCCGGCCGGGATCGGCCGGGTGGCGGTGCGGCTCATCACGGCGTCGACGTCGGCGTCCCACCACATGTTGAGGCAGCCCGACGCCCCGGCGCCGACCGCGATGGCGAACAGCGAGATCGCGCCGATCGCCGGCTGCACGTGCCCGTGTGAGACCGCCATCCCCACCAGCGCGGTGAAGATGACGAGCACCATCACCCGCGGCTTGAGCAGGGCGAAGTAGTCGGGCACGTCGCCGCCGACCGCGGCGGGGCCGAGGGTGCCGGGGCTGATAGTGTTCGTGGCGCTCGTCATCGCGTCCGCTGCTGCTCGTGGCAGGAGCCCGGCCGAACGCGTGGCGGCCGGGTCGTCGAGGGCTTTCCCGGCCTGGGCCGGTTGATGGTCGCCCTTGCCGGGAGGCCGCCGCGCGGCCCCCTGGGAAGGGCGAGGGCCGCGAGTCGCGGCCCTCGCGGCGATCAGTGCGCGCCCGGCTCGTCGACGATGCGGGGCAGCGTCTCGAACTGGTGGAAGGGCGGCGGCGAGGACAGGGTCCATTCCAGGGTGGTGGCACCCTCGCCCCACGGGTTGTCCGCGGCCCGCTCCTTCGAGCGGAAGGCCAGGATCACGCCGATCACGAACACGAACATCCCGAGGCCGAAGATGTGGCCGCCGTAGGTCGACACCTTGTGCCAGCCGGCGAACGCCTCCGGGTAGTCGGCGTAGCGACGCGGCATGCCAGCGAGCCCGAGGAAGTGCATCGGGAAGAACAGGACGTTCGCGCCGATGAAGGCCAGCCAGAAGTGCAGCTTGCCGGCCCACTCGGGGATGATGTGGCCGGTCATCTTCGGGAACCAGTAGTACACGCCCGCGAAGATGATGAACACGGCGCCGAGCGAGAGCACGTAGTGGAAGTGCGCGACGACGTAGTAGGTGTCGTGCAGGTACTTGTCGACGGCCGAGTTCGCCAGCACCACGCCGGTCACGCCGCCGACGGTGAACAGGAAGATGAAGCCGACCGCCCAGTGCATGGCGGCGGTGAAGCGGATCGAGCCGCCCCACATCGTGGCGATCCAGGAGAAGATCTTCACGCCGGTGGGGACCGCGATCACCATCGTGGCGAACACGAAGTAGGACTGCGTCTGGAGCGAGAGGCCGACCGTGTACATGTGGTGGGCCCACACCACGAAGCCGACCACGCCGATCGCCACCATGGCGTAGGCCATCGCGAGGTAGCCGAACACCGGCTTGCGCGAGAAGGTGGCGATGATGTGCGAGACGATGCCGAAGGCCGGCAGGATCATGATGTAGACTTCGGGGTGACCGAAGAACCAGAACAGGTGCTGGTACAGGATCGGGTCGCCGCCGCCGGCCGGGTCGAAGAAGGTGGTGCCGAAGTTGCGGTCGGTGAGCAGCATGGTGATCGCGCCCGCGAGCACCGGCAGCGACAGCAGCAGCAGGAAGGCGGTGACCAGCTCGGCCCAGGCGAACAGCGGCATCTTGTGCAGCGTCATGCCCGGGGCGCGCATGTTCAGGATCGTGGTGATGAAGTTGATCGCCCCGAGGATCGAGCCGGCGCCGGACAGGTGCAGGGCGAAGATCGCGAAGTCGACGGCCGGGCCGGGATGGCCGGCGGTGGAGAGCGGCGGGTAGACGGTCCAGCCGGTGCCGGCGCCGGCCGCGCCCGGGGCGCCCTCGACGAACAGCGAGCAGAGCAGGCTCATGAAGCCCGCCACCGTCAGCCAGAACGAGATGTTGTTCATGCGCGGGAACGCCATGTCGGGCGCGCCGATCATGAGGGGCACGAACCAGTTGCCGAAGCCGCCGATCAGCGCCGGCATCACCATGAAGAACACCATGATGAGGCCGTGCCCGGTCACGAACACGTTGTAGGTCTGCGGGTTCGAGAAATATTGCAGGCCGGGCTGCTCCATCTCCATCCGGATGCCGAAGGAGAGGAACGCGCCGATCATGCCGGCGCAGAACGCGAAGAGCAGGTAGAGGGTGCCGATGTCCTTGTGGTTCGTGGAGAGGAACCAGCGGGCGAAGAAGGACGGCTTGTGATCGTGGGCCTCATGGGCCTCGGCATGGGCTGTGGCTGTGGCCATCGGTGACGTGCCTTGTGCGTGTGCGTGTGCCGTGCGGGTTGACGGGCGCGCCTCAGCGCGCCTCGGCGAAGCTCTGCCCGTTGTCGATGCGGGCGTACTTGGTCTTGGCCTCCTTCAGCCAGTCGGCGTAGGCCTGCTCGCTGACCACGCGCACGACGATCGGCATGTAGGCGTGGCGCTGGCCGCACAGCTCGGAGCACTGGCCGTGGAAGGTGCCCTCCTTCTCGGCCTTGAACCACATCTGGTTCAGGCGACCGGGCACCGCGTCGATCTTGAAGCCGAAGGCCGGCATCGCCCAGGAATGCAGCACGTCGGCGGCGGTGACCTGGATCTTCACGATCTTGCCGACCGGCACGACCATCTCGTTGTCGGTCTGGAGCAGCCGGGGCTGCTTGTCCTCGTCGAGGTTGGCGTCGAAGGTGAAGCCGCCGCCCTGCTCGGTCTGCGGGTACTCGTAGGTCCAGTACCACGCGTGACCGATGATCTTCACGATCATGTCGGCCTTCGGATCCGAGAGCTGCGTGCGCAGCAGGCGGAACGAGGGGATCGCCACGGCCACCAGGATCAGCACCGGCACGATCGTCCAGGCGATCTCGATCGCGGTATTGTGCGTGGTGCGCGAAGGGGTCGGGTTCCGCTTCTCGCTGAAGCGGAAGATGCACCACAGGATCAGGCCCAGCACGAACACCGAGATGGCCAGGGAGATCCAGTGCAGGCCGATCTCGAAATTGAGGATGTCGCGGGCATTCTCCGTGACCGGGATCTGCCGGGTCATCTCCCACGGCACCGGCTGGCCGAAACCGGCGGCCAGAGCCTGGGACGCCGGAGCGAGCAGGGCGCCGAGCGCGGCGAGGCTCCAGGGTGATCGTAGGATCGTCCGCACCGTCCGCATTGCCCTCACTGCCGCTCCCCGTACATCGCCGATGCAGGTCGATCGTCCCGTCTTGACTGCGCGCGGGCGTTCACCGACCTGACGGATACCCCCGACTGTCATGCGGACGGGCTTCCGATCGCGGCTTCAGACCACAAGGACGATCGTGGTGCAACCATACAAGCGTCGCAGGGCGTACCTTCCCGCTCGCGTCCGGGCGGTAATGTCGCACCTCGTCACAGACATCCAGAGTTGGTGTCTGCCCACGTCGGCAACCCCGGATATCATCCCCGGGAGCGGCGACGCGTGGTGACGGGGGCTGCCGACGGCGTCCCGCCGCGTTCGGTCCAGGCGCCGATGCAGGTGGTGGCCTACGCCGAGCCGACCCCACGACCCGGAACCCGGGCGCTGGCCGTCGAGGCGCCGGTCAACCTCGTCTACGGCAGCGTGCCGCACGCGGTGATGATGGCCACGCCGGGCGACCTCGAGGACTTCGCCTACGGCTTCAGCCTGACCGAGGGCATCGTCGAGACCGCCGACGAGATCCGCGCCGTCCGGGTCGAGGCGGCCCCGGAGGGCCTCCGGCTCCTGGTGGACCTTGCGCCCGGCCGCCTGCGCGAGCACCTCGCCCGCAAGCGCGCCATCAGCGGCCGTACCGGCTGCGGCATCTGCGGCATCGAGGACCTGGCCGATTTGCCGCGCGCGGCGCTGCGGGAGGCCCCGGCCACGCGCGTTCCGGTGGGGGCGATCGCCCGGGCCCTGGCGGACCTCGACGCAGCGCAGGCTCTCGGCGCCGAGACCCGGGCCGTCCATGCCGCCGCCTGGGCGCGCCGCGACGGCACGCTGGCCGCGGTGCGCGAGGATGTCGGCCGCCACAACGCCCTCGACAAGCTGATCGGCGCGCTGATGCGCGCCGGCGCGGATCCCGCCGACGGCTTCCTGATCATCACCAGCCGGTGCTCGTTCGAGATGGTCGAGAAGGCCGCGCGCCTCGGGGCGGCGATGGTGGTGGCGATCTCCGCACCGACCTCACTCGCGCTGGAGCGGGCGCGCGCGCACGGGCTCACCCTCTGCGCCATCGCGCGCGCGGACACGCTGACGGTGTTCTGCGGGGGGGAGCGCCTGGATCCGGCGCCGTCGGCCGGATGACGGGAAGCGGGCCCGACCTTATTTATACCGCGACGCGGCCGCACCGGATGCCGATCGGAGCCCGATGATCCGCGCCCGCGTCGACGGCTGAAACGGCCCCGGGACGGCGCGCCCGAGCGCGCCGGCCGCTACTGCGCCGGTCCGGCGTCCTTGTCGGAAGTGCCCGGAACGACCGTGGCGCCGCCGATCACCCGGACGGGGCGCCGGCCCTCGGCGGGCGGATCCGTCCACGTCTTGGCGGGCGCCGCGGCGGGGGCGGCCTGGGCGACCGGCTTCGAATCCGAGAGCTTCCCCTCGGCCTTCGCGTCGCCGGGCGCAGCGGCGGCCGGGGCCTCGGGCTTCGGCGCGGGCCGGGCAGCCTCCAGCTTCGGCGCCGGGGCCTCAGGGGCGGTGCGCAGGGCCGGCTTGGCCTCGGGTGGCCGGACGGGACCGGTCCGGGCGACCTTGCGGGCCGGCTCCGGGCGCGCGCCCGCGTCCGGGTTGACGCCGTAGGGGTTGGCCTCCGGGGGCCGGACGGCCTCGGCGCCGGGCCGGCGCAGCGGCCGCTGGGGCGCAGCGGCCTCGGGCTCGGCCGCCCGGCGCGGCGTGAAATCCTCCTCCGTCCAGCCGTAACCCGGCGCGGAGCGGCCCGGGGGCCGTTCCAGCCGCGCGTAGGTCTCGGGGCGTCCGAGCGGCTGGCGGGCGACGATCGCGCCGGCCGCCGGATCGACGAACAGGCGGACCGGCAGGCCGTTCGGGGCGACCGCCTCGACCACGTAGGTGCGGCCGTCGAAGCGCGGCCGGGACAGGCCGGTGAAGCCGCGCTCGGCGAGGCGCCACGCCACGACCCGGGGCGGGAGGATGTCGTCCTCGAAGGCGAACTGCGCGTGGGCGGCGCCGGAGGCCAGGATCAGTCCGCCGGAGAGGATGGCGGCGCCGAGGGCGCGCACCGTCCGCGTCCGCAGGGATCTGCTCTCGTTCATGCTGATGCGTTCCCGTCTGGGAGACCCGGTCGGGTGCCGGTCCGGCATGGTCCCGGCCGGTCGTGCCGGTCCTCGAACCATGCCGGTGAGGTCGTTGCCCCGCATGCCGCTTGTGCTCGGCGGCCACGGGTAGAGCGTCCGATTCGGGCGAGATTGCGGAGTTCCGGTCGCGACACCGCATCGTCCCGCGCAACCGCCCCGGCGCGCCCGCGCCCTGTCGGCACGCGCAACCTCCTGCGCCTCTTGCTGAAACGATTCCGATCTGCCAACGTCCGCCATTAGGACAGCACAACTGTCCCAATCTGCCGCGCCCGCGCGCCTCGCGCACGGGCGAACAACTCGGCAGGGAAGTTTGAGTCGGGACGCGCGCAGTCCGTCGGGCTGCGCCTCGGAGCCGGTGGACGGCGGCCCGGAATCTGCGGCATCTGATCATCTCCCCGGGCACCCTCGGCGTCCGGGCATGAAACGTGCTCGCAGGCCTGAGGCGGCGGACGGGGCGAGGAAGGACGAAGGAAGCATGTCAGCACGCGGACACGCCGACCAGCCGATCGCCCCCCGCGGCGGCGCGAAGCCGCTGATCGTGCGCGACCCGGCCCTTCCCGTCGCCCAGGGCGCCTACGATCCGGCGCGCGAGCGCGACGCCTGCGGCGTCGGCTTCGTCGCCGACATGCACGACCGGCGCACCCACGCCATCGTCGCGCAGGGCCTGCAGATCCTGGAGAACCTCGACCACCGCGGGGCGGTCGGCGCCGACCCGAAGATGGGCGACGGTTGCGGCATCCTCACGCAGATCCCGCACGCCTTCTTCGCCGAGGAGTGCTCGCGCCTCGGCTTCGAGCTGCCGCCCGCCGGCCAGTACGCCGTCGCGCAACTGTTCCTGCCCAAGGCCGAGGAGCCGCGGGCGATGGTCGAGGGGATCGTCGAATCCGCGCTCGCGGCCGAGGGGCTGCCGCTGCTCGGCTGGCGCGACGTGCCGGTCGATCCCTCCGACCTCGGCAAGGCGGTGCTGGAGACCGAGCCGCACCACCGGCAGGCCTTCATCGGCCGCCCGGCCTCGGTGACCGACCAGGACGCCTTCGAGCGCCGCGTCTTCGTCGCCCGCAAGGTGATCTCGAACAAGGTCTACGGCCTCGACGACCCGCGCGTGAAGGCGTTCTACCCCGTGTCGGTGTCGACCCGGACGATCGTCTACAAGGGCATGGTGCTGGTCAACCAGCTCGGGAACTACTTCCTCGACCTGAAGGACGACCGCTTCGTCTCGGCCCTGGCGCTGGTCCACCAGCGCTTCGCCACCAACACCTTCCCGACCTGGCGCCTGTCGCACCCCTACCGGATGGTCGCGCACAACGGCGAGATCAACACGCTGCGCGGCAACGTGAACTGGATGGCGGCGCGGCAGGCGAGCGTCGATTCCGAGCTGTTCGGCAACGACATCTCGAAGCTCTGGCCGATCTCCTACGAGGGCCAGTCCGACACCGCCTGCTTCGACAACGCCCTCGAATTCCTCGTGCAGGGCGGCTACCCGCTCGCCCACGCGATGATGATGCTGATCCCCGAGGCCTGGGCGGGCAACCCGCTGATGGGCGAGGAGCGGCGCGCCTTCTACGAGTACCACGCCGCGCTGATGGAGCCGTGGGACGGCCCGGCGGCCGTGGCCTTCACCGACGGCCGCCAGATCGGCGCGACGCTCGACCGCAACGGCCTGCGGCCGGCCCGCTACGTCGTCACCGACGACGGGCTCGTGCTGCTCGCCTCCGAGATGGGCACGTTGCCGATCCCGGACGAGAAGATCGTCCAGTCCTGGCGCCTCCAGCCCGGCCGCATGCTCCTGATCGACCTCCAGAAGGGCCGGATCGTCTCCGACGAGGAGATCAAGGGCGAGCTGGCCGCCGCGCACCCCTACGCGGAGTGGGTGCAGCGGACCCAGATCGTGCTGGAGGAGCTGAAGCCCGTGGTGCCGCGCGAGAGCCGGAGCGACGTGAGCCTGCTCGATCGCCAGCAGGCGTTCGGCTACACCCAGGAAGACCTCAAGCTCCTGATGGCGCCGATGGCCGTGACCGGCCAGGAGGCGGTCGGCTCGATGGGCACCGACACGCCGCTCTCGGCGCTCTCCGAGAAGTCGAAGCTGCTCTACACCTACTTCAAGCAGAACTTCGCGCAGGTGACCAACCCGCCGATCGACCCGATCCGCGAGGAGGCCGTGATGAGCCTCGTCTCGTTCATCGGGCCCCGGCCGAACCTGCTCGACATGGAGGGCGCGTCGCGGCGCAAGCGCCTCGAAGTGCGCCAGCCGATCCTGACGAACGGGGATCTCGAGAAGATCCGGTCGATCGGCCACTTCGAGGACCGGTTCGACACCAAGACCCTCGACATGACCTACCCGGCCGAGAACGGCGCGGCGGCCATGGAAGGGGCGCTCGACCGGCTCTGCGACCGCGCCGAGGCGGCGGTGCGCGGCGGCTACAACATCATCGTGCTGACCGACCGCGCGGTCGGGCCGGACCGGATCCCGATCCCGGCGCTGCTCGCCACCGCGGCCGTGCACAACTACCTGATCCGCAAGGGCCTGCGCACCTCGGTCGGCCTCGTGGTCGAGTCGGGCGAGCCGCGCGAGGTGCACCACTTCGCGTGTCTCGCCGGCTACGGCGCCGAGGCGATCAACCCCTACCTCGCCTTCGAGACGCTGCTCGCGATGAAGGGCGAGTTCCCGCCGGACCTCACCGACGACGAGATCGTCTACCGCTACATCAAGGCGATCGATAAGGGCCTGCTCAAGGTCATGTCCAAGATGGGCATCTCGACCTACCAGTCCTATTGCGGCGCTCAGATCTTCGACGCGGTGGGCCTCAACTCGGCCTTCGTCGACCGCGACTTCTTCGGCACGGCGACGACGATCGAGGGCGTCGGCATGCCCGAGGTCGCCGAGGAGACGGCGCGCCGCCACCGCGACGCGTTCGGCGACGCCCCGGTCTACCGCAACGCCCTCGACGTCGGCGGCGAGTACGCCTACCGGCTGCGCGGCGAGGCCCACACCTGGACGCCGGACACGGTGGCCACGCTCCAGCACGCGGTGCGCCTCAACGTGCCCGAGCGCTACCGGGAATACGCCCGGCTGGTGAACGACCAGGAGCAGCAGCTCAAGACCCTGCGCGGCCTGTTCCGCATCCGCTCCGCCTCCGAGCTCGGCCGCGCGCCGATCGACCTCGACGCGGTCGAACCGGCCTCCGAGATCGTCAAGCGGTTCGCCACCGGGGCGATGTCCTACGGCTCGATCTCGAAGGAGGCGCACGAGACGCTCGCGATCGCGCTCAACTCGTTCGGAGGGCGTTCGAACTCCGGGGAGGGCGGCGAGGAGGTGGAGCGCTTCAAGCCGCTGCCCGACGGCCGCTCGCGCCGCTCGGCGATCAAGCAGGTCGCCTCCGGCCGGTTCGGCGTGACCACCGAGTACCTCGTCAACTCGGACATGATGCAGATCAAGGTGGCGCAGGGGGCCAAGCCCGGCGAGGGCGGTCAGCTCCCCGGCCACAAGGTCGACGCCAAGATCGCCAAGGTCCGCTACGCGACGCCGGGCGTCGGCCTGATCTCGCCGCCGCCGCACCACGACATCTACTCGATCGAGGATCTGGCGCAGCTCATCTTCGACCTGAAGAACGTCAACCCGTCGGCCGAGGTCTCGGTCAAGCTCGTCTCCGAGGTCGGCGTCGGCACCGTCGCGGCCGGCGTCGCCAAGGCGCGCGCCGACCACATCACCATCTCCGGCTACGACGGCGGCACCGGCGCGGCGCCGCTGACCTCGCTGAAGCACGCGGGCGGTCCCTGGGAGACGGGGCTCGCCGAGACGCAGCAGACGCTGGTGCTCAACGCCTTACGCGGCCGCGTCGCGCTCCAGGCCGACGGCGGCATCCGCACCGGCCGCGACGTGATGATCGCCGCCCTGCTCGGCGCCGACCAGATGGGCTTCTCCACCGCCCCACTGATCGCGGCCGGCTGCATCATGATGCGCAAGTGCCACCTCAACACCTGCCCGGTGGGCGTGGCGACGCAGGACCCCGTGCTGCGCAAGCGCTTCAAGGGCACGCCCGAGCACGTGGTGAACTACTTCTTCTTCGTGGCCGAGGAGGTGCGGGAGATCCTGGCCGCGCTGGGCTTCACCAAGCTGGAGGAGGTGGTCGGCCGCTCCGACATCCTCGACAAGGTCGAGGCCATCGACCACTGGAAGGCGCGCGGCCTCGACTTCACCAAGCTGTTCCACCGGCCGAACGTCGGCCCGGAGACGGCGATCCGGCACGTCGAGACCCAGCATCACCCGATCGAGCACGTCCTCGACCGGCGGCTGATCGAGGGCGCGCGCCGCGCCATCGAGACCGGCGAGCCGGTGGTGCTGACCGACACCATCCGCAACTCGGACCGGGCGGCCGGCGCGATGCTGTCCGGCATGGTCGCCAAGGCGCACGGCCACGACGGCCTGCCGGACGACACGATCGTCGTAAAGCTCGCCGGCACCGCCGGGCAGAGCTTCGGCGCCTGGGTGGCGGCGGGGGTGACGCTCGAACTCTCGGGCCACGGCAACGACTACGTCGGCAAGGGCCTGTCGGGCGGCAAGCTGATCATCCGGCCGAGCGACGCCCTGAAGGCCCCGCAGGACCGAACCATCATGGTCGGCAACACGGTGCTGTACGGGGCCATCGCCGGCGAGTGCTACATCCGCGGCTCCGCGGGCGAGCGCTTCGCCGTGCGCAACTCCGGCGCGATCGCGGTGGTCGAGGGCATGGGCGACCACGGTTGCGAGTACATGACCGGCGGCGTCGTGGTGTCGATCGGCGAGACCGGTCGCAACTTCGCGGCCGGCATGTCGGGCGGCCTCGCCTACGTCCTCGACGCGGACGGGTCGTTCTCCAAGCGCTGCAACCTGTCGATGGTCGATCTGGAGCCCGTCGAGGAGGAGGACGACCTGATGCGGCGCTTCCACCAGGACGGCGACCTGGAGACCAAGGGCCGGGTCGACATCCTCGCCGACATGTCCGGCCACGACGAGGAGCGGCTGTCGCAGCTCATCACCAACCATCTCAAGTACACGGGCAGCCCCCGCGCCAAGGCGATCCTCGACGATTGGGCGAGCTACCGCACCAAGTTCGTCAAGGTGATGCCGGTGGAGTACCGCCGGGCACTGCGCGAGATGGAGATGGCGCGGATGCCGGTGGCGGCGGAGTAGGTGGGCGATGGCGGAGCGGCAGGCACGCGTGCGCTTGATCCGAACGGAAGGCGGACAGAGGCTCGATATCCCGCCCGGCTTCATGCTGGGCGGGGACGAGGCTCTGTTGCGCGCCGAGGACGGGCGCCTCGTCGTCGAGCCGATCCGGAGCGCCTCGCTCCTCTCCGTCCTCGAAGGACTGGAAACGCTCGACGAGGATTGGCCCACCATCGACGACCCGCGGCCGGACGATGTCCGACTGTGAATGCGCTACCTGCTCGACACCAATATCCTCTCGGCGCTGGTGCGCTCGCCGAAGGGTAGAATATCCGAGCGTATCGGCCACGTCGGAGAGGTGAACGTCTACACCAGCGTCGTCGCGGCGGCGGAACTCCGCTTCGGGGCGGCACGCAAGGGCTCGGAACGGTTGTCGCGGCAGGTGGAAGCGGTTCTGGCGGCGATCCCGGTCGCGGCTTGGCAGCCGCCCTTCGATCGGGTCTACGCCGATCTGCGGCTGGGGCTCGAGCTGGCCGGGACACCGATCGGCGCGAACGACCTGCTGATCGGGAGCCATGCGCTCGCGGACGGAAGCATCCTGGTCACGGACAACACGAGGGAGTTCGAGCGGATCACCGGGCTGACGATCGAGAACTGGCTTCGAGCCTGACACGCGTCACGCGGCGATGCGACACGCACTTCTGGACAGAGATATAGCGGCGCGATTGGACTGACCGATGGGCAAGATCACGGGTTTCCTCGAATTCGACCGGCAAGAGCAGAAGTATCAGCTCGCCGCCGATCGGGTCCGGCATTTCCGCGAATTCACCCTGCCGCTCGACGAGCACGACCTGACCAAGCAGGCGGCCCGCTGCATGGATTGCGGCATCCCGTTCTGCCACGGTCCGACTGGCTGCCCGGTCCACAACCAGATCCCGGACTGGAACGACCTCGTCTTCCAGTCGGACTGGGAGGAGGCATCGCGCAACCTGCACTCCACGAACAACTTCCCCGAATTCACCGGCCGCGTCTGCCCCGCGCCCTGCGAGGAGGCGTGCACGCTCAACCTCGAGAACCAGCCGGTCGCGATCAAGACGATCGAGCAGGCGATCGCCGATCGGGCCTGGAACATGGGCTGGATCAAGCCGGAACCGGCGCAGGCCCGCACCGGCAAGCGGGTGGCCGTCGTCGGATCCGGCCCGGCCGGCATGGCGGCGGCCCAGCAGCTCGCCCGCGTCGGCCACGACGTGCACGTGTTCGAGCGCGAGCCGAAGGCGGGCGGCCTGCTCCGCTACGGCATCCCCGACTTCAAGATGGAGAAGCGCCACATCGACCGCCGCGTGCGCCAGATGGAGGCCGAGGGCGTCGTCTTCCACTACAACCAGAACATCGGGGTGACGAAGTCGGTCGAGGAACTGAAGGCCGAGTTCGACGCGGTGATCTTCTGCGGCGGCGCCGAGGACCCGCGCAACCCGCAGCTTCCGGGACAGGACATGGAGGGCGTGCACTACGCCATGCCCTACCTCGTGCAGTCGAACCGCCGGGTCGGCCACGAGCCGATGCGCGGCAACGGCGAGGCGCCGATCCTGGCCGCCGGCAAGGACGTGGTGGTGATCGGCGGCGGCGACACCGCCTCCGACTGCGTCGGCACCGCCTTCCGCCAGGGCGCCCTGTCCGTCACCCAGCTCGACATCCGGCCCCGCCCGCCCGAGCGCGAGGACAAGCTGTCGGTGTGGCCGTACTGGCCGACCAAGATGCGGACCTCGTCGAGCCAGGCAGAGGGCGCCGAGCGCGAGTTTCAGGCGGCCACGCTGCGGCTCGAAGGCAAGAAGGGGCAGGTCACCGGCGTGGTCTGCGCCCGCGTCGATGCCAAGCGCCAGCCGATCCCCGGCACCGAGTTCGTCCTGCCGGCCGACCTCGTGTTCATGGCGATCGGCTTCGCCGGCTCGATGCAGAAGGGCCTCGTCGAGCAGTCCGGCGTCACCGTCACCAAGCGCGGCAACGTCGAGGCGAACGAGGCGGATTACCGCACCTCCGATCCCAAGATCTGGGCGGCCGGCGACATGCGCCGCGGCCAGTCGCTGGTGGTCTGGGCGATCCGCGAGGGCCGCCAAGCCGCCCGCGCCATCGACGAGGCGCTGACCGGCGCGAGCGTGCTCCCGCTCTGAGTCTCCGTCGACTCTCTCGCGGGTCCGGACCAAGTTTCCGGGCCCATAATGCGCGCATCCCCGCGCGCCGTGGTCCGTCCCGAGGCGTCCTGAGGCTCGGCCGCGAAATCCGGGAAAAAAATCAGCCTGGCGGCCAGCGGAAGTCGTCGGCCCGGCCCGGTTGCGGCAGGGGAGCGTTGCCGCGCTGGAGGGTGCGCTCGACGGTCCCGTAGGCGTCGCCCTCGCGCGGGCGGCCGGTCAGCAGCGCGCCGCCGGGCGAGGTCTCGGCGCGGCCGAGCGGCATAACCGGACCGGCCGCGGGCTTGACCGGCAGGGCGGGCACGCCCGGCGGCTCGGGCAGGCTCGGCAGCATGGCGGTGATCTGGCGGTCGATCGTCGCCGTATCGGTCGCCGCGGGCGCCGCCCCGTCGAGGCTCGGCGCGGTTCCCGCGGGCGCGGTCGGGGCGGTCGCCGTGGCGGGCTGCTCGGTCACGGCCGGGGCCGCGATCCCCATCAGGCGCTTCAGCTCGATGTCGGCGAAATGCGCGAGCTTGCGGTTGCCGGCCTTGGTGAAGTGCACCCCGTCGGTCGTGCGGAGCTTGGCGATCTGGCCCTCCGGATCCGGGCCCGAGGCGGCGTAGCGGTCGCGGTCGTCGACGAAGCCCGGCCAGATGTCGACGTAGGTGGCGCCGGCCTTCGTCACGGCCTCGCGGGCGATGTCGTTGATCGCCGCCAGATCGCGGCTGAGCGCCTCGCTCTGCATCGGCGGAAGGCCGACCCAGATCAGCGGGACCTTCCGGTCGGCGAACACCTTGACCAGCGCCTCGACCCGGCCGCGGTACAATTCGCGCCAGCGGTCGGTCAGGGGGTCGAAGGTCTGGTCTCCCTCGCGGATCGGCTGACGATCGTTGGCGCCGACCATGACGAGGGCGAAGCGGGTCTTCGGGTTGGCCTGGAGGTAGTCCTCGGCGGCCTTGGGCCAGTCGACCACGTCCTTGCGCACGAGGCCGCTGTCGCCCTTGGCGCGGTCGGCCACGTCCACGTCGGCGTTGTCCTCGAAGACGTCGTCGAGGCCGCGGGCGAGGTGGTCGGCGAGCGAATCGCCGAACACCGCGATCCGCACGTTCGGCTCGGTCTTGGCGATGGCGGGCTTCGGCGTCTCGGGCGCACGGGCCGGCCGCACCCGGCGCTTCGCCGCCGGGCGCTGGGCATCCGCGGTGCCGGTGTTGACCCGCGGCCGCGGCGGGCGGGCGCGGTAGGTCCGCTCAGGCTGCGGCGCCGCCTGTTGCGGCCGGTCCTCCCAGGGCCAGTAGAACTGGCGCGGCGCCTCCTGGGGCTGCGGCGCGTAGCGGGGCGCGCGCCCGTAGCCGCCGTCGTCCCGGTAATAGGCGTCCCGCGAGCGGCGCCGGGGCGGAGGCTGGTAGTAGGCGCCGTTGCCGGCATCGCCGTAGCTGTCACCCCACTGGGCGTGCGCCGGCGCGGCCTGGAAGAGCGGCGGGACGACGAGGCACGCGAGCAGGCCGAGCACGACCCGCAGGGCCCGCGTGCCTCGATCGGTCCCGGCAGGTCCGGTCAGCATCCCACCATCCTCTGCGGCCGGGCTCCCTGGGGCGCGCCGCCGGTCGCATCGTACCGGATGCGGGCGCGTTCGTCTAAACGGGCGCGCGGGTCACGGCCGGGCGCCGCCGCGTCCCTGGAGCCGGGCCAGCAGCGCCGGCGTGGCGTAGCCGTCGGCAGGCAACCCTTCGCGGATCTGGTAGCGGCGCACCGCCTCGCGCAGCTTCGGCCCGGCCCGGCCGTCGGCCTCGCCCTGATACAGGCCCTCGGCCGCGAGGCCGGTCTGGAGCCCGCGCAGGCCGGCGCCGTCGAGGCGGGTGGCGGCGGTCGGCCAGGGCGCCGTCAGCGCCGGGCCGCCGCCGATCCGGTCGGCGAGATGGCCGACGGCCAGCGCGTAGGCATCGGACGTGTTGTAGGCCCGGATCACCTCGAAATTGTCGGTGATCAGGAAGGCGGGCCCGCCGAGGCCGCCGGGCAGGAACAGGCTGGCCCTGCCCGCGCCCGGCAGCGCCCCCCCGTCGGCGCGGCGCACGCCGCGGGCGGCGAAGTCGGAGAGGTCGCCCGCGTAGCGGGTCAGGTCGAACCCCTCCGGAAGCGTCACGGCGTAGCCCCAGGACAGGGCCGGGTTCCAGCCGCGATCCTTCAGGTAGCCTGCGATGGAGGCCAGGGCGTCCGCGTCGTCCGTCCAGATGTCCCGGCGCCCGTCCCCGTCGAAGTCGACGGCGTGGGCGAGGTAGGTCGAGGGCAGGAACTGCACCTGCCCCATCGCGCCGGCCCAACTGCCGCTCATGCGCTCCGGCGCGATGTCGCCGCGTTCGAGGATCTGCAGCGCGGCCAGAAGCTCGTCGCGGAACAGGGTGCCGCGATGGCCGGCCTGCGCGAGGGTGGCGAGCGCCCGGATCGTCGGGACGGTGCCGGCGCTGGCCCCGAAATCGGATTCGACCCCCCAGAAGGCCAGCACCACCGGTCCGGGGATTCCGGTCCGGGCCTCGATGGCGCGGAGCGTGTCGGCCAGCGCCGCGCCGCGGGCGCGCCCCCGGGCGATGCGGCCGGGTGAGACCGCGCCGACGAGGTACTCCCAGACCGGCCGCCCGAACTCGCCCTGCTTGCGGATCCGCGCCAGCACGGCCGGATCCGGCCCGCGCACGGCGCCCAGGGCGGCCTCGAAGGTCTTCCGGGACACGCCGCGCGCGGCGGCGTCGGGGCGCAGGGCCTCCACGAAGGCCCGGAAGGCCGGGGCGTCCGCGGCCGGCGTCGCGGGCGCGGCGCCCGCGATCACCGGCACGAGGCTCGCGGACGCGCAGGCGAGGAGGGCGGCCGCGAGCGCGGGGAGCCGGATCATCGCGTCAGATCCGGTTGCGTCTGGCGAGCGCGTCCTCCCAGGCGAGCGCCTGCGAGACGATCGCGTCGAGGTCGTCGTGGACCGGGCGCCAGCCGAGCGTCGCCCGGATCCGCTCGGCGCCGGCCACGATCCGCGCCGGATCGCCGGCCCGCCGCGGGCACAGCCGCACCGGGAAGTCGCGCCCGGAGACCCGGCGCACCACCTCCGCCACCTCCAGCACCGAGTAGCCCCGCCCGTAGCCGCAGTTCAGGGTCAGGCTTTCCCCGCCGCCGCGCAGATGCGCCAGCGCCAGACGGTGCGCCTCGGCGAGGTCGCTGACCTGTATGTAGTCGCGCAGGCAGGAACCGTCCGGCGTCGGGTAGTCCGTGCCGTACACGTCCAGGCCGCCCCGCCGCCCGAGCGCCGCCTGGGTGGCGACCTTGATCAGGTGGGTGGCGTCGGGCGTCGATTGGCCGGCGCGCCCGCCCGGGTCGGCCCCAGCGACGTTGAAGTAGCGCAGGATGACGTAGCCGAAGCCGTGGGCGGCGGCGGCGTCGGCGATCATCCACTCGCTCATCAGCTTGGAGCGGCCGTAGGGGTTGATCGGCCGCGGCTCCAGCGTCTCCGGCACCGGCACGGTCGCCGGCTCGCCGTAGACGGCGGCGGTCGAGGAGAAGATCACGTGGCGCACCCCCGCCTCGACCGCCGCGGCGACCAGGGCGCGGGTCTTCACGGTGTTGGCGAGGTAGTAGCCCAGCGGGTCCGCCACGGAGTCCGGCACCACGATCCGGGCGGCAAAGTGGGCCAGCGCGTCGATCCCGTGCGCGCGGATCGTCGCGGCCACCAGCTCCTGGTCGGCGACGTCGCCCACCACCAGACGGACCCCCTCGGGCACCGCCCAGTCGTAGCCGGTCGACAGGTCGTCCAGGACCACGACCTCGTCGTGCCCGGCGTCGAGGAGCGCCAGCACCATGTGGCTGCCGATGTACCCCGCCCCACCCGTCACCAGTACAGCCATCCGACAGCCCTCCCGCGGACCCTGGGGTATGCGCCGCAGACGATATATTTACGGCGGCGTGCCTCAAGCTGGCGCGCTCCGGGCCTTGCGACCCGCGGCGCCAGCCTGTTGTCATCGCCCGATACGCCGACCGTACCGCTCCCGTCACCTCCCCGGGGTTCCCGCTCGATGAAACCGATCCGCAAGGCCGTCCTGCCCGTCGCCGGCTTGGGCACCCGCTTCCTGCCCGCCACCAAGGCCGTGCCGAAGGAGATGCTGACCGTGGTCGACCGCCCGGTGGTGCAGCACGTGGTCGACGAGGCGCGCGAGGCCGGCATCGAGCACTTCATCTTCGTCACCGGCCGCGGCAAGGCGGTGATCGAGGACCATTTCGACATCGCCTACGAACTCGACCGCACCCTCCAGGAGCGGGGCAAGCAGGCGGCGTTCGAAGCGTTGCAGCGCGACCTGCCCAAGGCCGGCCAGACCAGCTTCACCCGCCAGCAGGCGCCGCTCGGCCTCGGCCACGCGGTGTGGTGCGCCCGCGAGATCGTCGGCGACGAGCCCTTCGCCGTGCTCCTGCCCGACATGCTGAGCCGCGGCTGCATGGGCCAGATGCTCGCCGCCTACGAGCGCCACGGCGGCAACGTGATCGCCGTCGAGGAAGTCGCCCCCGAGGAGACGCACCAGTACGGCATCGTCAGCGTCGGCGAGACCTTCGGCCAGACCTTCGAGATCACCGGCATGGTCGAGAAGCCGAAGCCCGGCACCGCGCCGTCGAACTTCATCATCTCCGGCCGCTACATCCTCCAGCCCGAGATCTTCCCGATCCTCGAGCACGGCAAGAAGGGCGCCGGCGGCGAGATCCAGCTCACCGACGCGATGATCGACCTGATGGCCGAGCAGTCGTTCTTCGGCATGCGCTACGAGGGACGGACCTACGACACCGGCTCGAAGATCGGCTTCCTCACCGCCAACCTCGCCTACGCCCTGGAGCGGGACGATCTCGCCGGGCCGCTGAAGGCCGAGATCAAGCGGCTGCTCGCGGAGCGTTGAGCGCGCCCGACGCGGCGGAGCCATGCACGCCACGCGGGCGGCGCAAGCAGATCCAGGCTTGCGTTTTGTGCGCCGCACTTTACTTTGTGCATTGCGAGATCGCGATGGCGTCGCGGTCCCGCAGCCCTTCTTGGGCGTTTCCTCCCTAGACTTCGGGCCGCTCCTTCGGGAGTGGCCTTTTTTCTTGGCCGATCTTCTCGGCTCGTGGACCGGCCAGCGCGATCGGCCCAGCCGGCTGCACGGCGGCCCCTATTCGGCGGCCATGCGCCTCGGCGTCAGGTCCGCCGTCGCGGCGACCGCGGAGACGACGGCCCGCAGCGCTTCCGCCAACGCCGAGAAGCCGGCGCTCATCGCGAGGCTCGCCTCGTTCATGTAGAGCGCGCGGTTGATCTCGATCTGAAGGGCGTGGCGGCCGAGGTTCGGCTCGCCGTAATGCTCGGTGATGAAGCCGCCCGCGTAGGGTTTGTTGCGCACCACCCGGAAGCCGCGGCCGCGCAACTGCGCCTCGAACGCCTCGATCAGGCCCGGCGCGCAGGCGGTGCCGTAGCGGTCGCCGAGCACCATGTCGGCCTTGGCCTCGTCGCGGCCGAGGCTCGACGACGGCATCGAGTGGCAGTCGATCAGGAGGCAGTGGCCGTGCATCTTCGCCGTGCGCTGGATCAGCCCGCGCAGCGTCCGGTGATAGGGCTTGTACAGCCCGTCGATCCGCGCGGTGGCCTCCGCGACCGGGAGCCGGCCGGCGTAGATCTCCTGCCCGTCGGCCACCACCCGGGGCACCGTGCCCAACCCCCCGGCCACCCGCATCGAGCGCGTGTTGGCGAACGGCGGCAGGCGCCCCTCGAACATCCGCGGGTCGAGCTCGTAGGGTTCGCGGTTCACGTCGAGGAAGGCGCGGGGGAAGTTCGCCCGTAGCAGCGGCGCGCCGAGCCCGACCGTGAAGCCGAACAGCCGGTCGACGTGGGCGTCTTCCGAGCGGCGCAGGGTCAGGGCATCGAGGCGGGAGGCGGCCAGGAAGGCCGGCCGGTAGACCGACCCGGAATGGCCGGTGTTGAAGACGAACGGGATGGTGTGGGCGACCGGCTCGTCCACCGCGAAGGCCGGTGCGAAGCCGAAGGCGTCGGTCTGTTCCGTCTCGGGCGTAGTCATCGTCGGCGGGGCATCCCGGCGCTCGGAAGGACACGGCGTGCGTGCACTGTGGGGCCCCTGCCTGCCCCTGTCCACTGCGTCGCGGCAGCCGCTCTGCCGCCTAGATCGCGACCCGCGACCGGCCGACCCGCAAATCCTAACACCTTGTTTACCACCGCGTCCCTTTATGGGATCTACGCATCGATTCGAGGGCCCGGAACCGTCCGATGAAAATCCTCCTGGCGGAAGACGACAACGACATGCGCCGCTTCCTGGCCAAGGCGCTCCAGAACGCGGGCTACGACGTCCTCTCCTTCGACAACGGCCTGTCGGCCTACAACCGCCTGCGCGAGGAGCCGTTCGAACTCCTGCTGACCGACATCGTGATGCCGGAGATGGACGGGATCGAGCTGGCCCGCCGCGCCACGGAACTCGACCCGGACATCAAGGTGATGTTCATCACCGGCTTCGCCGCGGTGGCGCTCAACCCGGACTCCAAGGCGCCGAAGGACGCCAAGGTCCTGTCGAAGCCGTTCCACCTGCGCGACCTCGTCAACGAGGTCGAGAAGCTGCTGGCCGCCTGAGGGCGTGTCCCGCCGGACATAGGCAATCCCGCGCGCCCGCCCCTATATGACGGGGACGTCACGGGCGGAACGGCGCATGCGAGCGGTTACGATCTACACCACGGCCTGGTGCCCCTACTGCTCGGCGGCCAAGGGCCTGCTGGCCAAGAAGGGGATCGCGTTCCAGGAGATCGACGTCGAGCGGGTGCAGGGCGCCCGCCAGACGATGATCGAGCGCGCGGGCGGGCGGACCAGCGTGCCGCAGATCTTCGTGGCCGACACCCATGTCGGCGGCTGCGACGACCTCTACGCCCTCGACCGGTCCGGCAAGCTGGATCCGCTGCTGGCGGATCGCGCCGAGGAGGGGGCCGATGCCTGAGCGCTTCGTCGCCGCCTGCGTGCAGATGCGCTCCGGCCGCGACCCCGCGGCCAACCGCGACGCGGCGGTGGCGGGGGTGCGCGAGGCCGCGGCCGCGGGGGCTCGCTTCGTCCAGACCCCGGAGATGACCTCCCTGGTCGAGCGCAGCCGCGAGCGGCTGTTCGAGGTCGTGACCGACGAGGATCGCGACATCACGCTCGCCGCCCTGCGCCAGACGGCGCGCGAGACCGGGGCGATGGTCCAGATCGGGTCGATCGCCGTGCGCGCCGGCGACAAGATCGCCAACCGCGCCTACCTGATCGGCGCGGACGGCGCGATCGTCGCCGCCTACGACAAGATGCACCTGTTCGACGTGGATCTGCCGAGCGGCGAGCGCTGGCGGGAATCGGCGACCTACACCGGCGGCGCCTGCGCGGTGCTCGCCGCCACGCCGCTCGGCCGGATCGGGCTGACCATCTGCTACGACATCCGCTTTCCGGCCCTCTACCGGGCGCTCGCGGAATCCGGGGCCGAGATCCTGACGGCGCCCGCCTGCTTCACCCGGCAGACGGGCGAGGCCCACTGGCACGTGCTCCAGCGGGCCCGGGCGATCGAGACCGGCGCCTTCGTGATCTCGGCGGCCCAGGGCGGAAGGCACGCCGACGGCCGCGAGACCTACGGCCACTCGCTGATCGTCGATCCCTGGGGCCGGGTGCTCGCCGATGCCGGCGGGGCGGAACCCGGGGTGATCCTCGCCGAGATCGACCTCGCCACCGTGGCCGATGCCCGGGCGCGCATCCCCGCCCTCCAGCACGGCCGCCCCATCACCGTCGAGCGCGTCGGCGCGCCGCCCTCGTCCTGACGCGCTCCCCGGTGCCGGGCCCGACCCGGCACGGCGCAGAGCGCTCCCATCGTCGCCCAGCAGCAGCAGAATGATCCGGTACAGTCTCGTCTGCGAAGCCGGCCACGGCTTCGAGAGTTGGTTCCCGTCCTCCGAGTCCTACGATGCGCAGGCGGCGCGCGGCCTCGTCACGTGCCCGGTCTGCGACACCGCCCGGGTCGAGAAGGCGCTGATGGCTCCCGCGATCGCCCGCACCGACCGCGCTCCGGCCCGAGTCCCGACCCAAGTTCCAGCCCATCCCCCGGCCGAGCCGGCCGAGACCCCCGCACCCGTCGAGGCGCCGTCCGTGCCGATGATCGCCGAGCCCGAGCGGCGGCTGCGCGCGATGCTGCGGGCGCTCCGCGAGCACGTGGTCGCCCATTCGGAGCATGTCGGCGCCCGCTTCCCCGAGGAGGCGCGCAAGATCCACTACGGCGAGAGCGAGGAGCGCTCGATCTACGGGCAGGCGAGCCCGGAGGAGGCCCGTGCGCTGGTCGAGGAGGGCATCGACGTGGCCGCGCTGCCGCTCATGCCCGACGACCGCAACTGAGTTCCATCGCGCCGAAGGCTACGGCCGTGCCGCGGCCGTCCCGGCGAGCGAGGCCAGGGCGAAGGCGATCAGCGCGTTCCAGCCGGCGAGCGAGAGGCCGAGGACCCGCAGGGCCGCGGTGGAGCAGTCGACGACCCGCGTGCTTTGGAGGGCGTTGAGGAAATCGACCACCCCCTGCGGGTTCGCCCCCGTGCCGCCGCCGCAATCGCTCGGCCCCGGCCAGAAGCCCCATTCCGCCCCGGCGTGGTAGACGCTCAAGCCCGCGCCGTAGAGGAGGCCCAGAGCCGCGAGCCCGAGCGCGAGGCGCGCCAGACGCTCGGGGGCGAACAGCGCGATCAGCGCGAGCGGCACCGCGGCGTAGTAGGGCAGCCGCTCGGTGAGGCACAGCTTGCACGGGGCGAAGCCGTACCCGTGCTGGAGCACGAGGGCCACGCCCACCGTCAGGGCGGCGGCGATGGCGAGCCAGAGGGCGGTGGTCTTGATCCGGAGCAGCGCGGCCGTGTTCATCGCTACAGCACCACCTTGAAGAGCACGAAACCGAGGACGATCACCGCCACGGAGATGGCGGCGACCGCGTTGAGATGCCGGTCGAGCACGCCGCGGATCTGGACGCCGTAGCGCCCGAGCAGCGCCGCCAGCAGGAAGAAGCGCGCGCCGCGCGTCACCAGCGACAGGACCGTGAACCAGAACAGGCTGTAATGGGCGAAGCCCGAGGTGATGGTGACGAGCTTGTAGGGGATCGGCGTCAGCCCCTTCAGCAGGATCACCCAGTGCCCGTACTCCGCGTAGGAGGCCTCGAACGCGGCCGCGGAGTTCTGAAGCCCGTAGAGGCGGATCAGCCACTGCCCGAGCGAGTCGAACAGCAGCGCGCCGATCGCGTAGCCGGCGAGGCCGCCCGCGACCGAGGCCAGCGTCGCGACCGTCGCGTACAGCCACACGCGGTCGGGCCGGCTCACGGCCATCGGGACCATCATGGCGTCCGGCGGGACCGGAAAGAACGAACTCTCGGCGAACGCCACCGCGCCCAACGCGTAGGGCGCCGACGGCCGGTCGCTCAGCGCGAGGATCCAGGCGTAGAGCCTGCGGAGCATCGGGGCGGTCCGGAGCTTTCAGGGAAGGGGCCGCCCTTTGAGCACAGGGGAACCGGCAAGGCCAGACCGAACCGGCGGGCGGTCGAAAAGCCCCTGGCCTCCCGGCGCGGCCTGTGCGAAGAGCCCGGGCACGCGGGTATGGCGGAACTGGTAGACGCGGGCGACTCAAAATCGCCAGCCGCAAGGCGTGGGGGTTCGATTCCCTCTACCCGCACCATCATCCGCTGCTCCGGTCCGCACTCCCGGGTTGCCGACGGCACCGCGGCGGCTCACGCTCCGGAATAGAAGCCCGAGCCTTCGGGGCGGCCCGAACCCGGCTCGCCTTGGAGCGCGCTGATCTCCCGCAGCAGCGCCGGCACCCGCGTCCACGGCTCCCGCGAGGGCAGCCGGGCCGCGGAGCCCGCGCCCCCGTACACGGCCGCGATCTCCGCCCGGCAGCGGGTGAAGGCCGCCACGCAGGCCGGATCGAAGTGGCGCCCGCTCTCCGCCTCGATGGCGGCGAACGCGTCCTCGAACGCCAGGGCCGCCTTGTAGGGGCGCCGGGTGGTGAGCGCGTCGAACACGTCCGCCACCGCCACGATCCGGGCCGCGAGCGGGATGTCGCGTCCGGCGAGACCGCTCGGATAGCCGCCGCCGTCCCAGTGCTCGTGATGGGCGCCCGCGATCTCCGCCGCGAGCTGGATCAACTCCGACTCACTCTCGCCCAGGATGCGCTGCCCGATCGTGGCGTGTGTCTTCACGAGGGCGAACTCCTCCGCGTCGAGCTTGCCGGGCTTGAGCAGGATCCCGTCCGGCACCGCGACCTTGCCGACGTCGTGGAGGGGCGCGGCGAGGTAGAGGCGGCGGCACGCGTCGGGCGCGAGCCCCAGCGCCTCGGCGATCAGTCGGCTGTAGGACGCGACGCGCCACGTGTGATCGCCGGTGTCGTTGTCGCGATACTCGACCGCCAGCGAGAGGCGGAAGATGATCTCTTCCTCCCGCTCGTGCAGGTGGCGCAGGGCCGCCTCCATCGCACCGTCGAGCCGCGCCGCCTGCTCGGACAGGCGCCGGACCGCACCCGCCAAGCGGACGAAGTTGCGCAGGCGGGTGTGCAGTTCCAGTCCCCGCGTGCGCTTGTCGAGGAAGTCGGTCGCCCCGACCTCCAGGGCGGCCATGCGGGTCGCGTCGCACACGTCGCTGGTGATCATGATGACCGGCACCTGCGCGTAGTGCGCGATCGTGCGCAGCGCCCGGATGAAGGCGATGCCGGTCATGTCGGGCATGTGGAAGTCGACCAGCACGAGGTCGAAGGCCCGCATCTGCGCTTCGAGCAGGGCGGCCGCTGGATCGGCATGGTCGGCCACGGCGACGCCCGGCTCGCCTTCGAGAAGCCTGCGCATGCGCAGCCGCATGGTCGAACTGTCGTCGACGAGGAGAGCGTCCATGGAAGCGATCCCCGTCATGCCGCCGTCGCCCGGCCGAGCGCGTGCTTCATGCCCGCCGAGCGCGGGCGCCGCGGCATCACGGACGATCGGCGCGCGCAGCGCGCCGACGGCCACGGATGAATCGCGTAAGCGGGTGCGCCGGACGGCATGACAACTCGGTGCGGACGGGAAGGTGTCTCACACCAAAGCTGTATTCGGATGTTCTGTATCTTCGGTTAAGTGAAAGTTCAACCCAAGGAGGATCTAATTAATTTGCTCCTCTGTGAGTTGTATCAACTTCCCTTGTGGGACGCGCGGGCCGCGCGCGGGCCCGGCCTCACTCGGTGACGGTCGCGTGACGGGCGACCCCGCGCTCGCCCAGCGGACGCTCCTCCACCAGAGCGAGGAAGATCAGCGCGAGGACGAGGCCGGCGCAGGCGGCCCAGAACACCCAGCGGAAGGTCAGGGCGAGCCGCGCGACGTCGGCGCCGCGGATCAGGCTCTCGATGTCGTGACCGGAATTCACGTCGCTGGCGAGGCCGCCGAGCACGATGGTCCCGAAGGCCGCGACGATCAGGGCGCCCCCGAGCGAGCGGAAGAAGTTCATCGAGGCCGTGGCGATGCCGAGTTCGTGCGGCTGCACCGCGTTCTGGATCGAGATGGTCGAGAGCGGCAGGATCGTCCCGAGGCCGGTCGAGAGGAGGGCGAGCAGCACTTCGAGCAGCCACAGCGGCAGCGCCCGCCCCATGAGCGCGATCGTCGCGCAGCACAGGATGCTCACGGTCATCAGCGCCAGCGGCAGGCGCTTGTAGTGGCGGAAGTACAGCATCGAGCGGCCCGACAGGGTCGCCCCGGTCACGGTGCCGGCCATCAGCGGCACGAGCGCCACCCCCGACTCGCTGGCGGAGAGGCCAATCACCCCTTCGAGGTAGATCGGCACGTAGATGGTCAGGCCGATGAAGGTGCCCATCGCGAAGCAGGCGGCGAGCGTCGCGGTGCACACCACCGGGTCCCGCAGGACCGCTGCCGGGATCAGCGGCTCGGGCGCGGTGGCGAGCCGGGCCGCGAAGCCGGCGCCGAGCCCGAGCGCGGCGGCCAGCAAACCGAGGATGGGGGCCGAGTCCCAGGCGTAGCGCACGCCGCCCCAGCTCAGGGCGAGCAGCAGGCTCGTCGAGGCCAGCACCATCAGGGCCGCGCCGGGATAGTCGAGCCGGTGCCGGCGCTCGTGGCGCGGCAGGCGCTTCAAGTTGGCGTTCGTGAGCGCGAAGGCGAGAAACCCGATCGGCAGGTTGATCCAGAAGATCAGCGACCAGTGCAGATGCTGGGCGAAGAATCCGCCGAGCAGCGGCCCCGCCACGGAAGCCGTCACGAACACGCTGGCGATCACTACCTGGTAGCGCGCCCGCTCCTTGGGCGACATGATATCGGCGAGGATGGTCTGCGACAGGGCGATCAGGCCGCCGCCGCCGATCCCCTGGAGGCCCCGGGCGAGCGCGAGCCCCACCATCGTCGGCGCGAGCGCGCAGGCCAGCGATCCGAGGCTGAAGGTCGCGATCGCGATCAGCAGCATGATCCGGCGGCCGTGGATGTCGCTGAGCTTGCCGTAGAGCGGCGTCACGGCAGTGGACGCCAGCAGGTAGGCGGTGACGATCCAGGGCAGGTTGGTCGCGTCGCCGAGATCGTGGCCGATGGTCGGCATCGCGGTCGCGACGATCGTCTGGTCGAGGGCGGCCAGAAGCATCGCGGTCATCAGGCCGGCAAGGATCGCGCGGATCTCCGCGGGCTCGAGGCGCCCCTGTGCCGATGCGGGCGACTGCGGCGGGTTCATGCGCGACTCTCGGTCCCCGGATCCGGTGCAGCGGGCTGCCCGTTCGCCGCGGCCCGTCGCGCTCTCGCGCGGCGGCCGCGCGGAAGCACCCGTCCACGGATCCGCCATCGCCCGGATCCCCACGCCGCGCAACCGAGCTTGACCGTCGGTGATGCGGCCGAGCGTTGTCCTGTGCGGGGGGCTGGCCCCGACCCGGCGGCGGCCTCCGCTCTCCGCGCACGCACGGCGGCCGGCCCGGTCGTTCCGCGCGAACTCGGGCGCGAGGCCGGTGCCCCCGCGGAACATTCCGGAGGAGCCGGCGCTTTGGCAGTCGCGTTAACCAGAAGAGGTAAACCCGATGACACGTGCACGCGTTGGTGCCGCCGCCGCGCTCCTGCTGCTCACGGCCGGGACGGCCTTCGCCGCCCCCTGCAACACCGGGGCGACGAAGCCGAAGGCTCCGGACCAGCAGGCCGCCAATCCCAAGAGCTCCGACGTCGACGCGTCGAGCAAGAATCTGGCCGGTGGCCAGCAGCCGGCCTCGCCCGGCACCGTGGGCGCCATGAACAATGTCGGCGCCGCGCAGACCGCCGCCCGCCAAGCCCCGACCGAAGCCGGATCGCGGGCGAACGAAACCGATCCGGCCGCGAAGAACCTCGCCGGCGGCCAGCAGCCGGCCTCGCCCGGCACCGTGGGCGCGATGAACAACGCCGCGGCGGCCCGGCAGACGACGGGCTCGACCGGCGACGGTTGCTGAGCGCGCGGCAGGCCCGGCCGTAACCGCCGGGTCGCTGCGCCGTCCATCACGCCGCGGATGCGGGGCAGGCGACGATCCGCTCCGCGTCCCGGCGCGCCGCCATTCCAGGAATCCGCCGCAGCGACGGGCAGGTCCCTCGGCGCTACACCGCGCGAAAATCCGAAGTTGTCCGACCGCCCGCCTCGCCATCACGACGTGCGCCGGTCGCCGCGATGTGCTTTATGCCTGGATTAAAGCCAAGCTGCCGCGGCGGCCCGACGGATCATCGACCGGTGATGCGGTTCCGGAGACCGACTGAGACGGGCCGCGCGGCGCGCCAGAGGAGTCTTCGCGTGATCGGGAACAAGCGTCGCATCAGTCTCGCCGCTGGAGCGCTCGCCGCGCTCGCCTGCGCAGCCGTCGGGCGGGCCGAGGCGGCCCAGTGCGGCAACACTGCCGCCGGCTTCGACGCGTGGAAGCGCGAGTTCGCCGACGAGGCGCGCGGGCGGGCCAGCGCCGCCAGCCTCGCGGCGCTGATGAACACCACCTACTCCACCGCGACCATCTCCGCCGACCGCGGCCAGAAGAGCTTCCGCCTCAGCCTCGACCAGTTCCTGGCCAAGCGCGGCGGGCCGGCCATCGTCTCGCGCGGGCGGGCGCTCAAGCGCTCGCAGGCGGCGCTGTTCGACCAGATCGAGCAGCGCTACGGCGTGCCGCCGGGGCCGCTCCTGGCCATCTGGGGCATGGAGACGGGCTTCGGCGCGGTGAAGGGCAACGTCAACACCCTCTCGGCCGTCGCGACCCTGGCCTACGATTGCCGCCGCTCGGCCTTCTTCACCGACCAGCTCTACGCCGCACTCACCCTGATCGACCGGGGCGTGCTCAATTCCGGGACCCGCGGCGCCGCGCACGGGGAGATCGGCCACACCCAGTTCCTGCCGAAGAACGTGCTGACCTACGGGACCGGCGGCGACCTCAACAACGTCAACGCCGCCCTGACGTCGACCGCCAACTTCCTCAAGGCGCACGGCTGGCGGGCAGGCGCGGGCTACCAGCCCGGCGAGCCCAACTTCGTCGCGATCCAGGGCTGGAACGCCGCCCCCGTGTACCAGCGCGCGATCGCGCTCCTGGGCAAGCAGATCGACGGGGACTAGAGCGCTCGCCGCCGAAGTGGTTGCCGGTTCGGCGAAAGACAGCGCGTCGAGAACGAGGGCTTGGAACTGTTTCCGATCGCAGCGCGATCGGCAGCCGTTCTCGCGCCGCCCCCGCGGGCACGCGGACCGCAATGCGGCGGAACCGGGGAGAACGCCCGGTCCGCCCGAAATCCGTCGCGAACGATCCCAGCTTGACCACGTCGGCGCCGCATTAACGCCCGGCGCCGCGCGCTGTCTGCCGCGGCGCGGAGTCCGCCGCGACGCGTCCGATCCGTCGGGCGTGTCCGGGCCTCCGCTTCCAGACGCGGAGCACGAGCGCCCGGATGATCGAACCCGCACCGTCGAACGCGCCCGCGAGCGGGGCGGCGCACGCGCCCGCAGCGTCGCGCGCCCGCGGTTTCCTCGGCCCCGCGACCGTCCTCGCGGCGGCCGTGGCCCTCGCCGCCCTCGGCAGCGCCCTGCCGCCCCGGGATCCGCCTTTGGCGGCCCGCCCCGAGACCGCGCAGGTCGAAGCAGTCATTCCCGCCACGGCCGAAGTCGCCGACGCCGTGGCGGCGCCCGTGCTCGATCCCTGGCCGGGCACCCTCGGCGGACCGCTCTCCCGCTGGGCCTGGGCCGGGCCCGCGACCTCCGCCGACGCGGCCTCGGAGCTGGGCGCGCCCGAGGCGTCCGATCCCGCCACGCCCGCGGCCGAGGGCCCGCCGGTCGCCGAGCCGCCCCGCGCCGTCATGACCGTGCCGCTGCCGATGCCGCGGCCGCCCGAGCTGCGCCAGCCGGTGGATCCCGTCCGCCGGGCCGAGCGTCCCGGCCGCCGGCAGGCTGCCCTGCCGCCTCCGCCGCCGCCCGCGGAGGACGATCGCTCGTTCCTGGAGAAGCTGTTCGGGATCGAGCGGGGACCGGCCCTGGCCTACACCGCCCTGGAGAGCCGGCCGGCCATCGTCGCGCCGCGGCCGCGCCTGAGCCCGCCGCTGGCCCCGCCGTCGGCGGCCGCCGAAGGGGGCGTCGCCGTCTACAACATCGCCGCGCGGACGGTGACGCTGCCCGGCGGCGAGCGCCTGGAGGCACATTCCGGCCTCGGCGAGATGATGGACGATCCCCGCAACGTACACGTCCGGATGCGCGGCGCCACCCCGCCCGGCACCTACACCCTCACCGAGCGCGAGCAACCGTTCCACGGGGTGCGGGCGATCCGCCTCACCCCGGTCGGCGGCCCGGAGGCGATCTACGGGCGCGT
Source organism: Methylobacterium amylolyticum (assembly GCF_030700245.1). Classification (GTDB taxonomy): domain Bacteria; phylum Pseudomonadota; class Alphaproteobacteria; order Rhizobiales; family Beijerinckiaceae; genus Methylobacterium. The sequence continues at coordinate 59,172 of NZ_JAUYZI010000015.1, forward strand.
CGGGCTCCTGGCCCACACCTACATGCTCGGGCCGAGCGGCGCCTCGAACGGCTGCATCTCGTTCCGGGACTACGACCGCTTCCTGCAGGCCTTCCTCCGCGGCGAGATCCAGCGCGTCGTCGTCGTGACCGGGACCAGCGATCCGCTGCCCGTTGTCGCCCAGCAGGGCTCCGCGGTGCGGATGGCCCGGGCGGGCGAGTAGACCGGGTCCCGGCGGGCCGCCCGCCGTCAGATCCCGACCCGCCCGATCGCCGGCAGCTTGAGGCCGGGCCGGCGCAGGTCGAGCCCGGCGACGCCGCCGAGGATGTTGATCTCGATGCCCTCGACCCAGGCCAGCGTCACGCCGAGGTAGCCGCCGAGGTTGATCCGCAGGCCGGTCCCCGACGGGGTCCGGCCGATCCAGCGGCCGTCGTAGGGGAAATCCTTGCCGATCGCCGTGGCGGGCAGGCTCGCCCGGATCTCGGGCACCGCGGCCATCACCGCGGCCACGAAGGTGTTCGAGTTCGGCCCCGGCCACACCACGTAGTCGCCGGGCTTGGCGTAGCGGTACTCCGCCACCGCCCGGCGGATGCGCGGCAGCATCGCCTCGGCCTCGGCACCGTCCGCGGCGAAGACGGTCTCCGGCGCGTTGCCGAACCACCGTCCGTCCGGCACGAATCGGTCCACCCAGATCGGCTCGCCCCAGGCGGTGTAGTCGAACCGGCGGTAGGTGCGCTCGCCGGCGCCCTTGATGACGATCCAGCTATGGGTCGCCACGATCCCGCGCCAGCTCACCGTCCGCGCGGAGAAGATCCGCACCACGGCGCCGGGATAGGTCTCGGCCCGGGGGAGGAGGCCGGCGCTGGACCGGTCGGCGAGACGCCAGTCGCCGCGCTCGCGCAGCGCGTAGAGCGCCGCCGAGACGGCGACGGGCGCGACGAACAGCACGGCGAGGGCGACGAGCGCGATCCGGAGCAGCGACACGGGGCTTCACGGGGAGATGCGGGGCGGAGAACCCGATATGGCCCCGCTCCCCTCGCAACGACAGGCGCTGCCCTGTGCGCCCGCGCACCCCGGGATCCCGAAACGTCAGGCCCGCGCCTCGGCCCGGGCCTTGCGCGTCGCCGCCGCCTTCTTCGCGGAGGCCGAGCGCTGCTCCGCCGTGCGTCCGGCCGACGCCTTGCCCCCGGCCGCCCCGCCCTTGTGCGCCGCCGGATGGGCCGTGGCCTTGCCGCGGCCGGAGCCGCCGGGCGCCTTGCCGCCGCCGTCGTCCTTGTTGACCGTGGCCCAGGCGCGGGCCTCGGCCTCCCGCTCCGGCACGCCGCGCGCCTCGTAGGATTCGGCGATGTGTTCGGCCTTGCGCTTCTGCTTGCCGGTGTACTTCGACTTGTCACCCTGGGGCACGGCGCTCTCCTCGCGGGCTCAGCTCACCCCGGTCGGACCGTCGAGGATCGCGCGGACGCGGCGGATCAGCTCGGTGCGCCGGTAGGGCTTGTTCAAAAGGTCGAACTCCGAACCGCCGATGTCGGTTCGCTCCAGGCTCGCTTCCGCGTAGCCGGTGGCGAGCAGCACCTTCAGCCGCGGCTGCCGGCGGCGGGCCTCGCGGGCGAGCATCACCCCGTTCATGCCGCCGGGCATGATCAGGTCGGTGAACAGCATGTCGATGCGCTCGCTCGAATCGAGGATCTCCAGGGCCTCGCGGGCATTGCCGGCCATCAAAGTCGTGTAGCCGAAGTCGCGCAGGATGATCCGGGCGAGTTCCGCCACGTCCTGGCGGTCGTCCACGATCAGGATCGTCTCGGTCCCCGGCCGGTCCACCGCCCGCAGGGCGACCTTGGACGGCGCGGCGGTCTCGCCCTCGGTGGCGGGGAACGACAGGCTCACGGTGGTGCCCCGGCCCAGGGCCGACTCGATCTGCGCCGCCCCGCCCGACTGCTTGGCGAAGCCGTAGACCATCGACAGGCCGAGCCCGGTGCCCTTGCCCTCCTCCTTGGTGGTGAAGAACGGGTCCATCACCCGGGCCAGCACGGCGGCCGGGATGCCGGTGCCGCTGTCGCGGATCGCCACGGTGACGTAGCGGCCGTCGCGCAGGGGCCCGACATCGTCGCCGGCCGCCGCGGCGACCGTGCGGTTCTCCGTGGTGATCCGCACGGTGCCGCCGTCGGGCATCGCGTCGCGGGCATTGATCAGGACGTTGAGGATCGCGACCTCGGCCTGGGTCGGATCGACCCGGCAGTTCCACAGGTCGGCGGCGAGATTGAGTTCGACGCGCACCGGCTCGCCCAGGGCGCGGGCGACCATGTCGCCCATCCCCTCGATCAGCATGTTGAGGTTGACCGCGCGGCCGTCGAGCCGCTGCTTGCGGGCGAACGCCAGGAGCTGCTGGGTCAGCGTCGTCGCACGCTCGGCGGCCTGCCGGATGTTCTCGGTGGCCCGCCCCAGCCGGGCGCGGTCGGCCTCGGGCTTGGCGAGGCCGGCGGCGAGGATGTCGACGTAGCCGACGATGACCTGGAGCAGGTTGTTGAAGTCGTGGGCGATGCCGCCGGTGAGCTGTCCCAGCGCCTCCATCTTCTGGGCCTGCCCCAGCGCGTCCTCGGCGTCGCGGCGCCGCGACACGTCGAGCTGCGAGCCGAAATAGTACACGAGGTCGCCCGCCGCGTTGTAGACGGGGGATACGAACAGCGCGTTCCAGAAGGTCGAGCCGTTCTTGCGGTAGTTCAGGATCTCGGTGGCGAACTCGCGCCGCTCGGCGATCGCGCTGCGGACCTGCGCGACGGTCTCGGGATCGGTCTCCGGCCCCTGAAGGAAGCGGCAGTTGCGGCCGACCAGCTCCTCGGGGCCGTAGCCGGTCATCGCCAGGAAGGCGCGGTTGGCGAAGATGATCGGGTTGTCGGGCTGGCGCGGATCGGTGACGATCATCGGCATCCGCGTCGTCTCGACGGCCGCGAAGAAGATGTCGCTGTGCGGGTCGCCGACATCGGCCGCCTGTCCCGTGTCGACGCGAGCCGCGGCGCCGACGGGCGGTGTCTCGGGCGTGTCGGGCATGCGGCGCGGGCTTCGTCTCTCAAAACGGTCTCGAAGGCGGTCCGGGCGGGTGCGGAGGCCGGACGGGAGTCTAGGGGCGCGGCGCGCAAAGTCGACCGCGCCGGCACGACCTTTCGCGCCGCGTCCGCGCAGCCGGCGCCACAGGATGTTGCCGGCGAGCATCTTCCCGCACAGATTGTACAAAGGCCATCTTGAACTCCCGCGCGGCGACCGACAGTCTTCGCGGCTATTCGCGCGGCGGAGGCCAACGGACGATGTCGAAGGCAGCGGCCCTGCCGGCGGAGCTGACCGCACCGGGCATCGACGTCGTGTTCATCGCGCCCGACGACACCACCGGCGGCCGGGGCGGGGCCCATCAGCGGACCGTGTCGTTCGCGCCCGGAGAGCCCATCCCGCGGGTCGGGGAGTGCGTGATCATCGCGCTCGGCGGCCCGGCCGCGCGCTGGCAGGTCGAGGATGTGGCCCACGTCTTCGAGGATCGCGGCCACGGCATCGCGATCAAGCTCGCGCCGCCGCCCGCCTGAGGCTCAGGCCGCCTCGGGCTGCGCCGGAGCCGGCAAGGCCTTCGGCGCGGCGGCCCCGGAGGGCGCCGCGGGCTCGCGGCACGCCTCCAGCACGGAGGCCAGCGCCCCGTTCAGCGAGGTCACGAGGTAGTCCGCGGAGGTGGCGCGCCGCAGGCGGTCGAGGGTCGCGGGGTCGCGCTCGCGCCAGAAGCCGACGAGGATCCGCACCCCCGGGAGCGCGGCCCGGGCCTGCCGCACGGTGAAGCGGATGAGCGACAGGCTCACCGGCTCGAGATACGAGAAGCAGATCAGCGCGAGACCGCCGGGATCGTCCGGGCGGGCGCCGGCCCGGATCTCGGCCATCGACAGGGTCTGCGCGGCGAGCCCGTGCCGGTCGAGGATCTGGCTCAGCATCAGCGTCGCCGCCTCGTCGAACGGGCCGCGGCTCGACACGCACAGGACCGGCGTCGCACCCCGCCATGCGGGCGCGAGATCCGCCTTCGACAGCACCACCGTCGCGACCTGCCGATCCGGGCCCACCGCCGCCAGGGCCGCGGCGGTCTCGGTATCGGCACTCCGGCCTTTTCCACCGCGCGGCCGCCGCCGCACGGGCGTGCTGCCCAGGCGCGCGACCACGGTTCGGATCGCCCCCCCGACCGCGTCCTGGCGGGTCCGGTCGAGGGTGCCGCGCGACAGGTCTTCCTGGGCGAGCAGCAGGCCGGCCAGCACCACCTCGTCGTAGTAGGTGACCAGCGCCCGCTCCTTCAGGAACTGCCGACCCTGGTCGATCGCCTCGGCCGGGTCGTTGGCCAGCATGCGCTGGTAGAAGATCTCCGGAGGCGCGAGCGCCGGCTGGTCGCCGAGCAGCACGTCGAGGTACCACAGCCGCTCGACGTGCCGCCCGAGCACCACGAGGCAGACCGTGAGCGGCGTCGCCAGAACGAGGCCGATCGGTCCCCACAGGAACGTCCAGATCGTCGCCGCCAGGATCACCGCGATCGGCGACAGGCCGGTGGAGTGGCCGTAGAGCAGCGGCTCGATCACGTGCCCGCAGATCGGCTCGACGACCACGAACAGGATCACGGTGGCGATCACCATGCCCCAGCCGGGATCGACGGCGGCGGCGAGGATCACCGGCAGGAGCGCGCTGATTGCGGCGCCGATATAGGGCACGAAGCGCAGGATCGCGGCGAGCACCCCGAACAGGGTCGGGCTCGGCACGCCGATCAGCCACAGGCCGATCCCGATCACGAGGCCGAAGGCGATGTTGAGCGCGAGCTGCGCCAGGAAGAACCGGCTGAGCCGGCTCGCCGCGTCGTCGATCGCCGCGGTGGTGCGGCGCAGGTCGCCCGAGCCCGCCAGCCGGATCGCGCGGTTCCGCAGATCTTCCCGCTGGAGGAGGATGAACACCGTGAAGATCAGGATCAGGCCGGTGGTGGCGAGCGGGTGCAGGACCGGCCCCGCGAAGGTCTGGAGCGTGTCGAGGACGCTGGCGCGGGCCGGCCGCAGCTCGACGGTGAGCGGGTGGGTCGCGGAGCCGGGCTGGCCGTGCAGTTCCGCCGCCGCCGGCGGCTGGATGGCGGCGCCGAGATCCTGCACCATCTCGATCACCCGCGACAGGGTGCCCGCGCCCGCGGTCGCGCCGCGCAGGGCCTGGATCTTGTCGCGCATCGTGAGGGTGTAGCGCGGCAGGTCGGCGGCGAGCTGCGAGGCCTCGCTGGCGATGAGGCTGCCGATCCCGAACAGGGCGCCGAACACGATCACCACCACGAGCAGCACCGCGGGCGCCCGCGGCACCCGCAACCGCCGCAGGGCCCGCACCGCGGGCACGAGGACGAAGCTCAGGAGGATCGCCAGCGTCACCGGCACCAGGATCTCGCGCCCGAGATACAGCGCGGCCATCACCCCGACGACGAGGAGGAACGAGGCCAGCGCCACCAGGATCGGCAGGCCCTGCCGCAGGCGCTGGGCGGTGACGGGATCCTCACTCAACGGGGTACGCTCCGCGCTGTCGCTCGGGCCGCCGGTCCGGCGCCCGCGTCCGTCCCCCGACACGCGGGGATCCGGGACGATCGATGGTGGTCCACACCCGCACACGTCGTATGCCCCCACCGCGGGCGGTGGGGTGGTACGGGATCCGGACCTCAGCCCGCCTGGGCCGTCTCCCCGAGCGCCGCGCCGATCTGGCTGAGCAGCTTCGAGAAATCGACGGGCTTGGGGTGGTAGTCGTCGCAGCCGGCCTGGATCGCCTTGTCGCGGTCGCCCGACATGGCGTGGGCGGTCAGCGCGATGATCGGGATGGCGCGGGTGTCGGCGCCCGCCTTCAGGGCCCGGGCGGCCGACCAGCCGTCGAGGACCGGCAGGTTCATGTCGAGCAGGATCACGTCGGGCTGGCCGGAGCGGGCCTGCTGCACGCCGGCCTCGCCGTCGTGGGCGAGGATGACCTCGTAGCCGCGCCGCTTCAGCCGCCGGGACAGGAAATCCCAGATCTCCTCGTGGTCCTCGACCAGCAGTATCTTCGCCATCCCTCGACCTCTCACGCGCCGCCGTGCCGCCTGTCGCGGCGCGGCGGTGCACAATTCCCCCCACCCAACGCCCCGGCAGCGATTCCGGTCCCGCCGTCCACACCACTTGATCGGAGCGCGCGGCCCCCGGATGATGGCGGGAGAGCGGAGTGGGGAGGGCGCGTGCCGCACACGGTGCCGGACGAGGACGCCGCGCGCCGCGCAAGGTTCCGGCCGGCGAGCGGACTGGAGAGCCCGCGCTTCTCGGGCGCCGCGACCTTCATGCGGTTGCAGGCGGCCGATCCGGCGGCGGGCGGCATAGAGATCGGGCTGTTCGGCATCCCGTTCGACGGGGCGACCACCGGGCGGCCCGGAGCGCGGCTCGGGCCCCGGGCCGTGCGCGACGCCTCGACCGGGACGCGGCAGGTCAACGCCGCGACGGGCGTGGCGCCCTACGACTTCGCGGCCTGCGCCGATCTCGGCGACGTGCCGGTCAACCCGATCGACGCCGCCGAGACCTGCCGCCGGATCGAGGCGTTCTCACGCGGGCTGGTGGAGCGCGGCGTCGTCCCCCTCGCGGTCGGCGGCGACCACCTCGTCAGCTACCCGCTGCTGCGCGCCGTCGGGCGGAGCGGGCCGGTCGGCCTCATCCATATCGACGCCCATAGCGACACCGACGACGGCCAGTACGGCGGCACGCGGCTGACCCACGGCACGCCGTTCCGCCGGGCGGTGGAGGACGGCGTCCTCGACCCTCGGCGCTGCGTCCAGATCGGGTTGCGCGGCAGCGTCGACGCCCTCGACGAGCTGGACTGGGCGCGCGCGCAGGGCATCCGGATCGTCCCGATGGACGAGGCCGTCGCCCGCGGCCTGCCGGAGGTCGTCGCCGAGGCGCGGGCGGTCGTCGGCGGAGCACCCGCCTATCTCAGCTTCGACATCGACGCCCTCGACCCGGCCTTCGCCCCCGGCACCGGCACGCCGGAGATCGGCGGCTTCTCCTCGCGCGAGGCCCTTCACCTGCTGCGCGGCCTGCGCGGCCTCGACCTCGTCGGCGGCGACCTCGTCGAGGTCGCCCCGTCGCTGGACCCCACGGGGGCGACGGCCATGGCCGGCGGCCAGCTCCTGTTCGAGATCCTCTGCCTCCTGGCCGAGGCGGCGGACGCGCGGCGGAGGTGACGCGGGCCGCTCAGCCCGCCGGGGCCCAGGTGCCGGTCCGCGCGAGTTGGGGCGCCGGCTCCGGCGCGCTCCAGCGGAACGGGAGCGCCGCCCGCCGCCGCCACCCCCGCTCGGCGACGAAGCGCCAAGCGCGCTGCGCCCCGGCGAGGCCGGCCGCCCCGGCGCCGCTCCAGTCGATCTCCGCCGTCCCCTGGAGGATCAGCAGGTCGCCGGTGGCGAAATCCGGGATCAGGAGGCCGGCGCGGGGCTCGCCCAGCAGGTTGCCGAGGGTGTTGAAGTACCGGTTGCCGGCGAAATCCGGCACGGTCAGCGCGTCGCCCGCCACCCGGACGAAGCCGGGCCGCCCGCCCCGGTGCGAGATGTCGGTCCCGCCCCCGGCGAGGCCCGCCCGCGACCGACTCGCCACGAACAGGGTGTCGGCGGCGGCGATAAGCGCCCGGGCCTCCCTGTCGAGGCCGCCCAGCGCCTCGGTCGGGCCGCGCGTCCGGTCCGCCGGCACGGCGTCCCGCCGCTGGATGTATTGCGGGCAGTTGCCGAAGCTCTGCGCGACGGCGACGGTGAATCCGCCCGCGTCCCGGGCGGCGATCCGGCCGTTGGCGCGGTTGCGCCGCCGGGTCGACAGGTCGATGCCGAGCAGGCCGATCTCGGCGCCGGCCGCCAGATGGGGCGCCGCCAGGTCGCCGGAATCGGGCGTCGCGTCGACGCGCAGATGCGTCGCGTCGGGCGCGGTCACGAAGCCGGGCTCGCCCGCGAGCAGGGTGGCCAGGGGCGCGCCGGCCGCGTCCGGCACGCCGACGAGGAGGTAGGGAAGGCCGGCGAAGAACGCCCGGTGCTGGTCCGGCATGGCGGGGCGCAGGGCCGGCAGGTCCCCGAGAACGCGGCCGGCCAGCGCCTGCGCCGCGACCTCGTCGGCGTGGAAGCCCGACATCGCCGCCTCACGCCGCGTCGGGGATGGGGGAGGCGGGCATCGCCAGAAAGCCCGGCAGCGCCTCGACCCGGCCGATCCAGGCCTGCACCGCCGGGTACGGGGCGAGGGAGACGCCGCCTTCGGGGGCGTGAGCGACGTACGAGTAGCACGCGATGTCGGCGAGCGTCGGGTGCGCGGCGGCCAGGAACGCCGTGGACGCGAGATGCGCGTCCATGAACGCGAGCACCCGCGCCGCCGCGGCGTGGACGCTCTCCCGATCGGCCTTCGCGCCGAACACGACCATCAGCCGGGCGAGCGCCGGACCGTGGCGCACCTCGCCCGCCGCCACCGACAGCCAGCGCTGCACCCGGGCGGCGGCCAGCGGCTCGCGCGGCATCCAGTCCGCGTCGGGGGCGTAGCGGGCGGCGAGGTAGACGAGGATGGCGTTGCTGTCGGGGATCACCGCCGCGCCGTCGGTCAGCACCGGGATCTGGCCGAGGGGGTTGAGCCGGCGGAAGTCCGGCGCGGCGCGGGCCTCGGCGCTCCCGACCTCGACGAAGCGGTAGGGCAGCCCGAGGAGCGACAGGAACAGCTCGGCCCGGTGCGAGTGCCCCGAGAGGCGCAGGCCGTAGAGGGTGATGTCGGGTGCGGTCATGGGCGGATCTCCGTGTCCGCCCGCACCATCGCCCTTGCGTCGCCGCGGGGGAATACGCCATCGTCGCGCTTCAGAATTTCAAGCGGTGGAAGAAACGCGATGGACCGGCTGGAGGAGCTGGCCTTCTTCGTGGCGATCGTCGACGCCGGCAGCCTGTCGGGCGGGGCGCGGCGGCTGCGCCGGTCGGCTGCGGCGGCGACGCGGGCGCTGGCCTCGCTGGAGGCGCGGGCGGGCAGCCGGCTGATCGAGCGGAGCACCCGCCGCCTCGCCCCGACACCGGCCGGGCTGGAGCTGGCCGAGCGTGCCCGGGACCTGCTCGCGGGCTACGCGGCCGCGCTGACGGGCGCGTCGGAGGGGGCGGTGCGCGGCCCGGTGCGGGTGACGGCCCCGGTGCTGTTCGGGCGCCGCCACGTGGCGCCGGTGGTCGCCGCCTTCCTGGCCGCCCATCCCGAGGCCCAGATCGAGCTGCTGCTCGCCGACCGCAACCTCGACCTCGTGGAGGAGGGGATCGACGTCGCCCTGCGCATCGGCCGCCTCGCCGAGTCCCGCCTCGTCGCCCAGCGGGTCGGGCAGGTGCGCCTCGTGACCGTGGCGAGCCCGGCCTACCTCGCCGCGCGCGGCGTCCCCGCCGCCCCGGCCGATCTCGCCCGCCACGACACGATCGTCGGGCCGATCCGCGCCGAGGGCCGGGAGTGGCGCTTCGGCGCCGCGCGGGTGCGGCTCGCGCCGCGGCTCACCGTCAACGAGGTCGAGGCGGCGCTGGTCGCGGCGCGGGCCGGGGCCGGCATCGCCCGGGTGCTGAGCTATCAGGTGGCCGACGATCTCGCCGCGGGCCGGCTGGTGCGCCTGCTCGCCGCCCACGAGCCGCCGCCGGTGCCGGTGCAGCTCGTCACCCCGGGCGCCGCCCTGCGACCGGCCCGGGTCGCCGCCTTCCTCGACCACGCCGCCGCGGCCCTGCGAAAACTTCCGGCGATCCACACCGATGGGCCGCCGGATGTCCGGCCGGACTCTTGCTGAGGGCGTGCGCCCGGGCTCTCATCCCGATCCCGACGCCGCCCACCGGAGGTTCCGACCCGTGCGCCTGCTCCCCACCGTGTTCGCCGCCCTTCTCGCCGCCGCGTCAGCCCACGCGGCGGAGCCGACCGGCACCCTCAAGAAGATCGCCGACACCAACCGCATCGTGCTGGGCGTGCGCGACGCCTCGCCCCCGTTCAGCTACCTCGACGGCACCCAGAAGGTCGTGGGCTTCGCGGTCGACATCTGCCGGGTGATCGCCGACGCGGTGAAGCGCGAGCTGAACAAGCCGGGGCTGGAGGTGGCGATGGAGTTCGTGAACTCGTCCTCGCGCATCCCCCTGATGACCAACAACACCATCGACCTCGAATGCGGCACGACGACCAACAACGCCGAGCGGCAGAAGCAGGTCGCCTTCGCCAACACCCACTTCCTCACCGCGACCCGCTACGTGACGCGCAAGGATGCGGGGGTGAAGCGCCTTGAGGACCTGCGCGGCAAGGCGGTGGCGTCGGTGGCCGGCTCGACCAACATCCTGATGCTGATCAAGGCCAACACCGAGCGCAAGCTCGACATGACCGTGCTCGCCGCCAAGGACGTGGTGGAGGGCTTCCTGCTCGTCGAGACCGGCCGGGCCGCGGCCTTCGTGATGGACGACGTGCAGCTCGCCGTCCTCGTCGCCCAGTCCAAGGATCCCGCCGCCTACACGATCAGCACCGAGACCCTGTCGAACCCGGAGCCCTACGGGATCATGCTGCGCAGGAACGACCCGGCGTTCAAGGCGCTGGTCGAGCGCACCACCGCCGACCTCTACCGCAGCCCGGAGATCATGACCCTGTACGACCGCTGGTTCCTGAAGCCGGTGCCGCCGCGGGGCCTGAACTACAACGTCCCGCTCTCCCCCGACCTGCGCTGGGCCTACGCCAACCCGACCGACAGCCCGGATCCGGCGGTCTATGCGGGTCACTGACGCGCCCGTCTCGGGCCCGCGCCGCGCCCCGCCGCGGGCCACGGAAGCGTTTTCAAACGCAGCCCAAATATTGTTCGTTTGCCGGGTCCCCGCGCGGTCCCTACCATTCCCCTGCCTCGCCGGGCGCAATCGGGGCCGGGCGGGGCGGTCCGCGCCGCGTCGGGGGCCGCCGGAACGGCCCCGCGCCGCAGGTCCCGAGGCGCGAATCCGCCGGAACAGGCGGACGGCCGGAGGAGATGCAGCGTGCGGCAGAACAAGATCGTCACCGCCGACGAGGCGGTCGCGCTCATCCGGCCCGACGACGTGGTCACCACCACGGGCTTCGTCCAGAGCTGCATCCCGGAGGCGCTCCACGCCGCCCTGGAGCGGCGGTTCGTCGAGACCGGCAAGCCCGGGAACCTGACCCTGATCATGACCGCCGGGGCGGGCGACAGCAAAGGGCTGGGCACCGGCCGCTTCCACCACGAGGGGATGCTCGGCCGCGTCATCGCCGCCAATTTCGGCCGGATGCCGAAGGTCGCCAAGGCGGCCCAGGAGAACCGGATCCGGGGCTACAACCTGCCCCAGGGGGTGATCTCCCAGCTCTACCGCGCCTGCGCCGCGGGCCAGCCCGGCCTGTTCACCAAGGTCGGGCTGCACACCTACGTCGATCCGCGCCACGGCGGGGGGCGGGTCAACACCCTGACCCAGGACGAGATCGTCAAGGTGGTCGAGGTCGACGGCGAGGAGTGGCTGTTCTACCGGGCCACGAAGATCGACGTGGCGCTGATCCGCGGCACCTGCGCCGACCCGGCGGGCAACCTGTGCATGTCGAAGGAGGCGCTGACGCTGGACAACCTCGCCCAGGCCACCGCCGCCCGCAACAACGGCGGCATCGTCATCGCCCAGGTCGAGCGGGTGGTGGAGCAGGGCTCGATCAAGCCCAAGGACGTGCGGGTGCCGGGCATCCTGGTCGACTGCGTCGTGGTGGCCGAACCCGAGCACCACCGGATGAACTACGGGGTGCAGCACGACCCCGCCCTCGCCGGCGAGGTCCGCATCCCCGTGGGCGGCCTGCGCAAGATGCCGCTCGACGCGCGCAAGGTCATCGCCCGGCGCGCCGCCTTCGAATTGCCGCCGAACGGCGTGGTCAACCTCGGCGTCGGGGCGCCGGAGGGCATCTCGGCGGTCGCCAACGAGGAGGGCGCCACCCCCTACATCACCCTGACGACGGAGGCGGGCGCGGTCGGCGGCGTGCTGGCCTCGGGGTCGAGCTTCGGCGCGGCGACCAACGCCGACTGCATCATCGACCAGAACCAGATGTTCGACTTCTACGACGGCGGCGGCCTCGACATGACCTGTCTCGGCATGGCCGAGTGCGACGAGGCCGGCAATGTCAACACCAGCCGGTTCGGCGGCCGCCTCAACGGCTGCGGCGGCTTCATCAACATCTCGCAGAACGCCCGCAAGGTCGTGTTCGCCGGCACGTTCACCAGCGGCGGTCTGGAGACGCGGATCGAGGACGGCAAACTCCGCATCCTCAAGGAGGGCCGCGCGCGCAAGTTCATGGCGGGGGTGGAGCAGAACACCTTCAGCGGCCCCTACGCCAAGGAGCGCCGCCAGCCGGTGCTCTACGTGACCGAGCGCTGCGTCTTCAACCTGACGCAGGCCGGCATGGAGCTGATCGAGGTGGCGCCCGGCATCGATATCGGCCGCGACATCCTCGCCCACATGGACTTCATGCCGGTGATCGAGAACCCGATCCTCATGGACCGGCGGATCTTCGCCGACCAGCCGATGGAGCTCCTGGCCGACATCCTCAACCTCAACCTCCACGAGCGGGTGAGCTACGACAAGGAGCGCAACCTGCTGTTCGTGAACCTGGAGGGCTGGCAGGTCCGCTCGAAGGGCGACATCGACGCCCTGCGGCAGGTGCTGGAGACCGCCTGCCTCAAGGCCGGTCAGCGCGTGAACTCGATCGTCAACCACGACGGGTTCCGCATCGGCGAGAACCTGTACGACGACTACGCCGAGATGATCGAGTACATGAGCGCGTACCACTACCTGACGAGCACCCGGTACGCGACCAGCGCCTTCCTGCGCCTGAAGATGCAGGAGGCGCTGAACCGGCGCGGGCTGGCCCCGCACATCTTCGAGCGCCGCTCCGAGGCGCACGCCTTCCTCGACGCCGCGATCCGGAGCGCCGAGACGCGCGCGGCGGCCGAGTGACGGGGCCCGGCGACAACCGGGCGGCCTCGTGACCGTTGGGGGGTTCGCGCGGGACGTGTGACGTGCGATGCGCCGGGAGCGCATCCCGCCCGTCCGCCCCCTGAATCGCCCGATGCCCGCAGTCAAACCCGCGCCGGACCCCGCGATCCGCCGGCTGATCGTCGTGCTCGCCTGCGCCGGCTTCGGCAGCACCGTCGCCCTGCGCTCGGCCGAGCCGCTGGTCGGCGTGCTCGCCCGCGATCTCGCCAGCGACACCCACACCGTGGCGCTGCTCTCGACCGCCTTCGCGCTGCCCTACGCGCTGATCCAGCCGGTGCTGGGGCCCGTGGGCGACGCGCTGGGCAAGGAGCGGGTGATCGGCGCCTGCCTCGCGGTGCTGTGCGCGGCGCTGCTCCTGTGCGGCCTCGCCCCGAGCGTCGGGGCGCTGTTCGGATTGCGGATGCTGGCCGGCGCCGCGGCCGGCGGCGTCATCCCGCTCGCCCTGGCGCTGCTCGGCGACCGGGTGCCGATGGCGGACCGTCAGGTGGCGATCGGCCGGTTCCTCGTGGCGGTGATCCTCGGCCAGCTCTCGGGCTCGACCTTCGCCGGGCTGATCGAGGGCGTCATCGGCTGGCGCGGGGTCTTCGCCGCCACCGGCGCGGTGGCCGGCCTCGCCTGCGCGGCGACGCTGGTCGGCTTCGACCGGACCGGCCGCGCCCCCGCCCGCCGTCCCGCCTTCGGACAGGCTGTCACGCGCTACCGCGCCATCCTCGACAATCCCCGGGCGCGGGTGCTGTTCGCGGCCGTGTTCGTCGAGGGCATCTGCGTGTTCGGCGTCTTCCCGCACCTCGCACCGCTGATCGAGGCCCGCGGCGAGGGCGGCGCCCGGGAGGCGGGGCTGGTCATCGCCGGCTTCGCGATCGGCGGCATCGCCTATTCCGGCCTCGTCGCCCTGCTGGTGCGGTTCCTCGGCTGGCCGCGGATGCTCGTGGTCGGCGGCACGCTGTGCGCGGCGGCCCTCCTCGTCGTCGGCCTCGCCGGCTCGTGGCAGGCGGATTGCGCCGCGCTGACCCTGATGGGGCTCGGCTTCTACATGCTGCACAACACCTACCAGACGCAGGTGACCGAGGTGGCGCCCGGCGCCCGCGCCTCCGCGGTGGCGCTGCACGCTTTCTCGTTCTTCTGCGGTCAGGCGCTCGGCGTGGTGGTGATCGGCCAGGCGCTGCTGGCGCTGGGGCAGTTCGGCGCGCTCGCGGCCTGCGCGGCGACGGTGCTCGCGCTCGGCATCGCCACCAGCCTGCTCCTCAACCGGCCGGTCAGCCCCGCCGCATCGCCAGCCCCTTGAGGTCGAAGCCCGGATCACCCGCCTGCTCGGGGGTGAGCGGCGGGCCGGACGCGAGCAGCCGCCGGGCGATCATGTGGTCGCCGGCCCGGTCGACCGACTCGACCGCGCTCAGCCGCCCGTCGCGGAACCGGAACACCGAGAAGGCGCTGCCATCGCCCCGCACCACCCGCGCGTCCTCGGGGGCGGAGAGCCCGGCGATCTGGAGCTTGTGCGGGCCCTGGTCGCTCCAGAACCACGGCAGTGCCCCGTAGGCGGCGGGCCGGCCGTTGAGCCGGGCGGCGAGGCAGCGGCCCTGGTCGATGGCGTTCTGCACCGACTCGATCCGCACGTGCCCGTCGGGCGACAGGCCGCGGGCGAACGGGCTCGGGAAGCGGGCGCAGTCGCCGATCGCCGAGATCGCCGGGTCCGCGGTGGCGAGGAGGGCATCGACCCGGATCCCGTCGCCCACGGTCAGGCCGGCCGCCTCGGCCAGCTCCTGGTTTGGCAGCACGCCGATGCCGACGAGGACGAGATCCGCGGGGATCTCCCGGCCGTCCGCGAGGCCGAGGCCGACCGCGCGCCCGTCGCGGCCGAGGATCTCGGCGACGCCGGCCGCGAACAGGAAGCGCACCCCCATCCCTTCCTGCGCGGCGCGGAAGAAGGCGGCGGTCTCCGGCGAGACGGCCCGGGCCATCGGCCGGTCGGCGGCCTCCACCACCGTCACCGCCACGCCGCGGGCGGCAGCCACCGCCGCGAATTCGAGGCCGATGAAGCCCGCCCCGACCACCGCGACCGCGCGCGCATCGGTCAGCGCGGCCTTGAGCGCGTCGGCGTCGGCGAGCCCGCGGAGCTGGCGCACGCCCGCGAGGTCGGCGCCGGGCACCGGCAGCGGCCGGTTGCGGGATCCGGTCGCGAGCGCGAGGTGATCGTAGGGCAGCGCCGTGCCGTCGCCGAGGTACAGGCGCCGCGCGTCCCGGTCGATCCCGACCGCGCGGATCTCCGGCCGGTGGGCGATGCCGTGCTCGGCGAAGAACGCGGGCGGGCGCAGGGCGAGGCCCTCCGCATCGGTCTTGCCGGCGAGGTAGGCCTTGGACAGCGGCGGGCGCTGGTAGGGCAGGGCGCCTTCGTCGCCGACCAGGGTCACTGGCCCGGGAAAGCCGCCCTCGCGCAGGGAGGCGGCGAGCTGGAACCCCGCCTGGCCGGCGCCGACGACGACGACGCCCGCGCTCACCGCTCGATCCTCGCGATCCGGGAGCCGGCGGCCGACCGGGCGATGTCGACGCCCGGCAGCACCCGCGCGCCCTCGCTCATCAGGTAGGTCCACACGGCGGAGGCCGCCGGCCCGAGCACCTTGTCGGCCCGGCGCACCGCGTACCAGTCGCGCCGGATCGGCAGGCCCTCCACGTCGAGGAGGGCGAGGCGGCCGTTCTCGATCTCCGCGGCGACCGCGTGGACCGAGAGCAGGGCGATGCCGAGACCGGCCATCACCCCCTGCTTGATCGTCTCGTTCGAGCCGGTGTCGATGTCGAGCGGGGCCCGCTTCACCAGCACGCCGCTCATGAACTCCTCGAACACGGTGCGGGTGCCCGAGCCCTCCTCGCGCATGAAGAACGGCTCGTCGGTGAGTTCCGAGCGGTCGATCCCGCGCCGGCCGGCGAGGCGGTGGTCGGGGGCGGCCACCAGCACCAGCGGGTGCGGCCCGAAGGTCTCGGCCTCGATCGGGAAGTCGCGGGGCGGGCGGCCCATCAGCGCGAAGTCGATCTCGTAGCTGCGCAGCGCCTCGACCGTCTGGCCGCGGTTGCGCACCGACAGGCTGATCTCGACGCCGGGATGCTTCTTCACGAAGCCGGCGATCACGTGGGGCGCGAAGTACTTGGCGGTGGAGACGACGCCGAGCGCCACGCGCCCGCCCCCGATGCCGCGCAGGGAGCGCAGCCGGTCGGTGCAGGTCTCGAGGATCGTGTTGATGCTGTCGATCGCCCAAAGCATCTCGCGGCCCGCGTCGGTGGGCTTGAGGCCCCCCGGCGTGCGGTCGAACAGCAGCAGGCCCGCCTCCTCCTCCAACTGCCGGATGCGGGCGTAGAGGGCGGCGGAGGTGACGTTCAGTTCCTGCGCGGCGCGGGTCATGGTGCCGAGCCGGGCCACCGCCGCCACAGCCTGGAGCTGCTTGAGGGAGAGGTTGCGCATGGGCCGCTTCTCGTTTCTTTCCGGCTCTGCCGCAAGAAGAGCCAGATGCATCGCGGATCGGTCAAGCGCGCCGCGGCCGGGCTTTCGTGCGAGGCTCGGCTCAGGCTTCCTGTCGATCCGGGCCCGCGGGCGGCTATGCGGAGGGCGCGGGCGCCGCTACAGACCCGGCACGGATACGCAATCCAGAAGGAAGGACGGGACGATGGCGACGGTAGCGGTCGGAACCCCCCTCGACGTCTATCTCTCCGAGGCGGTGGCGGCGCGGCCGGCGCTGAAGGACGCCGCGGCCACGATCGCGGCCATCGCCGCGGCGGCGGTGGACATCAGCGAGGTGATCGGCCGCGGCGCGCTCGGCGGCGACCTCGCGGCCACCGGCGAGACCAACAGCGACGGCGACGTCCAGAAGGCGCTGGACGTGATCGCCCACGAGCGGGTCACCGAGGCCCTGCGCGGCGCCCCCGTCGCCTTCGTCGCCTCGGAGGAGGCCGACGCGGTGATGGTGCTCGACGCCGGAGCGCCGCTGGCCGTGGCGATCGACCCGCTCGACGGCTCGTCGAACATCGGCGTCAACATGGCGGTCGGCACCGTGTTCGGCATCCGCCCGGCGGTGCCCGGCGACGACCACGCCGCGAGCTTCCGCACCCCCGGCAAGGATCAGGTCGCGGCGGGCTTCGTCAGCTACGGCCCGGCCACCGCCCTGATCGTGACCCTGGGGGAGGGGACCCAGAGCTTTGTCCTCGACCGGGCGGCGGGCGCCTTCCGCCTGACGAACGCGGCGATGCGCGTGCCGGAAACGGCCAAGGAATACGCGATCAACGCCTCGAACGTCCGGCACTGGGACGGCCCGATCAAGGCCTATGTCGAGGACTGCCTGCGCGGCACGGAGGGGCCGCGCGACAAGGACTTCAACATGCGCTGGCTCGGCTCGATGGTGGCCGACATCCAGCGGGTGCTCACCCGCGGCGGCGTGTTCCTCTACCCCGGCGACAGCCGCAAGGGCTACAGCCGCGGCCGCCTGCGCCTGCTCTACGAGGCCGCCCCCATCGCCCTGCTGATCGAGCAGGCCGGCGGCGCGGCGACCGACGGCGAGGCTCGCATCCTCGACGTGGTCGCCGCCGGCGCCCACGACCGGTCGCCGCTGGTGTGCGGCTCCCGGGAGGAGGTGGCCTGCGTCGCCGCCTATCACGGCGGCGGCAAGCCCGATGCCGGCCGCTCGCCGCTGTTCGGCCAGCGCGGCCTGATGCGCTCCTAGGGCGCCTCACCGGTCGCGAGCATGTCGGTTCGGCATCCCATCATCTCGGTGACCGGCTCCTCGGGGGCCGGCACCACCTCGGTGCGCAACACCTTCGAGCAGATCTTCCGGCGCGAGAGCGTGTCGGCGGTTTACATCGAGGGCGACGGCTTCCACGCCTTCGACCGGGACACGATGCGGGCGATGATGGCCCGCGAGCCGACGCTGTCGCACTTCGCGCCCCACGCCAACCTGCTGCCGGAGCTGGAGGCGGTGTTCCGCAGCTACGGCGAGGCGGGCGCCGGCCGCACCCGGCACTACGCCCACGATGCCCACGACGCGCGGCTCTACGGCACGGCGGAGGGGACGTTCTCGGCCTGGGAGGACTTCCCCGCGGGCTCGGACCTGCTGTTCTACGAGGGCCTGCACGGCTGCGTCGTGAACGAGCAGGTCGACATCGCCCGCTACCCCGACCTCAAGATCGGCGTCGTGCCGGTGATCAACCTCGAATGGATCCAGAAGCTGCACCGGGACCGCTCATTCCGCGGCTACTCCACGGAAGCCGTCACCGACGTGATCCTGCGGCGGATGCCCGACTACGTGCAGACCATCTGCCCGCAATTCTCGTGGACCGACATCAACTTCCAGCGCGTGCCGACGGTGGACACCTCGAACCCGTTCATCGCCCGCTGGATTCCCACCGCCGACGAATCGCTGGTGGTGATCCGCTTCAAGGACCCGAAGGGGATCGACTTCTCCTACCTCGTCTCGATGATCCACGACTCGTTCATGAGCCGGGCCAACTCCATCGTCATCCCGGGCGGCAAGCTCGATCTGGCGATGCAGCTCATCCTGACGCCGATCATCATGCAGCTCGTCGAGCGGCGGCGGCGGCTCGCCTAATGGATCGCCACCCGCCCACTTGAAAGGACGGATGTCCCCACCCACCCCCTCATCCTGAGGTGCCCGCGTCAGCGGGCCTCGAAGGAGCCCTCCAGGGATCGCGCGGCCGGCTGGAGGGCTCCTTCGAGGCCTCCGCTGCGCTCCGGCACCTCAGGATGAGGAGTTTGGTGGGATCACCGATTCCTTCGCAACCTCCAGAGCCGATCCGGCTTCGAAAGCTTCCATGATGCTTCCACCCGTCATCGCCCCCTCGATCCTCTCCGCCGACTTCTCGAAGCTCGCGGAGGAGACCCGCGCCGTCGACGCCGCCGGGGCCGACTGGATCCATCTCGACGTGATGGACGGGCATTTCGTGCCCAACATCACCTTCGGCCCGCCGGTGGTGAAGGCCCTGCGTCCCCACACCCAGAAGTTCTTCGACGTGCACCTGATGATCGCCCCGGCCGATCCCTACCTCGCCGCCTTCGCCGAGGCCGGGGCGGACGGCATCACCGTCCACGCCGAGGCCGGGCCCCACATCCACCGCTCCCTCCAGACGATCCGCGATCTCGGCAAGCGCGCTGGCGTCGCGGTCAATCCCGGCACGCCCGCGGCGGCGGTCGAGCCCCTCTTGGAGATCGCCGACCTCGTGCTGGTGATGACCGTCAATCCGGGCTTCGGCGGCCAGAGCTTCCTGAAGAGCGCCCTGGAGACGGTGGCGCGGGTGCGGGCGATGATCGCCGGGCGCGACATCCGCCTGGAGGTCGACGGCGGCATCGACGCGGAGACGGTCGCGCTCGCGAGCCGCGCCGGGGCCGACGCCTTCGTGGCCGGCAACGCGGTGTTCGCGGGCGGTCCCGCCGCGTATGCCGAGCGCATCGCCGCGATCCGCGCGGGCGCGGAGGGCGCCTCCGGCCGCAGCCTCGCGTGCTGAGGGCGCTGATCTTCGACGTCGACGGGACGCTCGCCGAGACCGAGGACCTGCACCGGCGCGCCTTCAACCGGGCCTTCGCGGCTCTCGGCCTGCCCTGGACCTGGGACGAGGCGCTCTACGCCGACCTCCTGAGCGTCATGGGCGGCAAGGAGCGGCTCGCCCACTACATCGACACCCGCCACGCGGGCGAGGCCGAGGCGCTGCACGCCCGCGCGGGCGAGATCCACGCCCTCAAGACCGAGGCCTACGGCGACCTCGTCGTCGCCGACGCGCTGCCCCTGCGGCCGGGCATCAAGCGGCTGATCGCCGAGGCGCGGGCGGCGGGGGTGCTGGTCGCGGTGGCGACCACCACGAGCCCGCCGAACGTCGAGCGGCTGGTCGCCGTCAACTATCCCGCCGGGGAACGGCCGTTCGACGTGATCGCCGCCGGCGACGAGGCGACGCGCAAGAAGCCCGCCGCCGACGTGTTCGAGCTGGCGCTCGATCGGCTCGGGGTGGGGCCGGACGAGGCGGTGGCGATCGAGGACTCGGCCGCGGGGATCAGTGCCGCCCGCGCCGCCGAGCTGCCGGTGCTCGCCACCCGCAGCCGCTACACGCCGGGCCACAGCCTCGACGGCGCCTTCTCCGCGGTGTCCGACCTCGGCGAGCCGGGCGCCCCGCACCGCCACCTCGCCGGGCTGACGTGGCCCGGCGGCGTCGTGAGCCTCGACGCCCTCAGGCGCTGGCACGCGGGGGCGTGAGCCTACCGGCGGAGGCGACGCCGCTCCGCGCGCCCTTCCGACCGCCCTTCCGACCGCCCCTCGGCCCGGCCCTGCGCCTCGGTGGCGAACAGCATCGTGCCCGCGACGACCCCGAGCGCCGCGGCGATGCCGAACTTCAGCCAGCGCGGATCGGCCGCGGCCACCGACGGCCGGGCCCGGCGGTCGAAGCGGCCGTGGGCACCGGGATCGGTGTCCACAGGCTCGTAGAGGTTGTCGGGGCGGTTCTTCTGGGCCTGCACGTCCGTCATCTCCCCTCGGTAGCCGTGGCGGGCGAGGTAGCCGTCGATCCATCCCGGGACCAGCATCGTGCCGAGGATCGCCTTCCAGGCGGGGGCGCCGATCCACAGCTCGCGCGGAGCGTCGAGCGCCGCCCGGTAGACATGGCGGGCGATCGCCTCCGGCTGGTAGATCGGCGGCACCGGCTCCAGCTTGCGCGGCAGCCGCGAGCGCGCCCAGTCGAATTGCGGGGTGTTGACCGCGGGAAGCTGCACCATCGTCAGCCGCACCCGGCTGCGGTCGTGCAGCAGCTCGCTGCGCAGGGAATCGACGAAGCCGCGCACCGCGGCCTTGGCGGCGCAGTAGCTCGCCTGGAGCGGGATCGAGCGGTAGGCCAGCGCCGAGCCGATATGCACGATCGTGCCCCGGTCGGCCGGCACCATGTGCCGCAGGGCGGCCAGCGTGCCGTGGACCTGGCCGAGATAGGTCACCTCGGTCGCCCGCCGGAATTCCTCCGGGCTCGTCTCCTGCACGGGGGCGTAGATCGTCACCATGGCGTTGTTGACCCACACGTCGATCCCGCCGAACCGATCCGCGAGCTCGTCCGCCGCCTGGGCCACGGCGTCGGCGTCGGCCACGTCGGCGCAGAAGGCCATCGGCCGCCCGCCGGCCCGCTCCACGTCGCGGATCGTCCCCGCGAGACCGGCCTCGCCGCGGGCGATCAGGCCGACGTTCCAGCCGTGGCGGGCGAATTCGTGCGCGATCGCCCGTCCGACGCCGGCGCTGGCGCCCGCCACCATCACGGTTCTCGTTCTCGAAACGCGGCCCGACATCTCAGCTCCGGCGGTTGAATGGCCCGCTCCCAACGCCCGTCACGGCCGATCTTTCCCGCTCTGACGAAGCCGTGCGCGCGTTGCCTCATCGGCGGGGCGCAGTCTATGAAAACGCCAGTCCCATTCCCGCGGTGTCCGAGGCTTGGCGCCCTCCCTCGCCGCGATGCCAGAAGTCGCAACAAATGGCCGGTCATTCGCAGTTCAAGAACATCATGCACCGCAAGGGCCGGGTGGACGCGGTCCGCTCGAAGGTGTTCGGCAAGCTCGCCCGCGAGATCACGGTGGCGGCCAAGCTCGGCACGCCCGACCCGGCGATGAACCCGCGCCTGCGCGCGGCGGTGATCGCGGCCCGGGCCGAGAACATGCCCAAGGACAACATCGAGCGCGCCATCAAGAAGGCGGCCGGCGGCGAGGGCGACAACTACGAGGACATCCGCTACGAGGGCTACGGCCCCGGCGGCGCCGCGCTGATCGTCGAGGCGCAGACCGACAACCGCAACCGCACGGCCTCGGACGTGCGCTCGGCCTTCACCAAGTCCGGCGGCACCCTGGCCGAGACCGGCGCGGTCGCCTTCATGTTCGACCGGGTCGGCGTCATCGCCTTCCCGGCCAAGGTCGCCGACGCCGACGCGATGCTGGAGGCGGCGATCGAGGCCGGCGCCGACGACGTGCGCTCCGACGAGGGCGGCCACGAGGTCTTCTGCGCCCAGGAGGCGTACGGCGAGGTCGCCAAGGCGCTGGAGGCCCGCTTCGGCGAGCCGTCGCGCACCGGCCTGATCTGGAAGGCGCGAGATACCATCGACGTGGACGACGAGACCGGCGAGAAGCTGGTGCGCCTCATCGAGGTGATCGAGGACCAGGACGACGTGCAGAACGTCTACGTCAACTTCGCCCTGTCCGACGCGCTGGTCGCCAAGCTGGAGGCGTGAGCGGCCGCGGCGCGCGTCTCACCCCGGCGCGAGTTCCGCGCCGTACCGAGACTGCACGTAGGCTTCGAGATCGAAGCGGTCGTCGGGCACCTGCGCCATGAAGCGCTCGGCCACCTCCGTCAGGACCAAGTCCGGCCGCACCCGCTCGATATACGACCAGTCGAGCGACGTGCTCCAGACGAAGTGCAGCTCCCGGAAGGTCTCGGCGAGCTGGATCGTCAGCATGTACGGCATGACGTGCGAGAACGAATCGCCGAACAGCACCACCCGGCGGGGGTCGGTCGCCCGCGCGTTCTCGTAGACGACGTTGGCGCCGACGTGGAGGGTGTGGAGCAGGCCGGCCCGCTCCCGTGCCGCCACGATCGGGCTGGCGTAGCTCCGCACCGCGTCCCGCTGCACGAGGTAGGTGGTCGACGGCGCCCGGCGGGGCGGGTCGAAGGCGCCGCCGAGATCGCCGTCGTGATCGTTGGCGTAGTGCGGGCGCTCGGGCAGGTCCGCGACCGGCCGTGCCCCGCAGGCGGCGCAGAGCGCGCCGTAGGCGAGGTGGCAGCCGGCGAAGGTCCAGTGGGTGTCGGTGCGGCAGTAGAGCTCGGCCGCGTCGCGGGCGGCGCGCATCGGTCCGACGAGGTCGACGCAGGTCTCCCGCCACAGCCGGCGCCGCTGCCGGTCCGCCCAGAGGGCGCGGGGACCCCGCAGCAGCGGGTGGCCGAGACGCGGCTCGCTGTGCACCAGCCGGTAGGCGGGCGAGGCGTCGGGCGCGATGCGGATCCCGTCGAGGTGGTTGTCGTAGATCACCAGCTTGTCCGGGGCGACGACGTGCCGGTAGGGGATGCCCATGGCGCGCAGGCGCCGCGCACGGGTGAGGATCAGGCTGCGCCACGCCCAGACCAGCTCGGTCGTCTCCTCGGGCCGCTCGTACTGGCCGAGCACGTCGTTCGTGCCGGTCTTCAGGAACAGCCAGCCGTCCTTGCCGACATGGACGTGGTCGGGGATGCCGGAGGTCATGGCGTGCTCGCGAGGCTGGGGATCCGATGCTGCGGGCCGTCCGTAGCGGATGGCGGCGGGCCGGATCCAGCGCCGCGCGTCTACCGCGTCCTGAACCCCGCGGGACGAATTCGGGAGCAAGGCGCGGGATGCGGGCGCTTCAGGGGCGGGGCAGGGTCGACATCAGACGGGCGCTCCGCCCGGTCACGCCTTCACGCGAGATCCGCCATGTCCCCTTCTGAGATGCCCCTTTCCGAAATGCCCCTTTCCGAGATGCCCCTTTCTGAGATGTCCGTTTCCACCACCTCCCTTTCCAGCGTCGGAAGCCGGCCGCATGATCGGGCAGTCATGTCGCCCGCTTCCCCCCACGACCCCGTCACCGCCGAGCGGTGGGCGGCGCTCGCCGCCCGCGACGCGCGCGCCGACGGCCGGTTCGTCTACGCGGTGCGCACCACCGGCGTGTACTGCCGCCCGAGCTGCCCCTCGCGCGCCGCCAAGCCCGAGAACGTCAGCTTCCACGCCGGGCCCGCCGAGGCCGAGGCCGCGGGCTTCCGGCCCTGCCGCCGCTGCCGCCCGGACGAGCCGGGCTTGGCCGAGCGGCGGGCGGAGGCGGTCGCCCGCGCCTGCCGGCTGATCGACGCGGCCGAGACCCTGCCGGGCCTCGACGCCCTGGCCAAGGCCGCGGGGCTAAGCGCCTTCCACTTCCACCGGGTCTTCCGCGCCGTCACGGGGGTGACGCCCCGCGCCTACGCGGCGGCGCGCCGGGCCGCGCGGGTTGCGGACGGGCTCTCCGGCGCCGGGTCGGTGACCGAGGCGGTCTACGAGGCCGGTTACGGGGCGGCGAGCCGCTTCTACGCCGAGGCCCCGGCGCGGCTCGGCATGGCCCCGGCCGCCTATCGCCGGGGCGGGGCGGGCGCCCGGATCCGCTTCGGCGTCGGCGCCTGCGCGCTGGGCGCGATCCTCGTGGCGGCCACGCAGACCGGGATCTGCGCGATCCTGCTCGGAGACGACCCCGACGCCCTGACCCGCGACCTCCAGGACCGCTTCCCGAAGGCCGAGCTGACCGGCGGCGATCCCGCCTTCGAGGGGTGGATGGCCCGGGTGATCGGCCTCGTCGAGGCGCCGGGGCACGGCCACGACCTGCCGCTCGACATCGGCGGCACCGCGTTCCAGCAAAGGGTCTGGGCGGCGCTGCGCAAGATCCCCGTGGGCTCGACGGCGAGCTACGCCGATATCGCCCGGGCGATCGGCGAGCCCGGCGCTTCCCGCGCCGTCGCGCTCGCCTGCGGCGCCAACGCGCTCGCCGTGGCGATTCCCTGCCACCGGGTGGTGCGCTCGGACGGCGCCCTATCGGGCTACCGCTGGGGCGTGGCGCGCAAGCGCGACCTGCTCGCGCGCGAGCGGGCGACCCTCGGTGGGGCGGACACCGCACCCGCGGCGCGCGGGCTGTTCGACAACTTGTAGCCAAGTTGCCGAGACAAGCCCGGCGCGTGACAAGTTGTTGACACGTTGACCGGGAGGCCGCTTCCTCCGCGCCGAACGCGTGGAGTCGCCCGATGCCCTCAGCCCTGCCCGCCCGCCCGGAGGAGGCGCCGCCCGCGCCGGTCAGGCCGGCTGGGCGCGCGGACGGCATCTACCGGGCGATCCTCTCCGGCATCGGCGACGGCACCTACGCCGCCAATGCCCGGCTGCCGAGCGAGAACGACCTCGCCACCCGGTTCGGCGTGTCGCGGCCGGTGGTGCGCGCCGCCCTCGACCGCCTGCGGCAGGAGGGCGCCATCGTCTCCCGGCAGGGCGCGGGCAGCTTCGTCAAGCCGCGGGAGGCGGCGCCGGCCCTCGGCTTCGCGCCGGTGGAGAGCATCGCCGACATCCAGCGCTGCTACGAGTTCCGCCTGACGATCGAGCCGGAAGCCGCCTTCCACGCGGCCGCCCGTCGCGACGCCGCGGCGCTGGAGCGGATCGCCGCCGCCCTCGAACTCCTGAACACCGCCACCCGGCAGGAGCAGCACCGCGACGACGCCGACTTCGCCTTCCACCACGCGATCGCCGAGGCCGCCAACAACCACTACTACGCGGCCTCGATGCGGGCCCTGCAATCGCACATCGCGGTGGGCATGAAGATCCACGGGCTGGCCCTGCTCGGGCCGAATTCCGGCCTGCGCGGCGTGCTGGAGGAGCACCGGGGCATCTTCCTCGCCATCCGCGACGGCGATCCGGAGGCGGCGCGGGCGCGGATGGCGGCGCACGTCCGCTCCTCCCGGGACAGGTTGTTCGAGGGGCGGTTGCTCGATCTGTCGCTGTAGGGGCGTTGATATCCCGCGCCTTGCGCCGGAAGCGGCGAGGCGACAAGGTACGGTGATGTCCGTCGAGGTGGTATATCGTCTCAGGAAGGACGGGCCCGGAGGCGCATTCCGGGAACTGGACGACGTGCGCGTGCTCGCGGATGTGGTGACCGACGACGGCGACACGATCCCGGCCGGCACCGAGGGGACCGTCGTCGGCGTCTGGGGATTGGGCGAGGCCTACGAGGTCGAATTTCCGGAGCCGATGGGGGCGCTTGCGACGATCCCGGCCGCGCAGGTCGAGCGAGTCGGGCGCTCGGTGCCTTGATCGGTCGGGACCGGGAACCGCCGTTCGAGGTTCCCGAGGACAAGATCGTCCAGTACCTGTTGAACCTCGATCATCCGAAGGGGGGACCGAAAGCCCGGTACTTCCTCGCGTTCGGATTCAACGCGTCGCAGCCGCTGCAATTGGCCGAGGCCCTGCTCGCGCAACGCGAGGCGCATGGCCTGACGACCCGCCTGACCGAGGTTGCGGGTCGCAAGCGCCTCGTCTGTGAAGGTCCCGTCGTCGCGCCTGACGGGCGAAGACCTCACATACGAACGGTCTGGCAGCTTTACGAAGGCGTCGCCTGGCGCCTCATCACGGCGGTCCCACTCGGGCGATAGCACCTCGGAGCTGCGCGGGCGCCTCGGCGTTCCGCACGCGAACGCGTCGCGTCACCGCTTGACCCGCGCCCCGAATCGGCTGTATCCCGCCTAACAACTTTACAACAAGTAGGCGGTGCTCGACCCGCCTTGGGAGATCCAGGGATGAGCGACGCCGCCTTCGCCGAGCGCCTCGCGGCCATCGTCGGCGCCCGCCACGTGATCGGGCCGGACGGCGACCTCGCCCCCTACGTCACCGACTGGCGCGAGCGCTACCACGGCCACGCGGTCGCCGCGGTGAAGCCGGGCTCCACGAAGGAGGTCTCGGCCGTGGTCCGGCTCGCGGCCGAGCACGGCGTCACGGTGGTGCCCCAGGGCGGCAACACCGGCCTGTGCGGGGGCGCGGCGCCGATGCAGCCCGGCCGCAACCTCGTCGTCCGCCTCGACCGGATGCGGGCGATCCGCGCGGTGAGCCCGCTCGCCAACACGGTCACCGTCGAGGCCGGCTGCGTGCTCGCCGAGATCCAGGCCGCGGCCGAGGCCGCCGACCGCTACTTCCCCCTCAGCCTCGGCGCCGAGGGGAGCTGCCAGATCGGCGGCAACATCGGCACCAACGCGGGCGGCACCGCGGTGCTGCGCTACGGCCCCGTCCGCGAGTTGGTTCTCGGCCTGGAGGCGGTGCTGCCGGACGGGCGCGTGTTCAACGGCCTGCGCGCCCTGCGCAAGGACAACACCGGCTACGACCTCAAGCAGCTCTTCATCGGCTCCGAGGGGACGCTGGGCATCGTCACCGCCGCGGTGCTGAAGATCTTCTCCAAGCCCCGCGTCTCGGCGACCGCCCTGGTGATGCTCGACGGCGTCCAGCAGGCGCTCGACGTGATGGCGCTGCTGCGCGGCCATGTCGGCGACCGGCTCGGCTCGCTGGAGATCATGTCCCGCGGCCAGATCGAGGCGATCCGGGCGACGGTGCCCGACACCGCGGTGCCCTTCGCCCTCGACGCGCCCTGGTACCTGATCATCGAGCTGACCGACACGCTGGCGGGCACCGACCTGACGACGCCGCTCGAAGGCGCGCTCGGCGAGGCGCTGGAGCGGGGGCTGATCACCGACGCGCTTCTCGCCTCCAGCGAGGCGCAGGCCAAGGCGATCTGGCGGGTCCGCCACAGCGTCTCGGAGGGCAACAAGCGCTCCGGCATGGTGGTCTCGCACGACAGCGCCGTACCCCTCGACCGGCAGGCGGCGTTCGCCGAGAACGTCGAGCGCCGGATCGTCGAGGCGGTGCCGCACGCCCGCGTGGTGATGCACGGCCATATCGGCGACGGCAACATCCACGTCATCGCCCTGATCGACCGCGCCCGCGTGACCGACCCCGCCGAGGCCGAGCGGGTGGCCGGCGCCATCAACGGCATCGTCGACGACGAGACCCGCCTGCAGGGCGGCGCGATCAGCGCCGAGCACGGCATCGGGCTCACCAATCGCGGCCGGCTCGCCCGGGTCACCGACCCGCTGGAACTCGACCTGATGCGCGCGATCAAGGGCGTCCTCGACCCGCGCGGCGGGATGAACCCCGGCAAGATTTTTTCCGACTCCGACGCCTGAACCAAAAACAAGGGGAGCGTGACGCCATGATGGACGCGTCGTCCGTGAAGCTGCCGAGCCAGCGCTGGCTCATCGTGCTGATGTGCTTCCTCGCGGTCGCCATCAACTACATCGACCGGGCCAATCTCGGCGTCGCCGTGCCGATGATCCGCCAGGAATACGGGATCGACCCGGCGCTGATGGGCCTGATCCTGTCGGCGTTCTTCTGGAGCTACGTGCTGATGCAGCTCCCGGGCGGCTGGCTGATCGACCGGTTCGGCTCGCGGCTGACCTACACGGTGGCGACGCTGATCATGTCGGTGGCCACGCTCGCCACCGCCTTCGCGGGCGGAGTCACTTCCCTGATCGCCTGCCGGCTGGTGCTCGGGATCGGCGAGGCGTTCTGCTATCCCGTCAACGCCAAGGTCACCTCCCTGTGGTTCCGCCGCTCGGAGCGCGGGCTCGCCACCGGCATCTGGGCCTCGGGCTCCCGCGTCGGCTCGGCGATGACCCTGCCGCTGGTCGCATTCCTCATCGCCAATTTCGGCTGGCGCGAGGCCTTCCTCGTCACCGGCGTCATCGGCCTCGTCTGGATGGTGGTCTGGTACGTCGTCTACCGCGACCCGAAGCGGCACCCGGCGGTGACGCCCGAGCAGCTCGCCGTCCTCGAAGCGGACTATGCGGTGAAGGCCGGTGCGAAGAAGATCCGCTACGCGGAGCTGTTCAAGTACCGCACGATCTGGGGCATGATGATCGGCTTCTTCTGCCTCAACTTCGTGATCTACTTCTACACCACGTGGTTCCCGTCGTATCTCACCGAGTCGCGCGGCTTCTCGCTCGCCAAGCTCGGGACGCTCGGCCTGCTTCCCGGCCTCGTCGCGATCCCGGCGGGCTGGCTCGGCGGCTACCTGTCCGACCGGCTCTACAAGGGCGGCTGGAGCCTCACCGCCGCGCGCAAGACCTGCCTCGTCGGCGGCCTGCTGTCCTCCTCGGTGGTGGCCTTCGCGCCGCTGGTGCCCGGCGACGCGGCGGCGCTGGCGCTGCTGTCGATCTCCTACTCGGGTCTCGCGTTCGCCGGCGCCAACATCTGGACGCTGCCCGGCGACGTCGCCCCGACGCCGGCCCACGTCGCCTCGATCTCCGGCATCCAGAACTTCGCCTCGAACCTCGCCGGCATCGCGCTCACCACGTTCACGGGGGTGATGGTGTCGATCACCAAAGGCTCGTTCGTGGTGCCGCTGGCGGTGGCCGGCACGCTCAGCATCGTCGGCGCCTGCGCGTACCTGTTCATCGTCGGCGAGATCGCGCCGCTGAGGAGCGCGGACGACGAGGCCGAGGCGCTGGCGGCCGGCGCCGGGGCGGCGCCCGCCAAGGCGTGAGGCCGAGTGCCGGGCGATGCGGCCGGCCCGGCGCTCCCCGCAAACCAGAACGACGGCGCCGGAGTCCGAGCGTGACCGATCTCAGCACCCCCATCGACCTGATCCGCCCGGCGGAGGTCGCCTTCGGCGCCGGCACCCTGCCGCGGGTGGCCCGCTTCGCGGCCGAGCGCGGCTACAGTCGCCCCCTGGTGGTGGCGGACGCCTTCAACGCCGCCCAGGTCGACCGGCTCGGCTTGGCCGGCGCGGTGACCGTGTTCGGCGACGTGAAGCCCGAGCCCGACATCCCGAACCTCGACGCCGCCCTCGCGCTCGCCGCGGAGGCCCAGCCCGATCTGGTGATCGGCTTCGGCGGCGGCAGTGCCATGGATCTCGCCAAGCTCGTGGCGGTGCTGCCGGGCAGCGGCCAGACCCTGCGCGACGTGGTCGGCCCGGAGAGGGTGGCGGGGCGCCGGGTCGGCCTCGTCCAGGTCCCGACCACCGCCGGCACCGGCAGCGAGGCGGGCACCCGGGCGCTGGTCACCGACCCGGAGGCGCAGGCGAAGCTCGCGGTGCAGAGCCGGCACATGCTGGCCGACCTCGCGGTGATCGATCCCGACCTGACGATGACGGTGCCGCCGGCCGTGACCGCCGCCACCGGCGTCGACGCCATGGCCCACTGCGTCGAGGCCTACACCAGCCGCAGGAGCCACCCGGCGATCGACCTCTACGCGCTGGAGGGGGCGCGGCTCGTCGGCCGCTACCTGCCCCGCGCGGTGGCCGACGGCGCCGATCGCGAGGCCCGGGCGGGGCTGGCGCTCGCCTCCCTCTACGGCGGCCTCTGCCTCGGGCCCGTCAACACCACCGCCGGCCACGCGGTCGCCTACCCGCTCGGCACCCGCCACCACGTCGCCCACGGGCTCGCCTGCGCCGCGATCTTCCCGCACACGCTGGCCTTCAATGCCGCCGCGGTGCCGGAGAAGACCGCCCGCGTGCTGGAGGCGCTCGGTGCCCCGGCGGTCTCCGGCGCGGACGCCGTGCTGGAGCACGCCTACCGGTTCTGCGCCGATCTCGGCGTCGAGATGCGCCTGTCGCGCATCGGCGTGCCGGAGGACGATCTGGACAGGATGGCGGAGGAGGCGCACGCCATCCGCCGCCTGCTCGACAACAACCCGCGCGAGATGTCGCGCGCCGACATCGCCGCGCTCTACCGGGCGGCCTACTGAGACGACGCCGGAGGATACGCCATGGCCAACACCGACCTGCACCCGCGCGGCGTCTACTGCGCCGCGATGACCCCGCTGACGGAGGATTACGCGCCGGACCACGCCGCCTTCGTCGCCCACGCGAAGGGGCTGCTCGACCAGGGCAGCGACGGCATCGCGCTGCTCGGCACCACCGGCGAGGCGAACTCCTTCTCCACCGCCCAGCGCAAGGCCCTGCTCGAAGCCGCGGTCGAGGGCGGGATCGCGCCCGCGCGCCTGATGCCCGGCACCGGCGTGCCGGCGCTGATGGAGACGGTCGATCTCACCCGCCACGCCGTCGCCCTCGGCGTCCCCGCCGTGGTGATGCTGCCGCCGTTCTACTACAAGACCGCCAGCGACGAGGGGCTGTTCGCGGCCTATTCCGAGGTGATCGAGCGCGTCGGCGACGACCGCCTGAAGGTGGTGCTCTACCACATCCCGCACATCTCGGGCGTGGCCATCTCCCACGGTCTGATCGAGCGGCTGCGGGCGCGCTACCCGGACACGGTGACCGGCATCAAGGATTCGGCCGGCGACTTCGCCAACATGGAGGCGATCATCGCCCGCTTCCCGGGCTTCGCGGTGCTCACCGGCGCCGATCCGCTGATGCTGCCACTGCTTAAGATCGGCGGGGCCGGCTGCATCACCGCCACCTCGAACCTCGTGGCGGCCGATCTCGCCACGGTCTATCGCGGCTACGACGACCCGGCCCAGGCCGAGGCGGTCGAGGCGGCTCAGGCCCGTGTCACGGCGGCGCGCGAGCGCGTGGTCGGCCCGGCGCAGATGGCCACGATCAAGGCGCTGCTGGCGCAGGCGACCGGCAACGCCGGCTGGAACCGCCTCTGCCCGCCGCTGCTGCCGCTCTCCGCGGACGAGCGAGCCCGCCTGCTCGACGCCTGAACACGCCTCGGGGCGCGTCCCGGCGCGCACTAGCCAGCACCGGCCCCCGCCGCTATAAGCGCGCCCTCAATCCGTATCCTGCGGTGCGCGCGGCGCTCCTCCGATCGAGGAGCCGCCCGCCGCCGCTTTGTCCGCGACCCGCAACCCGAAGGATCCTGCCATGGCCGTTCCGAAGCGAAAGACCTCCCCCTCCCGCCGCGGCATGCGCCGCTCGGCCGACGCCCTCAAGGCGCCGACCTACGTCGAGGACAAGGATTCGGGCGAGCTGCGCCGTCCGCACCACATCGACCTGAAGACCGGCATGTACCGCGGCCGTCAGGTGCTCAAGGTGAAGTCCGCCGAGGCCTGATTCGTCTCACGGGAACGACCGGAACGGCGCGGGGCTCAGGCGAGCCGCCGCGCCGTTTCCGTGTAGAGATCCGCGGCGCGGCGCGTGCGCTCCAGGCGCGAGGGGCGCAGGGTCGGGTCCGAGGCTGCCAGGAGCTGCGCGACGAAGCCGGCTTCGGCCCGCCGGTCCGGGCCGCGGGGCGCCTCGCGGCGCCCGCCCTCGACGACAGTGAGGGCCCGGGAGGCCGCCGCGGGCTCATCCCCGGACCGATCCGCCGCCGGGCGCGCGGCCCGCACGGGGGACACCTGTGCCGGTCCGATACGGCCGTGTGTGCCGATCTGCGCCATCCTCGCATCCTCCGCACGCTGACGCGTGGACGGTGCAAAGGTGGGGCCGCCGTTAACGGTTCGTCAACCTTTTCCGGGACCGGCACGGTACACGACGCGGCGAGCCGAGGGGCGTTTCCGACCCTGTCCCTCATCCTGAGGTGCCCGCGCGAGCGGGCCTCGAAGGAGGGCTCCAGGGATCGCGCGGCTGGCTGGAGGGCTCTTTCGAGGCCTCCGCTTCGCTCCGGCGCCTCAGGGTGAGGGGGTTGGTGGGATCGGCCGACGCAAACGCCGAACTGCCGTGTCCCGTGCGGGACCGGCAGTCCCGGGGCGCATCCTATTTCTTGGCGAGCGCTTCGAGACGCTCCTGCATCTCGACCATCTGGCGCTTCAGGTCGTCGAGTTCGCTGCCGGTGTAGGGCGCCTGAGCGGCGGCGGCGGGGGCCGCGGCCGCCTGGGCCCCGGCGGCATTCGCGCCGCCGAAGCCCGTGAACATCTTCATCGCGTCGCCGAAGAAGTTCATGTTGGTGCGCACCTGCTGCTCGATGGCGTTCTGGAACGCCGCCGGGCCGAAGCTGTGCGCGAATTTTTCCCGCAGGCCGTCCTGGTCGCGGGCGAAGTTGGCCATCGAGAATTCGAGGAAGCTCGGCACCATCGTGCGCATGCTGTCGCCGTAGAAGCGGATGAGCTGGCGCAGGAACGCCACCGGCAGCAGGTTCTCGGCCCCCGCCTTGTTCTCCTGCTCGAAGATGATCTGCGTGAGCACCGAGCGGGTGATGTCGTCGCTGGTTCGCGCGTCGTAGACGACGAAATCCTCGCCGTTCTGGACCATCGTGGCGAGGTCTTCCAGCGTGACGTAGGTCGAGGTGCCGGTGTGATAGAGCCGCCGGTTGGCGTACTTCTTGATGACGGTCTGGGAGACCTTGACGTTGTCCGTCATCGAAGCCGGCCTTTCTGAACGCGCGAACCGTCGGAACCTGAGCGGGTCCGGCATTCCGAGACCCGGGGGCGCCGCCTTCGCGCCCGCACACAAATTCTAAACCCTTCCACGGGCGCAGAAAACAGCAAACTGCCGCCATCCAGCGCAGAATAATGCATAAGCCCCCGGCATCCCCGTGTTTTCACTCCGCGCCAAGCGTCACGCCAGCCGCCGCTTGGGCGGAATCGGCTCCTTGACTTCGCCCATGCCGAGCCCTTCATCCCGGGAACGGTATCAGAGCGCGCCCGGCCAATGGTGCGCCGGCCGCGAGAGGAGAACGTTCAGATGGCAGGCAGCGAGGACATCGTCATCGTCGGGGCCGCGCGCACCCCCGTGGGCTCGTTCGCGGGCGCCTTCGCCGCGGTGCCCGCCCACGACCTCGGCGCCACCGCGATCAAGGCGGCGCTGGAGCGGGCCAAGGTCTCGCCCGACGACGTGGACGAGGTGATCTTCGGCCAAGTGCTCACCGCCGGCGCCGGCCAGAACCCGGCCCGTCAGGCGGCGATCAAGGCCGGCATCCCCGAGAAGGCCACCGCCTGGGGCCTCAACCAGGTCTGCGGCTCGGGGCTCCGCACCGTCGCGGTCGGCATGCAGCAGATCCAGAACGGCGACGCCAAGGTGATCGTGGCCGGCGGCCAGGAATCGATGTCGCTGTCGCCGCACTGCCAGTACCTGCGCGGCGGCCAGAAGATGGGCGACATCAAGCTCATCGACACGATGATCAAGGACGGGCTCTGGGACGCCTTCAACGGCTACCACATGGGCACCACCGCCGAGAACGTCGCCCAGGCCTTCCAGCTCACCCGCGAGCAGCAGGACCAGTTCGCCACCCGCTCGCAGAACAAGGCCGAGGCCGCCCGCAAGGAGGGCCGGTTCAAGGAGGAGATCTGCGCGGTGACCGTGCCCGGCCGCAAGGGCGACACGGTGGTCGACACCGACGAGTACATCCGCGACGGCGCCACCGTCGAGGCGATGGGCAAGCTCAAGCCCGCCTTCTCGAAGGAGGGCACGGTGACGGCCGCCAACGCGTCGGGCCTCAACGACGGCGCCGCGGCGATCGTGCTGATGTCGGCCTCCGAGGCCGAGCGCCGCGGCCTCACCCCGCTCGCCAAGATCAAGTCCTGGGCGACCGCGGGCGTCGATCCGAAGATCATGGGCACCGGCCCGATCCCGGCCTCGCGCAAGGCCCTGGAGAAGGCCGGCTGGAAGCCGTCCGACCTCGACCTCGTCGAGGCCAACGAGGCCTTCGCCGCCCAGGCGCTCGCCGTGAACAAGGACATGGGCTGGGACGACGCCAAGGTGAACGTCAACGGCGGCGCCATCGCCATCGGCCACCCGATCGGTGCGTCCGGCGCCCGGGTCCTCGTCACCCTGCTGCACGAGATGAAGCGCCGCGACGCCAAGAAGGGCCTCGCCACGCTGTGCATCGGCGGCGGCATGGGCGTCGCCATGTGCCTCGAGCGGCCCTGAGGTCGGCGCGGCCGGAACGATCCGGGCGTGATCGCCACGCCCGGCAGATCGGACAAGAAGCGCAGACCACCGGTGGAGCGGGCGCGCGGCGCGCGTCCCGCCTCCCCGGATCGGTTCTCAGAACGACCGTAGACGGTCATCATCGGGAGGAAACGACATGGCGCGTGTGGCACTGGTCACGGGTGGGTCCCGCGGTATCGGCGAAGCGATCTCGAAGGCGTTGAAAGAGGCCGGCTACACGGTGGCGGCGAGTTACGCGGGCAACGACGCGGCCGCGGCCAAGTTCACCGAGGAGACCGGGATCAAGACCTACAAGTGGGACGTCAGCGACTACGACGCCTGCGCGGCGGGCATCCAGAAGGTCGAGAGCGAGGTCGGCCCGATCGATATCCTGGTGAACAATGCCGGCATCACCAAGGACGGCATGTTCCACAAGATGACCAAGGAACAGTGGTACGCGGTCATCAACACCAACCTGAACTCGCTGTTCAACATGACGCGGCCGGTGTGGGAAGGCATGCGCGCACGCAAGTTCGGCCGCGTGATCTGCATCTCGTCGATCAACGGCCAGAAGGGCCAGATGGGCCAGGTGAACTACTCGTCGGCGAAGGCCGGCGACCTCGGCTTCGTCAAGGCGCTGGCGCAGGAGGGCGCGCGCGCCGGCATCACGGTGAACGCGATCTGCCCCGGCTACATCGCGACCGAGATGGTGAAGGCGATCGACCCGGCGGTGGTCGAGAAGTCGATCCTGCCGCACATCCCGGTCGGGCGCCTCGGCGAGCCGGAGGAGATCGCGCGCGGCGTGGTATTCCTGGCGAGCGAGGAGGCCGGCTTCATCACGGGCTCGACGCTGACCATCAACGGCGGACAATTCGTGGTCTGAGGGTGCGTCCCCCGAGGAGCCGCGGCTCTTCGGCGTTTTCGTCCGGGGCCCGGAGGCGCGCGCCGCCTCCGGGCCCCGTCGCGTCTCATCTCAGGATGGGTTCGCGACCGGTGCCGCACTGGGTCGCGTCGCTCCGCTCGCGATGACGGCGCGGGCGCGGCCAGCCGAGCGAGTCAGCCGGGAACGATCTCAGTCCGCCCCCACGCAGTTCGCGTAGAAGGTCGCGGTGGCCGGCCAGTCGGAGAACACCCCGAGCACGCCGACCTCCCGGTGCAGCACGTCGAGCAGCCGCAGCGCGTCGCCGTCGCCGGTCACGACCGGCTTGATCGACTGGTAGTAGTAGCCGCCCCCGCCCTTCAGCGGGCCCGAGCGCTCCAGCGACCACGCGATCAACTGGAGCCCGGCCTTCTTCGCCTCGCGGGCGTAGGTCGAGGGCTCGATCGTGCCGTCCGGGCCGGGGCGGACCAGCATCCACAGGGGCGGCGCCAGGATCCGCACCCCCATCCCCGCGAGTTCGGCCATGCCGGGCTTCCACGTCTCCGGCTTCTCGGGGTCGAACCGGCCCGCCTCGCGCTCGTCCCGGTCGTCGAGGAACACCGCCTGCCGGCCGAACTCCGGGTCCTTCGCGAGCCAGTACTGCACGTCCCGGAGCTGGAAGCTCTGCGGAAACACGTCGGCGGCGGGGATGCCGGCGGCCTTGTAGTCGTCGATCAGCGCCTGCGCGTACTGATCCTGCGTGTAGCTGCCCTCGAATGGCATCGGCACCTGCGGGACCTTCAGCTCCGGGGTGAACTTGCGGCCGAGCGACTTCACCAGCGCGATGTACTCGCGGTGGGACATCAGCGTCCCGGTGGTCGCGTAGAGGTCGGTGCGCCAGCGCGGCGTCGCGTTCATGTAGGCCGCGAGCGTCGTGGCGTCGGGGTCGGCGGCGTCCATCTTGCCGTTGAGCGTCTTGAACTCGGCGAGCGTCAGGTCGCTGGTGCAGCACTTGGCCGAGGCCTTGCGGCCGGTGGCGGGATCGGCCGGCTCGAAGCCCTTGGTGCACTTCGCGGCCAAGTCCGGGCGGGCGAGGATGTCGGTGGTGGTGTGCAGGTCGCACTGGCTGTGGCGGCAGACGAGCTGCCGGTCGCGGGTGAAGGCCACGTCGCACTCGATGATCCCGGCCCCCATCCGGTAGGCCGCCATCACCCCCTCGCGGGTGTGCTCGGGAAATTGCAGCGGCGCGCCGCGGTGCGAGATCGAGAAGCGGCGCGGGCTGTAGCTCCGGTCGACCCCGCAGGCGGAGAGCCGGTCCTTCAGCGGCCCGGGCTTCAAGCTGTCCACGAGGTAGAACGGCCGCGGCCCGAGCTGCGCCTGCTCCGCCGCCGAGCCGGCGGAGGCGGCCAGCACGAGGGCCAGCGTCGCGACGAGGGTGCGCATGGGTCTGTCTCCGGCGATGCCGAGCGGCTACGCGCCCGCCGTGACGGCCGCATGAATCCCGGGGTCCCGCGCGCGGCGATGCCCCCGCACGGTAGCGCGCCCCCGTCACCGCGCCAGGGCCCCGGACCCGCGCATCGCCGGATCCGGCGACGGGCCGGGCCCGATCGTCACCCGCGCCGCGGACCTCGGGGGCGGATCCTCCGCTCGTGCGGAAGCGCACAGATCCGTGCCTCCCGACGACAGTACATCATCACCCGAAAGCCGCAGCCGGCCAAGCACATCCGCCGGGCTCGAAGTCGTCGCCCCCGACGATCCCCCGACGCGACCGTATCGGCCGAGCGGCTGTCCGAAGGACATCGTTCGCGCGCAGGAGTTCATCATGAAGACCCGCCTCTTCGCCGCCGCCGTGATCGTCGCCGCCGCGAGCCCGGCGCTCGCCGCGGGCATCGATTCGCGCCGCAGCCCGTACCCGCCCTCCGCCTATCCGGGCTACGCCGGAGCCTCCGTCGGCGCGATGTCCGCGCCGCGCGTCCGGCCGGCGCAGGCCTACCGCTACTCGGGCCAGCGCGCCGGCGGTCCGGCGGGCGCCCTCCCGCGCCGCTGACCACGCACGCTGAGCGCGGGGCTGACCGGCTCCGCGCCACGCCCTATACCGGCCCCCTCGGTTCGGGGCGGCGGAGCAGGACGTGGGACGGAACCTTCGGCGGGCCGCGCTGGCCGCGCTCCTCGCGGCGCCGCTGCCCGCCGCCGCGCAGTGGCAGGGCCCCGACGCCGCCCCCCTGTTCGTCAACGACGGCCAGCCCGCCAGCAAGCACAATTACAACTACGCGCCGAGCCTGATCGCCGAGGGCGACGTCGTCCACATCTGGTGGTGCGGCCGCGGGCCCGAGCCCACCGACACCGACGTGGTCTTCCACCGCACGCAGGATCGGCGGACCGGCGCCTTCGGCCCGGCCCGCGTCGTGCTGCGCTCGACGCCGGACACCTGGGACAAGACCTACGTGTGCGACCCCGGCGTGGTGAAGGGCCGGTTCACCAACCCCGCCGACGGCCACTCCTACACCCACGCGTTGTACTATTCCGGGGCAGACAACCTCCCGGGCCATCAGAACGCCGTCGGGCTCGCCTTCTCGAACGACGGCGTGACCTGGGTGAAGTACCCCGAGCCGGTCATCCGCCCGCAGAACACCGATCCGGGCAAGCGGGAGACCTACGGCGCCGGGCAGCCGGGCCTGTTCAACGCCGACGGCAAGGCGGGCCTGTTCGTGTTCACCACCGACACGACGACGCCCGAGCGGCCGGGGTTCGGCGAGATCTTCGTCCGCCACACCGCGGACGGCGTGCATTTCGACCCGCCGGTGCGGATGCCGAACGTCGCGAGCGACGGCGCGCTGCTCTTCCCCAACACCGACTTCGCCTACGATTTCCGCGCCGGGCAGGTCTACACCATGGCCGGGCTGCCCGGGCGCGGCTGCACCCCGCCGACCCACTGCAAGGACCCGGGCAAGAACCCGGACCGCGAGACCTACCGGATGGGCCTGTTCGCGATGCCGGTCGGCGCCCTGCTCGCCGGCACCGGCCGCTGGACGCCGCTCGGCCAGCTCAACACCGACGTGACCGGCTTCTACCTCAACCACAGCCCCGGCCTGCTGCGCGACGGGCACGGCAACCTCACCTTCGACCTGCCGCGGGTCACCGTCTACTTCGCGGGCGGCGATCCCTATCCCGGCACGTGGAACATCGCCGCCGCGGTCCAGACCCAGGCGAGCCCGACGCTGCCCCTGCGCCGGGCGCTGCGGCCCCGCGACGGCCAGCACTGGGTCAGCGCCGGCTACATCGCCCCGGACTTCGCCCCCGAGTCGGTGCTCGGCGCGGTGTGGCGGCTGCGGGAGCCCGGCACGGCGCCGCTCTATTCCTGCCAGGTCGGCACCGGCCCGCACTTCCTGTCGCGGGATCCGGCCTGCGAGGGCCAGATCGTGCTGGGCGAGACCGGGTACGTCTCCGAGGCGCCCCGCCCCGGCACCCGGCCGATCTACCGCTGCCTCGCCCCCGCCTCGGGCTCGCACTTCGTCTCGACCGACCCGGCCTGCGAGGGCCAGCGATCGGAGGGGCCGCTCGGCCACGTCCTGGCCGGAGCGCCGTGAGCGCCGCGGCCGGGGCTGGAACTCCGGCGGCCTTGCGCGCACAAGGCGGCCCGCAGACCCCCGAAGGATCGAGCCGGATGGACACGCACGCCCTCGACCCCCATGCCCTCGACCCCCATGCCCTCGCCCCGCACGCCCATCAGGTCCTGCGCGAGGCCACCCTGCCGGACCTGCCGAACCACTACCGGGGCAAGGTGCGGGACAATTACGATCTGCCGGACGGGCGGCGGATCCTGATCACCAGCGACCGGATCAGCGCCTTCGACCGGGCGCTCGCGGCGATCCCGTTCAAGGGGCAGGTGCTGACGCAGACGGCCCGGTTCTGGTTCGAGCGCACCGCCGACCTCTGCCCGAACCACGTGCTCGCCTATCCCGACCCCAACGTCGTGGTCGGCCGCCGGCTCGACATCCTGCCGGTGGAGATCGTGGTGCGCGGCTACCTCGCGGGCACCACCTCGACCTCGATCCTGACCCGCTACCGGGCCGGCGAGCGGACGATGTACGGCCACACCCTGCCCGAGGGCCTGCGCCCCAACGCGCCGCTCGCGCGGGCGATCATCACGCCCACCACCAAGGCCACGGACGGCGGCCACGACGAGCCGCTCACCGAGGCCGAGATCCTGGAGCGCGGCCTGCTCGGTCCGGAGCAGTGGCGCACCGTGTCCAAGGCGGCGCTCGCCCTGTTCGCCCGCGGCCAGGAGATCGCCGCGGCGCGCGGCCTGATCCTGGCCGACACCAAGTACGAGTTCGGGCTCGACGGCGACGGCCGGATCGTGCTCGCCGACGAGATCCACACCCCCGACAGCAGCCGCTACTGGTTCGCGGAGAGCTATCCGCAACGGTTCGCGGCGGGCGAGGCGCCGGAGAGCTTCGACAAGGATGTCGTGCGCAACTGGGTCGTGGCCCGCTGCGATCCCTACCGCGACGCCATCCCCGAGATCCCCGCCGACGTGGTGCTCCGGACCGCCGCCGTCTACATCCGCGCCTACGAGACCATCACCGGCGCGGCCTTCGCCCTGCCGGACCCGGCCGAGGTGCCGCTGGAGCGCGTCCGCCGCAACCTCGCGGCCTATCTGGCGGGGTGAGGGGGCACGCGTGCCCGGTGACCCGCCGGGGGAACGGAAAACGCTCGACCACGCGAGGAACTGGGCTCGACGCCTCACCGTCGGTCCGGATCCCCGGGGCATCGTCTCGAAAGCGGGCGTCTGAAGGAGGAAACCCTGCCACGCCACCGTCGCCGTTCCACCGTCACGCCGCGCCTTCGATCATCCCGTCCCTGATGCGGCACTCGCCGCTCCGCAGCCGTTCCGCCAAGTGGCGCAGCAGCGCCTCCATGCCGGGCGCCAGGAGGGGTCGGTACGTCTCG
This sequence comes from Methylobacterium amylolyticum, assembly GCF_030700245.1. Lineage (GTDB taxonomy): Bacteria > Pseudomonadota > Alphaproteobacteria > Rhizobiales > Beijerinckiaceae > Methylobacterium. Next base: position 99,312 of record NZ_JAUYZI010000015.1, read on the forward strand.
TCGTGGTAGTAGGTGACGAGTTGTCCAAGCGTGCCCGCCTCGGCCGGGTCGAGATCGACGCACACATGGTCGCCCCCACCATTCTCCATGATCGGAAGCCACCCGCGCGACCACCAGACGGCGCGGATCCCGGGCGGCACGTCGATCGGGGCATGATCCTCGTCGTGGACGTTGACGCCGTCGGGGAACTCGTCGTTCAGGAACTCCGCATTGTCCACCACGTCCTGAAGCGGCACGAGCTGGAAGGAGCCCCAGAAGCCGGTGCGGTAGGGCGGCTGCCCGTCGGCCGACCGGTAGAGCCGCCGGATGGCGGGCGGGAAGGTCACGCCGAGGCGTTGCTCCGCCTCGTCGATCTGACGGTCGGACGCCGGCGGGTTGAAGGCGGGTGCGTTTTTGCCGTCATGGGCCTCGATCCAGGCGGCAATGGTACGGAAATCCTCGTCCAGCGTCATGGCAGGTGTTCCGGCAAAGTGTTCGGTCACCGTTCGCGGACCCTGGCCCAACGTCCACAACGAGCCGAAAGACGTGAAGTCCGCTCCTGTCGCTCGAAGGAGAATGGCTGCCTGTCCGGTTTCCACCCGATCCGGCCGTTCGCACGCTCAAGCTAGCTGGCTTCGACGCCGCTCCCGTCACACACGCTCGACCCGCTTCACCCGCAGCGCGGCGCAGAGCAGGGCGGCGATGATCGGCCCCGCCGCCAGCGTCAGCAGGGCCGGGGTGAAGCTCTGGGCGGTGTCCCGGATCCAGCCCACGAGGTAGGGCCCGACGAAGCCGCCGATCTGCGCGAAGCCGTTGATGGCGGCGAGCCCGCCGGCCGCCGCCGCACCGGTCAGGAACTGGGTCGGCAGCGACCAGAACACGCCGAGCACCGACCAGACGCCGAAGGCCGCCGCGCTGAGCAGCAGCAGGCCGGTCAGCGGCGTCGGCGCCAGCGCGCTCGCGGCCAGGAACACCCCGCCGAGGAAGGCCGCGCCGGCCGTGTGCCACTTGCGCTCGCCGGTGCGGTCGGAGCTGCGCGCGACCACGACGAGGCCGATGGCCGCGAACACGAACGGGATCGCGGTGACGAGGCCGGTCTGGAAATCGGTCAGGCCGCCGATCGCGCGCACGATCTGCGGCAGCCACAGCACCACGCCGTACACCGCCATGGCGTTGAACATGTAGATCAGCGTCAGCAGCCACACGCGCCCGTCGCGGAACATCGTCCGGATGTCGTGCGCGCCGACCGCCTCCACCTGCCGGTTCTCCCGGTCGAGTTCGGCGATCAGCCACGCGCGCTCCTCCCCGTCGAGCCAGCGGCCGTCCTGAGGCCGGTCCACGAGGTAGAAGAACGTCACCACCCCGAGGATCACGGCCGGGAGCCCTTCGAGGATGAACAGCCACTGCCACGCCACGAGGCCGAACCAGGTCGGGTTGCTCGCCAGGATCCAGCCCGAGATCGGCGCGCCGATCACGGTGGACAGCACGGTCGCGGTCATGAAGCCGGCCGTGGCCTTGGCGCGGTCGCGGGCCGGGAACCAGTAGGTCAGGTAGAGCAGGATGCCCGGGACGAAGCCCGCCTCGGCGAGCCCGAGCAGGAAGCGCAGGATGTAGAAGCTGATCTCGCCTTGGACGAAGGCCATGCCGCAGGAGATCAGGCCCCAGGTGACCATGATCCGGGCGATCCAGATCCGCGGCCCGACCCGGTGCATGATCATGTTGCTCGGGATCTCGAAGGCGATGTAGCCGAGGAAGAAGATCCCCGCGCCGAACCCGTAGGCGGTGGCCGACAGGCCGAGATCCTTGTTCATGTGGATCGCGGCGAAGCCGACGTTCACCCGGTCGAGATAGTTGATGATGAACAGGACGAAGACGTAGAATACGATCCGCCAGCGCAGCTTGCCGAGCACCCGCCTGCGGATCGCGTCGGTGTCCGCGATCGTGCGGTCGGCAGTCCCTGAGAGCATCGGCGTCGTCCCCGTCGCAAACTTTTTTGGTTGTACGCGACTGTGTTTTCCAATCGAGACGGGCATCTCGACCGCATCGGCGCAGTGTTTCGCGTCGCGCGCCAGGCTACTGCACCGCTGTCGCCGGGGATAGCCGCGGACGGCCGGATCCGCCGTCGGCGCGGCGCGCGCGTCACAGCCGCCGACGCAGCCACGCGCCGATCCGCTCGAACGCCGCGTCGGCGGCGCGGATCGCCCCCGAGATCTCGATGAAGCCGTGGATCATGCCGGGCACGTCGTGCCGCTCCACGGCCACGCCTGCGGCGGCGAGGCGGTCGGCGTAGCGGTGGCCCTCGTCGTGCAGCACGTCGCGGTCGCCGACCACGAGCAGGGCCGGGGCGAGGCAAGCGGCGTCGGGGACGCGGATCGGCGAGGCGCGCCAGTCGTCCGGGATCGGCCGGTACAGCCGGGCGAAGTGCTCGACCAGCGCCCAGGTCAGCGGCAGCACCCCGGCGTTGCGCGCCCGGGACGGGTAGCCCGGCGCGTCGAGGCGGTTGTCGGTGCTCGGGTAGATCAGCACCTGCCCCCGCAGCGCGAGGCCGGCGTCGCGGGCGGCGATCGCCGCCACGGCGGCGAGGTTGCCGCCGGCGCTGTCGCCCGCGACCGCGAGCCGGTCCGGGTCGATCCCGAACGCGGCGGCGCGCTCGGCGACCTCGCCGAGCGCGGCCACGGCGTCCTCGACCGCGGCGGGGAACGGGTGCTCGGGGGCGAGGCGGTAGTCGACGGCGACCACGACGCAGCCCGCGGCCGCCGCGATCCGGCGGCAGACCTTGTCGTGCGAGGCGAGGTCGCCGACCGTCCAGCCGCCGCCGTGGCAGAAGAGCGTCGCCGGGGCCGGCCCGGGCGCCAGCCCGTGCGGGCGGTAGACGCGCAGCGGCACCGGTCCCGCCGGACCGTGTGCGGCCGCCGCCTCGACCGAGGCCATCGGGAGGCTGTCGCCGCCGAAGTAGCGGCTCTGGCGCCGGTACATCTCCCGGGCGACCGGGAGCGGCAGGGTGTCGAAGGGCGGCGCGCCGCGCTCGCGCATCCGCCGCACGAAGGCGTCGGCGTCCGGGTCGAGATGCGGGGCGTCGTCCATCGTCCCGGGGGTAGAGCGCTCCGCGCCGCGGGGGAAGCCGGTCCGGCGAATGCGCGCGCATCGACGCGGGATGTCGGAGCCGTCCCGAACCGCGACGCACGGACCACGTCAGGATCGAGCCCGGCTCCGGACGGCCCGCACGCAATCGGCGAGGCTCGGCATGGTCCGGGGCGCCGTGCAGGGGTCGGGCACGGGGGTCGGGCCGGTCTTCCGCACCGCGGTTCCGGCCGCACCCGCCCCGGAATCGTGCGCGGGCATGATCCAGGTGAATGCACGGCGCGCGGGTCTCTGCGAGTGTCCGGCCGCCGTGACGAGGTCTTCGTCCCGGCAACGCCCTCGCCGGCTCTTGTGCCCCCCGATCGGCCGGCGGGGGCACGCCGCCTTGGCCGTCCGCGGCACCGGCGACCTGACGCCCCTTGCGGGCCACTCGCCGCCAGTCCCGCGGGCGCGCCCGCCGGGGCGGACCCTGCGCTTCCGGGATCCTACGCGTCGAGGTCCGCGGCGTCGTATCCGAGGGAGCGCAGCACCACCGCGCGAAGGGCCTCGGCGTAGCCGCGGTACTCCTGCGCGCGGGCCTCGTACATCTCGGCCACGGCGCGGCGCCCGTTCGACCGGCCGTCCTCGGCCATGCGCGACACCAGCTCGGCCCGCTCCTCGATGATCCGCAGCGCCACGCGCAGGGCCTCGTCCACCCGGTCCTCCTGCTCGCCGCCGAGCACGTCGGCGGAGAAGGCGTGGCCGACCTGGCACCGGAACCGCAGGGGGTGCCCCCCGCGCAGCTTCGACAGCACGCCGCCGCAGCTCGGGCAGGTCAGCGCCGCCGGCTCGGCGATGGTCAGGAGGCTCGGGGAGTCGATCCGCTCGCCCGCGGCGATGTCCACCTCCAGCCGCACGTCCAGGGGGATCGGGACGGTCGGACCGGCCGGCTGGCGCACGAGATCGCACAGCACGTCGCCGAGGGCGGCGCCCGGCACGACGAGGTCGGGCAGCACTGCCTCGATCGCCCGGCGGGGCATCTCGTCGACCAGCGCGTCGACCGGATCCTGGACCAGGGTGAGACCGCCGCAGCGCTTGATCGCCTCGAGTCCGGCGGAGCCGTCGCTCAGGAAGCCGCTCAGCACGAGGCCCACCACCCGCGGCCCGTAGGCCGCCGCGGCGGAGCGGAACAGCGGGTCGATCGCCGGCCGCGAGAGGTTCTCGCGAGGGCCGCGCCCCAGGCGGATCCGGCCCTCGGTGAGGAGGAGGTGGCGATCGGGCGTCGCGATGACCACGCGCCCCGGCTCGATCGGCATGCCGTCGACGGCCTCGCTCACGGGCAGCCGGCCGGCGGCGCTCGCGACGGTTGCGAGGATGCCGGTGCTGCGGGCCGGCACGTGCAGCACCACGAAGACCGCCGCGGGGAGGTCGGCCGGAAAGGCGGAGAGAATCGCCTTGAGCGGCGCCGTCGCCCCGCTCGACCCGCCGATCACGAGGATGTCGCGGTTGTTCATCGGGTCCTCCGGACGCGCGTTGCGGCTCGGCCGATCCGCTTCCCGGAGCGGATCCCGTGCGTCACGGTCCCGACCGGTGCAAGATCCGGCGGAAGCTGATCCAGATCAGTGCCGGGATCCCGCCGACGCACGTAAGATTCGGCCGCTCAAGACCGACGGCCTCTCACCCCGAAGAAGTGCCTTGACCGCAAGCCTGATCCGCAAACTGGAAAATTTTACGCGTCTCTCGACGGCGGACAAGCTGGCGCTGGGCGAGGCGGTGGTCGCGACGCGGAACCTCGACCCGGGCGAGAGCGCCTGCCACGAGGGCGATCCGGTCCGCGCGCTCCATCTCGTCGAGGACGGCTGGGCCTGCGACTACCGGCAGCTCGAGAACGGCGGCCGCCAGATCGTGGCGTTCCGCCTGCCGGGCGACCTGTGCGGGACGTCCGCCTCCGTCCTGGCGGCGGCCGACTGCACCCGCGTCGCGCTGACCCGGCTGACGGTCCACGAACTGTCGCCGGCCCGGATCGAGGAGATCGCCGCCGCCCGGCCGCGCCTGCGGCGGGCGCTGCGCTGGGACGAGCAGGTCGGGGCGTCCATCCTGCGGGAATGGCTCGTCAGCCTCGGCCGGCGCGACGGCCTGGAGCGCCTCGCCCATCTCCTGTGCGAGCTGTACCACCGCCAGCGCGCGGTCGGGCTCGCCGAGGGCGGCGCCTGCCCGATGCCGGTCACGCAGGAGATACTGGCCGCGGCCCTCGGCCAGACCTCGGTGCACATCAACCGCACGCTCCAGACGCTCCGGGCCTGCGGACTCGTGACCCTGCGCAACCGCCGCCTGACCGTTCCCGACCTCGCCGCGGTCGAGGTTGTCGCCGGCTTCTCCCCGGCGTACCTCCATCTGGGACGCGCGGGCGCCCACCTCGACGCGCTGCCGAGCGAGATCTGATGCCGCTCTACCACTTCCACCTGCGCACGGAATCCGGTCTCGACCGCGACGAGGACGGGCTGACCTTCGACGATCTCGACGCCGCCTACCTGGAGGCCTACGCGACGATCCCGGCGCTCGCCGAGGAGATGCTGCGGACGGGGCGCGACCCGCTGGCCTGCACCTTCGTGATCTCCGACGCCGCCGACCGGCCGGCGCTCGAAGTGCCGTTCCGCGAGCGGGTGCGGGACGGCGCCCGGCCGCGGAAGTCCCCCGCGCAGCGCGCCTCCTGCCAGACCGAGCGCGCGGTCCATCTGCGGGACGCCCTGCGCGAGCAGCACGCGGAACTCCGCGCCAACCTCGAACGCATGCGCGACCTCGTCGCCGATGCCGCCCGGGCCTGCCGGCGATGAGCCCGGCGGAACCCCGCGAGGGCGGCACCGTCTTCGTCGCGATCAGCGCGTCCGGCGCCAGCACGCGGTCGCTCGAAGAGCTGCTGGCGCACCTGCCGCGGCTGGAGGCGGCGGCGGTGGTGATCATCCTCCAGCGCCGGGAAGCCCTCGACGCGGAACGCCTGCACGCGGCCCTGCGCGCGGCCGGCGGCGCGCTCACCCCGGTCGCCGACGGCGCGCCGATCGAGGCGGGCCGGGTCTACCTGCCCGACGCCAACCTCACCGTGAGCGTCGAGGGCGGGCGGTTCCGGACCCGTCCCGCCGAGGGCACCGCCGGGCACCGCGGCACGATCGACAGCCTGCTCGTCTCGCTGGCCCGCGACCAGGAGGGCCGGGTGCTCGCGGTGGCGCTGGCGGGCACCGACGGCGAGGGCACCCTCGGCTTCAAGGCGGTCAAGGAGGCCGACGGCCTCGCGCTCGCGGAGGAGACGGACGAGGTCCGCGCCGACGAACTCGGGGCGAGCGACATCCCGGCGGCCCTGGCGGACGCGATCCTGCCGGTCGACGGGCTGGTGGGGCGGATCGTGTCCTGCGTGAGCCATCTCGCCGACCGGCCCGAGGCCGGCGGGACCGAGCCCGGCCACCCCGAGAACGCGGCGGGGCTCGCGGCGATCGCCACCACCCTGCGCAACCGCACCGGGCACGATTTCCACGGCTACAAGGCCGGCACGTTCCTGCGCCGCGTCCAGCGCCGCATGCAGGTGGTCGAGGCTGCCGACATCGACGCCTACATCGACATCCTGCGCACCAAGCCCGACGAGGTGCAGCAGCTCTTCAACGACCTCCTGATCGGCGTCACCCGCTTCTTCCGCGACGCCGGGGAGTTCGACCGGCTGGAGCGCGAGATCATCCCGCGGCTGTTCGCGGGCAAGGGCCGCGACGACCAAGTCCGGATCTGGGTGATCGGCTGCTCGACGGGGGAGGAGGCCTACTCGCTCGGCATCCTGCTGCGCGAGCACATGTCGGGGCTCGACGAGGTGCCCCAGGTCCAGATCTTCGCCACCGACCTCGACGGCCGGGCGCTCGCCTCGGCCCGGGTGGGGCGCTACGCCGACAGCATCGGCCGCGACCTGACGCCCGAGCGCCTCGCCCGCTGGTTCGTGCGCGAGGGCAACACCTACTGCGTCGTCAAGGAGCTGCGGGAGCTGTGCATCTTCTCGCAGCACAGCATCGTCCGGGACGCGCCGTTCTCCCGGCTCGACCTCGTCTCCTGCCGCAACCTGCTGATCTACCTCGACCAGGAACTCCAGTCGCGCATCATCCCGCTGTTCCACTTCGCCCTGCGGCCCGGCGGGGCGCTGTTCCTCGGCAATTCCGAGAACGTCTCGCGCCACGCGCACCTGTTCGCGCCGGTCGAGCCGCACTCGCGCATCTTCCGGCGCCTGGAGACCGGCTCGCGCGTCCTGCCGGACTTCCCGTTCACGGCGGGCGTGGCCCTGACGGCGTCCCCGCCGAGCCTGCCCGAGCGGGCGCGGCTGTCCGAGACCGCCCTGACCCGCCGCGCCGAGACCTTCGCGGAGCGCTACGCCCCGGCCTACGTCATCACCGACGAGGCCTACAACGTCCTGCACTTCTCCGGCCGCACCGGGCGCTACATCGACCCGGCCGGCGGGGCGGCGAGCCTCAACCTGCTCCAGCTCGTCCACCGCGACCTGCGCCTCGACCTGCGCATGGCGCTGGCCCGGGCCGGCGACGAGGACCGCGCGGTGCAGCTCGACGGTGTGCGCGTCGGGCAGAACGGCGGGCAGTTGCTGATCGACGTCATCGTGGAGCCGGTCCGGGACGGCGTCGGCGTGCCGCGCAACTTCTTCGTGCTGTTCAAGGACGGGGCGGCGCTCGCCGCGGGCGAGGCGGCGGGGACCGATACCGGGCAGGTCGCCCACACCCGGCGGCTGGAGACCGAGCTGCGCACGACGCAGGAGCGCTTGCAGGCGACCAACGAGGAGCTGGAGAGCACCAACGAGGAGTTGAAGGCGTCGAACGAGGAGTATCAGGCTCTCAACGAGGAGCTCCAGAGCATGAACGAGGAGTTGCAGACCTCGAAGGAGGAGCTGCAATCCGTCAACGAGGAGCTGACCACCCTCAACGGCGAGCTCGGCCACCGGGTGCGGGAGCTCAGCCGGGCCAACAGCGACCTCAAGAACCTGATGGAGAGCACGCAGATCGCGACGCTCTTCCTCGACAACGAGTTGCGGGTGGCGAACTTCACCCCGGCGGCGGTCGGGCTGTTCCACCTCGTCGAGCCGGATGTCGGCCGGCCGATCGGCCACATCAAGGCGCGCGTCGCCTACGACGAGTTGCAGGACGACGTGCGGCGCGTGCTGCGGACGCTCGCCACCGTCGACCGCGAGATCGGCGATCCGGAGACCGGCGCCCGCTTCATGGTCCGGGTGCTGCCCTACCGCAGCACCGACAACTACATCGCCGGCGCCGTCGTGACCTTCGTCGACGTCACGGAATTGCGGCGGGGCGAGGCGCGCCTGCGCGACCGGGAGGCGCGCTACCGCGCGCTGGAGGCCGCCGCGGCGACGGTGTTCCGCATGAGCCCCGACTGGGGCGAGATGCGCCAGCTCGAAGGCCGCGGCTTCCTCGCGGACCTGCGCAGCCCGAGCGCGGACTGGATGACGGCCTACATCCCGCCCGAGGACCACCCGCGCGTGGAGGCGGCGATCCGCAGGGCCGTGCAGGGCAGGAGCGTGTTCGAACTGGAGCACCGGATCCGGCGCGCCGACGGGAGCGTCGGCTGGACCCTGTCCCGGGCGGTGCCGCTGCTCGACGAGCACGGCGAGATCCGCGAGTGGATCGGCGCCGCCAGCGACATCACCGTCCGCAAGGCGGACGGGCGGGCCGACGGACCGGCCCCGGGCGGCACTCCGGGAGCGGACCGGGCGGGGGAGCAAGGCTCCGTCAAAGGCAACGGCCGGGGCGGTCGCGGACGGCACTAGAGCCGTTCCCGATCGCGTTGCACAGAGTACACGACGTTCCGGGGTGCAGCCCCGCGGATCCCATCAGACCCCCTCATCCTGAGGCGCCCCTTGCCGTGGCAAGGGGCCTCGAAGGAGCCCTCCAGAGGGCGCCGCGATCCCTGGAGCCCTCCTTCGAGGCCGCTCCGCGGCACCTCAGGATGAGGAACAGGGTTGGATGCGCCGCCCGGCACGCACTGTCGTGTACCGTGCGCGTTGCAATCGTGCTCGACTCTAAGTCCTTGTTTCGACGCGCTCTCTTTCGCCGAACCGGCATCCACCTCGGCGGAGAGCGCTCTAGCCGGGTCGGGCCCCGTCCCCGGCGGACCGCGCACCCACGGCCCTACCCGCGCCGGTCCACCGCTCCGTGCCGGTCAGCCTCCCCGCGGGCCCGATTCGCCTCGTTCCGCACGGTGTCGAGGATGCGCTGCCGGGTCCTCGGGTTCTCCAAGGTCGCGAAGGCGGTCACCAGCGCGTCGATCTCCGCCGCCGAGGCGGACGCGGTGGTCGGATCGGCCGCCTCGTAGAGCGAGGCCACCGGCACGCCGAGGGTGGCCGCGATGCGCCGGAGTGCCGTCGCCGCATCCCGGGCAGCCGCGTCGAGCCGGTCGCGGGCGTCGTCGGCGGGCATCAGTGCAGCACCGCGCCGGCCGCCCGCGGGCCGAGCCCACCCGCGAGATGCCGTCCGATCGTCCGCAGCGCCTGCGCGAGCGCGGCGGACCGCGCGTCGTCTCCCGCGGCGCTGGCGTTCCGGTACGCGGCGATCAGGTCGTCGGCCATCTCGACGAGGTCGTCGCGCGTCAGGCCCGTGGCGTCGAGCGCCTGCGCGAGGGTGCGGGCGGGCGCCGCGCCACGGCCGTGAGCGGGCACCGAGGCGTCGAGCAGCGCCCGCAGGTCCGCGCAGGTCTGCTGCGCCTGACGCAGCAGCCGCGTGACGGCCTCGAACTCCGCTGCCGCCGATCGGTACAGGGCCTGCGCCCGATGCCGGGCCTCGCTGGTCCGCGCCGACGCCGTCCCGGCGTCGGGGTGATGTAACGACGACATGGCCGCGACCCGTGCCTCCCCATGGTGCGTCTCTCACGGTGACGCGGCCGGACCGGTCCGTCAACGCCCCGTCGCCTCGCCGCGCGCCGTTCGCGCTCGGCGTCGCCGGCTCACGGGCCGGGACATGCGCCCGGGCCGCAGCGCGGGAAACCGGCCCCGCCCGGTTCGGGCGCGGATCCGGTCCGCCGAGATCGGCCGGTCTCGGGCCGGCGGTCGGCGCTCCGGGGCCGGTCGGCGGATGCCCCCGATGCGATTCCCGACCGCTGCCGCTCAGGCGGCCTTGCGCGCCGCGGCCTCGTCCTTCAGCCGCCACGCGTAGCGGGCGAGGATCGAGCGGAACGGGGCGAAGGCCAGCGCCACGGCGTCGGTGTCGTCGCGCCCGGTGAGGCGGCGCAGGCTCGCCACCGCCGCCACGTCGCCCGCGGGCCAGATGTCGGGATCGAGGAAGTGGAAGATGCCGACCATGTCGGCGGTCCAGGGCCCGACGCCGCGCACCCGGCACAGCAGCGCCGAGCGCTCGGGATGCGGCAGAGCCGCCAGCTCCGGCCCCAGCCATCCGGCGCCCTCCGCCTCGCGGACCGCGTGCAGCGCGCGGACCTTGTTGCCCGACACCCCGCAGGCGCGCAGGACAGCCTCGTGGCCCGGCACGAACAGGTCGCGCGGGGCGAGCCCGAGCCCCGCGGCGGCGGCCTCGACGCGGGTCCAGATCGCCAGCGCCGCCCGGGTGGAGAGTTGCTGGTTGACGATCTCGACGCTGAGCCGCTCGGCGACGCTCGCGTGGACCGGCGGCGGGATCGCGATCGGCCCGAGCCGGGCGATCCCCGCGCGCAGCGGCTCCGCGACGGCGGCGGCGGTCTCCAGAATGTGATCGTAGACGTCCGGATCGAGCATCGGCGGAGCCTACCGCGCGCTCCGCCGCAGGGGAATCCGGTACTGCGCGAGAGCAGGGCTCCGAACTCGAGTTAACGCCGGGCCGCCGCGGCTGCGATCCACCACCGCCGTCATTCCGGGGCCGCGCAGCGGAGCCCGGATCCGAAGGGGCACGCCGGAGGTGGGCAATCCAGAACCACAGGGCGTGCCAAGCATGGCTGTCGTCGGCGTGTCTGGATCCCGGGCTCGCCTCCGGCGCCCCGGTATGACGGCGTGCGTGTCAGAACCGGCGACAAACACGCTGCGGCTGTGTCGCGTTCATCCGAGTTCGGAGCCCTGGGGCACGGTACACGACGCGGCGAGCCGAGGGGCGTTTCCAACCCTCCACCTCATCCTGAGGTGCCCGCGAGAGCGGGCCTCGAAGGAAACCTCCAGGGATCGCGCGGCCGGCTGGAGGGCTCCTTCGAGGCCTCCGCTTCGCTCCGGCGCCTCAGGATGAGGGGGGTTGGCGGGATCGGCCGACGTAAACTCCGAACTGTCGTGTACCGTGGCCCTCGGGGCTCCGCGCCGGACTTGCGTTCCCGCGAGTGCTTGGTTCCCAAAAGTGTCCTCAATGGTCCGGTGCGGCCGACGCGGTCATCGGCGTGCCGCCGCCCGCGCCGCCGCCCCCGCCGCCCGTGGCGAGCCGGCGCCGCGTGTCGGCCTGGCCGCTCACGGTGCCGAAGTAGCCCGCGGCGTCGCCGAGCTGCGCGGAGGGCTGGCAGTTCGGCGTGCACGACAGCGATTCGCGCTCCAGGCCGCGCTGCACCGTGATCGTCGCCTCCCGGGATGCCTCGACCCGGATCGTGGTCTCCGCGATCAGCGTGCCCGCCGCGTCGAGGGCGATGAGGTTGGTCGATCCGAAGCTCTTCCCGGTCAGCACGAGGACGCCGTTCTTCTGCGGCGTCACCTCGGCGATGAACGGGTTGCCGACGATGATCGTCTGGGTCCGCTCCGGCAGGCGGATGACCTTGGCGTTGTCGACCAGCACGGTGACCACCGGCAGGGTCTCCGGCTGGCCCGCCGCCGCGCCCGGGCCGGCCAGGGCCGCGACCGAGAGGAGCGCGAGGCCGGCGCGGCCGGCATGCCACAGGGAACGGCGCATCGGGAGGGTACTCGTCACGCGGGCGACGGGCGGCCGAGACGACCCGTCGCGCCCGAGGAAACCGCGGAACGGTGAAGGAAGCGTTGCGGGTGCCTGGGCAGGGCGGCCGGGCGCCGCAACCGATCCTTCACCACGCCCGCGGGGCACGGGCCCGGATCCGCCCGAGGTCGGGAATCGCGAGATCGATTTAACCGATTTGCAATGCGGCGGCGGCACTGTCGGATGGCCGCCGATCGAGATGCGAAGATCTTAGTCGGTCACATCACACGTTGTTGATCAAGGATCCGCTCCCATGAAGACCATGTTCAAGCGCTTCGCCAAGGACGAGTCCGGCGCCACCGCGATCGAGTACGGCATGATCGCCGCCCTGATCGCCGTCGTCATCATCGGCACGCTGAAGATCATCGGCACCCAGCTCAACACCAAGTTCGTCGCCATCTCCAACCAGCTCAACTGATCGGTTCGACCGCACCGTCGGGATCAGCGGCACGCCGCCGGTTCCGTCCGCGCCCCGGCCGGGGCGGGGCGGGACCGGCGCGCACCGCCCAACCGCACGCCGAGACGGCCCGAACACAGAAGACGGCCCGAATACAGAAGACCGCCCGCGCGCCGGGCTCCGGCCGCTGCCGCGGCGGAGCCGGCTCGACGGCGTCGGCCGTCCACGCCATCGTCGTCCGTACCGCGCGAGGGGTCATGACCGGATTCGGTATCGCCGGCATCGGCATCCTGATCGTCTTCCCGTTCCTGATGGCCTACGCCGCGGCGAGCGACCTGCTGACCATGCTGATCCCCAACCGGATCTCGCTGGCGCTGGTGGCCGGCTTCGCCGCCCTCTCGGCCACGGGCCTGATGAGCCCCGCCGAGATCGGCCTGCACGTCGGCGCGGGCGCCGTCGTCCTGGCGGCGACCTTCGGCCTGTTCGCCCTCGGCGTGATCGGGGGCGGCGACGCCAAGCTCGCGGCGGCCACCGCCCTGTGGCTCGGCTTCGACGGGCTGCTGGACTACCTCGTGGTGGCCTCGCTGCTCGGCGGCGCCCTGACGCTGGCGATCCTGGCCGCCCGGTCGCACCCGCTCCCCGCCCGCGTGGCGCGGCTGCCCTTCGCCCTGCACCTGCACGACGCCAAGACCGGCATCCCCTACGGCATCGCCCTCGCCGCCGCCGCGCTGGTCGTCCTGCCCGACACGGACATGTGGTCGCGGGCGATCACCGCCTGAGGCGCCGGCCCGGCTGTCAGGATCTGGAGCCCCGGCCTCTGCGCCGCTAGACTGGCGCCATGCCCCTCGCCCTGCTGCGACGCCCCGATCCCGACCACATCGAGGTCCCCCACGAGGGCGCGCTGCTGCGCGTCGCCCTGCGGCGCCGCGACACCGCCCGGCGCATCACCCTGCGGGTCTCGTCCGCCACCGGCGAGGTCGTGCTGACGCTGCCGAGCCGCACCGCGCTCGGCACCGCGCAGCGCTTCGCAATGAGCAATGCCGGCTGGATCGCGGCGCGGCTGGCGCGCGTGCCCGAGCGCGTGGCGTTCGAACAGGGCTCGAACGTCCCCCTGCGCGGCGTGCCCCACGCGCTCGTCCAGCGTCCGGGCCGGGGCGCGCCCCGGGTCGAGGGGGAGGGCGCCGAGGCCGTGCTCTCGGTCGCCTGCGAGCCGGCCCATCTCGCCCGCCGGACCCAGGACTTCCTCGCCCGGGAGGCCCGCGCCGACATCGCGGCGGCGGTGGAGCGCTACAGCGCCAAGCTCGGGCAGCGCCCCGCGCGCATCACCCTGCGCGACACCCGCAGCCGCTGGGGCTCCTGCACCGCGCGGGGCGAACTCAACTTCTCCTGGCGGCTGATCCTGGCGCCGCCGATGGTGCTGGACTACCTCGTCGCGCACGAGATGGCGCACCTGCGCGAGATGAACCACTCGCCGCGCTTCTGGGCGCTCCTGCGCGACCTCTGCCCCCACGTCGACGCGGCGGAGGCGTGGCTCAAGCGCAACGGCACCGCCCTGCACCGCTACGGCTGAGGCGCCGGCCGGACCTCAGCCCTTGGCGCGCAGCACCTTCTGCCGCACCACGTACTCCGCCGGCCAGGTCGGGCGGGGATCGACCTCGCCGGGCGACAGGGTGCGCGGCGCCACGCTGTCGCAGACCTCCCGCTGGCGGAGGATGACGGGGTTGCCGAAGGCGTCCAGGCGGCGGATGACGCCGCCGTCGCGGCAGAATCCGGCGATCGCCGCGTTGCCGTTGCGGCGGCCGTAGGGGTTCACCGCCACCGGCGGGTGCTCGATCACCAGCGTGCCCGAGTGGTTGAGCGAGCGCTCGACGTAGGTCGTCTCGTCGACCGGCAGCGGCTGCGCGCCGGCCGGGGCGAGGGCGGCCAGCAGGAGGGCGGCCGAGAGGGGGCCCAACTGGGCGGGCAGACGCATCGAGCGGGCGGGCAGTCGCATGGGGTGGGCTCCGGCGGGTGGGCGCAGGTCGGTCCACACGGACATAGCGCGCGCGGCGTAAAATGTTGATCCGTGCCCGCACCGGACCGCGCGGTGCACCCGCCCCGATCCGGCACATCTGCTTGACAGCGCCGGCCCGCGCGTGGTCGGAACAGCCCCGTTCTTGAGGGCCGGCGTCGTTGGGGGCGCGGCCGTTCCGATGGGAATTCCGGCGTTGCCGCTTCACGCGAGGCTCGATCGTTTCCGGCGCGGGGTGCTCCCGGCCGCGCTGCTCGGCCTCGCGGCTCTGGGCACCGCGACGCCCGCCGCCGCGCAGGGCACGGTGCGCAAGACCTTCGACGACTGGCAGCTCCGCTGCGAGACGCCCGCCGGGGCCAAGGCCGAGCAGTGCGCCCTCGTCCAGTACCTCGCCGCCGAGGACAGGCCGAACCTCACCCTCGTGGTCATCGTCCTGAAGACCGCCGACAACCGCGGCTACCTGCTGCGCGTCGTGGCGCCGCTCGGCGTGCTGCTGCCCTCGGGCCTCGGCCTGAAGATCGACCAGACCGACATCGGCCGCGCCGGCTTCGTGCGCTGCCTCACCACCGGCTGCGTCGCCGAGGTGGTGATGGACGACGGCCTGATCCGCCAGTTCAAGGGCGGCTCGCAGGCGACCTTCATCGTCTTCCAGACGCCCGAGGAGGGCGTCGGCATCCCGCTCTCGATGAAGGGCTTCGCGGCCGGCTTCGACAGCCTGAAATGACCACGCTTTCCGGGAGCCGCGCGATGATCGGACGCCGCAGCCGGTACGGGATCCTCTGCGGGGCGCTGCTCGCCTGCCTCGCCGGGCCGGTCCGCGCGGAGGAGGGCAACATCTTCTCCAACCTGCTGAAGTACGGCGGCACCACCGTCCCGCCCTCTCAGCCCAAGGAACTGGAGGCCGCCTACTGCCCGTCGATCGACGTGGCCGAGGGGGGCGCCGCGCTCCGGACCATGGCCGGCGGCAACGTCCGCACGCAGATCAGCCTGGGCCGGCTCGCCCGCGAGTGCGCCCGGCGGGCGGACGGCTCGATCACCGTGCGGGTCGGCGTCGACGCGCGGGTGCTGCTCGGGCCGGCGGGTGCGCCCGGCCGGTTCGAGGTCCCGGTCACGATCCAGATCAAGCACAACGACAAGGTGATCGTCACGCGCACCGAGCGCGCCTCGGCCGAGATCGCGCCGGGCGAGGCGCAGGGGTTCGCCACCCTCGTCTCCGAGGACATCGGCGTGCCGGCGGCGATGTCCGCCGATTACGAGATCGAGGTCAGCCTCGGCGCCAAGGGCAAGACCGCGCCGGCCAAGGCGCGGCGCAAGAAGCCGGCCGTCGCCGCGGCGCCGCCGGGCGGAGGCGACGCTGCCCAGTGACGCGACCACGTGACGCCGCGGCGGAGCCCGTCGGCGGCGCGGCGCGGGTGCCGAAGGATCCCCGGGCGCGGTTCTGGCCCGGCCGCACGGTGCCGTTCCGCCTCGAACCCGTCCCGGCGCCCTTGGGCGACCCGGCCTTCGACCGCCGCCTCGCGCTGACCGAGCCCGCCGCCGGCTGGATCGTCCTGACCTACGCGGACGATCCGCTCGCGCCGCCGACGCGGCCGGTGCTGCGCGTCCTGCGGCCCGGCGGCCCGGACGACTTCGTCCTGCCGGGCGCGGGCCACGGCCGCGCGCACTGGCTCGGGCGGATCCCCCGGGACGCGGGCGAGATCCGGATCGCCGCCGGGCCGGGCTTCGTCCTGGAACGGGTCGGGCTGCGCGCCGAGGCCGGCATCCTCGGGCAGTGCCTGCTGCGCCGGCCGTGGCGGTTCGCGGCGGCGCTCTACGAGCGGGCCCGCGGCTCCGAGCGGCGCTACCGGGACATCCTGCGCGGCGCCTGCGCGGTGACCCCGCTGGCGGGTTTCGAGGCCTGGGCCGCGTCCCGCGCCCGGCCTGTCCAGTCTCCGGCCGTCCGGCTGCGCGTCCGCTGCCTGATCCTCGACCCCGCCGACGACGCGGCCGCTCTGGCCCGCACCGCGGACGCTCTGGCGCGCCAGACCCACGCGGACTGGACGGCCGTCGTGATGGGCGCGCAGGCTCGGGGCGACGGCGCGGCCGGCGGGCCGGTGACGCGGCGGGCCTGGGATCCCGCCCTGAGCCCCGCCGAACTATTGGGCGAGGCCGACGCCCTGTGCGTCTGGGAAGCCGGGGACGAGCCCGCCCCGGACGCCCTCGCCCTCCTCGCCGCCGCGCTCGGCGGGGCGGACCTCGCCTACGCCGACGCGGTCGGTCCGGACGGCGCCCCGCGCCTCAAGCCGGACTGGAGCCCCGACCTCGCGCTCGCCACCGGCTACGCCGGTCGGCCCTGCCTGCTGTCGCGGGCGCTCGTCGCCCGGCTCCCCGGCGCGGGCCTCGGGCCGCTGGCGGGGGCGGCGGGGGCGCTCGACGTCGCGGCAACCCTGGCCGCCTGCGAGGCCGTGCACCTGCCCCGCATCCTCGCGCGCACCGCGCCCGACACGCCGGACGCCGCGGGCCGGGCCGCGGCGATCGACCGGGGCCTCGCCGCCGTCGGCGCTCCCGCCCGCGCCGCGATCCGCGGCGGCAGCGTCGAGATCGTCTGGCCGCTGCCGAGCCCGGCGCCGCGCGTCAGCGTGGTGATCCCGTCCCGCGACCGGCTCGACCTGATCGGCCGGGTCTGCCGCGGCGTCCTGCACGAGACCGCCTACCCGGACATCGAGCTCGTGATCGTCGACAACGGCTCGGTCGAGCCGGCGGTGCTCGCCCATTACGACGCCCTGCGGCGCGACCCGCGGGTCCGGATCCTGGCCGATCCGCGGCCGTTCAACTTCGCCGCGATGGTCAATGCCGGGGTCGAGGCGGCCACGGGCACGGTCGTCGTGCTGCTCAACAACGACGTGGCCGTGCTGGAGCCCGGCTGGCTGGAGGCGCTGGTGCGGCAGGCCTGCCGGCCGGGGGTCGGCGCGGTCGGCGCCAAGCTGCTCTACGGCGACGGCCGGCTCCAGCACGCGGGGGTGGTGGTCGGCCTCGGCGGCCGGGCCGGACACATCCTGCGGCGGCGGCCGGGCGACACGCCGGGGCATCTCGGCCGCCTGCGGACGGCGCACGAGGTCTCGGCCGTGACCGCCGCCTGCCTCGCGGTGGCGCGCGACACGTACCGGGCGGTCGGCGGTCTCGACGCGGAGGCCTTCCCGGTGGACTTCAACGACGTCGATTTCTGCCTGCGGCTCGGCGCGGCCGGCTGGAAGACCGTGTGGACGCCCGCCGCCACGCTCGCCCACCTCGAATCCGTGAGCCGCGGCCCGTCGGTCGGGGAGAAGCGCGCCCGGTTCGAGCGCGAGGCCGCCCGCTTCTCCGAGCGCTGGCGGGCGGTGATCCGGCACGACCCGTACTACCACCCGGCCCTGTCGCTCACGACCTTCGGCGAGGATCTGGAGTAGCATGTCCGGGCGGACCGAGCCGGATCCCGGCGGCCCGTGCGGGGAACGCCATCTCGGGGCCCCCAGCCGCCCGTGGCGGGGCGGCCTCGCCGCGCTCCTGCGCCTCGCCCGGCAGCCGCGCGGCGCCGGGTCGGTCCTCGCCGCCTGGGCGACCGGCAAGCGCCTGCGCGCCCGCCAGCGCCTCGCGGCGCTGGTCGGCATCGACCACCGCCTCGCGCTGCCCGCCGGAACCCTCGACTGGTTCGCCCCCGACGCCGCCGCCGGCCACGGCTCCCCCGGACTGCGCGACGACATCGCCCTCGTCGGACCCGGCACGCTCGCGGCCGGGGCGGCCGCCCGGATCGCCGCCGCCCTGGACGCCGCCCCGGACGTGCAGGCCGTCTACGGCGACGGGCTGGTCCAGGACCGGCCCGGCGGGCCGGTCCTGCCGCTGCTGCCCCCGGCCTTCGACCCGGAGCTGCTGCGCGCGGTCGCCTACATCGACCTCCTGGCCTACCGCCGCGCGGCGCTGGCCGGCCCGGCGCCGACCGGCGCGGCCGACGCGGCGCTCCGGATCGCCGCGCGCCACGGGGACCGCGCGATCGGCCATCTCCCCGGGATCCTGTCGCTGCGGCGTCCGGGACCGGCGGGGGAGGGGCGTGCGGCGACCCGACCCGACGCAAGCGGCGGCGTCCCTGACGCGGCACCGGACGGCCGCCCGCGCCCCGCGGACGCGCGGCCGCGCACGCCGCGCGCCACGGCGATCGTGCCGACCCGCGATCGCCTCGACCTGCTGCGCCCCTGCCTCGACAGCCTGCGCACCTGCACCGACTGGCCGGACCTGGAGATCCTCGTCTGCGACAACGGCAGCCGCGAGCCGGAGACGCTCGCCTTCCTGCGGGACTGGGCGGGCGCGGGGAGGGGGGTCGTGCCCTATCCCGGCCCGTTCAACTTCGCGGCGATGAACAACGCCGCCGCGGATCGCGCCGGCGGCGACCTGCTCGTGTTCGTGAACAACGACGTGGAGGCGTTCCGGCCAGACTGGCTGCGGCTGATGGCGCGCGAGGCCCTGCGCCCGGACGTCGGCGCGGTCGGCGCCAAGCTCCTCGACGGGGCGGGCCGGATCCAGCACGGCGGCATCGTGCTGGGCACCGGCGGCCTCGTCACCCACGGCCACCGCCACTTCCCCGGGGACGCTCCGGGCTACCTCGCCGCGCTGTCGGCCACCCACAGGGTCTCGGCGGTGACCGCCGCCTGCCTCGCCGTCGAGGCCGAGAAGTTCCGGCGCGTGGGCGGCTTCGACGCGGAGCGCTTCGCCGTCGATTTCAACGACGTGGACCTGTGCCTGCGCCTCGGCGCGGCCGGCCTGCGCACCCTGCTGGTGCCGGAGGCGGTGCTGCACCACCGCGAGGCGGCGAGCCGGCGCTGGACGCCGGAGGCTCAGGGACGGCACGCCCGCGAGATCGCGGCCCTGAAGGCGCGATGGGGGCCGCTGCTGGCGCAGGACCCCCACTACAATCCGGGGTTCGACCCCGCCCTCTCCACCCACGCGCGGCTGGCCGGAGGCGTCCCGGCCTCCGGGCCGCTGCGCCGCCCGCTCTACTGAACGAGGCGCGGGCCGCCGCCCTGCACCTTCTCGTTCTCGGACATGACGCCGAGGCGCTTGGCGACCTCGGTGTAGGCCTCGATCAGCCCGCCCAGATCCTTGCGGAAGCGGTCCTTGTCGAGCTTGTCCGAGGACTTGATGTCCCACAGCCGGCAGGAATCCGGGGAGATCTCGTCGGCGACGACGATGCGCATCATGTCGCCCTCCCACAGGCGGCCGGTCTCGATCTTGAAATCGACCAGCCGGATGCCGACGCCGAGGAAGAGGCCGGACAGGAAGTCGTTGACGCGGATCGCCAGCGCCATGATGTCGTCGATCTCCTGGGGCGTCGCCCAGCCGAACGCGGTGATGTGCTCCTCCGACACCATCGGGTCGTTGAGCTGGTCGTTCTTGTAGTAGAACTCGATGATCGAGCGCGGCAGTTGCGTGCCTTCCTCCAGGCCGAGCCGCGTCGCCAGCGACCCCGCCGCCACGTTGCGCACCACCACTTCCAGCGGGACGATCTCGACCTCGCGGATCAGTTGCTCGCGCATGTTCATCCGGCGGATGAAGTGCGTCGGCACGCCGATGTCGTTGAGGTTCTGGAAGATGAACTCCGAGATCCGGTTGTTCAGCACGCCCTTGCCGTCGATCACCTCGTGCTTCTTGGCGTTGAACGCGGTCGCGTCGTCCTTGAAGTGCTGGATGAGGGTGCCCGGTTCCGGCCCCTCGTAGAGGACCTTCGCCTTGCCCTCGTAGATGCGACGGCGGCGGTTCATTGGCGTGTACCGTGGTTTGAGGAAGTCCATGAGCCGTGACTCCTGGGTGCGCTACGAGTGGAGCGGAATCCGCGGCGCGGCGACCGGACGCGAGGTCGGGTGGCCGGGTCCCCTGTCCCGGGGGGCCCGGCGACCGGCGGCCAAATTACCCGAAGCGGTCTGGCAGCACAACGCGTTAGCCCCGAGGTGGGGATTGCGCGGACCTCTCGCCCGTGCTCCCGCGGCGGGGTCGCGTTGCGTCCGCGGCGGGGCCCGCGGACCGTCGGGCGGATCCGGATCGGGGCGGCTCAGGGCGTCTTCGCGGGGTAGCGGCAGAGATCGCGGATCGCGCAGCGCGGGCATTCGGGCTTGCGCGCCTTGCAGGTGTAGCGGCCGTGCAGGATCAGCCAGTGGTGGGCGTTGAGCCGGTACGGCTCGGGCACGCGCGCCTCCAGGCCGGCCTGGACCTTGTCGGTGGTCGCGGCGACCACGAGCGGGATCCGGTTCGACACCCGGAAGATGTGGGTGTCGACCGCGATCCGCGGCACGCCGAAGGCGACGTTGAGCACCACGCTCGCGGTCTTGGCCCCGACGCCGGGCAGCGCCGAGAGCGCCTCCAGGCTCGCCGGCACCGCGCCGCCGTGCTCCTCGACCAGGATGCGCGACAGGGCGACGACGTTCTTCGCCTTGGTGTTGAACAGCCCGATGGTGCGGATGAAGGCGCGCACCCGCTCCTCGCCGAGCGCCAGCATCGCCTCCGGGGTGTCGGCCACCGCGAACAGCGGCCCGGTGGCGAGGTTCACCCCGCGGTCGGTCGCCTGGGCGGAGAGCACCACCGCGACGAGCAGGGTGAAGGCGTTCGTGTAGCGCAGGTCGCTCTTCGGGGCGGGCTCGGCCTCGGCGAGACGCCGGAAGATCTCGGCGACGGTCTCCGGGCCGACGGTCTCCGGGCCGACCGGGGACGGGGCGGCCTCGACCCCCGCCGTGAGCGGGGTCGCGAGCCGGGCTCGGGCGGCGGCGGGCGACTTCCTGGCGGGCATGCGCGCCTTATATGGGCGGGATGGCCAGCGGCAACCCATCCGTCCACCCGCACGGGCTCGACCCGGACTCGATCGACCGGCCGATGTTCTCGGCGATCATCCGCCCCCACCAGTCCCTGAGCCGGCGCGGCTTCCGGATCGTCATGACCGGCCTGTGCCTCGTCTCGCTGACCGTCTCGGTCTGGGCGTGGCGGATGGGGTTCTGGCCGGTGGCGGGCTTCTTCGGGCTCGACATGCTGGCGCTCTACTGCGCGCTGAAGGCGAGCTTCCGGCGCGGGCGCTCCTTCGAGGAGGTGGTGATCTCGCAGATCGAGATCCTGCTCGCCCGGGTCAGCCATCGGGGCGAGCGGCGCGAGTGGCGCTTCAACCCCCTCTGGACCAAGCTCGTGGCCGTGGAGGACGAGGAGTACGGCATGCAGCGCGTGACGCTGGAATCGCGCCGCCAGTCGGTGGTGGTCGCCCGCGACGCCGGGCCCGAGGAGCGGGCACGGGTCGCCCGCGGACTGAGCCAGGCGCTCGCCCGGGTGAAGAAGGGCTACTGACCGGCGGATACGACTTCCAATGACGGGTGCGACGGGGTGCGACGCAGGCCGGTGAAGTTTTTTGCGCTGCGGTGTTGACGCTTCTGAGCTGGCTCCGTATACCCCGGTCATCGGCGCCGGCCGCGGGAGTGGACCGGGCGCTGGATTGTCTGTCTCCGGTATCTGGCTGCGGTCGGATTGGCGAGGCGGGCGTCTCTACCGACAATGGACTGGGGCGTGCCTGGCGGTGGTTTTGCCGGGTGTGGGTCGGTCCGTGGCGTGTGGGGTGGGTGCCGGTTCGACCGATGCCCCGATCTTTGACATTGTTGGAAAGAGGAAGGGAGACGCGGGCGGCGTTTTGTCCTTGCGGCC
>NZ_JAUYZI010000016.1 GCF_030700245.1 Methylobacterium amylolyticum
GCCGCGCAGGGCCTTCAGGCGCTTCTGGCTGGCCGGCAGGTGGTTGCCGTCGAGGATCCGGATCGCGTAGCCCGGCAGCCGCACCGGGCTCGGACCCAGCGCCGGCAGCACCGGGCCGAGCCGCTCGGCGCTCGCGCGCACCAGCGCCCCCAGCAGGTCCGGATCGGTGCGCTTGAGCTTGTCGTACAGCGCCGTCAGCGACACCGGCAGAGGCTCCGCCTGCCGGGCTGCCGCGTGCAGCGAAGGCTGCAACCCCACCGCCACACGCATCATCAGCTCGACCACCGTCGAGAACAGCAAGGTGCGCTCGTACTGGCGGCCGCGATGCTGCGCGAACACCGCGTCGAGCCAGGGCGCCGGAAACGCCTGTTCCAGCAGCGTGCGCGCCATCACGCTGGCCGGCGCCTGCTGCTCGAACCGCTCCAGAACAGCGCCCCAGAGTGGCCCCAATCCGTCCGATGTGCCCGTCATCGCAAGGACTTGGGGCCAGCGCAAACACCTTGAAAGGGCTGGCCTATCTCCAGGCGAGGCCCGACGTGAATCCGCACGCCGTGTCGCTCCTCGGCTGGTCGAACGGCGGCTCCACCGTGCTCTACGCCGCAGCGGCGGGCGCCCGCGACCCGGCCGCCGGGCCGCCCTTCGCCCGGGCCGTCGCGTTCTATCCCGGGTGCCGCCGCGCGGCCGAGAGCGGATGGCGGGACGGCGTGCCGCTGCACATCCTCGTCGGGGGCGCCGACGACTGGACCGGTGCCGAGGCCTGCCGAGCGCTGGCCGCCGCGGCGCAGGCCCGCGGCGAGCCGGTCGGGATCACCGTCTATCCCGGCGCCTGCCACGACTTCGACCACCCGAACCTGCCGGTCCGCGCGCGGCGCGGCCTCGCCTACACGGCGACCGGCACGGGGGTGGCCCATGTCGGCACCGATCCGGCGGCCCGCGCGGATGCGCTGCGCCGCGTCCCGGCCCTTCTCGCGCGGTGACGGGGTCGGAACCGAGGCGGCGCCCCGGCGCGCGCTGGCGGGCGCGTCCTAGCGGGTGCGGCGCTTCGGTCCCGGGCGCGGCTTGCGCTTCGGCTTCGCCCCCGTCGCGGCCCGCGTCATCTCGGCCAGCGCCGCGCGCTGCTGACGGCGGACGGCATTGGTGGCGTGGCCCATCCACCAGCCGGCGGCGCGGTTGGCGGTGGACATCCAGAGGCTCAGGGCCGGGTTCTTCATCGCGCGCTCCTCGGCAGGCAACGGGGCCGGCGCCGATCGGTTCGGCGCGGTGCCGAGATTGGCCGGGGTCCGTCGCCGCGTGAGCGCTCCGGCGCGCGGCGACGGGCGTGCGACCGGTCAGTCCGCGTAGGCGATGCCGGCCTGGACCTGCTCGATGGCGGCGTTGACGAGGCTGATCGCCCGCTCGCGATGCCCGCCCTTGTTCGGCGTGGCGACTTCGAGCTGCTGCCGCGCGGTGCTGAGCGCGGAGAGCGCGGCGTCCATGTGCGGCTGGAACGGTTGGGCCCCGGCCAAGCCGGCGTAGAGCGCCGAGGTGACTCCGGCGGCGGTCGCGATCCCGAAACAGAAACCCTTCACGGTCTTGCGGTCGAACATCGATCCCTCCCAGCTCGACACCCGCCCGGTCGGGCGGCGTGCAGCGACCCCTCAGTGCACCGTACGGTTCTGAGGCGCGAAAGCGTAGCCGCAATGGGTCGTCGCGAGCAACAGGTCGAGCGCGGCGTTCCGATGAACTGTAAACGGGGCGCGGCCGCCGATCTGCCGTCGTGCGACGGCCCGTGTCTTCCGCATCGACGCCCCATGAGCCCCGCACGAACCCGAACAGCGCGCGGGCCACGACCTCCGGGCGGCGCCGAGATGTGGCTGCGCTGCCTCTGCGGTCCGCGAATTCCATCCCTCCACAGTTTTGGGGCCCGGGACGTCGGCTCAGCGACGGATCGCGGTCTGGACAGGTCGGGCACGGCGATGCAGTGATCGCGGCGCGACCCGATCCGACGCCGTCTCGACCGGATGCAGGGCGGGATGCTCGACCGGGCGTCTCCTGGCGAAGGGCTGACTGGGATGAGGGTTCGATCCCTGTTGGCGGCCTTCGGTCTCTGCCTGAACGTCGGCGTGTGCGGGGCCGGCCAGCCCGGCGCCCCGGGTGGTCCGAGCGGGCTCGCGAACCCGGCCGCCGTGAACTGCGTCGCGCGCGGCGGCGCGACCGAGATCCGGAACGGCAAGGGCGGCCAGATCGGCTACTGCCGCTTCGCCGACGGCCGCGTCTGCGAGGAGTGGGCGCTGCTGCGGGGCGACCGCTGCGCGCCGCCAAAATGATGTGCCCGGCCGGATCGGCACGCCGCGGGCGAAGATCCGAAGTTTCGAGAAACGCGGACGCGATAGGCAGATCGACCATGAAGCCCCTGATCTTCACCACCCTCACCCTTCTCGGCGCCCCGGCGCTCGCCTCGGCGCAGGACATCCCGGTCCAGCAGGATCTCAAGCGGATGGAGAGGGTCGAGCGGCGCCTCGACCGCGACGGCCTCAGGCGGCCCGTCGACCCGAACGTGACGCCGGACAACCCCGACGGGGTGGTCGGCTTCGATGGACCGCCCTTCAACTACGGCGATCCCGGCGTGATGGGCGACGCGCCCCTGCCGCCCGGCTCGCCGGCCGACATCGACGACGAGTGAGCCGGATCCCGGGCCGGTGACCGGCGCACGGTGACCGGCTCGCGACCGCCGCTCCTCCACGGAGATCCCGCCATGCTGCGATCCAGTCTCGCCGTGCTCGTCGCAGCCTTCGCGTGCTGCCCGGCCCGGGCCGACAGCCTGCCCCCGCCGGTGGCGGCGGCCGTTCGCGACGTGAAGGCATCCTGCGGCGGCGCGCCCGCCACGATCGGCAAGGGCTTCCTGCGCAGGCAGGACGTGACCGGCGACGGGCTTCCGGACTACGTCATCTCGTATGCCGGCGTCTCGTGCCCGACCGGCGGCCACATGAAATGCGGGTCGGGCGGCTGCCTGACGCAGGTCTTCGCCTCCACGCCGGGCGGCTACGTCGAGGCCCTGAACCAGAACGTCCAGAAGATCGCGTTCAGGACGCGGAACGGCAAGCCGGCCGTCGTGCTCGACCTGAACGGCAGCGAGTGCGGCCGGTTCGGCTACCAGGTGTGCAAGTCGGTCCGGTACTGGAACGGCACGGGGTTCGTCGCCCAGAACTGATCCGGGCCCCGACGAGGACCGCCCGACCGCGCCCGGCCGCCCCTGGACCGGCCGGCGTCCCGTCCTACTCTGGCGCCATGCCCGCCAAGAAGCCCTCCAAACAGCCCGCGAAGAAGCCCGCCAAGGTCGGCCTGCCGACGCAGCTCGCCGCGATCCAGGCCCGCTACCGGCGCGCCATGCTCGACGTGCACCGGCGCCCGGAACACGAGCACGCCGCGCTGATCCGCGCCGCCATCCGGACGATGCTCGCCGAGAAGGCCGCGCTGGGGATCCGGGACGGGGAGGAGGCGGCGTCCCCCGAGTAGCCCGCCCCCGAGTAGCCCGCCCGGGCGCTCGCCGGGTCGGCGCGGGCGCCGGACAGGGCTTCAGACCGTGAAGAGCTGGTAGCCGAGCTGGTCGATCGCGGTGAGGAGGCTGCGTCCGCCGACCGTGCGGCCGGTCCGCAGATTCGTCATCGCCGCGTAGGAGCGGCCGTTGGGCTGCCGCCAGAGGATCGAGGTCGTGCCCGGAAGCGACCCGTTGTGCCACAGATTGTAGGGCGGGTTGCCGCCGAGCTGCCAACCCTCGCCGTAGGGCTGTCCGGCGGCCAGCGATTGCGGCGTCGGCGTCGCCATCCGCTGCTCCATGGCCTCCGGCAGGCCCTGCAGGGCGGTCGCCGCGAACAGCGCCACGTCGTGCGCCGTCGCGACCCAGCCCCCGTGCGCCGCCATGCGGGTGATGTTGAAGCCGTAGGGATTCTCGCCGTTCTCGCCGTAGTACACGACCTCGTTCGGCAGCCGGACGCCGTTGCGCGCGAGCCGCATCCCGTGGATGCCGCGCGGCTTCAGGACCATCTCCTGCACGAACCGGCCGTAGGGGCCCGCCACCTCGCAGGCGGGCGCGTCGGGCTGCGGGGCGTCGCAGCGCAGGGCCGCCCGGCCGATGATGGCGCCGAGCAGGTAGAAGCCGAAGTTCGAGTACGCGTATTGCAGGCCGGGGCTGGTCCTGGGGCAGGCGCCGTCGCGCGGCATCTCCTGGTTCAGGCAGCGCGACGTGGCGACCTCGCGGATGAACGGCGCGTCGCCGAGATTGCGCAGCGCCGGGGCGAACATCGGATCGCGGCCGTCGTTCGTCGGGCAGCCGGCGGTGTGCGTGAGAAGCTGGCGGACGGTGATCGCCTCCCAGCCGTTCCGCATGCCCGGGACGTCCAGCTCCGCCAGGAGTCCGCCGGCGCCGAACACCTTCTGGTCGAGATCGGCCCGGTCGGGCCTGCCGGTCGAGGCCGCGAGCATCATCGCCGCGGAGGTGAACGGCTTGGTGCAACTCGCGATGCGGAACAGGCTCTGGCCGGTGACGGGCTCCCGCGTCGCGGTGTCGGCGACGCCGCTCTGCGCCTCGAAGATCACCTTTCCGCCGGCCGCGAGGGCCACCGTCAAGCCCGGCAGCCCGTAATCCTGCCGGACCTGATCGACCAGGGCCCGGCGCCGGGCATCCTCCGATTGCGCGCGCACGCGCAGGGGCACGAGGACCGCAGCGGTCGCGGCGCCTCCGACGAGGCCGCGGCGCGTGATGCTCATCCGTCCCTCCCGAATCCGCTCTCCGGCCTCACGGGTAACCCGGCACTCCTGAATTCCCCGTTCGAACCGGACCCGAGCCACGCGCGAATTCAGGTCCGTCCGGCCGTGCGGCCCGCGTTAACACGCTTCGCAGCCCGCGTGTCCCGTCACACATCGGGCCGGACAGCTTGAGCGTAGATCTCGGCCATGGCGGCGGTGGCCGCCGAACCGATGGAGATCACCATGCCCCTCGCGTCCCGCATCGTCCTGCTCGGCGGCGTCGTCGGCCCCGCGGCCGCGCTGCTCGTCGGCGCCTATGTCCAGCTCGTCAGCCTCGCCCTGCCGATGCACTTCGTCTGAGGGACGGACGCCTTTGACCCGTCTCAGCGCCGCGGCCGGCCTGCGCGCCGGAACAGGGCGGCTCCGGGCGGCTTGCTGGAATCGACGCCGCAGCGTGACGGCGGCGAACGTCAGGACGGAACCCGTGCACCGCCGAGCCTCCACCGCCCCGTCCCGTGCCGCGTTCCTGGCCAGCGCGGCCCTCGTCGCGAGCCTGCACGCCGTGCCGGCCCGCGCCCAGGCCGACGCGGATCAGGCCCTGGCCCTGCTCCGGACCGCCAGCGCCCAGGCGGCCATCATCACGTTCTGCCCGAAGCACTACGCCATCGACGGCACCACGGCCCTGCGGATCTCGCAGACGACCCGGGACGTCGCCGCCAAGGTGCTCGGCCGGGCGCGGGCGGACGCCGCGTTCAAGGACGAGCTGGCGCGTCGCTTCGACGAGGTGAAGGCGGTCGGCGAGCAGCAATGGTGCGCCGAGCAGCGCGACGAGCTCGCCGATGTCGGCGCGGGGATCTTCAAGGACTGAGGGCGATCCGTCCGGACCGCCCGCCGGGGGATCCGGTCAGGAGCCGATCGGGCGCGCGGCGGCCCGGACGGAGGCGGGCCGGAACAGGCCGCGGACCGCGCGGAACGGCAGCGTCGGCAGCTTGAGCAGGCCGTGCAGCGCCACGACGGCGAAGACGGTCAAGAGCGCCAGCAGAGTCTTCAGCAACGCGACATCCTCCGGGGCACGGCGACCGCCGCGGGGGCGGCGCCGTCCTGACCGGCAGGCAGCGCCCGGATCGTGGCGAAGTTGTGTGCCGTTTCCCGCGTCATGTGGACTCGGCGGCGGCGCTGCCTGGACGTGCCCTTGGGCCGGACGCCGACGAAGGGCTCCCGTCGATGCGGCCGGTCCGGGGGGCTGGGGCGGCAGGTCTCAGGCGTCCGTGCGATTGGGCATCTCGCCCGCCGCGACCAGGGCACGGGCGATCGCCACGGTGTGCCGCGCCTGATGCCGAGCCGCGTCGAGATCCTCGGACCGCGGGTGGCCCTTGCTCCCCCGACGATGGCCGAGGCGCCGTAGGGCGAGCCCGCCTCCAGCATCGCCTCGTCCGTGTAGCCGGTCGGCACGATGATCATGCCGAGATGCGCCATCGGCGCGTAGAGCGCCAGCGTGACCACCTCGGAGCCGCCGTGCGGGAAGGAGGCGGTGGCGAAGGCGCCGCCGACCTTGCCCGACAGGGCGCCCTTCTTCCACTGCGGCCCGAGCCGGTCGAGGACGTTCTTCAACTCCGTGGCCGGCGCGCCGAAATAGGACGGCGTGCCGAGCAGGATCGCGTCGGCCCACTCGGCGTCGTCGTGCGTGGGGGCCGGGTAGAGCGCGTTCTGGCGGTCCGCCTCCTCGCGCCAGCCCTCGACCTTGGTCATGTCCTCGGCGGACGCGACTTCCCGCGCCCGGCGCAGACGCACCGCGGCCCCGGCGCCGCGCGCCGCTTCGGCGGCGGCGACCGCCAGGGCTTCGACCGAGCCGGTGCGCGAGTAGAAGGCGATCAGCAGGCGGACTTGTGGCTCGGCCATCGTGTCGTCCGGTTCGGTCGCGGCGCGGTCACAGCGCGGCCGGCCGCGAGCGGGGAGGGTGTCCGACAACCGCTCGCCGGTGGGCCGGCTCCCGCGCCCATTGCGCGCACGCAGGCGCGTCGGCGGGATCGACCGGATGCGGGCGGGCCCGCGCCCCGGCGTCGCCTGGGCCGACCGCTCCGCGTCGAAGCGTCGACGACGGCCCGCGCCGCGCGTCCGGAGACGTTCACCAGTTGCCCTTGAGCTTCTCCCACCCGTCCTCCGAGACGAGCGTCGCGACGGCCGCCGCCATGGTCTGCCGGTCCCGGCTGCCCATGAACGTCCACGAACCGGAGAGAAGGAAGATCGTCCCCATGGCGGCGGTGCAGCCGTTGCGCCCCGACTCGATCAGGGCCTTGCAGACCTTTTCCTTGGGCCGCTCCTCGCCGACGCCTTTCGAGTAGGCCCATTTGCCGATCGAGTGGATCTTCTTCCCGATCCCGACCGCGCCGAACGTGAAGATCGAGGTCGCGACGACGGCGACGTTCCTCTCCTTCTTGTCGATGACGTACTGGATGTTCTTCGCGCATGTGCCGCAGCCGCACGTGTACCGCACGGACGAGGAGCCCTGCTTCTGCGCGTCCTCCATCAGGTCGTAGAGATCGAAGATCTTTCCGGCCTGGACGGCCACCGTCGCCGCCCCGATCCAGGGGGCCAGGGCCGCACCGATCGGCGCGATCGTCGTGCCGGCCAGGACCGACGTGCCGAGGACGTTGACGCTCGCACCCACTTGCAGGCCGCTCGAGATGCCGCCCAGGCTGGCGAGCCCCGTCACGCCCGATTGCAGGGCCGTGGGGACGCCCACCTCGGTGAGCGTCTTCATGACGCCTTTGAACTTCGGCCACGCGCCGTTGCATTGTCCTTTGACGGCGCTGATCTTGCTGGAGAGCTCGTCCAATTGTTGCGGAGATGGCAGGCCCACCGATCGCTCCTCGATGAAAGTAAAATCAGACCACGAGCCGCCCGTTCCTAGCAGGCCCTCTCGGAATTTGGAACGGAAATCACGATCGGGCTGGTGAATTTTGCGTGCGCGGCGGATTGTTTGGTAAAATTCTATTTACGGATACTGAACGCTGTTTTGCCGTATTGATTGCCGACGGTCCCGATCGACGATGCTTGATCCGAGTATCCGCCGGTCGCCGGTCCGTGTGGCCTCGCTACCGAGCGTCCGCGCCCCGACCCGAGCCGTGTGTCGGGTTGGACCGCTCCAGGGCGGCTTCAGGGCATCAGAGTTCCGCGCCCAACTCCGCGGACAGGCGCTCTGCCGCCTCCCGCAGCCGCGGCTTCAGGCCGTCCGCCCGGTCCTCGGTCAGGCGCGACAGGGGCCCCGAGAGCGCCAGGGCCCCGAGGAGCCGCTCCCCGGAGCCGAACACCGGCATCGCGAGGGAGGCCACGTGCGGGTCGGTGATCCCGGCGGTGTAGACCGGCAGCGCGATGCCGGTCCGCGCCGAGCGCTTGCGGTCGCCGAACGCCGCCAGGACCCGCGCGATCGCCGACTCGTCCATCGGGCGCATGTCGCCGGGTCGGACGTGCATCCGGAGCGGGGAGGGCGAGTCGGCCCGGAACAGGCAGAGCCGCTGATCGCCGCGGCGGATGTAGAACGAGGCCGTCTCCAGGGACTCGGCGGCGAGGCGGTCGAGGACGGGGACGATGCGCTCCTCCAGCGCGAAGGATTGCTGGTAGACCGAGCCGATGCGCGCGGCCTCGACGCCCAGGCGGTAGCGCCCGTCGTCCAGGCGCTCGATGAAGCCGAACTTCTCGAGCGAGATGCACAGCCGCATGATGGTGCTCTTCACGAGCGCCGTGCGGCGGGCGAGTTCGGACAGTTCGAGCGCGTCGTCGCCGCGCCGGAACGCGGCCAGGACCGTCAGGACCCGGTCGGCCGAGGCGACGCCTTCGAGCTTGGGCCTCGTTCGAGCCTCCTTCATCGGTCCGTGCCCTCCCCAGACTCGGCGGTATCGGCCGACCCATAACCGTCGCCGGTCGTCCGACCAAGAACCCGCGCCCTCGCGCGGCAGGCGAGGGGGCCGGGCCGGCGCAGCGCGGCGCTCTTCGCCCACCGCGCGGCACCCGTCGCGGCGGGGCTGGCGGGCGACGCCGCCCGGCGAGCCCGGTGCGACGGATCTCGCGCCGAACTGCACAGCTTTGCTGGATCCCGCGACCGGCGGCGACTTCATTCGCGCCGATCGAGGGCCCGGTGGCCAAGTCACGGCCGGCCTCGCGGCGCTTGACTTCCGGCAGAATCAGCGTCATTCAAAAACGAAACGACGTTTCAAAAATTGCTCGGAGGCAACGTCATGATGCAGGCACGCTCGCTCGAGGCGGCACCCGCCCGAACGCCGGCGGTCGACGAGACCGCGCTCTTTCGCAAGATGATGCGGCGGATCCTGCCGTTCCTATTCGTCTGCTACGTCGTCAGCTACCTGGATCGCGTGAATGTCGGCTTCGCCGCGCTCACGATGAACAAGGATATCGGCCTCACCGCCACGTCGTTCGGGATCGGCGCCGGACTGTTCTTCTTCGGCTACTTCATCGCCGAGATCCCGAGCAACCTGATCATGATGCGGGTCGGGGCCCGGATCTGGATCGCCCGGATCATGATCAGTTGGGGGCTGGTCTCGGCGGCGACCGCCTTCGTGACCGGCCCGGTGCAGTTCGGGATCGCCCGCTTCCTGCTCGGCCTCGGCGAGGCGGGGTTCGTCCCCGGCGTGTTCCTCTACCTGAGCCTGTGGTTCCCGGCCGCCGTCCGGGCCCGGGCGACCGCCATGTTCCTGCTGGGCATCCCCGTCGCGAACATCGTCGGCTCGCCGCTCTCGGGGGCGCTCGTCCAACTGGAGGGCTTCGGCCTGAAGGGCTGGCAGTGGCTCCTGATCCTGGAGGCGGCGCCCGCCGTCCTGCTCGGCATCGCCTGCCTGTTCGTGCTGACCGACAAGCCCGAGAAGGCGCGCTGGCTAACCGCGCCGGAGCGCGATTTCCTGGTCGACCGGCTGGCCGCCGAGAAGAGTGCCATCGAGAAGAAGCACAACCTCACGCTGGGCCAGGCCCTGCGGAACTGGCGCGTGCTGACGCTGGCGATCATCAACTTCTGCGCCATTGTCGGGTCGCTCGGCATCGGCCTGTGGCTGCCGCAGATCATCAAGCAGCTCGGCCTCGACACCGCCAGCGTCGGCCTCGTGACGGCGATCCCCTACGTCTGCGGCGCGGTGGCGATGGTCGCCTGGGGCCGGATGTCCGACCGGGGCCGCGACCGGACGATCTATCCCGCCATCGCCCTGTTCGTCGGCGCGGCCGCCCTGCTCGCCAGCGCCTTCACGCCCACGCCGACGCTGACGATCGCCGCCCTCTGCGTCGCGGTCGCCGGGATCAACGCCTTCGTCGCGACCTTCTGGGCCGTCCCGTCGGGTTTCCTCACCGGCCGCGCGGCGGCGGGTGGCATCGCGATGATCGTGTCGATCGGCAACCTCGGCGGCTTCGCGGGCCCCTACCTGATCGGCCTCGTCCGCGACCTGTCGGGCGGGTTCACGGCCCCGCTTCTCCTGGTGGCCGGCTTCCTCCTGGTGGGTGCGAGCCTGATGGTCGTCTTCGGCCAGCGCGTCCGGCGGGCCGATCTCCCCGCCGCGATCCCGGCCTGAGCGCCATGATCCCCCGCCTGCCCCTCGAACCCGCGGCTCCGCCGGTCTACGCGAGCTTCTGCGCCGAGCTGCGGGCGCGGGGCTTCGCGGGGGACCTGTCCCTGGGCGCGGCCGACCGGACGGTCCTGTCGACCGACAACTCGATCTACCAGATGACGCCCGGGGCGGTCGCCTTCCCGCGGGGCCTCGACGACCTCGTGCGGATCGCCACGCTGCTGGCGGAGGCGCGCTTCGCCGAGGTTCGGGTCGCCCCGCGCGGCGGCGGCACCGGCACCAACGGCCAGTCCCTGACGGACGGGCTCGCGGTCGACCTGTCGCGGCACATGAACCGCATCGTGGCGATCGATCCGGTGCGCCGCACCGCGCGGGTCGAGGCGGGCGTGGTCAAGGACCAGCTCAACGCGGCGCTCAAGCCCCACGGGCTGTTCTTCGCACCCGAATTGTCGACCTCGAACCGGGCGACGATCGGGGGCATGATCTCCACCGATGCCTGCGGCCAGGGCTCGTGCCTCTACGGCAAGACCCGCGACCACGTGCTCGAACTCACGACGGTCCTGTCCGACGGGACGGTCTGGCATTCGAGGCCCCTCGACGACGCCGCCCTCGCCGCGATCCAGGCCCGGCCCGACCGGGCGGGTGCCATCCACCGGGAGGTGGACCGGCTCCAGCGCGCGAACGCGGCGCTCATCGCCGAGCGCTTCCCGCCCCTCAACCGCTGCCTCACCGGCTACGACCTCGCCCATATCCGCCGCGCCGACGGCCTGTTCGACCTGAACGCGGTCCTGTGCGGCTCGGAGGGGACGCTCGGCTTCCTCGCCGAGGCGACCCTCAACCTCCTGCCGATCCCGCGCCACGCCGCGCTGGTGAACGTCCGCTACGACGGCTTCGACGCGGCGCTCCGCGACGCGCGTGCGCTCGCCGCCCTGGGGCCGGCCTCGATCGAGACCGTCGATTCCCGCGTGCTCGACCTCGCCCGCGGCGATGGCGTCTGGCACGAGGTCAGCGCCTACTTCCCCGACGACGCGGAAGGGCCGGCCGCGGGCGTCAACCTCGTCGAGGTGCTGGCCGAGACGCCCGCCGACCTCGAAGTCCGGCTGGCCGCCGTGACCGGCCTGCTCGACCGCAAGGGCCGCAGCGGTGGGCGGCGCGGCTACACCGTTGCCCGCGAGGCGGCGGCCGATCCAATGACGCCAGGCGGCGAGGCCGCCCGCGCGTTCGGTGCGGGCGCGCAGGGAAGCCAGCGCTTGGCTGAGGACGGCGACGAGGCAGAGGGCGACGGCGTGCGGCTGGCACCCCCGGAGGCGGTCGACGCGGTCACCCGCATCTGGGGCATGCGCAAGAAGGCGGTGGGGTTGCTCGGCAACATGCAGGGCGACGCCCGGCCGGTCGCCTTCGTCGAGGACACCGCCGTCCCGCCCGAGAACCTCGCCGACTACATCGCCGAATTCCGCGCGGCGCTCGACCGCCGCGGCCTCGTCTACGGCATGTTCGGCCACGTCGATGCCGGCGTGCTGCACGTGCGGCCCGCCCTCGACATGAAGGCCCCGGGCGCCGAGGCGACGGTCCGCGCGGTCACCGAGGAGGTGGTGGCGCTGACGCAGAAGTACGGCGGCCTGCTCTGGGGCGAGCACGGCAAGGGCGTGCGCTCCGAGTTCTCGCCCCGGTTCTTCGGCCCCCTCTACCCCGTGCTCCAGGCGATCAAGGCCGCCTTCGACCCGCGCCACCAGTTCAACCCGGGCAAGATCGCCGCCCCGGACGGGGCCGCGCTCCTCACCGTCGACGGCGTGCCGACCAAGGGCGCCGCCGACCGCGCGATCCCGGCCGATGTCCGGGCCGGCTACGACGAGGCGCTGCACTGCAACGGCAACGGCGCCTGCTTCAACTGGGACCCGGACGACGCGATGTGCCCGTCCTGGAAGGGCACGCGCGAGCGGCGGCACAGCCCCAAGGGCCGCGCCCAGTTGATGCGCGCGTGGCTGCGCCGCCTCGCCACCGAGGGCCGCGACCCGCTGGAGGAGGCGCGCCGGCTGCGCGCCCGGCCGGGCTGGCGCGGCTTCCCGCGCCGCCTCGCGGCGACCGTGCGCGGGCGGCGGGACGACTTCTCCCACGCGGTGCACGAGGCGATGGCCGGGTGCCTCGCCTGCAAGTCCTGCGTCGGGCAGTGCCCGATCAAGGTCGACGTGCCGACCTTCCGGGCGAAGTTCCTCGAACTCTACCACGGGCGCTACCTGCGGCCCCCGCGCCACCACGCCGTCGCCGCGCTGGAGGCGCTGGCGCCGCGGCTCGCCCGGGTGCCGCGGCTGGTCAACGGCGCGACCGGCCTGGGCGTGGCGCGCGCGATCGGGCTCGTCCACGCGCCCAGGCTGTCGGGTCTCGATCTCGACCGCGAGGTCGCCCGCCGCGGCGTCGCCCGCGCCACCCCGGACGCCCTGGCGCGGCTGACCGATCCCGAGCGCCTGACGAGCGTCGTCGTCGTCCAGGACGCGTTCACGAGCCACTACGACACGCCCGTCCTGCTCGCGCTGCTCGACCTCCTGATCGCGCTCGGCGTCCGGCCGTGGCTCGCCCCCTACCGCCCCAACGGCAAGCCGCTGCACGTCCACGGCTTCCTCGGCCGGTTCGAGCGCCTCGCGGCGGCCAACGCGGCCGATCTCGGCCGCCTCGCGGCGACCGGCGTCGCCCTGGTCGGCCTCGACCCGTCGATGACGCTGACCTACCGCGCGGAGTATCGGCAGGCCCTGCCGGGGCACGACGTGCCGCGCGTCCAGCTCGTCCAGGAATGGCTCGCGGACCGCCTCGACCGCGCCCCGCGCGCGGCGGGCCGGGAAGCCTTCTGGCTTCTGCCGCACTGCACGGAGCGCACCACCGCACCGGCCGCGACGGCGGCCTGGACCGCGGTCTTCGCGGCCTTCGGGCTCGACCTCGCGGTGCTGCCCTCCGGCTGCTGCGGGATGGCCGGCACCTACGGCCACGAGGCCGAGCACCGGGCGACGTCCGAGCGCATCTACGGGCTCAGTTGGGCGGGGCACGTGGCCGACAAGGGCCGCACCGGGCGCCTCCTCGCCGACGGCTACTCGTGCCGCAGCCAGGCCAAGATCGTCGACGGCGTCCGGCTGCCCCACCCCGTCGAGATCCTGCGCGACCGCTTGGCCGACCGCTCGGCCGACCGCTCGGCGTCCGACGGGATCGACCCCCTCACCGAACCACGCCGCCCGCGCGAAGCGCGGCACTGACCCGGATCACACGGAGGAGCACATCATGGCGAACCGCGAACAGTTCAGGCTCGGCCTCGTCGGCTACGGCGAGATCGGCAGCACCCTCGGGGCGGGCCTGCGCGGGGCGGGCCTCGAAGCGATCGCCTGCTACGACAGGTACGCCTTCGACGGGCCCTACGCCGACCTGATCCAGGGCCGGGCGCGGGAGGCCGGCGTCACCCTCGTGCGCTCGAACGCGGAGCTCGCCGCGGCCGCCGACCTGATCGTCAGCGTCACGCCCGGCGCGTCCTCCCTGGAGAGCGCGGCGGCCTTCGCCCCGGTCCTGACCGAGCGGCACACCTTCCTCGACTTCGCCTCCGCCACCCCGAAGATCAAGACGACGGTCGCCGAGACCCTGGCGGCGAGCGGCGCGCTGCTCGGCGACGGCTCGATCGAGGGCACGCCGCTGCACGGCTACGCGATGCGCATGCTGTCGAGCGGCCCGGCCGGCGAGCGCGTGCGCGATCTCCTGGTCCCGTGGGGGATGCAGATCGAATTCACGGGCCCGGTGCTCGGCACCGCCTCGGGCATCAAGATCATCCGCTCGGTCCTGATCAAGGGCATCGAGGCGCTCACCGACGAGATGCTGCTCGCCGCCCGCCAGTACGGGATCGACGAGGTGGTCCTCGCCTCCGCCGCGAAGACCCTGGCGCGGCCGTGGATGGACACGGTCCAGAGCCTGACCCCGTCGGGCGTGATCCACGCCAAGCGCCGCGCCGAGGAGCTGGAGATGTCGGCGGACGCCGTGGCCGATGCCGGGGTCGAGCCGATCATGGCCCGCGCCGTGGCCCAGCGGCTGCGCTGGAAGGAGAGCCTCGGCCTCAAGGACCACTTCAAGGGCGTCGTACCGCGCACCTACCAGGAGGCCGTCGAGGCCATGGCGCTCAAGGCCGGCCTCAAGCCCGCCGACCCGGCCTGACCGGCCGCCGACATCCGCGACGCATCGAGAAGGAGGACACCATGCCGATCGGGTTCAGGATCCACCCGCGCGCCCGCGCGGTCGACGCCGCGACGGTCGAGAGGTTCAAGGGCATCGCGGTCGCCAACATCAGCGACTCGATGAACCGGATGGCCCACGGCGGCCCGCGCCTGCGGCCGCTCCACGCCGGGGGCGGGATGTGCGGCGCCGCGCTCACCGTGCGGCAGCGCCCGGGCGACAACCTGCTCGTGCACGCCGCCCTCAACCGCGCCAAGGCGGGCGACGTCCTCGTCGTCGACGCGGGCGGCGACCTGACCAACGCGATCATGGGCGAGCTGATGCTCTCCCACGCCCAGAAGATCGGCGTCGCGGGCGTCGTGATCAACGGGGCGGTCCGCGACTTCGGCTGGATCCGCGCCAACCCGTTCCCGGTCTTCGCCGCCGGCGTCACGCACCGCGGCCCCTACAAGGACGGGCCGGGCGAGGTGAACGCCACCATCGCCATCGACGGCATGGTGATCGAGCCGGGCGACCTGATCGTCGGCGACGACGACGGCTTCGTCTGCGTGCCCTTCGACCAGACCGAGGCGGTCCACGCCGCCGCCGACAAGAAGCAGCGCGGCGAGGCGCAGACCATGGCGGCCATCCTGGCCGGCACCGTCGACCGGTCCTGGGTCGAGCGCGCCCTCCGGGACGCCGGCTGCGAAGGGATCTGACCCGCGCCGACGCGCATAGCGACAGGCTCAAGAGCGACAGGCTTACGGGCGACGACCGTCACGCGAGCCGCAACACGATGTCATGGGGAGGTTGTGACGTGAGTGTCTCCGAGGACGGCGCGCACGCGCTGGAGAAGACGACGATGCGCCGGGTCATCCTGCGCCTCGTGCCGTTCCTGATGCTCTGCTACTTCTTCGCCCTGCTCGACCGGGTGAATGTCGGCTTCGCCGCCTTGCAGATGAACAAGGATCTCGGGCTCACGCCCGCGATGTTCGGCTTCGCGGCGAGCCTGTTCTTCGTCTCGTACTTCCTGGTCGAGGTGCCGAGCAATCTCGCCCTGCAGCGCGTCGGGGCGCGGCGGTGGATCGCCCGGATCATGATCACCTGGGGCCTCGTCACCATCGGCATGTCCCTCGTGACCGGGCCGTACTCGCTCTACGCGATGCGCTTCGTGCTCGGCGCGGCCGAGGCCGGGTTCTTCCCGGGCGCGATCCTCTACCTGACCTACTGGCTGCCCAGCGCGTACCGCGCGCGGATCCTCGCCACCTTCACGGTCTCGATCCCGCTGGCGACCTTCCTGGGCTCGCCGCTCTCCGTGGCGCTGCTCGAACTCGACGGGGCCCTCGGGCTCAAGGGCTGGCAGTGGCTGTTCGTGCTGGAGGGCGTGCCCACCGTCCTCCTCGGGATCGCCTGCCTGTTCGTGCTGACCGACAAGCCGCGGGAGGCCCGGTGGCTCGGCGACGCGGAGCGCACCTGGCTCGTCGGGCGCCTGGACGAGGAGGCGGCGCGCAAGAAGCCGATCGGCCACATCTCGCTCTGGCAGCTCGCGCGCAACAAGTACTTCCTCACCATGGCGCTGGTCTGCTCGGGGGCGTCGGCGACCGGCAGCACCCTGTCGGTCTGGCAGCCGCAGATCATCAAGGCGTTCGGTCTGACCAACCTCCAGACCGGCTTCGTCAACGCGATCCCCTACGGCATCGCCACGGTGCTGATGGTCCTGTGGGGGCGCCGGTCGGACCGCAGCGGCGAGCGCCGCTGGCACACCGCGATCCCGCTGCTCCTGGCGGCCTGCGGCCTCACCTACCTGAGCGCCTCGGGCGGCCTGACCACCACCGTGGTGGCCGTGTCCTGCGCGCTGGTGGGCGCCTACGCCTTCAAGGGGCCGTTCTGGGCCCTGTCGGCGGGCTGGCTGTCGGCCGGCACCCTGGCCGCGGGCCTCGCCGGGATCAACGCCATCGCGAACCTGATCGGCGGCGGCCTGATGGTGAACGTCGTCGGCCTCGTGCGGGAGGCCACCGGCAGCTTCGCCCTCGGCATGCTGCCGGTCGCCGCGCTCGACGCCGCCGCCGCGGTCAGCGTGATCCTGATCAGCCGGGCGCATGCCCGCGAGACGCAGGCCGCCGCCCTCGCCGCCTGAGCCCGCGGTCGCGCCGCCGCAGCCCCATTCCCAAACCCCGCCACCCCTTCCGAGGACGGACCATGTCGTTCTTCGCCCCCCCGCCGGCCGTGACGGCCGAGGTGTTCACCCGGTTGCCCGACCGCTTCCGCAACGCCCGCCCGACCGCCTGGGCGAACGCGAACCGGGGCGGCCACGCGATCGACTCCTTCCTGGAGGGACCGGTCTTCGACCGCGCCGGCCGGCTCTACGTCACCGACATCCCGTACGGGCGGATCTT
Organism: Methylobacterium amylolyticum; assembly: GCF_030700245.1. GTDB lineage: Bacteria > Pseudomonadota > Alphaproteobacteria > Rhizobiales > Beijerinckiaceae > Methylobacterium. The sequence continues at coordinate 16,862 of NZ_JAUYZI010000016.1, forward strand.
CCGGATCGATGCGCAGGGCGAGTGGGAGCTCGTCGCGGAGTACGACGGCTGGCCGAACGGGATGAAGATCCACCGCGACGGGCGGATCTTCATCACCTGCTACAAGCGCGGCCTGATGCTGCTCGACCCGGATACGGGCGCGGTGACGCCGTTCCTGGAGACGGCCGGCTCGGAGGGGTTCCGCGGCGTCAACGACCTGACCTTTGCGCAGAACGGCGACCTCTACTTCACCGACCAGGGCCAGACCGGCCTCCAGGACCCGACCGGCCGGGTCTACCGCCTGCGCCCGTCCGGCGAGCTGACCTGCCTGATCGACACGGTGCCGAGCCCGAACGGCATCGTGATCGACACGGCGATGTCGAGCCTGTTCATCGCCGTCACGCGCGCCCAGCAGATCTGGCGCATCCCGCTCAACGCCAGCGGGCTCGTGGCGAAGGTCGGCGTCTTCGCGCAGCTCCACGGCGGGCTGGGCGGTCCGGACGGCATCGCCCTCGATTCCGAGGGCTGCCTGATCGTCGCGCATACCGGCTTCGGGTCGATCTGGCGGCTGTCGCCGGTCGCCGAGCCGGTGCTGCGCGTCATGGCGCCCTCCGGCATCTCGACGACCAACGTCGCCTACGGCGGGCCGGACGGCGCCACCCTGTTCATCACCGAATCCCAGACCGGCAGCATCCTGACCGCGCGGATGCCGGCCCCGGGGCAGCCCCTCTTCTCCCACGCCTGAACGGAAGCCCCATGAGCACGAGCACCACGACGACGCGCCGCACGTATCTGGCGATGCTGGCGGGGGCGGCGCTGGCCGCCGGGGCGCGGCCGGCCTCCGCCCAGGCCGTGCGCTGGTCGTCGGGCACGGAACGCCCGACGATCGCCGTGCCGCCGAACGCCTGCGACTGCCACCACCACATCTACGACGCGCGCTTCCCCCCGGCCCCGGGCGCGACCCTGCGGCCGCCGGACGCGAGCGTCGACGAGTACCGGGCGCTCCAGCGCCGGCTCGGCCTGACCCGGAACGTCGTCGTGCAGCCCTCGACCTACGGGACCGACAACCGGCTCCTCGTGGACTCCGTGAAGGCGTTCGGCGCGTCCGCCCGCGGCGTGGCGATGCTCGACGCGACGGTGAGCGCGGAGGAGCTGAAGCGCCTCGACGCCGCCGGCATCCGCGGCGTACGGTTCGGGACGCGGCTGCCCGGCGGCGCCTCCATGGACGACATGGTCCCCGTCGCCCGCAGGATCGCGGATCTCGGCTGGCACATCCAGCTCGTGTCGGACGGCGACAAGATCGTCGAACTCGCCGAGGTCCTGAAGGGCCTGCCGGTGCCGGTCGTGTTCGACCACATGGGGCACCTCCCGGAGCCGGCCGGGCCGGACCACCCGGGTTTCCGGGTGATCGCCGACCTGATCGAGACGCGCGGCGCCTGGGTGAAGCTCACCGGCGCCTACATCCTGTCCAAGGTCGGCCCGCCGACCTACGGCGACCGGAGCCGGCTCGCCCGCGCCTACGTCGCCCTCGCCCCCGAGCGCCTCGTGTGGGGCAGCGACTGGCCGCACCCGACATCGCCCGCCGACGCGAAGCCCGACGACGCCGTCCTGCTCGACCTGCTCGCGAACTGGGCGCCGGACCCGCGGGTGCAGGCGCGCATCCTCGCGGACAACCCGGCCGAGCTCTACCGCTTCTGATCCCGCCCGGATCCGATCCCAGCGTTCGCAGAGAGGAGACGCGTCCATGAACCCATCCCGGACAGACGCCCCCGTGGGCGCGGCGCGCCCGTCCCGGCGGACGGTGCTGGGGGCCGGCGGCCTGATCGCCGCCGCGATGGCAGCCGGCACCCGCGCCGTCCGCGCCAAGGGTCCGGAGCCCGTCCCGTTCTCGTCGGGCACGGAGGCGCCGCGGACGCGGGTGCCCCCGAACGCCTGCGACAGCCACATCCACATCTTCTCGACCCGCTTCCCCGCGTCGAGCCACTGGAAGGGCGAGCCGGTGGTGGATGCCGACGTGGCGGCCTATCGCCGGTTCCAGAAGCGGATCGGCACGAGCCGGGTGGTCGTGGTGACGCCCTCGACCTACGGCACCGACAACCGCGCGACCCTCGACGGCGTCGCGCAGTTCGGCGCGTCGGCGCGGGCGGTCGTGGTCGTCGACCTCGACGTGTCCGAGGCGGCGCTGAAGGACATGGCGGCGCGCGGCGCGGTCGGCATCCGGGTCAATTTCGGCACGCCGCAATCCTGGGGGCCGACGACGGCCGAGCGCCTCGAAGCGATGGCCGAGAAGGTCCATCCGCTCGGATGGCACGTGCAGATCTACGCGACCGGCGACCGGATCGTCGAACTCGCCCCCGTCCTGTCCCGGCTGCCGACGCCGCTCGTCATCGACCACCTCGCGCGCCTGCCCCCGGGCCAGGGCGTGGACCACCCCGCCTTCGCGGTCGTGCGCCGGCTGCTGGACGGGGGCCGCACCTGGATCAAGCTGTCGGGGGCCTACCTCAACACGGCGAGCGGGCCCCCCGACTACGCCGACGCCACCGCAATCGCCCGGGCCTTCGCCGCGGCGGCACCCGAGCGCGTGGTCTGGGGCAGCGACTGGCCGCACCGCGGCGAGAAGCACATGCCCGACGACGCCCGCCTGTTCGACCTGCTCGCCGCCTGGGCGCCCAGCGAGGCCGCCCGCGACCGGATCCTGGTCGACAACCCGGCCGAGCTCTACGGCTTCGCCTGATCCGCGCGGCGCGAGGCGGTCGACCGGATTTGGTACGACGCTCCTCGGAGCGCGCGGGGATGGGAGCGACGATGCCCGAGACCTTCTTCGCCCGGAGCGCCGCGGCGGTCGCGCGCGATCTGGTCGGCGCGCGGATCTTCGTCGGCGCGGCCGGCGGCGTGATCGTCGAGACCGAGGCCTACGACCGGACCGATCCGGCCTCCCACAGCTTCGCCGGACCCACGGCCCGCAACGCCAGCATGTTCGGCCCGCCCGGGCACGCCTACGTCTACCGCTCCTACGGCCTGCACTGGTGCCTGAACCTCGTCTGCGAGCCCGGCAGCGCGGTGCTCCTGCGCGCGCTCGAACCCACGGAGGATCTCGACGGGATGCGGGCGCGCCGGGGCGTGAGCGAGCTGCGGCTGCTCTGCGCGGGCCCCGGCCGCCTCTGCCAGGCGCTCGGCGTCACCGGCGCGCTGGACGGGTGGCCGCTCGACCGCGCGCCGTTCCGCTTCGCGCGCCGCGAGGGGGCAGCCTCGGTCGTCGCGGACAGGCGGATCGGGATCACGCGCGGCGCCGAGACGCCCTGGCGCTTCCTGCTCGGCGGGTCGCGGTTCGTGAGCCGTCCGGCGCGGCGCCCCGATCCGATGCGCGGCCGGCCCGACGCCCTGCGCTGAGCGGTGCGGCGCCCGCCGAGTGGCCGCCGCCTGCCGCGCGCCCGGGAACACGCCCGGGCGCCCATGCCTTGAACCGGGGTGTCCAGGCACGGAGGACGGTATGGGTCAGGATGTCGATGCAGCCCGCGAGGCGTTCGGGACGGTGCCGCCCGTCAAGCCGGCCGAGCCCGACCGGCGGCCCGCGGCCGGCGGCAGCGGCCCGCACGCGCCCGGTTCTCCGGAGCCGGAGAGCGATGTCGGACCGGAGAGCGGCGGCTACGACAACAGGCCGCCGCTGCCGCAGCCGGACAACCGGAAGGGCGGCCACGGCGCCGGCTGAACCGTCGCGATCCGGGCGGCATCCGCCCGGACGCCGCACGACCGAACACGGCGCGACCGGAGGGACCGGCCCATGGAAGCCAGCGGTCTGAAGCCGCCCCCGTTCCGGGTGATCACCTTCCGGGACGCGCACGCGGTGAACGCGGAGGATGTCGAGACGGAGGCCGCGTCCCGGATCCGGTTCGCCTCGGCCATCGACCTGTGCCGGTCGCGCGACGACGCGCACGCGCATCGGGTCGAGCTGCGGGCCGGGGACGCCGTGATCGACACGTGGCCACGGCGCGTCTGACGCCCGCAGGACGGATCCCGCCGGGACGACGCCGCGCCCGGCCGGCTTCCCATCAGCTCAGGCGGCCTTGCGGGCGCCCTTCGGCTCCTGTCCGACCACGTCCGCGCGCGCGCCGGGCACGCCGAGACCGATCGCCCGGGCGAGGTTCGAGCGCTGCTCGCTGTAGGAGGGCGACACGAGCGGGTAGTCGACGGGCAGCCCGTAGCGGGTCCGGTAGCCCTCCGGCGTCAGGCCGTTCGCCGTCAGGTGCCGCTTCAGGGTCTTGTACGTCCGGCCGTCGATGAAGCTGACGATGCCTTCGGGCTGGATCGACCTGCGGATCTGCGCCGTGCTCGGCTTCTCGACGGGCGCCTCCGCCACGACCGCCGGCCGGCCCGAGGCCAGGCCGCCGATCGCGGCGTGAATCTGCGTGATCAGCGCCGGCAGGTCCGCCGGTGCGACGTGATTGTTCGAGACGTAGGCCGCTACGATCTCGCTCGTCAGCGCGATGAAGTCGGGGCTGAGCCCTGCATTTTCTTCGGTCATGTCGGCTCCTGAATGCGCCCTCCCACTCCGCATCCGCAATGCATCCGACGAACGCAAGTTAAAATTGGGTAATCTGGGCGCGGAACCGATCTGACCGGAATGCATGGCTAAGCATCCGTCAACGATGTCTTCCCGAAAGCGATGAAAACCGGTCCGTCGCCAACCGGACGTCGATGAATCCTGATGCTTGCCCGCCGCGCCTGCGAAGTGCCGGACATTCGCCCGACGGGCGCGCCGGGACCCTGCGGCCGTCCGCACACGAGCAAGGATCTGCAAGTCTTCCGCAAGCATCGCAACACGTCCGAGCGGTCGAGCGAGCGGTCCGGACCGGATCGGTGCCTGTCGACCCGGACCCTTTCCGGTGCGCGATCCGTACTCCGCTCGGACGGCCGCTCGGACGAGCATCGGGATGCAGCTTCGCAAGTCATGGCTTGCGGCGGAAAAAAGCGCGATGCGGCGCCGGATTGTATCGGCTGGATGCAATTACCTGTTGGTAATTTCTGCCCGCGCACCTATGGCAAGACGTTCCGGTTGACCAGCCCGACACAGGGGCATCTCAGTCGCACAGCGCGCAGCGAGGATATGAGATGGACGAGCCAACATCACCTCAGCAGGGTCAATTGACCGAGTGGGCCGCGGATATCGTCGCTGCCTACGTGTCGAACAACTCGATCCCGGTTGCCGAGATGCCGGCCCTGATCGCCGCCACCTACGCGGCCCTCGTCGGTCTCGACCGCGGGACCGCCGCCGAGCCGGCGATCGAGAAGCCGACCCCCGCGCAGATCAAGCGGTCGATCACACAGGACGCGCTGGTCAGCTTCGTCGACGGCAAGCCCTACAAGACGCTGAAGCGCCATCTCGGCACGCACGGGCTCACCTTCGAGGCCTACCGTGAGCGCTACGGCCTGCCGCTGGATTACCCGGCGGTCGCGCCCAGCTACTCGGAGGCGCGCTCAGCCCTCGCCAGGAGCCTCGGCCTGGGCCGACCGCGCCGCGAGGCCGCACCGGAGACGCCCGCCGAGACCGAGACCGAGAGCGACGCGCCGAAGGCCCGCAAGCCCAGGACGGGGCGGCGGACGGCGGCGGAATAAGCGATCCGGACGCGGCGCCGACGCCGCGTCCGTACACGATCGGATCTCCCGGCCGGCGATCGGCATCTCCCATCGCCGGCCAACCCACAAGCCGATCGGGATCACACCGCCTCCCGTTGAACCGCTCGGCTGCCCCCGCGCCCACGACAGCGGAGTGGCCCGGGCAGCGCGACCTCACGGAACGTGGCGCCGCCGGGTTTGTTCGCCCCGCTCGCAGCGGCGGGCGGAGACGACCGCGATCCCTTCAATCGGATGGCGTGTCAGACGCGGACTTCCTCGGCCTGAAGGCCGCCGGCGCGCATGTGCTCGGGGATGTCCGAGTGGTCGTAGTAGCCGGCCTCGTGGGCCATCGCGTCCAAGGCGGACAGCGGATCGGCGGCCGCTCCGGTCCAGAGGATCGCGCCCGTCGTCGTCTGCCGCACCTGAAACACCCGCATCGCGTCCTCCCACCGGCATCCCGCCCGCTCGACAAGCGCGACCGTGCCGGTGACGTTCCATCGTCCGTCCAGGGATTGTGGCGCAGTTTGCCGCAGGGGGCGGACCGGAGCGTGGACCATCGCTCCGGCCCCGCGGAGATCGCTGCTCCGCCCGAGCGATCTCGGTCGAAAGGGATGCGCATTCAGCGCCGGTTTGGGCCCCGGTTGGCGGGCCGAACTCACGCCGCCACGGCCGCCATCAGCGCGAGACCGGCCGCCGGGAGGGCGAAGGCCAGCACGGCGAGGGGGTCGAACGGAGCCGGTCTACCCGCCGCGAGCCAGCGCCGCGCGATGCAGCCGTCGGCCGCGAGGCCCGCCAGCACGAGCCCGCACCCGACCGCCGACCCCATCCCGCACGTCATCGCGCCCGCCTCTCGACACGGTGCGAGGATCGCCGCCGCATGTTTCCACGATGTGTGCGCCGCCTTGTTCGCAGATGCGCGCCGAGCGGGGGCGCCGCGGATGGCCCTACATCCGGGGCGGCCGATCCCCGGCCTTGGTCTCGGCTCCCGGCGCGTCGTCGGCCCCGGCATCCGGCGCGGGCTTGCGGTCCCGACTCGCGCCGCCTGTGCGGCCGGGCTCAATCCCGTCGAGTCCCCGGCGATCGGAGCTTCGCGCGCGGTTCTGCGGCGCCTTCTCGTCGTCGGTCATCGCGTTCCTCGATCCTGATCGCTCGTGGCCCAATCCGGGGAGGGGCCCGACGCGGCGGCGCTGCTTGCGCCGCCGCGTCGGGCCGGTCCGCCTTCAAAGCCGTAGGTGCGGGCCGGGAGCCCCTCAGGCCGCGGCCTTCTCGACGGTTTCCGCGAGCTGGCTGGCGATCTCGTCGCCCTTGTAGATCTCGGACACCGCCTGCTTGAGCTTGGCGGCATCGTCCTGCCGTCCCAGCGCCTTCGCGTAGGCCGCAGCCGTGCCGAAGCCGGCGAGACCGTAATGCGTCATGCGCTGGTACTGGGCGAGGATCGCGCAATCCCGCAGCCGGCCGTCGCCGGACGCCTCCTGCACGCCGTGCTTGAGCGCCTCGGCGACCAAGCCCTCCATGCCCTTGCAGTGCTCGGGCTTGGTCTCGCCACCGTTGGCCTGGATCAGGCTCTTCAGCGCATCGGTGTGCTTCTGGATGCCGCCGACCGCCTGTTCGAGCATCTGTTTCAGCTTCGGGTCGCTGGCCTTGCCGCCGAGCTGCTGGACGGCGCGGACCATCTGGTCGTTTGCCGACCACAGGTCCTGCATCTCGTCGAGATACACCTCCTTGAGGTTGCCGGGTGCGCCCATCTTGTCCTCCGCCGATGCCTGAGTCAGATGCTCCGCAAACCCCGGCGGGATGGCCCTGTTCCGATCCCCGCCCGGCGCGGATTCGCGGCTGGTCACACCGCCGCATGACGCGGCCGGGCCATGGACGGTCGAACCGGGGGCGTGTAGGCGCGAGGCTCGGAAGGGACGAGGTTCGACATGGCCGGCACGCTCGCGGACCGCGTCGCGGAGGCCGCCGGAACGGCGCGGCGCCGGGCCGAGGCCTTCCCCGGTTCGGTCTCGAAGGACGCCTTGCCCTGGGCGGTGATCGAGGCGTTCGACGCCGATGTCCGCGGCAGGGTCGCGCGGGATGCGCGCATCGAGGACGAGCGCGACCGCGTGCTGATCGCCGCCGTCAAGCTCGCCGAGACGCCGCCGGACGAGGCCGATGCGGTCGCGGCCGCGCGCCGGCATCTCGTCGACGCGATCGATTATCTGGAGCAGGCGGTGCTGCGGTTCGGCGGCGTCGGCCGGTAGACGCGCCGCCTCGCCGAGAGGTCGGTAGCCGGCGGCATACGCCGCCGGCCGCTTTCAGGCGTGGGCCTTCTTCTTGGGCATGTACAGGTCGGTGATCGTGCCCTCGAACGCTTCGGCCGCCATGCCCACCGTCTCCGACAGGGTCGGGTGCGGGTGGATGGTGAGCCCGATATCGGCCGCGTCCGCCCCCATCTCGATGGCGAGCGCGGCCTCGGCGATCAGGTCGCCCGCGGACGGCCCGACGATGCCGCAGCCGACGATCCGGTCGGTCGCCTCGTCGAACAGCACCTTGGTCAGGCCCTCGTCGCGCCCGAGCGACAGGGAGCGCCCCGAGGCGGCCCAGGGGAAGACGCCCTTGCCGACCTTGATGCCTTTGCCCTTGGCCTCGTTCTCGGTCATGCCGACCCAGGCCACCTCCGGGTCGGTGTAGGCGACCGACGGGATCACCTTCGCGTCGAAGAAGCTGTTCTGGCCGGACGCGGTCTCGGCCGCGACCTTGCCCTCGTGCACCGCCTTGTGGGCGAGCATCGGCTGGCCGACCACGTCGCCGATGGCGAAGATGTGCGGCACGTTGGTGCGCATCTGCTTGTCGACGGGCACGTAGCCGCGCTCGTCGACGATCACGCCGGCCTTGTCCGCGCCGACCAGCTTGCCGTTCGGCCGCCGCCCGACCGAGACGAGGATCTTGTCGAAGGTGTCGGTCGGCGGCGCCGAGCCGCCCTCGAAAGTCACCTTCAGGCCCTCGGGCGTCGCCTCGACGTTCGTAACCTTAGTCTTGAGGTGGATCGCCTCGTACTGCTTCTGGATGCGCTTCATCAGCGGCGTGACGATATCCTTGTCGGCGCCGGGGATGATCTGGTCCATCAGCTCGACGATCGTCACCTTGGCGCCGAGCGCGTGGTAGACGGTCGCCATCTCCAGACCGATGATGCCGCCGCCGATCACCAGCATCCGCTTGGGGATCCCGTCGAGTTCGAGCGCGCCGGTCGAGTCGATCACTCTGCTGTCGTCGTGGGGGATGAACGGCATCTGGATCGGCTCGGAGCCGGCCGCGATGATCGCGTGGTCGAAGCCGATCACCTGCCGCTTGCCCTCGTGCTCGACCGCGACCTGATGCGGGCTGACGAAGCTCGCCACCCCCGTCACGATCGTGACCTTGCGCTGCTTGGCCAACCCTCCGAGGCCGCCGGTGAGGCGCTTGACCACGCCGTCCTTCCAGCCGCGGAGCTTGTCGATGTCGACCTGCGGCGCCGCGAAGCTGATGCCGTGGGCGGCCATGGCGTGGCTCTCGTCGATCACCTTGGCCGCGTGCAGCAGGGCCTTGGACGGGATGCAGCCGACGTTGAGGCACACCCCGCCGAGCTGCGGCCAGCGCTCGACCAGCACCACCTTCTTGCCGAGGTCGGCGGCGCGGAAGGCGGCGGTGTAGCCGCCGGGCCCGGCGCCGAGCACCAGCACCTCGGCGCGCAGATCCTCGCCGGAGACCGGGGCGGCGGCCTGCGGCGCGGCCTTCGTGGACGAGCCGTCCATGGTGGCGCCCGCGGCGGAGGAGCCGTAGCCCGCCTGACCCTCGCCGACCGCGTGCGGGCCGGTGCTGAGGCCCGGCGCGGCCTGGACGCTCTTGCTCGCCTTGTCGGTGGTCGAGGGCTTCGGGGCTCCCGCGTCGGCCGTGTCGGCCATCACCAGCAGCAGGTCGCCCTGCGTGACCGTGTCGCCGACCTTGACCTTCACCTCGGCGACCGTGCCCGCGACCGGGGACGGGATGTCCATGGTCGCCTTGTCGGATTCCAGCACGATCAGCACGTCGTCGACCGAGATCTGGTCGCCCGCGCTGACGCTCACCTCGATGACCGGCACGTCCTTGAAATCGCCGATGTCGGGAAGCTTGACCTCGTTGCTCATGCGCTCACCCTCTCCATTCGCGTCGGGGATCGTCGTCGGGGCCGGCCGTCAGACGACGAGCCGGCGGACGTCCTCCAGGGTGTGGGCGAGGTGGCGGGTGAAGCGCGCGGCGAGCGCCCCGTCGATCACGCGGTGGTCGTAGGAGACGCAGAGCGGGAGCATCAGGCGGGGCTTGAACTCCTTGCCGTCCCAGACCGGCGCCATCTTCGAGCGCACGACGCCGAGGATCGCCACCTCCGGCGCGTTGACCAGCGGCGTGAAGTGGCTGCCGCCGATGCCGCCGAGCGAGGAGATCGTGAAGGTCGCCCCCTGCATGTCGCCGCCGCCGAGCTTGCCGTCGCGGGCCTTCTTCGAGATCGCGCCGAGTTCCTGGCTGATCTCGACGATGCCCTTCCGGTCGGCGTCCTTGACCACCGGCACCACGAGCCCGTCCGGCGTGTCGACCGCCACGCCGATATTGTAGAACTTCTTGAGGATCAGCGCGTCCTTCTCGGGACTCAAGGATGCGTTGAACTCCGGGTGCGCCCGCAGGGCCGAGACGGAAGCCTTGATCAGGAAGGCGAGCAGGGTGACGCGGTAGCCCTTCTCCTTGCCCGCCGTGTCGAGTTCCTTGCGGTAGGCGTCGGTGTCGGTGATGTCCGACTCGTCTGTGTGGGTGACGAGCGGCACGTTGAGCCACGCCCGGTGCAGGTGCGGCCCCGAGATCTTCTTGATCCGCGGGAGCGGCCGATGCTCGATCGGGCCGAACTTCGAGAAGTCGACCGCCGGGATCTCGGGGATGCCCATGCCGCCGGACGCCATCACCGCGCCGCCCGCCGCCGCGGCCGGGGCGGCCGAGCGGGTGAGGTGGCCGCGCACGTCCTCCTTGGTGATCCGGCCCTTGTCGCCGGTGCCCTTGACGCCGGTCAGGTCGACGCCGAGCTCGCGGGCGATGCGGCGCACCGCCGGGCTCGCGTGGACGTTCGAGAAGTCCGGGATGTTCGAGGCGGCGCGCGGCGCCGGGGCGGCCGCGGCCGGGGGTGCGGAGGCGGTCGGCGCCGGCTCCTGCTTCTCGACGAGCGCGGCGGTGTCGGCCGCGGCGGGCGTGCTCGGGGCCTCGCCCGCGCCCTCGCCGGCGAGCAGCAGGACGGGCGAGCCCTCGCTGACCTTGTCGCCGATCTTCACGAGGATCTTCTCGACGACGCCCGCCTGCGGCGAGGGCACGTCCATCGTCGCCTTGTCGGATTCGAGCGAGACCAGCGGGTCGTCCGGCCCGATCGTGTCGCCTTCCTTCACGAAGATCTCGATGATCGGGATGTCCGTGAAATCGCCGATGTCGGGAATCTTGACCTCAATACCCACTGCTCATCCTCCCAAAGCATCGGCCTCTGCGGGGCCTGGATCCGTCCGAATTGTCCGTCGTGATGGCGCGCGGCCGCCCCCGCGCCAGCGGGGCGGCGGCCGGAGATCGGGATGCCCTAGACCGTCCAGGGGGCGGGCTTGGACGTGTCGAGGCCATACTTGGCGATGGCCTCGGTGACCTTCGCCTTCGGCACCGCGCCCTCCTCGGCCAGGCACTGGAGCGCGGCGACCGCGGTCCAGTAGCGGTTGACCTCGAAGAAGTCGCGCAGCCGCTTGCGGTAGTCGGAGCGGCCGAAGCCATCCGTGCCGAGCACCCGGTAGCGGCCGGGCACCCAGGCGCGGATCTGGTCGGCGAACAGCCGCATGTAGTCGGTGGTGGCGATCACCGGCCCGGACCGGCCCGTGAGGCAGGTCTCGACGTAGGACTTGCGCGGCGCCTCCTCCGGGTGGAGCAGGTTCCAGCGCTCGCAGGCCATCGCCTCGCGGCGCAGTTCAGTGAAGCTTGGGCAGCTCCAGATGTCCGAGACCACGCCGAAATCCTGTTCCAGGAGATCGGCCGCGGCGATCGCCTCGCGCAGGATGACGCCGCTGCCCATGAGCTGCACCCGCGGCGCGCCCGCCTTCCCTTTGCCCTCGCGGAACAGATACATCCCCTTGAGGATGCCTTCCTCGGCACCGTCCGGCATGCCGGGGTGCTCGTAGTTCTCGTTCATCACGGTGATGTAGTAGTAGACGTCCTCCTGCTCGGCATACATCCGGCGCAGGCCGTCCTGCACGATCACCGCGACTTCGTACGAGAAGGTCGGGTCGTAGGAGACGCAGTTCGGGATGGTCGCCGAGAACAGGTGGCTGTGCCCGTCCTCGTGCTGGAGGCCCTCGCCGTTCAGCGTCGTGCGCCCGGCGGTGCCGCCGATGAGGAAGCCGCGGGCGCGCATGTCGCCCGCCGCCCAGGCGAGGTCGCCGACCCGCTGGAAGCCGAACATCGAGTAGTAGATGTAGAACGGGATCGTCGGCGCGTCGGAGTGCGAGTACGAGGTCGCCGCCGCGATCCACGAGGACATGGCGCCGGGCTCGTTGATGCCCTCCTGGAGCATCTGACCCTTCTCGTCCTCCTTGTAGTACATGAGCTGGTTGGCATCCTCCGGCCGGTAGAGCTGGCCGACCTGGCTGAAGATGCCGAACTGGCGGAACATGCCCTCCATGCCGAAGGTCCGGCTCTCGTCGGGCACGATCGGCACGATGCGGTTGCCGATGTTCTTGTCGCGCAGAAGCGTGTTGAGGATGCGCACGAAGGCCATCGTCGTGGAGATCTCGCGGCCGGCGGTCTCCTTCAACTGCGCGCCGAAGGCCGAGAGCGCCGGGATCTCCAGGGACTTCGACGTGCGCCGCCGGGCCGGCAGCGGGCCGCCGAGCGCCTGCCGCCGGGCCTGGAGGTAGCGCATCTCCGGGCTGCCCTCGGCGAAGCGGATGAACGGGATCTCCTTGATCTGCTCGTCCGACAGCTCGATCCCGAAGCGGTCGCGGAACTGCTTGAGCACCGCCTCGCCCATCTTCTTCTGCTGGTGGGTGATGTTCTGCGCCTCACCCGCCTCGCCCATGCCGTAACCCTTCACGGTCTTGGCGAGGATCAGCGTCGGCTGGCCCTTGTGCTTCACGGCGGCCGAGTAGGCCGCGAACACCTTCGCCGGATCGTGGCCGCCGCGGGTCAGGCGGAAGATGTCCTCGTCCGACCAGTCCTTCACCAGCGCCGCGGTCTCCGGGTACCTCCCGAAGAAGTGCTCGCGGATGTAGGCGCCGTTCTTGGACTTGAAGTCCTGGTACTCGCCGTCGACGCACTCCTCCATCAGCCGCACCAGCGTGCCGGTGGTGTCGCGCTGGAGCAGCTCGTCCCAGCCCGAACCCCACAGGCACTTGATGACGTTCCAGCCGGCGCCGCGGAAATCGGCCTCCAACTCCTGGACGATCTTGCCGTTGCCGCGCACCGGCCCGTCGAGCCGCTGGAGGTTGCAGTTGATGACGAAGACGAGGTTGTCGAGCTTCTCGCGCGCGGCCATCGAGATGGCGCCGAGGCTCTCCGGCTCGTCCATCTCGCCGTCGCCCATGAACGCCCAGACCTTGCGGCCGTCGGTGTTGGCGTGGCCGCGGTGGTGCAGGTAGCGCAGGTAGCGGGCCTGATAGATCGCCATCAGCGGCCCGAGGCCCATCGAGACGGTGGGGAACTGCCAGAAATCCGGCATCAGCCAGGGATGGGGGTAGGAAGACAGGCCCTTGCCGTCGACCTCCTGGCGGAAGTTGAGGAGCTGCTCCTCGGTCAGCCGGCCTTCGAGGAAGGCGCGGGCGTAGACGCCGGGCGCCGAGTGACCCTGGACGTAGATCAGGTCGCCGCCGCGGCCTTCGCTATCGCCCTTCCAGAAATGCATGAACCCGGTGTCGTACAGGGTCGCCGACGACTGGAAGCTGGCGATGTGGCCGCCGAGCTCGGACGATTCCTTGTTGGCGCGCAGGATGATGGCGATGGCGTTCCAGCGGATCGCCGAGCGGATCCGGTGCTCGATCGCCCGGTCGCCCGGGTGCGGATCCTGCTTGTCGACCGGAATCGTGTTCAGGTAGGCGGTGTTGGCGGAGTAGGGCACCGGCGCGCCGCGCTTGCGGGCGCCCTCGACCACCTGCTCGATCAGGAAGTGCGCCCGCTCCGGCCCCTCGATTTCGAGCACGCCGTCGAGGGAATCCAGCCATTCCTGAGTTTCGACCGGGTCGAGGTCGCGGAACGGTGCGTTCATCTGTGTTGCCTTCCTGGGAGGGGTCTGCGGCGCGAGGCTGCGCCGTGACCGGGCGGACGGATCTCGATGGGTCGCCGCGCGCCGCGTGGCCGCGCGGCGGCGGACGGGTCAGGCGGTCATGACGGGGACGCGAAACGTTCGGGCCCCGCACCGCCGTGCCGCGGCTCGGGGCAGGCGGATCGCCGTCGCGGATGGACCGGTGATCGGACCCGTTCTGTCAGCATCCCGCCCGAACCCCATCCGATGCGACCCATCGATGGACGGAGAGGCGGTCTTCGCGGGAGGTTCGCGCATCCGGCGTCGAGCGCTGTCGAGAACACCGGAGACGAGCTTCCTCAACGTGCCACCTTCGTTCACCGCGCGGCAGGCACCCGGAGACCGGGTGCGCGGCCCCGGAACCGACCGGCATCCGGTCGCGACTCCTGGTACGCACGCCCTGTCCCGGCCGGGAAAGCCCTTGTGCGGGAGTGTTGTAGCGTCGCGGATGGCGGCGTCTATGATGCGGGCGACAGCGGCGCCCGCTTTGAAACTCGTAACGCGCAGGTCGCCGCGAGACCCGCCCTCGGCTCTACACCTTACGATCGTGTCGACTCGGCCACAGCGTGCATCGCCGCCGCCCGGACGCCGTGCCGGGCGGTTCGGTCGGCGCCCGGACCCGCCGTGGCGCGCGCGCCCGCCTACCCTCGCGAATCGATCGTCGCTCCGAGCGCCCTCGCGCGCTCCGTCAGCCCCACAGCTCCGGCTCCGGCGGGTAGATCGTGCTGCCCGCGTAGCGCAGTGGCGGCTCGCGGTCGCGGGCGAGCAGCAGCGGCCCGTCGAGGTCGACGAAGTCGGCGTGGTGCGCGAGCAGGGTGGCGGGCGCCATGCTGAGCGAGGTGCCGAGCATGCAGCCGACCATCACCGACAGGCCCCGCGCCCGCGCCGCGTGGGCGAGCATGACCGCCTCGGTCAGGCCGCCGGTCTTGTCGAGCTTGATGTTGATCGCGTCGTAGCGTCCGGCCAGTGCGTCGAGGCCGGCGCGGTCGTGCAGGCTCTCGTCGGCGCAGATCGGGATCGGGTGGGGGATCTCCGCGAGCAGGGCGTCCGCGTCCGCCGGCAGCGGCTGCTCGATCAGCGCGACGCCGGCCGCGACGCAGGCGGCGAGATTCGCCTCCAGGGTCTCGGGGCGCCACGCCTCGTTGGCGTCGACGATCAGCCGCGCGTCGGGAGCCCCGGCCCGCACCGCGGCGATGCGCTCGGGGTCGCCCGCGCCGCCGAGCTTCACCTTCAAGAGCGGGCGCGCGGCGGCCCCGCGGGCGGCCTCCCCCATGCTTTCGGGGGTGCCGAGGCTCAGGGTGTAGGCGGTGGTCGCCGGCTCGGGCGCCGGCAGGCCGGCGATGTCGTGGGCGCGGCGGCCCTGGAGCTTGGCCTCCAGGTCGAACAGGGCGCAGTCGAGGGCGTTGCGGGCCGCGCCCGCCGGCATCCGCTCCATCAGCTCGGCCCGGCCGATGCCGGCCGCGATCGCCGCGGCCTGCGCCTCGATCAGCGCGGCGACGCTCTCGACGCTCTCGCCGTAGCGCGGGTAGGGCACGCACTCGCCGCGCCCGGCGGCCTCGCCCTCCGTGATCCGCGCCACCACCACCGCGATCTCGGTGCGGCTGCCCCGGGAGATCGTGAAGGCGCCGGCGATGGGGAACCGCTCGACGGCGAGGGTGAGCGCGCGGGCCATCTCAAGCCTCCGGGAAGTCGGCGACGATCCGGTCGACGAGAGCCTCGACGCCGAAGCGCACCGGGTCGGTGGCGGGCAGGCCGTGCTCGGTCGCGATCTGATCGAGCAGCGCCCGGGCCTCGTCCTCGGGCAGCGCCTGGGTGTTCACCGCGATGCCGACCGGCCGGATGTCCGGGTTGGTCAGGCTGCCGAGCTGCACGGTGAGGTCGATCACCTGGCGGATCGTCGGCAGCGGGTGCTGCACGCCGCGCATCGTCGTGCGGGTCGGCTCGTGGCAGACCACGAACGCGTCGGCCTGCGCCCCGTGCAGCAGGCCGAGGCTGACGCCGGCGAACGACGGGTGGTAGAGCGAGCCCTGGCCCTCGATCAGGTCCCAGTGGTTCGGTGCGGCCTCCGGCGCGATCGACTCGACGGCGCCGGAGATGAAGTCGGCCACCACCGCGTCGATGGCGACGCCCCGGCCGGAGATGAACACGCCGGTCTGGCCGGTGGCGCGGAAATCCGCGTCGAGGCCCCGGTCACGCATGCCCTTCTCCAGCGCCAGCACCGTGTACTTCTTCCCCACCGAGCAGTCGGTGCCGACGGTGAGCAGGCGCCGGCCCGCCCGCTTCGTGCCCTTGCCGGTCGGGAAGGTCTCGCTGGTGTGGCGCACGTCGTGCAGCCGGCAGCCGCGGCGCTCGGCGGCCTCGGCGATGGCCGGCACCGCACCGAGCCGCACGTGCAGGCCGCTCGCCACGTCGAGCCCGGCCTCGATCGCCGCCACGATCTCCGTCACCCAGTGGTCGGGCAGCACGCCGCCCGCGTTGACGACGCCGACCACCAGGGTCCGGCAGCCCTTGGCCAGGGCCTCGGGCAGGGTCAGGTCGGGGATGCCGAGGTCGGCCTTGCAGCCCGGCAGCCGCATCTGGCCGACGCACCATTCCGGCCGCCAGTCCTTGATCCCGTAGGCAGTCTTGGCCGCCAGTGCGTCGGGCACGTCGCCCAGGAACATCAGGTAGGGCGTGGCGATCTGCATCGGTCGAAAGGCTCCGGCTCGCGCCGTCTATGCGGGATCGCTGGCCCTCAACGCAACGCCAGACTCACACCGGCCGCACCTCGTCGGGCTTCAGCTTGAGCGCCTTGGCGGTGCGCGTCGACAGGCTGCCGACGATCCGCACGTCCGCGGGCAACTCCGCCAGGGCCCGCACGGCGGCCAACGCCTCCTCGGGCTTGCGCTTCATCACCGCGTACACCACCGGGCCCAGCGCGCCGTCGTCGCCGTGCTCCGTCGTCAGCGCGACGAGATAGGTGGTATGGCGTCCCCGGGGGCGATCTGGCATGCGCGATCTTTGCCACGTCGGCTAAACAGTACCAATGCCCGCCTTATAACGGACATTGGACAACGGGAGGTGGCGGATGCTCGGCTGGTTTCGGGCCTTGATGCCGCGGGAGGACCGCTTCTTCGAGCTGTTCGACCGCCACGCCGCGGCCCTGGTGGCCGGGGCCGAGGCGATGCAGGGCCTGCTCGAAGGCGGCGAGCGGGTGCCGCACTGGTGCCGGGTCATCGTCCAGCGGGAGCAGGAGGCGGACGGCATCGCCCGCGAGGTGCTGCTGGCCGTGCGGCGCAGCTTCATCACCCCCTTCGACCGCGGCGACATCAAGGACCTGATCCAGGCGATGGACGACGCCATCGACCAGATGCAGCGGACCGTGAAGACCGTCGAGCTGTACGAGGTCCGCAGCTTCGACCCGATGATGCGCGAGATGGGCGCCACGGCCCTGGAGGCCGCCAAGCTCGTCGCCGAGGCGGTGCCGCTGCTCAACGCCATCGGCACCCACGCGGTCCGGCTCGGGCAGCTCACCGAGGAGGTGACCCGCGTCGAGGGGCGTTCCGACGACCTGCACGACCAGGGGCTCAAGGCACTCTATCAGGCGCACGGCCACGGCGACCCGATGCGCTACATGATCGGCCGCGAGATCTACGAGAGCCTGGAGGAGGTGGTCGACCGGTTCGAGGACGTGGCCAACGAGATCAACGGCATCGTCCTGGAGAACGTGTGAGGATGCCGCCCTCACGCCAGGGTCAGGGCGAGGCCGGGCAGCCTCGACCCGGAGAGATCGGCGCGCCACGTCTGCCCCGGCGCCACCGGAAGCACCCGCGTCAGCGTGCCGGTGGTGACGATCTCGCCCGCCGCCAGCGGCGGGCTCTCCGGATCGTTAGCCAGCGCAGCGACGAGGTGGGCCAGCGCCGCGAGCGGCCCGCCGCCGAGGACGTTCTTCGCGATGCCGCGATCGGCCTCCCGGCCGTCGCAGGACAGCGTGACGGTGAGGTCCGCGAGGTCCCGGATCCAGGCGCCGGCCTCCCCGTCGATCGGCACCCGCGCGCCGACGACCAGGGCGCCGTGCAGGCCGAAAGCGGCCACCGTGTCCGGGGCGGTGAAGCGCCAGCCCGGGTAGAGCGACTGCACGAGCTCGAAGCCGAGCGCCGCCCAGGCGACGCAGCCGAGCAGCGCTTCCGCGTCCGCGCCGCGCTCGGGCGCCGCCGCGAGCCCGAACACGATCTCCGGCTCGATGCGCGGCTCGACCAGG
Source organism: Methylobacterium amylolyticum (assembly GCF_030700245.1). GTDB lineage: Bacteria > Pseudomonadota > Alphaproteobacteria > Rhizobiales > Beijerinckiaceae > Methylobacterium. Next base: position 34,993 of record NZ_JAUYZI010000016.1, read on the forward strand.
GCGGCGAGCGGCAGCGGTCCGTCGCCGGCTTCGTGCAGGGTCGTGTCGTAGACGGTGCCCCAGATGGGCGCGCGGACGCCGTAGGTCTCCCAGAGCGTGGTGTTGGTGAAGCCGATCTTGCGGCCGACCGGCCGCTCGCCGCGCGCCTCGCGCAGGCGGCGCACCTCCGCCGCGACCCGGTAGGCGGCCGGCAGGTCGAGCCCCGGATCCCAGTCGAACAGGGGCGCGATCGACCGGCGGTGCTCGTGCGCGGCCAGGATCGTGCGGGCGTGGGCGGCGGGGGAGACGGCACTCATCGCCCGCTTCTAGCACGACGGCCACGCGCCGAGGGGAGACGCGAGCGATGACCGCCCTCGCCCTGCACTGGCTCGTCGGCCTGATCGCCGTCGCGTTGCTGTTCGACTTCCTCAACGGCCTGCACGACGCGGCCAACTCCATCGCCACCATCGTGTCGACGCGGGTGCTGCGCCCCCGCTACGCCGTGCTCTGGGCGGCGTTCTTCAACTTCATCGCCTTCCTGTTCTTCGGGCTGCACGTCGCCGACACGCTGGGCACCGGCATCGTCAGCGCCGAGATCGTCGACGCGCGGGTGATCTTCGCGGCGCTGATCGGCGCGATCGTCTGGAACGTGGTGACCTGGGTGCTCGGCATCCCGTCGAGTTCGTCCCACGCGCTCGTCGGCGGGCTCGTCGGCGCCGGTCTCGCCAAGGCGGGATTCTCCGTCGTCGTCTGGGCGGGGCTGGGCAAGACGGTGGCGGCGATCGTGCTCTCGCCGCTCCTGGGCTTCGTGCTCGCTCTCCTCCTCGTGCTGTCGGTCTCGTGGATCTTCGTGCGCCGCACGCCGTTCGCGGTCGACCGCACCTTCCGGGTGCTGCAATTCGTCTCCGCCTCGCTCTACTCGCTCGGCCACGGCGGCAACGACGCGCAGAAGACGATGGGCATCATCGCCGTGCTGCTCTACTCGCAGGGGATGCTGGAGGGCGGGTTCCACGTGCCGCTCTGGGTGGTGCTGGCCTGCCAGGCGGCGATGGCGCTCGGCACCCTGTTCGGCGGCTGGCGCATCGTCCACACCATGGGCTCGCGCATCACCCGCCTCACGCCGATGCAGGGCTTCTGCGCCGAGACCGGCGGGGCGATGACGCTGTTCCTGGCCACGTGGCTCGGCGTGCCGGTCTCGACCACCCACACCATCACCGGGGCGATCGTCGGGGTGGGCGCGGCGCGGCGCACCTCCGCCGTGCGCTGGGGGGTGGCCGGCAACATCGTGGTCGCCTGGATCCTGACCATGCCCGCCGCGGCGGGGATCGCCGCCGCCTGCTACGCGCTGACGGCGCTGCTCGTGTAGACGTTAGCCGGCTGTCTCAGAGGGGCGCGATCACCACCCGGGCGCCCATCTCGGCGAAGGCGCGCCGCTGCGGCTCCGGCGCGCCCGCGTCGGTCACCAGGGTCCAGCGGGCGGGGAGGGCGGCCCAGGCCCTCTGCCCGGCGCGCCCGAGCTTGGAGGCGTCGGCCAGCACGACCGTCTCCCCGGCCTGCTCGAACATCGCCGACTTGAGCGCCACCTGATCGAGGCTCGCCTCGCACAGGCCGCGGCCGGCGACCACCCCGTCGGCGCTGGTCACCACGGCGTCGGCGGTCATCCGGCGCAGGGCCTCCACCGCCAGCGGCCCGACCGTGCCCATGCTCGTCGCCCGCACCGCGCCGCCGAGCACCACCAGCTCGATCCCCGGCGCCGGAGCGAGGATGGGCAGCAGCGCGAGGTTGTTGGTGATGATCCGCAGCCGCCGGCCGAGCAGCATCTGCCCGAAGGCCGCCACCGTGGAGCCGGCGTCGAGGATCAGCGTCTGCCCATCCTCGACCAGCGCGAGCGCCGCGCGGGCGATCGCCCGCTTCGCGGGGCCGTTCACCGCGAGCCGCTGGTCGAGGGTGGTCTCGGCCGCCGGCCCGGCCAGGATCGCGCCGCCGTAGGTCCGCCGCACCGCGTTGGCGCCGGACAGGTGCTGGAGGTCGCGCCGGACGGTGGAGGCGGAGACGCCGAAGCGCCGGGCGAGATCCTCGACGTCGCTCTCCCCGGCGCCGAGCGCCTCCAAGAGCCGCGCCCGCCGCTCCCTGCCGCGCAGTGTCATGGTTCTCGCTCCCCCGACCACGCGTATAGGCGATCGGGGTTTCGAAAGGGCGAGCCCTTTCGCGGGCGCAGGGCGGCGCCCTGCGAACTCCGGGGCTCTGCCCCGAAAGCCCCGCCGAAGGGACCCGTCCCTTCGGGATCCCCGATCCTTGAGGGCTCAGGCGGCCGATTTGGGCGCGAGGCCGACCGCCTGCCGCAGGGCCTCGACGAGGCTGCGCTCGTCGGCGATCCCTGTTCCGGCGATGTCGAAGGCGGTGCCGTGATCGACCGAGGTGCGGATCACCGGCAGCCCGACGGTGATGTTCACGCCCTCTTCGAGGCCCAGCACCTTGATCGGGCCGTGGCCCTGATCGTGGTACATCGCCACCACCATGTCGTAGTCGCCGCGGCCCGCGAGATAGAACAGCGTGTCGGCCGGCAGCGGCCCGCGCACGTCCCAGCCCTTCGCCCGGCAGGCCTCGACGGCCGGGGTGATCTTCTCGGCCTCCTCGTTGTGCCCGAACAGCCCGCCCTCGCCAGCGTGCGGGTTGATTGCGCAGACGCCGATCTTCGGGTTCGCGATCCCGGCCTTCACCAGCACCGCGTGGCCGCGGGCGATCACCCGCTCGACGAGCCCCGGCTCGATCCGCGCGATGGCGTCGATCAGGCCGATATGGGTGGTGACGTGGATCACCCGGAGCTTCGGGGAGACCAGCATCATCGACACCTCCGGCGTGCCGGTGAGGTGGGCGAGCAATTCGGTGTGGCCGGGATACCTGTGCCCGGCGGCGTGCAGCGCCTCCTTCGACAGGGGCGCGGTGCAGATGCCCTGGGCTTGCCCCGCCTGCACCACCTGCACCGCGGTCTCGATGCAGCGGTAGGCGGTCTCGCCGGCCACCGCCGACAACTGCCCGAAGGGCAGGTCGTCGGGCACGCAGGCGAGGTCCAGGCACTGGATCGCGGCGGTGGCGAAGTTCGCCGCGCCGGCCTCAGTGAGCGCGTCGACCGGCATCTCGGCCCCGACGATCCGGCCGGCCTTGCGCAGGCGGCCGGCGTCGCCGATCACCAGGGGCTGGCAGAGCGCGTGGACCTCCGGCCGGGCCAGCGCCTTCATGATGACCTCGGGCCCGATCCCGGCCGGGTCGCCCATGGTGATCGCGATGGTCGGGCGGGTCATGTCAGGCTTCCTTCGGTGCGGGCCCGGTGCAGGCGGTCGCGGATGCGGGTGAGGCTGTCGGCGTCGCCGAAGGCGCCCGCCTTGGTGGCGATCGGTACGGAGAGCCGGCCGAGGGTGAGGCCGAGGGAGACGCCCGGCTCGATCTCGTCGGCGAGCCGGATGCCGTGGATTCCGAGCCGGGCGAGCAGTGCCGCGGCGGTCTCGCCGCCGGTGGCCGCAAGCGCGCCGATCCCGTCGGCGACGGGGGCCAGCGCCTCGGCGAGCGCCGCGGCGAGGCGGGGGCCGAGGCTCATGTCGGGCTCGGCCGGCATCGTGATCTCCACCAGGGCGTCGCCACTGGCGGCGAGCCGCGCCGCCACCCGCGCCGCCAGCGCCGTCCGGCCCGCGGGATCGCCGAGCAGGGTTTCGGGCGTCACGGTCAGGTGCGCGACGTCGCCGCCCGCGGCGAGTTTCCTCGCGCCCGCGCGGGAGGCGGCGGCGAGCGAGCCGACGACGATCAGCGTGCCGCGGCCGTCCGGCGCGATCCGGACCGGCTCAGGCGGGGCAGACGGCTCGATCTCGGCCTCCGCCTCGGCCAGGGCGTGGGCGAGGCCGGCGCTGCCGACGAAGAAGGCGGACGCGGTCGCAGCGAGGCTCGCCCGGGCGATGCGGCGCAGGTCGTCGTCGGTCTGCGCATCGCAGACGGCGATCACGCCGCCCCGGGCGGCGATCTCCGCCAGGGCGGATCCGAGGCCGTCGCCCCGCACCGTCGGCAGCGTCAGACCGTGAGCGGAAATCCCGGCACCGGCCAGGACGGCGCCGAGTTCGGCGCTGGCGTAGCTGTGGTCGCGCCGCCAGACTTCCGCCTCTTCCAGGGGGTGGCCGCCGACGAGCACCCGGCCGTCCACTGTGGTCCGGCCGGTGCCGGGGAAGGCCGGGGCGAACACGCCGAAGGCGGCACCGGTTCGAGCCCGCAGATGCGCCATCAGGGCGGCGGTCTCGGCGGCGGGCTGGCCGCGCAGCGTCGAGTCGATCTTCTTGAACAGGCGCCGGTCCGGGCCGTGCAGCCGCGCCAGCAAGGCCGCGTGGCGCTCGGCCGCCGCCTTCGCCGCGAGGCCGCGGCTGTCGGCGTCGTAGGACAGGACCGGGACGTCGTGGTCCGCGGTCGCCGTGTTCCAGGTCTCGCCCCACGTCACCGCGGCGGCGCGGCCCCGGCGGCCGAAGGCGATAGCGCAGTCGGCTGCCCCCGTGAGGTCGTCGGCCAGGACGAGCCAGCGCGCGCGCATCTCAGGCGCGGCCGAGGAAGGTGCGTATCGTGCGGTCGAGGTTGCCGATCAGCATGCCACCGCCTCCCCGCGCAGTGTGCGCAATTACTCTCGGAATTTGCGCACACTGCGCGCCTTAGACGGTGGTTTTCTGCGCATTTCGCGCATGAAGTCAAGGTCCTTGCGGCGAATGCGCATTCTGGCGCGGGAGGGGGCCGGCCGGGCGCATCCGGCGCTCCGTCGCAGGTCTCTCGTCCGAGGTGCCCGATCAGCGCGACAGGCTGCGGAACACGCATTCGCGGCCGCGATCCTCGTAGCCGCTCGGGCAGGCGGCGACGCAGGCGCCGGCCGCGAGCTTCAGGGGCGGCGGGCACGCGGTGGCGTACTGGGCGAGGGCGGGCGCGGCGCCGAGCGCCGTCAGCAGCGCGGCCAGCGTGAAGGGCCCTGCGCGCCCGGGCTTTCTGGTCATCGCCCTTGACCTCGCGGCGGAAGCAATCGTGCGTTGCAACATACCGCGCCGGCCCGGCGCGTCACCCCGCGTCGCCGATGTCCGGCCGCGCGAAGGCGGCGATGATCCGCGCGACCTCCGCCTCGGCGACGGCGAAGCCCCGGCCGGTGTCGATCAAGAAGTCCGCCCGCGCCCGCTTCTCGGAATCGGGCATCTGCTTGGCGAGGATCGCCGCGAACGCCTCCTCCGTCATGCCCGGCCGGGCGAGCACCCGGGCGCGCTGAACCTCGGCCGGCGCGCTCACCACGGCGACCGCGTCGCAGCGCCCCTCGCCCCCGGTCTCGTAGAGGAGCGGGATGTCGAGGACGACGAGGGGCGCCTCGGCGTGCGCGTCGAGGAAGTCCCGGCTCGCCGCCCGCACCAGCGGGTGGACGATGCCTTCGAGCCGCGCCATCCGCTCGGGCGACCCGAGCACCGCCGCGCGCAAGGACGGCCGGTCCACGCCGCCGGCCGCGTCAAGCACGCCCGGGAAGGCGCGCCCGATCTCGACCGCGGCCGCCCCGCCGGGGCCGTAGAGGGCGTGGACCGCGGCGTCGGCGTCGTGGACGGGAACGCCGCGGGCCCGAAACATCGCCGCGGTGGCCGACTTGCCCATGCCGATCGAGCCGGTGAGGCCGAGGACGAACGGCTTCTTCGGTTCACGCGTCACGGCGCGAGGTCCGCGACGATTCTGTTACGGAGCGCCGCGGTCACCGCGGGCCGCACGCCGAACCACGCCGCGAAGCCCGGCACCGCCTGGTGCAGCAGCATCCCGAGGCCGTCCACCGCCGCGAGGCCGCGGGCGCGGGCGTCGGCCAGCAGCCGCGTCTCCAGCGGCGCGTAGACGATGTCGGCCACCGCCGCGCCCGCCGGCAGCGGCGCGAGGTCGATGTCGAGGGGCGGCTGCCCCTTCATGCCGAGCGCCGTGGTGTTCACGAGGAGCCCGGCCCCGCGCAGGGCCGTGGGCAGGTCCGACCACGCCAGCGCCTCGGCGATCCCCGGCGCCAGCGCCGCCACGGCCTCGGCCCGGGCCGGCGTGCGATTGGCGACCCGGATCCGCGGCACCCCGCGCTCGGCGAGCCCCACGACGATCGCCCGGGCGGCGCCCCCGGCGCCGAGCACCAGAGCGGGACCGCGCGCCGGCCAGTCCGGACCGAGCGTCTGGTCGAGATGGGCGCAGAAGCCCGGCGCGTCGGTGTTGTCGCCGAGGATCCGTCCGTCCGGTCCGACGATCAGGGTGTTGACCGCGCCGATCCGCTCCGCCCGCGGCGTCAGGCTGTCGGCCAGGGTGAAAGCCGCCTCCTTGTGCGGGATCGTGACGTTGCCCCCCGCGAATCCGGCCTCGGCCAGCCCGCGCACGAAGGCGGGGAAGGCGTCGGGCGCCACGTCGACCCGCTCGTAGGAGCCGGCGATCCCGTGCTCGGCGAGCCAGTGGCCGTGGATCAGCGGCGAGCGCGAGTGCGCGATCGGGTGGCCGGCGACGAAGGCGCGGATCATCGGGCGGCCCTCACGCGGCGCAGTCCCGCGCCAGCCGGCAGGCGGGGCCGTCCGCATCCTCGATCTGGAGCGTGGCGTGGCCGATGCCGAACCGGGCGCTCAGGGTCTCCGCCGTCTCGGTGAGGAAGGCGTTGCCGGGATGCCCGCCCTCCATCACGAGATGGGCGGTGAGCGCGACGCTGGTGGTGCTCATCGACCAGATGTGCAGGTCGTGAAGCGCCGCCACCCCGGGCCGCTCCCGCAGGTAGGCGGAGACGGCCTCGGGCGAGATCCCCGGGGGCACCGCGTCGAGGGACATCGCCACGCTGTCGCGCAGCAGCCCCCAGGTCGCCCAGACGACGAGGGCCGAGACCACGAGGCTGACCGCCGGGTCGATCCAGGCGAGGCCGGTCATCCAGATGATGAGGCCCGCGACCACGACGCCCGCCGAGACCGCGGCGTCGGCCGCCATGTGCAGGTAGGCGCCGCGGATGTTGATGTCGCCCTTGGCGCCGCTGGCGAACAGCCACGCGGTGAAGCCGTTCACGAGGATGCCGATGCCGGCCACGATCATCACCGTGACGCCCCCCACCGGCTCCGGGTTGAGGAGGCGCAGGATCGCCTCCCAGATCACCGCCCCCATCGCCACCAGCAGGAACACGGCGTTGAACAAAGCCGCGAGGATCGATGAGCCGCGGTAGCCGTAGGTGAAGCGGGCGGTCGCCGCCCGCTTCACCAGCACGGAGGCGACCCAGGCGGCCACCAGCCCGAGCACGTCCGAGAGGTTGTGGCCGGCATCCGCCACCAGCGACATCGAGTTGCTGGCGTAGCCGTAGGCGGCCTCGATCACGATGAAGACGGTGTTGAGCGCGATTCCGACCGCGAAGGCCGTCCCGAAATCCTTCGGCGCGTGGGCGTGGCCGCCGTGACCCCCGTGACTGTGCCCCCCGTGACTGTGCCCGCCATGGCTGTGGCCCGCGTGCCCGGGTTCCTCGTGGTCCGGCCCCCCGTGATCGTGGAGGCCGTGCGCGTGATCGTGTCCGGCCAAGGCGGCCTCCCTAGAGCATCGTCCCGAAAGGTGGTCACCGGCTTTCGGAAACGATGATGCGAAGACGAAGGGCTCGCGCATCGTCCCGGATCCGATATCCAGGACGATGCGCTAGAAGCGCAACAGGCCGGCGGCGCGCAGGCGCGCCAGCAGCGGCAGCAACGGCAGGCCCAGCACGGTGCTGTGATCGCCCGCGACCCGCTCGAACAGGTGGATGCCCGGCCCTTCGAGTTGGTAGCCGCCGACGCTGGCCCGCACCCGATCCTCGCCGGCGCAGGCGACGTAGGCGGAAATCGCCCGCGCATCGAGGGGACGGACCGTCAGCCGCGCCGTCTCGACGAAGCTCGCGACATCGCCGCCCCGCACGAGCGCGACGGCCGCGTGCAGGGCGTGGGTGCGGCCGGCGAGGCGGGCGAGCTGCGCGCGCGCCTGCGCCGCGTCCGCCGGCTTGTGGAACACCGCGCCGTCGAGATCGAGCACCTGATCGGCCCCGACGACGACCCGGCCGGGATGGCGGGCGGCGACCGCCTCGGCCTTGGCCCGGGCGAGCCGCAGCGCGAGATCCGGCGGCGCGAGCCCCGCGCTCGCGGCCTCGACGGCGCGCTCGTCCACGTCCGGGGGAACCGCCTCGACCGGGAGCGCGGCGCTCTCCAGCAGGAGGCGGCGGGTCGGGCTGGTGGAGGCGAGGAGCAGGGGCTCCGGTCCGAGCCAGGGTCCGAGGGCGGGGGAATCCATCGCCTCAGTGTCACGGATCTCAGGCGGCCGGCAAGCCGGCGCGCCGCGGTCGGTGCGCCGTGCCGGTGCCTCGCGTCGACGCGTCGTGGCGACGAGCCCCGCCGCCGGGATCGTCCGGACGGCGGGGCTGTCGCGGGGCCGTTACGCAACGCGGCCCCGTCCGTGACCTTGTCAGCGCCGGGTTAGCCGAGCGTTGACGCGTCCCCGCGCGGCCGCGCGATTTCGGGACACCCGGTCCGCGGCGCGCGGGACCTCAGGACAGGCGCCGGGCCGCGAGCGCCCGGCCGATCTCCCACAGCAGCAGGTCGGCGGCCAGGAGCAGGGGGCCGTTGCCGCTCCGGCCCAGGGCCTCCCGCGCCCGCAGGACCTGCGACTCAGCCTCGGTCAGGGGGTCTGGATACCGGTCCGGTTCGGCGATGGATGGTGGCCGGTCGAAGCCGGTCGTGTCGATGTAGGCCCCGTAACCCCGCATCGCCCCGCGCGCATCGCGGGCGAGGATGCCGCGGGTCAGGACGCGGCGGATCTCGCCCGCCGCGCCGAGGATCCTGAACTCGACCGCGATCGGACCGCCCGTCTGCCGGGTCCGCCGGATCCGCGCGAACAGCCAGTCGCGATCGTCGGGATGGACCCGGGCGAGGGCGGCTTCGAGCGTCAGGGGCTGGCCGGCGAGGGTGGCGCTTCCGGCGAGCAACGCGGCGGCCTCCCGGTCGAGCACCGAGACGCCCGCCTGGACGTCGGTCTCCCAGGTGCCGATGAGGCCGGCGGCCTTCAGCGCCTCCGCGCGCGACGAAATCGTCGACATGAGATCTCCACGACCCTGGAATAGGGCGGGAGAGCCGCGCCTCACAGCGTTTAACGTACCAGAGCGTGAAAAATTTAAACGATACAACCGAGATTTGAAGGCGGGGCGGCCCAGGGAGCGGCGCCCCGCGCCCTCAGGTGTTCATCGAGTCGAAGAAGTCCTGGTTGGTCTTGGTCTGGCGCAGCTTGTCGAGCAGGAACTCGATCGCGTCCGTGACGCCCATCGGGTTGAGGATGCGGCGCAGGACGTAGGTCTTCTTGAGCGAGTCCGGCGGCACCAGCAGCTCCTCCTTGCGGGTGCCGGAGCGGGTGATGTCGATCGCCGGGAAGATGCGCTTGTCCGAGACCTTGCGGTCGAGGATGATCTCGGAATTGCCGGTGCCCTTGAACTCCTCGAAGATCACCTCGTCCATGCGCGAGCCGGTATCGATCAGCGCGGTGGCGATGATCGAGAGCGAGCCGCCCTCCTCGATGTTGCGCGCGGCGCCGAAGAAGCGCTTCGGGCGCTGGAGCGCGTTGGCGTCGACGCCGCCGGTGAGCACCTTGCCCGACGACGGAACCACCGTGTTGTAGGCCCGGCCCAGGCGGGTGATGGAATCCAGCAGGATCACCACGTCGCGGCCGTGCTCGACGAGGCGCTTGGCCTTCTCGATCACCATCTCGGCGACCTGCACGTGGCGGGTGGCCGGCTCGTCGAAGGTCGAGGCGATGACCTCGCCCTTCACCGAGCGCTGCATGTCGGTCACCTCCTCGGGGCGCTCGTCGATGAGCAGCACGATGAGGTAGCACTCGGGGTGGTTGAGGGTGATCGACTGGGCGATGTTCTGCATCAGCACGGTCTTGCCGGTGCGCGGCGGCGCGACGATCAGCGCGCGCTGGCCCTTGCCGATCGGCGCCACGATGTCGATGATCCGCGGGGAGAAATCCTTCTTGGTCGGATTCTCCAGCTCCAGCTTGAACCGCTTGGTGGGGAACAGCGGCGTCAGGTTGTCGAAGTGGACCTTGTGCTTGATCTTCTCCGGATTCTCGAAGTTGATCGTGTTCACCTTCAGCAGCGCGAAGTAGCGCTCGCCGTCCTTGGGCCCGCGGATCGGGCCCTCGACGGTGTCGCCGGTGCGCAGGCCGAAGCGGCGGATCTGGGTCGGCGAGATGTAGATGTCGTCCGGACCCGGCAGGTAGTTCGAGTCGTTCGAGCGCAGGAAGCCGAACCCGTCCTGCAGCACCTCGACGGTGCCGGCGCCGATGATCTCGACATCCTTGGCAGCGAGCTGCTTCAGGATGGCGAACATCAGCTCCTGCTTGCGCATGGTCGAGGCGTTCTCGACCTCGACCTCCTCGGCGAAGGTGATCAGCTCGGTCGGCGTCTTGGCCTTGAGGTCGGAGAGCTTGACCTCGCGCATGCCGGCGAGTTCGGCCGAGGGCAATGCGGCGGACGACTCGTCCGGTTCCGCGGTCGCGAGGTCGGCGAAGGCGTCGGAGTTTGGTGTCATGGAGTGTCTTGAACCGACGAGAAGGCGGGAGGGAAGGGCCGGTTTCGCGGGCGGCACCCGGGGGACGGGCGCTTGAGGTCGGGCCGCGCGGGGACGTGAAGCCCGAAGCAACGTTGTGGCTGAACCCTGGCGGCTCACGGGCGCCCTGCGGCGCGGACCTAATGAGGAGGGCAGGGCATGCATAGCGCGTTTCCGTCGCCGGCTCAAGCCGTGCACGCGCGCTTCGCGGGACTTGTCCCGGGGGTTCACGCGGCGCCGCCGCGGCCGTAAGCCCGGCGGCGCCGCGGAGCCGTGCCGGAACCGTGCCGGTGCGCGGCCGTTGCCCGTGCCTGTGCCGCGATGGCAGGACGGACAAGGAACGCGCGGCGCGCGATCAGGACAGACATGCTCGACGACGCAACCGGACGCACGCTCTCCGTCCACGAGACCCGCCGCATCCCCTGGCTCGACATCGTGTTCGGGTTCGGGCCGATGGTGCCGATCGCGGTCGGCGCGGCGGCGGCGTGGTGGCTCCAGGGCCAGCCGCTCGACTATCTCGTCGCCCTGTTCACGCTGCTCTACGCCGCCTCGATCCTGCTGTTCCTGGCCGGCGTGCACCGCGGCGTCAGCTTCCGGACCGAGGGCGGTCCCAGCCTGTCGCAGATCGTGACGATGCTGGTCCTCTACGGGCTCGGGCTGGCCGCGCTGCTCTGCGCGGTGATGGGCAAGGCGGTGGTCGCCGTCGCCCTGCTGATCCTGGGCTACGCGGCGGTGATGGTGATCGACCCGATCGCGGCGCGGGCCGGCGAGGTTCCGCTGGCCCATGCCCGGCTGCGGCCGATCCAGATGCCGATCGCCCTGGTGAGCCTCGCCGTGCTGCTCTGGGTCAAGCTCGTCGCGCCGTATTGACGATCTTGCCGCTTCCCGGCCGGCTGCGTTAGAGCCCGCGGCGGGATCCCCGGGCCTTCAAGGCCCCCTGACCGGCCGCCCGCTCGACCCGCTCGGGCCGGGGCGGCCGCGAGAAGCGAACGCCACCATGTCCAAGGCCGAATCGAAGGCCGAAACCCTGAAGCCGCGCCTGCCCCGCGGCTTCGTCGACCGGCGCGCCGAGGAGATCGCCGCGCAGCACCGGATGCTGGAGACCATCCGGGCGAGCTTCGAGCTCTACGGCTTCGAGGCGCTGGAGACGCCGTTCGTCGAGTACACCGAGGCGCTCGGCAAGTTCCTGCCCGACCTCGACCGCCCGAACGCGGGGGTGTTCTCGTTCCAGGACGACGACGAGGCGTGGCTGTCGCTCCGCTACGACCTCACCGCCCCGCTCGCCCGGTTCGTGGCGGAGCACTTCGACGCGCTGCCGAAGCCCTACCGGAGCTTCCGCGCCGGCTACGTCTTCCGCAACGAGAAGCCCGGCCCCGGCCGCTTCCGGCAGTTCATGCAGTTCGACGCCGACATCGTCGGTGCGGGCTCGGTCGCGGCCGACGCCGAGATCTGCATGCTGATGGCCGAGACCCTGAACCGGCTGGGGCTCGCCGGCCGCTACGTGGTCAAGGTCAACAACCGCAAGGTGCTCGACGGCGTGATGGAGGCCGCCGGGCTCAGCGGCCCCGAGCAGGCCGGGCGCCGGCTCACCGTGCTGCGGGCGATCGACAAGCTCGACCGGCTGGGCGTCGACGGCGTGCGCGACCTGCTGGGCGCCGGCCGCAAGGACGAGAGCGGCGACTTCACGAAGGGCGCCGGGCTCGACCCGGCGGCGGCCCAGCGCATCCTGGCCTACGTCGCCCTCCAGGCCGATCCGTCCGAGGGCGCCGACCGGGTGGCGTTCTGGGAGCGGTTCTTCGCGGGCTGGCACGAGGCGGTCGGCACGTCGGAGACGGGCCGCGAGGGCATCGCCGAGCTGCACGCGATCATGCGCCTCTGCGCGGCGGCCGGCTACGGCCACGACGTGATCCGCGCCGACCCGAGCGTGGTGCGCGGCCTCGAGTACTACACCGGCCCGGTCTACGAGGCGGAGCTGACGTTCCCCGTCACCAACGAGGACGGGCAGACGGTGCGCTTCGGCTCGGTGGCCGGGGGCGGGCGCTACGACGGCCTCGTCGGGCGCTTCCGCGCCGAGCCGGTGCCGGCGACGGGGTTCTCGATCGGCGTGTCGCGGCTGTTCTCGGCGCTGCAACTCGTGAAGAGCCCGCTCCTGCACGGTGCCGAGCGGCCCGGACCGGTGGTGGTGCTGGTGCTCGACCGCGAGAACATGGCCGACTACCAGAGGCTGGTCGCGGCGCTGCGGGCGGAGAACGTCCGGGCCGAGCTGTATCTCGGCGCAGCCGGCATGAAGGCGCAGATGAAGTACGCCGACCGCCGCCGGGCGCCGGTGGCGATCATCCAGGGCTCGAACGAGCGGGCGGCGGGCGAGGTCCAGATCAAGGACCTGATCGAGGGCGCCCGCGCCGCCGAGGGCATCGCCAGCAACGCGGAGTGGAAGGCGGCGCGGCCCGCGCAGTTCTCGTGCGCCGAGGCCGAGATGACCGCGCAGGTCCGCGCCGTGCTCGCGCGGCATTTCCCGGACGCGGCGGACTGAACGGACCGGTCGCCGCACGGGGGAGGGGAGACGCCATGACGGACGCGAGCAGGACCGACGCGACGAAGGCCGGCGCGACGAAGACGGACACGACACACGCCGACCGGATGCCGGAGATCCCGGCCGAAGCCTATACCGAGGCGCAGGCCGCCGCGGCGGAAGCGTTCCGGGCCGAGCGCGGCGTGCCGGTGTTCGGCCCGTTCGTGCCGCTGCTGCGCAGCCCCGAGCTGATGCAATGTGCGAGCCGCATGGGTCTCTACCTGCGCTACAACAGCGTCCTGCCGCTGGGCATCAGCGAGTTCGTGATCCTCGTGGTCGCCCGGCTGTGGAGCCAGCAGTTCGAGTGGCACGTCCACGCGCCGATCGCCCTGAAGGCCGGGGTGGCGCCCGAGACGGCGCGGGCGGTGGCCGAGGGACGCCGGCCCGCGACGATGAGCGCGGACGAGGCGCTGGTCTACGACTTCTCGATCGAACTGCAGCACAACCGGGCGGTGAGCGACCCGACCTACGCCGCGGTGGTCGCGCGCTTCGGCGAGCAGGGGGCGATCGATCTGGCCGGCCTCAACGGCTACTACGCGCTGCTCGCCATGACCATGAACGTCGCCCGCACCGGGCTTCCCGACGGCGCCGCCCGGCCGCTGCCGCCGCTGGTGCCGTGATCCCGGAGCCGCGCGCCGCGCTTGTGGCGCCGGCCGCTTCGGTCTAACCCCGCCGCCCAGCACCCCTTCATCCTCCCTTGATCTCCCCTTTCCGGGCCGGACGAGAGACATGGTCGCCCACAGCCGCGCCGAAACGGGCTCGAGAGCCCCCGACCCGCACGTGGCCGGCGCCCGCGTCCTCGTCGTCGAGGCGCGCTACTACGACGCCATCGCCGACGAGCTGCTCACCGGCGCCCGGGCCGCGATCGAGGCGGCCGGCGCCCAGGCGGAGGTCGTCACCGTGCCGGGCGCCCTGGAGATCCCGGCCGCGGTGGCGATCCTCCTCGATGCCGGCGGCTACGACGCCGTGGTGACGCTGGGCTGCGTGATCCGCGGCGAGACCGGGCACTACGACATCGTCGCGGGCGAGAGCGCCCGCGCCCTGATGGACCTCTCGGTCGACCGCCGCATTCCCCTGGGCAACGGCATCCTCACGGTCGAGACCGAGGCGCAGGCGCTGGCCCGCGCGCGCGTCGCCGAGATGAACAAGGGCGGCGGCGCGGCCGAGGCGGCGCTGGCGGTGCTGGCCCTCAAGCGCGCGGCCGCCGCGCGCCCCCGATGACGACAGGCGCCATGACCGACGCGAAGCCCGACGTGCAGGACAGCGAGGCCGGAGCGAAGCCGGCCCGGGTGAGCCCGCGCAGCGGCGCCCGGCTCGCCGTGGTGCAGGCGCTCTACGACATGGACATCTCCGGCAAGGGCGTCCTCGACGCGCTCGCGGAGTTCGAGGCCCACTGGATCGGCCGGGAGGTCGACGGGATCGAGCACCCGCCGGCCGAGACCGCCTTCTTCCGCGACCTGCTGCGCGGCACCGTCGAGGAGCAGCGCGCCATCGACCCGCAGCTCGACCGGGCGCTGACCCAGGGCTGGCCGCTGCGGCGCATCGAGGCGGTGCTGCGGGCGATCCTGCGCGCCGGGGCCTACGAGCTGATGTTCCGCACCGACGTGCCGGCCCGGGCGGCGATCTCGGAATACGTCGACGTCGCCCACAGCTTCTACAGCGCCGACGAGCCGGGCCTCGTCAACGCGGTGCTCGACCGGGTGGCGCGGCAGGTCCGCCCCGACGAGGTCGGGGGCCAGAAGTCGGCTCCCCAGAAGCCCACACCCCAGAAGCCCGCCACCCAGAAGCCGGCCGCGAAGGGCGCCTGAGCCGGTGGCCGGGCCGGCGCGCGCGGACGAGAACGGCCTGATCGCCCGCTACTTCGCGCCGCTCGCCGGCCCCGGCGCCGACCGGATGCGCGACGACGCCGCGACGCTGGCGCCGACCCCGGGCCACGACCTCGTCCTGACCGCCGACGCCCTGGTGGCGGGCGTCCACCACTTCCCCGACGACCCGCCCGCCTCGATCGCCCGCAAGGCGCTGGGGGTGAACCTGTCCGACCTCGCCGCCAAGGGCGCGACCCCGCGGGGCATCCTGCTGACGCTGGCGCTCCCCGACGACTGGAGCGAGGACTGGCTCGCCGCCTTCTCCGCCGGCTTGGGGACGGCCACCGCCGAGCACGGCTGCCCGCTCCTGGGCGGCGACACGGTGCGCGCCCGCGGGGCGATGGTGATCGGCGTGACCGCGCTCGGCGAGGTGCCGGCCGGGGACATGGTCCGCCGCGTCACGGCCCGGGTCGGCGACCGGATCTGCGTCACCGGCACGATCGGCGACGCGGCGCTCGGCCTCGCCCTGCGCCTGGAGCCCGAGGCGCCCTGGATCGCCGCCCTCGACGACGGAATGCGCGAATACCTGCGCGATCGCTACCTGCACCCGCGCCCGCGCCTCGCCCTGGCGGAGGCGCTGCGCCGCCACGCCTCGGCGGCGATGGACGTCTCGGACGGGCTGGCGGGCGACTGCGCCAAGATGCTGGGGGAGGGGCGGGGTGCCCGGATCGCCGCCGATGCGATCCCCCTCTCGGCCGCCGCCGCCCGCGCGGTGCGGGCCGAGCCCGCCCTCATCGAAAGGATCCTGACCGGCGGGGACGATTACGAGATCCTCTGCACGGTCCCGGACTCGGCCCTCGACGCGCTCCGCGCCGAGGCCGCCGCCGTCGGCGTACCGCTCGCGGTCGTCGGCACCGTGACCTCAGGCGACGGCCCGCCCGCCTTCGAAATGGGCGACGGCACCGCGCGCGTGTTCGCGGCAGGGGCTTTCAGCCACTTCTGAGGCCGGGACGCCGCGGGCCGGCTGGCCGCGACCGAGGACGATGTGCGTCACGCCCTCGGGCGGGCGCCCGATCTGGCGGCGCACCTCGTCCATCATCCCCGCGGCGACGATCGGCATCCACAGGGCGAGGTCGGCCTGGGCCAGGGCCGCGCGCCCGGTGAGCGCCTCCTCGGTGCGCGGCGGCGTCGAGAACGCCCGCTGCAGGATGTGCAGCAGGTCGCCCTGCGCCGCCGCGGGCTGGGCGGCGACGCGCTCGGCGATCAGGAAATGCACCGCGCCCGTCAGCACCTCGATCGTCGCCGCCAGCTTGGCGACCTGGTCGCTGCTCATCGTGGCCCCCATCAGGATCTACAACCTGTAATGGATGAGCTCATGGTTAACGGCCGGTTAACAGGGTGGTGTCGCCGATCGCTTATTCGATCAGTGGTTGTGTGCCCCGCGAGGAGGCGGGGGTGGGATCGGCTGCCCGCGACCTGCACCGCAGCAAAGGGCGACCGAGGAAAGCACTGCGACGTCCCCGATTATATCGCAATGCAACATTCAACTTCGACTCGTCCCAACGTCGCGTTTGCGCTCTGCGGCGAAGTTTGGCAATCAGGGTGCGTTTCTGGGAAGGAAAGCCCCGAATCCGAGCGTCACGTCCCGCGGCCATCCCGGCCGAGCTCGGCAATCACAAGCCCCAGCCAGGCAGCATAATCTCAAGGACGGTCGAATGCTTCCCTTGATTCTGATCATCGTGGGCGGGCTCTGCGCCGTCGCCTACGGCATCGTCACGATCTCAGACGTGATGAAGCGCGACGCCGGAACCCAGCGCATGCAGGAGATCGCGGGCGCGATCGCCGAGGGCGCGCAGGCCTACCTGAAGCGGCAGTATCTCACGATCGGGATCGTCGGCGTCGTGCTGTTCGCGGCGCTCGCCGCCTTCCTCGGGATCAAGGTGGCGGTCGGCTTCCTGATCGGTGCGGTGCTGTCGGGGGCCGCGGGCTTCATCGGCATGAACGTGTCGGTGCGCGCCAACGTCCGCACGGCGCAGGCCGCCTCGACCTCGCTCGGCGGCGGCCTCGAGGTCGCGTTCAAGTCGGGCGCCGTCACCGGCATGCTGGTCGCCGGCCTCGCGCTGCTCGGCGTCGCCCTCTACTACCTCTACCTCACCCGCGGCGCCGGGCTCGACCCGTCGAGCCGCGAGGTGATCGACGCCCTCGTGGCGCTCGGCTTCGGCGCCTCGCTGATCTCGATCTTCGCCCGCCTCGGCGGCGGCATCTTCACCAAGGGCGCCGATGTCGGCGGCGACCTCGTCGGCAAGGTCGAGGCCGGCATTCCGGAGGACGATCCGCGCAACCCCGCCACCATCGCCGACAACGTCGGCGACAATGTCGGCGACTGCGCCGGCATGGCCGCCGACCTGTTCGAGACCTACGCCGTGACCGTGGTCGCGACGATGGTGCTCGCCGCGATCTTCTTCTCCGGGCCGACCGGGAGCGGGCGCGAGGCGCTGGAGCCGATGATGCTCTACCCGCTGGCGATCGGCGCTGCCTGCATCATCACCTCGATCATCGGCACCTTCGCGGTCAAGCTCGGCGCGAACCAGTCGATCATGGGCGCCCTCTACAAGGGGCTGATCGCCGCCGGCGTGCTGTCGATCGGGGCCATCGCCGCGGTCAACTTCGCCCTGTTCGGCAGCTTCTCCCGGACCTTCACCACCTCGACCGGCGTGACCTTCTCCTCGGCCGGCCTGCTCGGCTGCGCGGTGATCGGGCTCGCCATCACCGCGCTGATCGTCGTGATCACCGAGTACTACACCGGCACGAACTTCCGGCCGGTGAAGTCGATCGCCGACGCCTCGGTCACCGGCCACGGCACCAACGTCATCCAGGGGCTGGCGATCTCGCTGGAATCGACGGCGCTGCCGGCGATCGTCATCGTGGCGGGCATCATCGCCACCTACGCGCTCGCCGGCCTGTTCGGCATCGCCATCGCGGTCACCGCGATGCTGGCGCTCGCGGGCTTCATCGTCGCCCTCGACGCGTTCGGGCCCGTCACAGACAATGCCGGCGGCATCGCCGAGATGGCCGGGCTGCCGAAGGACGTGCGCAGGTCGACCGACGCGCTCGACGCGGTCGGCAACACCACCAAGGCGGTCACCAAGGGCTACGCGATCGGCTCGGCCGGCCTCGGCGCGCTGGTGCTGTTCGCCGCCTACACCTCCGACCTGAACTACTTCACCGCCAACGCCACCGACACGCAGTACCGGTTCTTCAAGGGCGTGACGGTCGATTTCTCGCTCTCGAACCCCTACGTCGTCGTCGGCCTGCTGCTCGGCGGCCTGATCCCCTACCTGTTCGGCGGCATCGCCATGACCGCGGTCGGCCGCGCGGCCGCCGCCGTGGTCGAGGAGGTCCGGCGGCAGTTCCGCGAGAAGCCCGGCATCATGGAGGGGCGCGACCGGCCCGATTACGGCCGCGCCGTCGACATGCTGACCCGCGCCGCGATCAAGGAGATGATCGTCCCCTCGCTGCTGCCGGTCCTGTCGCCGATCGTGCTGTTCTTCGTGATCCAGGCGATCGCCGGCAAGAGCCAGGCCTTCGCCACGGTCGGCGCGATGCTGCTCGGCGTCATCATCACCGGCCTGTACGTGGCGATCTCGATGACCTCGGGCGGCGGCGCCTGGGACAACGCCAAGAAGTTCATCGAGGACGGGCACCACGGCGGCAAGGGCTCGGAGGCCCACAAGGCGGCGGTGACCGGCGACACGGTCGGCGACCCCTACAAGGACACGGCGGGCCCCGCCGTGAACCCGGCGATCAAGATCACCAACATCATCGCCCTGCTGCTGCTGGCCGTGCTCGCGCACGCCTGAGGAACCGCGCCGGGTATCCGGACGGGACCGCGGCCGCCCCGGTGGGCGGCCGCGTGACCGGCGGCGGGGCCGGAGCGGTCCCGGGGCGTCACGTCCCCGGGGGCGGAAGCCGGACGGCGACCTCGTTCCGCCGCAGGAACGGCACGGAGAAGGGCGGATCGTAGCCCATGAAGACGGGCGGCCCGGCCGGCTCCCGCCCCGCCCGGGCGAGCACGTCGGCCAGGATGCGGGCCTGCTCCGCCCGCGCCTCGGGCGTCGCGCTGCCGGAGAAGCGCAGCACCGCCAGCCGCTCCGGTGGCACGCGGACCAGCCGGATTCCGGGCTCGGTCGGCTCGGGCGCCCCGGCCTCCGCGACCGCCCGCGGCAGGTAGAACCGCATCGTGCCGGCCGCGCCCTGCTCGACCGGCACCGTCATCGCGATCAGCCGGCCGCCGGTCTCGACCGGCGCCGTCATGGCGATGCGGTTCCCGCCGCGGTTCGCGCCGGTGATGTACCGGAACAGCCGTCCGAACGCCGCGCCGTCCTGCTGGCCCCGCGCGCCCGTCTCGACCGCGGTGCGCGCCTCGTAATCCCGGATCTCCACGCCGCGATCCAGATGCTCGACCACCGCGTAGCGCGGCTGCTCGTAGGTCGCGCGGATGCCGACGACCGACAGCGCCGATTCGAGGATGGTCACGAGGTAGTAGAGGAAGGTGCTCACGCGGCCGGCTTCCGAGACGGAACGTGCGGACGCAAGACTCGGTCGCCGGTGACCGTTCCGCCCGGACGCCGTCGGGCCCGGGATTCGATCGTCCGGTGGGACGGACCGTCCGCGGCGCGCTTCCCCGCCCGCGGGCGGGTCGGCGCGGTGCGCTGCCGACGCCCGCTCGCCCGCCTGCACGGCGTCGGATCGGAGCCCTGCTCCGCGCGCGGGTGACCGGGTACGGCTCCGGCGGGGTGTGCGGCCGCGCACGTGCCGACGCTGGTATTGCACCGCGCAAAGCACATTTCGCTCACCGCACGGCGCGGCTCTGCGGGCCGCCCATCCCCATCACAGCGATCGAGATCCCATGCCGTCCCTGTTCGACCCGATCCGCGTCGGTGCCATCGAGGCCAAGAACCGGATCTTCATGGCGCCCCTGACCCGCGGCCGCGCCGACCGCGCGCACGTGCCGACGCCGATCATGGCCCAGTACTACGCCCAGCGCGCCGGCGCCGGCCTGATCCTGAGCGAGGCCACCGGCATCAGCCAGGAGGGACTGGGCTGGCCCTACGCCCCGGGCGTCTGGTCGGACGCGCAGGTCGACGCGTGGCGGCCGGTGGTGCGGGCGGTGCACGAGGCCGGCGGCAAGATCGTCTGCCAGCTCTGGCACATGGGCCGGATGGTCCACCCCGACTTCCTCGGCGGCGAGAAGCCCGTCTCGTCCTCCACCCACGCGGCGCCCGACGCGGCCCACACCTACGCGGGCAAGAAGCCCTACGGCGCGCCCCGCGCCCTGGCGATCGACGAGATCCCGCGGATCCTCTCCGACTACGAGCGGGCGACCGCCAACGCGCTGGCCGCGGGCTTCGACGGCGTCCAGATCCACGCCGCGAACGGCTACCTGATCGACCAGTTCCTGCGCGACACCCCGAACGACCGGACCGACGCCTACGGCGGCCCGATCGCGAACCGCGTCCGCCTGCTGCGCGAGGTCGCCGAGGCGGTCGCCGGGGTCGCGGGTCCGGAGCGCACCGGCGTGCGGCTGTCGCCGAACGGCGCGATCCAGGGCACCAACGACTCGGACCCCGAGCCGCTTTTCGTGGCCGCGGCCGAGGCGCTGGCCGGGATCGGCATCGCCTTCCTGGAGATGCGCGAGCCGGGGCCGGAGGGCACCTTCGGCAAGGCCGACCACCCGCCGATCGCTCCGGCGATGCGCCGCGTCTTCGGCGGGCCGATGATCCTCAACGCCGATTACGACGCGGCGAGCGGCCAGCGGGTGCTGGACGCGGGCGAGGCCGACGCGATCGCCTTCGGGCGCACCTTCCTCGCCAACCCGGACCTGCCGGAGCGCTTCGCCAAGGGCGCGCCCCTCAACCAGGACGATGCGCGGACGTGGTACAGCCAGGGGCCGGAGGGCTACATCGACTATCCGACCCTGGCGCAGGCCGCCTGATACCCGCCGCGGCGGCGCGGGCCCGGGACGGATCGCGCCGCCTGCTGACACGGTCGGCATGCCTGTTCACGCCGATACCTGTGCAGGACGGGATCCCGCGCCTATCTGAGGCCGGGACCATGGATCAACCGAAACCCGACGCGCTCGCGGCTTCCGACCCCCCCGACAGCCGCTGGTGCGCCGCGGACCGGATCGCGGAACTGCGCGACCTCTCGATCCTCGATTCCGAGCCCGAGGCGCCCTACGACGACCTGATCCGGATCGCGGCCCATGTCTGCCGCGCGCCGGTGGCGCTCGTCAGCTTCGTCGATGCCGAGCGGCAATGGTTCAAGGCCGAGCTGGGCCTCGGCATCCGCGAGACCCCGCTCGACTGCTCGGTCTGCGCCCATGCCATCGAGGCCGGGGACGCCCTGGTGATCCCGGATCTGACCGCCGACCCGCGGACCGCCGCCAATCCGCTGGTGACCGGCCCGGAGCAGTTCCGCTTCTACGCCGGCGTAGCGATCCGCGGTGCGGGCGGCGTCCCCCTCGGGGCGCTGTGCGTCCTCGACCGGGTCCCCCGGCCCGAAGGCCTCGACACCGCCCAGACCGCGACGCTCGCCGCCCTCGCCCGCCAGGTCTCGACGCTGCTGGAGCAGCGCCGGACGCTGGCGCGGGTGGCCGCCCGCGAGGCCGAACTCGCCGCGAGCGAGCGCCGCTTCCGGGTGATGACCGCGGCGATGCCGCAGATGGTCTGGACTACCCTGCCGGACGGGTTCCACGACTACTACAACGACCGCTGGTACGAGTTCACCGGCGTGCCCTACGGCTCCACCGACGGCGTGGGCTGGAACGGGGTGTTCCACCCCGAGGACCAGGAGCGGGCCTGGGCGCGCTGGCGCCGCTCGCTCGCCACCGGCGAGCCCTACGAGATCGAGTACCGGCTGCGCCACCACAGCGGCGCCTATCGCTGGACGCTCGGCCGCGCCATGCCGATCCGCGACGCGGACGGGCGCATCGAGCGCTGGTTCGGCACCTGCACCGACATCGACGACCTGAAGCGCGCCGAGGCCGAGGCGCGCCAGCTCGCGGCGATCGTCGAGACCTCGAAGGACTTCATCGGGCTCTGCACCGAGGACGGGCGCATCACCCACCTCAACGAGGCCGCCCTGGCGCTGGTCGGGCTGCCCGACCTCGCGGCGGCGCGGGCGCGGACGATCCCCGACTTCTTCACCCCCGAGAGCCGGATCGCCCTGGCGGAGACGGTGATGCCGGCGGTGCGCGGCTCGGGCTGGTGGGAGGGGGAACTCGCCTTCCGGCACTTCGCCACCGGCGCGGCGATCCCCGTCCTCTACAACATCTTCCCCGTGCGCGACGCGGCCGGGACGGTGGCCGGCTACGCCACGGTGACCCGCGACCTGCGCGAGGCCAAGCGCGCCGAGGAGGCCCGCGACCTGCTGATCCGGGAATTGTCCCACCGGATCAAGAACATCTTCGCGGTGGTGGGCGGCCTGGCCGCGCTCACCGCCCGCGGGGACCCGGCGGCCAAGCCCTTCGCCGACGCGTTCCGCCAGCGCCTCGGCGCCCTGGCCCGGGCGCACGAGTACGTCCGCCCGCACTCCCCCGACAGCGCCCCCGCGGTCGCCGGCCAGACGGTGCTCGGTCTGATGCGCCTGATCATGGCGGCCTACGAGGAGGGCGGCCGCGCCCGCGTGGCGATCGCGGGCGACGACGCGCCGATCGGTGAGCGCACCGCGACCGCACTTGCGCTCATCATGCATGAGCAGGCCACGAACGCCATGAAATACGGCGGCCTCTCCCGCGAGGACGGCGGCGTGTCGCTGACCGGCCATCGGGAGGACGGGCGCTACACCCTGGTCTGGGCCGAGTCCGGCGGTCCCCCCGTCGCAGCGCCCCCCTCGCGAAAGGGGTTCGGCACGGTGCTGGCCGAGCGCAGCGTCGCGGGGCAGCTCGACGGGGTGCTGGAGCGCGACTGGGCGCCGGCCGGCCTCGTGATGCGGCTCGCGGTGCCGGTCGAGAACCTGCGCTTCTGAGGGTGGACCACCACCCCCTCGTCGTCCTCGACTTCGACGGGACGCTCGCCGACAGCTTCGGCTGGTTCCGCTCCGTGCTGAACGGTGTGGCCGACCGCTACCGGTTCCGCCGGGTCGAGGCGCACGAGGTCGAGGCGTTGCGCGGCCAGGGCGCCCGCGAGATCGTGCGGCATCTCGGCATCCCGCGCTGGAAGCTGCCGCTGATCGCCCGGCACATGCACCGGCTCGCCGCCCGGGACGCGGCGGGCCTCGCGCTGTTTCCCGGGATCGAGGCGATGCTGGCCGCCCTCGCCGAGGCGGGCGTGCCGCTCGCGGTGCTCTCCTCCAACCGGGAGGACACGGTCCGGCGGGTGCTCGGCCCGGGCAACGCCGACCGGATCGGCCACTACGCCTGCGGCGCATCGGTCTTCGGCAAGGCGCGGCGGCTGCGCCGGCTGCTCGCGCGGACCGGCACGGCGCCGGAGCGGGTACTGTGTGTCGGCGACGAGATCCGCGACCTCGAGGCGGCGCGGTCCGTCGGCTGCGCCTTCGGCGCGGTCGTCTGGGGCTACACCCGGGCCGAGGCGCTGGCGGCGCAGGCCCCGGACCACCTGTTCGCCGAGCCCGCCGAGATCGCCGCGGCGGTGCTGGCCTGACCGAAATCGGGGTTCGGGAGGGCGAGCCCTCCCGCAGGGGCGGCGCCCCCGGGGCGCGACCGGCTACTGGCCGCGGTTGGCGCCCGGCACCACGCTCATGCCCGAGCCCGAGCCGAACGGCTCGTACTTGGTCAGGCCGCGGAAGAGCTGGCTGAGGAAGGCCCGGTCCGCGCCGCTCGTCGGCGTCGTGCGCTCGATGAAGTCGAACACCCGGCCGTCCTGGAGGCCGTAGAGGGCCACGCGCTCCACCTTGAAGGCGGGGGTGAAGTACACCGCCGTCACCTTCTGGTCCTCGACCTGCTCGCCGAGGAACATCACCGTGCGGCGGGTGTTCTGCGAGATGTAGTACCAGGACTTGTTGCCGACCGTGGAGACGGTCGAGGGCGTGCCGAGGATCTGGAGCACCTGCTCCGGGCTCATGCCGGGCTTCACGGTGGCGAGCGCCGCCGGATCGACCTGGTAGCCGTGGCGCAGCTCCTCGCCGATGCAGCCGGAGAGTCCGGCCCCGACGAGGCCGACGAGGGCGAGGCGCGCGAGTGACGAGACGAGACGGCGCCGCATCGGGCCCCCACAGATCCTGTTGACGTGCAGCGCGCCGGCCGGCCGGCACGAGGCGCGGCGGCGCTTGCGCCCTGGGCGTGGGTTGGCCTACCGCGGGGATATGGCTTTGACAAGGCAAGCTTGGCCACAGTCCCGAGCCCCGTGGCCGGGGCCCGGGCCGGTCCCTGCACGCTCGGGAGAGCATAGATGATCGCCGGCCTGTTCCGGCGCGGCGGCGACCGTCGGCGCATCGTCGCGGCGCTGCACGCCGCGGTGAGCGCGTCGGCGCGCCGGCCCGGCCTCTACACCGGCCTCGGGGTGCCGGACACCGTCGAGGGCCGGTTCGAGGCCCTGTGCCTGCACGCGATCCTGCTGCTGCGCCGCCTGGACCGGCTGCCGCCCCCGGCCGCCGACATCGCCCAGGATCTGGTGGATTCGGTGTTCGCGCAGCTCGACGCGTCCCTGCGCGAACTCGGCGTCGGGGACCTCGGGGTCGGCAAGCGGATGAAGAAGCTCGGCGCCGCCTTCTACGGCCGGGCCGCCGGCTACGACGCCGCGCTCGCCGCGGCCGACGACGCGGCTCTGGCCGCCGCGCTGGCGCGCAACGTCCTCGGCGGCGCCCCGGACGGCGACGCCGCGGCGCTGGCCGCCTACGTCCGGGCGGCCGACGCGGCGCTGGCCGGCGCCGACCTCGACGCCCTGCTCGCGCGCGGGGACGGGGGGGACGGGGGCGAGCAGGGCCTGCCCCTTCCGGAGCCGGACGCCTTCGCCCGCACCTCGATCGCCCCGGGAGAGCCCGCATGAGCCAGGATTCCGGACCGCTCACGCGCTGGGTCAACGTCGAGCGCCTGCCGCCGGGGCGGGGCGCCGTCACCGTCGAGGCGAGCCCCGCCGAGTGCGAGGCCCTGGCCCGGGACTTCGGCATCCCGGGGATCCGCGACCTCGTCGGGCGGTTCGACCTGTCCGGCCAGACCAGCCGGCTCGCCGTGACCGGACGCGTCGAGGCCCGCGTCACGCAGGTCTGCACCGTGAGCCTGGAGCCGTTCGAGGCGCCGGTGCGCGAGCCGGTGGACGTGGTGTTCACCGACACCGACCGCCTCGCGGGGACCGACGCGGAGGACGCCGAGGTTCCCGATCCGATCGTGGGCGGGCGGATCGATTTCGGCGCGCTCACCGCCGAGTTCCTGGCGCTCGGCCTCGATCCCTACCCGCGCAAGCCCGGCGTCGCGTTCGAGCCGGTGGAGGCCGGCGCCGAGCCGAGCCCGTTCGACGCCCTGCGCCGCCTGCGCGACGGGCCGGGCTGACCCGGAGTCCGGGCCGCGGGGCGCGACCCCCCGTGCAACCCGGGGAGCCCGATTTCGTTTGCCCGCAGGCCCGGTATCGCTATGGTCCGCGCCGCCCGGCCGTTTCCCGGCCGGTCTCCTTCCCGCCGAGGCCGCGATCCCCGAATCGACCATGTCCCGACGCGTGCGCATCTCGCTCGACGCCATGGGCGGCGACCACGGCCCCTCCACGGTGGTGCCCGGCGCCGCCCTGGCCCGGGAGCGACATCCCGAGACGACCTTCCTGATGTTCGGCGACGAGGCGGTGATCGCCCCGCTCGTCGCCAAGGAGCCGCGGCTCAAGGACGGCGTCGAGATCCGCCACACCAGCGTCGCGGTGGCGATGGACGACAAGCCGAGCCAGGCGGTGCGCCAGGGCCGGGGCAAGTCCTCGATGTGGCAGGCGATCCAGGCGGTGCGCGACGGCGAGGCCGACGCCTGCGTCTCGGCCGGCAACACCGGCGCGCTGATGGCGATGTCGAAGATCTGCCTCAAGACCATGTCCGGCATCGAGCGCCCGGCCATCGCCTGCCTGTGGCCCACCGTGCGCGGCGAGAGCGTCGTGCTCGATGTCGGCGCCACCATCGGCACGGATGCCGAGCACCTCGTCGAGATGGCGGTGATGGGTTCGGCCATGGCCCGGATCGTGTTCGACCTCGACCGCCCGACCGTCGGGCTGCTCAACGTCGGCACCGAGGAGATGAAGGGCAACGAGGCGGTCAAGGAGGCCGCCCGGATGCTGCGCGAGATGGACAGCCCCGGGCTGACCTACCACGGCTTCGTCGAGGGCACCGACCTCGGCCGCGGCACCGTCGACGTGGTGGTGACCGAGGGCTTCACCGGCAACATCGCCCTGAAGACCGCCGAGGGCACCGCCAAGCAGATCGGCTCGTACCTCCGCGCCGCGATGACCCGGACGCTCTCGGCCAAGATCGGCGCCCTGTTCGCCCGGCAGGCGTTCCGGGCGCTGAAGGACAAGATGAACCCCAGCCGGGCCAACGGCGGCGTGTTCCTCGGGCTGGAGGGCATCGTCATCAAGAGCCACGGCTCCGAGAACGCGCAGGGCTTCGCCGCGGCGGTCGATCTGGCGCACGACATGGCGCGGCACGACATGATGCGCACGATCCGCGAGATGCTCGACCAGACGGCGGCGCTGGCGCCGGCGTGAGGTCTGCGCGGATCGACCGGATGGAAAAGGACGGGCGGTCTCACAACTGATGGTTGTGGTATCGGCCGCCCGGGAAGGTTGAAGCGATGTCAGTCCTGCGTTCCGTCGTCCTCGGCACCGGATCGTGCCTGCCCGAGCGGGTGGTGACGAACGCCGCCCTCGCCGAGCGGGTGGAGACCTCGGACGAATGGATCGTCCAGCGCACCGGCATCCGCCAGCGCCACATCGCCGCCGCGGGCGAGACCACCTCGGTGCTCGGCGCCCGCGCGGCCCGCGCCGCCCTCGACGCCGCCGGCCTCGGGCCCGGCGACATCGACCTCGTGATCTGCGCGACCTCGACCCCGGACCACACCTTCCCGGCCACGGCGACGCAGATCCAGGCGGCGCTCGGCATCGACCGGGGCGCGGCGTTCGACCTCCAGGCGGTCTGCGCCGGCTTCGTGTTCGGGGTCTCCACCGCCGACAAGTTCCTCGTCACCGGCGCCGCCCGGCGCGCCCTGGTGATCGGCGCGGAGACCTTCTCCCGCATCGTCGACTGGGAGGACCGCACCACCTGCGTCCTGTTCGGCGACGGGGCCGGGGCGGTGGTGCTGGAGGCGCGGGAAGAGGCCGGCGCCCGCGGCGTGCTCAGCGCCGCGCTCCGCTCGGACGGGCGCTACCGCGAGAAGCTCTACGTCGACGGCGGCCCGGGCTCGACCGGCACCACCGGCCGCCTGCGCATGGAGGGCCGCGAGGTGTTCCGCTTCGCGGTGGGGCAGGTGGCCGACGTGATCGCCGAGGCCCTGGAACGGGCGGGCGCCACGGCGGCCGACCTCGACTGGTTCGTGCCCCACCAGGCCAACCGCCGGATCATCGAGGCCTCGGCCGACAAGATCGGGATCCCCCGGGACAAGATCGTGATGACCGTGGACCGGCACGGCAACACCTCGGCCGCCTCGATCCCGCTGGCGCTCGACGCCGCCTGCCGGGACGGCCGCATCCGCGCGGGCGACCTCGTGATGATCGAGGCGATCGGCGGCGGTTTCAGTTGGGGCGCGGCGCTGATCCGCTGGTGACGCGATTCCGGCAACACCCCCGCGCCCGCGCGGTTGACCGGGCCGCCGCAGCCGATTAGCGTGGCGGATCATAGGGATACGTCTCCAGCGCGGCCGCGCGGCGGGCATCGCCGCGCCCGCGGCGTGGCGGGACGAGATGACCGGGCGAGGGGGCGTGGCATGGCTGGCAAGACGGTGACGCGCGCCGATTTGAGCGAGGCCGTCTACCACCAGGTCGGCCTGTCGAGGACCGAATCCGCCGCCCTGGTCGAGACCGTCCTGTCCGAGATCTGCACCTGCCTCGCCAGCGGCGAGACCGTGAAGCTGTCCTCGTTCGGCTCCTTCGTGGTGCGCAGCAAGGGCCGGCGGGTCGGGCGCAACCCGAAGACCGGCGTCGAGGTCGCGATCGAGCCGCGGCAGGTGATGGTGTTCAAGCCCTCGAACGTGCTCAAGGCCCGGATCAACGGCCTCAACGGCGCCGACGCCCACGACGACGCGTGAGGGGCCGCCGGGGCTTCCGAGGACGCCTCGTCCGGTCCGGGCGCAAATCCCGGGGGCAGCCGCCGCGCCAGGCCCGTAGCGGGGCGGCGAGACTTGAGCGGCGGCGCCGCACCGGGCAGGATCGCCCCGATTCAACTGCGGGCCGATCAGGATGTCGTCAGCTCTCGCCGCCGAGATCGTCAGGCTCGCCGACGCCGTCGTGGATGTCGGCGAGCCCGGCGGCAAGGGCGCGGGCGCGTTCCGCACCATCGGCGAGGTCGCCGAGGCGCTGGACGTGCCGCAGCACGTGCTGCGCTTCTGGGAGACCCGCTTCGGCCAGATCCGGCCCCTGAAGCGGGGCGGCGGGCGCCGCTACTACCGGCCGGAGGACGTGGACCTCGTCGCCGGGATCCGCCACCTGCTGTACGTGCGCCGCTACACGATCAAGGGCGCGCAGCGCGTCCTCAAGGAGAGCGGGGTGCGCTTCGTCCAGGCGGTCGGCCGCGGCGAGGCGGTGGCGGCCGCGCCCCGCCTTCTGGAGGCGGAGGCCGGGTCGGCCCCGCCCCGCGCCGCGCTCGACGAGGCCGACCGGGCCGTCCTGGAGGCGGCGCTGGAGGATCTGCGCGCCTGCCGCGCGGCGCTGGCCGGGTTGCGCGCAGCCCCCGACCGCGACGCCTGAGGCCGCCGGGCCACACCGCGCAAGCGTTTGTCGACACAGGACGATTCGCGGCGTCGATCGCGGTCGAACTTTGTGCGGGGATCGGCGTTGTCGCCCGCATGGCCACGCCCCGACCCAAGCTGTCTCCGAGCCAGGAGCTGATGGCCCGCATCATGCGGATCGTCCGGATCTGCCCGCAGGCCGCCTCCGAGGTGCTGGAACTGACCTTCCTGGTCAGCCAGGTCGAGGCCGCCACGGCCGTCGACCGCGAGTACCGCGACGCGCGCCGCGTCATCGCGCGGCTGCGCAACCCGCTCTGGGAGATGGGCCCCGCCGACCGCGAGAGCCTGCTCGCCGCCGCCGAGACGATCCGCCGGGTCTGCCGGCTCGCGGACGACGACATCCCGCCCTCGCCGATCGCCGACGCGGGCGAGCGCGCCCGGGTGGAGGAGCGCCTCGCCGCCGCCCTGGCCGGGGAGTTCGACCCGGCCCAGATCGCACGCGTGACCGGCGTCGTCGCCGCGGCCCTCCAAGACTGAGCCCCTCCAAGACTGAGTCCCTCCCAGGACTGAGCCGCTCCCAGGACCGAACCCCTCGACGGCGGCGGCCGCCGTCCCCACATCGCTCCCACTCCCGAGCGGGCGGCGGGCGGATGAGCCGTCGCGGCGCCCGCGGGGGACCGGAGAGACGCCGTGACGCCGATGACCGCCTTCGCCCGCCCCCTCGCGGGTCCCCTGCTCGCCCTCGCCGCGGGTGGCCTGCTGCTCGCCGGCCCGGCGCTGGCCCAGACCACGGTGACGCGGTCCAAGTCGGTCGCCTCGGGACAGACCGTCCGGCTCGAGATTGCCCCCAACCTTAAGAAGGACTGCAATCCCGGGCCGATGCCGGAGATCAAGGTTTCCGGCGCGCCCAAGAACGGCTCGGTCATCACCAAGGTCGGCAAGCTCAAGACCCCGGCCGGTTACCGCTGCCCGAACAAGGAGGCCGCCGTCCAGGCACTCTTCTACCAGGCCAAGGCAGGCTACACCGGCGCGGACGAAGTCACGTTCGAGGTCAAGAATTCGGACGGTCAGGTTCAGACGCAGACGATAAAAATCACCGTCGAGCCGGCGTCTTCGAAGGCGGGCTCGGATGCGAAGAAGGAAGGCACAGACCTCTGATCGGCGGTGGATCGCCGCGCCTCGTGCCGGGAATTTCATCGATGAAAGCTGAGGAATGCAACCGGAAGAGGCGACTAGTCTGCGCGGTGGCAGGTTTCGACCGCGCAGGTGTTGCACGCAATCGACATGGATGGCGCGCGGCTGCCGCACTGCGACATAATGCGGGTCTGTCGGTTGCATCTGAGCCGGGACAGGATGAAGCTGTGTCGGTCTGAGAGGGTTATCGAATGCCGTTGCAAGCGACGAACGACCTCTTCCAGAGCTTCGCCCGCGGCTACGAGGCGCGCCGCGACACGGAGATGACCCTCTCCGAGTATCTCGAAGCCTGCCGCGACGAGCCCCTGATGTACGCCTCCGCGGCGGAGCGCATCCTGGCGGCGATCGGCGAGCCCGAATTCGTCGACACGGCCAAGGATTCCCGTCTCGGCCGGATGTTCATGAACCGGACGATCCGGACCTATCCGGCCTTCCGCGAGTTCTACGGGATGGAGGAGACGATCGAGCGGATCGTCTCGTTCTTCCGCCACGCGGCGCAGGGGTTGGAGGAGCGCAAGCAGATCCTCTACCTGCTCGGGCCGGTCGGCGGCGGCAAGTCGTCGCTCGCCGAGCGGCTGAAGCTGCTGATGGAGGTCCACCCGATCTACGTGCTCAAGGCCGGCAACGAGGTCTCCCCCGTCTTCGAGAGCCCGCTCGGCCTGTTCGACCCGGAGGTGATGGGCGCCGAGATCCAGAGCCGCTACGGCATCCCGCGCCGCCGGCTCACCGGCCTGATGAGCCCCTGGGCCCTGAAGCGCCTCGACGAGTTCGAGGGCGACATCTCCCGCTTCAAGGTGATCAAGGTGCGGCCCTCGCGCCTGCGCCAGATCGGCATCGCCAAGACCGAGCCCGGCGACGAGAACAACCAGGACATCTCCAGCCTCGTCGGCAAGGTCGACATCCGCCGGCTGGAGACGCTCTCTCAGGCCGACCCGGACGCCTACTCCTATTCGGGGGGCCTCAACCGGGCGAACCAGGGCGTCCTCGAATTCGTCGAGATGTTCAAGGCGCCGATCAAGATGCTCCACCCCCTGCTCACCGCGACGCAGGAGGGCAATTACGTCGGCACCGAGAACATCGGCGCGATCCCCTTCACCGGCGTGATCCTCGCCCACTCGAACGAGGCCGAGTGGCAGTCGTTCAAGACCAACAAGAACAACGAGGCGTTCATCGACCGGATCTACGTCATCAAGGTCCCATACTGCCTGCGCGTGCAGGAAGAGCAGCGGATCTATGACAAGTTGATCTCAAGCTCCGAGCTGTCGGACGCCGCCTGCGCCCCGGGCACGCTGGAGATGCTGGCGCGGTTCTCGGTGCTGTCACGTCTGCGCGAGCACGCGAACTCGAACCTGTTCTCCAAGATGCGGGTCTACGACGGCGAGTCGCTGCGTGAGGTCGATCCCCGCGCCCGCTCGATGCAGGAGTACAAGGACACCGCCGGCGTCGACGAGGGCATGGACGGGATCTCCACCCGCTTCGCCTTCAAGGTGCTCGCCGCCACCTTCAACCACGACACCACCGAGGTCTCCGCCGACCCGGTCCACCTGATGTACGTGCTGGAGCAGAGCCTGCGCCGCGAGCAGCTCCCGCCGGAGACCGAGAAGAAGTACCTGGAGTTCATCAAGACCGAGCTGGCGCCGCGCTACGCCGAGTTCATCGGCCACGAAATCCAGAAGGCTTATCTCGAATCCTACCACGATTACGGCCAGAACCTGTTCGACCGCTACATCGACTACGCCGATGCCTGGATCGAGGACCAGGACTTCAAGGACGCCGAGACCGGCCAGCTCATGAACCGCGAGCTCCTGAACCAGGAGCTGACCAAGATCGAGAAGCCCGCCGGCATCGCCAACCCGAAGGACTTCCGCAACGAGGTGGTGAAGTTCGCGCTCCGCTCGCGCGCCCAG
Organism: Methylobacterium amylolyticum; assembly: GCF_030700245.1. GTDB lineage: Bacteria > Pseudomonadota > Alphaproteobacteria > Rhizobiales > Beijerinckiaceae > Methylobacterium. Next base: position 66,918 of record NZ_JAUYZI010000016.1, read on the forward strand.
CACGGCGGCCGCAACCCCGACTGGACGAGCTACGAGAAGCTGCGCGAGGTGATCGAGCGGCGGATGTTCTCCCAGGTCGAGGAACTGCTCCCCGTGATCTCGTTCGGCTCCAAGAAGGACGGCGAGACCGAGAAGAAGCACGGCGAGTTCGTCGAGCGCATGGTCTCGCGCGGCTACACCGAGCGGCAGGTCCGCCGGCTGGTCGAGTGGTACATGCGGGTGAAGCAGGCGGGGTGAGGGTCGGCAGCGGATCGCCCTCGCCACAGTTTCGGACGACCGGCCGGCCACCTTGGCTCGGCCGGACACGCGGACGAGGGTTTTTGCGCACGTGCACATCGTCGACCGACGCCTGAATCCCGGGGGCAAGAGCCTCCCGAACCGGCAGCGCTTCCTGCGCCGCGTCAAGGACGTGGCCCAGCGCGCGGTCCGCGAGTCGGCCCGGGAGAAGGACATCAAGGACCTCGGCAAGGACGGCCGCGTCACGGTCCCGGCCGACGGCGTGCGCGAGCCCCGCTTCAGCCGCCAGCCCGGCAGCGGCCGGCAGGACCACATCCTGCCCGGCAACAAGACCTACGTGGAGGGCGACACGATCGAGCGTCCGCCGGGCGGCGGGGGCGGCCGCGGCGCGGGGGAGGGGGGCGACGGCGGCGAGAACGGCGAGGACGCGTTCCAGTTCGTCCTGACCCGCGACGAGTTCCTGGAGCTGTTCCTGGAGGACCTGGAACTGCCCGATCTCGCCAAGCGGCGCCTCGCGGTGGTCGAGACCGAGGGCCTGCGCCGGGCGGGCTACACGATCACCGGCTCGCCGGCCAACCTCGCGCTCACCCGGACCCTGCGCAACTCTATGTCCCGGCGCATCGCCCTGAAGCGGCCGAAGCCCGACGAGGTGGCCGCACTGGAGGCGCGGCTCGCCGGGATGCGCGAGACCGACCCCGAGCGCCCCGACCTCGAAGCGTCCCTCGCGATGCTGCGCGAGCGCTCGAAGCGCATCCCCTACGTCGACCCGATCGACCTGCGCTTCCGCCGGTTCGAGCCCTACCCGCGCCCGATCGCGCAGGCGGTGATGTTCTGCCTGATGGACGTGTCCGGCTCGATGACCGAGCACATGAAGGACCTCGCCAAGCGGTTCTACATCCTGCTGCACATCTTCCTGACCCGGCGCTACCGCCACGTCGAGATCGTGTTCATCCGGCACACCGACCGGGCCACCGAGGTCGACGAGGAGACCTTCTTCGGCAGCAGGGAGACCGGCGGGACGCTGGTCTCCTCGGCGCTGGTGGAGATGAAGCGGGTCATCACCGAGCGCTACGACCCGAACGACTGGAACATCTACGCGGCGCAGGCGTCCGACGGCGACAACGTCTCCTCGGACGGCCCGACCGCGACGGATCTGCTGCGGGCCCACATCCTGCCGGCCTGCCAGCACTTCGCCTATCTGGAGGTCGGCGACGAGAACGGGCCGCGGGCCGGCTTCGTCGAGCACCGCACCACCCTGTGGCGGACCTACGAGGCCATCGCCAAGGGCGGCGGCGCGCTGGCCATGCGCAAGGTGAACCACCGCCGGGAGATCTACCCCGTGTTCCGCGAGCTGTTCGGCCGCAAGGACGCGAAGGCGGAGGCGTGAGGGCATGAGGGCGGTCCGTTCTCCGATCCGCGCGCGTCCCTCCCCCCTCTGCGGGGGAGGGTGGGCCAATGGGCGCCCCTCGCGTCAGGCCGGGTCGGGAGAGGGGGGCGCCGCCTCCGGAGAGGGCGCAACGGGTGCCAAAGCCCGAGCCGTCGCGCCGCCCCTCTCCCCCCCTGCTGCGCAGGGTACCCTCCCCCGCAGAGGGGGGAGGGCGTTTCCGTCCCGCGGATATGCCGGGGACGCTCCGCTCGATCGGGAGGCCGCATGACGCGCGTCGAGGCACGGACGCCCCAGGTCATCTCCGGCGGCCAGAACCCCCTGTTCACCGGCAACGACTGGGACTTCGACACCATCCGGCGCATCCACGATGCCTGCGAGGTCGAGGCGCGGGCGCTCGGCCTGTCGTGGTACCCGAACCAGATCGAGATCATCACTGCCGAGCAGATGCTCGACGCCTACGCCTCGATCGGCATGCCGCTGTTCTACAAGCACTGGTCGTTCGGCAAGCACTTCGCCCAGCACGAGGCCGGCTACCGCCGCGGCCTGATGGGGCTCGCCTACGAGATCGTCATCAACTCCGACCCGTGCATCTCCTACGTGATGGAGGAGAACACGGCGACGATGCAGACGCTGGTGATCGCCCACGCCGCCTTCGGCCACAACCACTTCTTCAAGAACAACTACCTGTTCAAGCAGTGGACCGACGCGGAAGGCATTCTGGACTATCTGGATTTCGCCAAGAGCTTCATCAGCCGCTGCGAGGAGCGCTACGGGCATCAGGCGGTGGAGCAGGTGCTCGACGCCGCCCACGCCCTGATGAGCCAGGGCGTGCACCGCTACCCCCGCAAGAAGCGGCCCGACCTCGCCTCCGAGCAGCGCCGCGAGCGCGAGCGGATCGAGCACGGCGAGCAGATCTACAACGACCTCTGGCGCACCCTGCCGGCCAAGCCCGGCGCGGCCCGCACCGACGCGGCGGCCGACCGGCGCCGCGCCCTGCTGGAACTGCCCCAGGAGAACATCCTCTATTTCCTGGAGAAGGTCGCGCCGCGGCTGCGCCCCTGGCAGCGCGAGATCCTGCGCATCGTCCGCCTCGTCGCGCAGTACTTCTACCCACAGCGCCAGACCAAGGTGATGAACGAGGGCTGCGCCACCTACGTCCACTACCGGATCATGAACGCCCTGTCCGAGAAGGGTCTGATCACCGAGGCGGCCTACCTCGAGTTCCTGACCTCGCACACCAACGTCATCCGCCAGCCGACCTACGATGACCGCTCCTACGGCGGCCACAACCCCTACGCGATCGGCTTCGCGATGATGGGCGACATCGCCCGCATCACGGAGCAGCCGACCGCCGAGGATCGGCAGTGGTTCCCCGAGATCGCCGGGCGCGGCGACGCGATGGGGGTGCTGCGCGACTGCTGGGAGAATTACCGCGACGAGAGCTTCATCCAGCAGTTCCTCTCGCCCAAGCTGATGCGCGACCTGCGCCTGTTCCACGTGGTCGACGACCCCGAGGAGGCCGACCTGCGGGTCGAGGCGATCCACGACGAGCGCGGCTACCGCAAGCTGCGCCGCGCCTTCGCCCGCCAGTACGACGTGGCGTGGCTCGACCCCGACATCGAGGTGGTGGACGTGGACCTCGAAGGCGACCGCCGGCTGATCCTTCACCACAAGGCGCTCAACCGCATCACCCTGCAGAAGGACGACGCCAAGCGCGTGCTCCAGCACCTCGCCGACCTCTGGGGCTACGACGTGGTGCTGAAGGAGGTGGAGCCCGGCACCGGCACGGTGATCGGCGAGATCACCGCCAGCGCCCGGCCGATTTTCTTCTGATGTTTTCGGGATAGGGTTCGGGTTGCGTCCGCCGTCATCGGGAGCGCAGCGACGCGACCCAGGGCTGCGCGCGGTCGGAAGGCGTGGCGCCGCTGGATCGCTTCGCTCCGCTCGCAAAGACGGAGACGGCGGTTTCAATCGCTCGTGGGCAGCCGTGTGATCGGTTTCCGTCCGGTCTGACCCCTTGCGAGCCAGGTACGGTCATGCTGCACAGGGGCCATGACGCGCACGATCATGGACCTCGCCGAGACGCGGGCCTTCCTCGACCGGGAATTCCCGCAGATGAACGCGGGCGGGCGCGCCTTCGTCCTGGAAGACGTGGGACCCCTCTCGGCGCGGATGCGGCTCGCGGGCGACGAGCGGTTCCTGCGGCCCGGCGGCACCCTCTCGGGCCCGGCGATGATGGCGCTGGCCGACTACGCCCTCTACGCGGCGATCCTCGCCAATATCGGCCCGGTGGCGCTCGCGGTGACGACGAGCCTGACCTTCAACTTCCTGCGCAAGCCCGCCGGCCTCGACCTGATCGCCGAGACGCGCCTGCTCAAGCTCGGGCGCCGGCTGGCGGTGGGCGAGGTGAGGATCGCGAGCCCGGACTCGGACGACCTCGTGGCGCAGGCGAACGGGACGTACTCGATCCCGCCGCGCTGATGGATCTCAATCTCGAGCGGCGCGAATCGCGTAGACGGCGACGCCGCATCCGACCGCGAGCGCCATCAGCGGCGTGATGATGAAGGCGACGACTTGAATGTCCGTCATGGCGTGAGGGCCTTCAGCACGTACCGGGCGACGAGGTGTAGGCTAACGCTCGCTCCCAGGAAAATTGTGACGCCGATGAGGAGCGTCAATGGGACAAGCTCTGGACTGCGCCCGGGAAGCCGAACGTGGCTGCGATTAAAGGCGCGACGACACCGGCGGTGAACAGGCCGCCGGCCGCAGTGTTGAGGTAGACAGCCGTCAGCTTGACCTGCTCGTTCCTGACCAAGCTCACGCTTGCACCCCCTCGGGCCTACAAACCCCGCGCCTCGGTCAGCCGCGCCGCGTAGCGGGCGATCAGGTCGACCTCAAGGTTCACGGGGTCGCCCGCCCGCCGCTCGCCCCAGGTCGTCACCGCCAGCGTGTGCGGGATCAGCAGGACGGTGAAACGGTCGCCATCGACCCCGTTCACGGTGAGCGATGTGCCGTCGAGACTCACCGAGCCCTTCTCGGCGATGAACCGGCCGAGCCCCGACGGCGCGCGCAAGGTGAAGCGCTCGCTCGGCCCCCAGGCGCCGGCGGTGACGGTGTCCCGCTCGACGATCTCGGCGACGCCGTCCACGTGGCCGGTGACGAGATGGCCGCCGAGTTCGTCGCCCATCTTCAGCGAGCGCTCCAGGTTGACCCGCCGGCCCGCCGCCCAGGCGCCGACCGTGGTGCGCGCCAGCGTCTCGGCGGCCGCGTCGACCTCGAACACGCAGCCGCCCTCGGCCGGCCTCACCGCGACCGCGGTGAGGCAGGGGCCGGAGCAGGCGATCGAGGCGCCGAGCGCGATGCCCGCCGGGTCGTAGGCGGAGCGGATCGCGAGGCGGCGCAGGTCGCCCCCGCCGGAGACCGACACCACCACTCCGACGTCGCTGACGAGACCCGTGAACATGGCTTAGACGACTCTCCGCTCGTAGGTGACCGCCGCGTCGGCGCCGAGCGCCAGGGTCTCGGCCACGTCGAAACCGGCCAGCCGCCGGGCGAGGCCGGGGCCGACCGCCGGCAGGCCGCCCGCCGCGCCGGCCGCCTCCGGGCCGGTCACCAGGGTGCAGGCATCGATCAGATCGGCCTCCGCCAGCGCCTCCGCAAGGCGGGGGCCGCCCTCGCTGCACAGCCGCGTGATGCCGCGCTCGGCGAGGTGGGCGAGCGCCGCGTTCAGGTCGAGCCGCCCGTCGCCCCCGGCCGGCAGCCGCTCGATCTCGACGCCGAGGGCCTCCAGCGCCCGGCGGGCATGGGCCGGGGCGGCCTGTGTGGTCAGCGCCAGGGTCGGCACGTCGCGGGCGGTGCGGGCGAGCACGCTCGCGGGCGACAGGCGCAAGGTCGAGTCGAGCACGACGCGCAGGGGCGAGCGGCCGGACAGGCCGGGCAGCCGCACCGTCAGGGACGGGTCGTCGGCCCGCGCGGTGCCGATGCCGACCAGGATCGCGTCGGCGTGCGCCCGCCACAGGTGGACGGCGCCGTCGGCGACCGGGCCGGTGATCCGCAGCCGCTCCGGTCCGGCGCCCGCGGCGAAGCCGTCGCGGGTGCGGGCGAGCTTGAGATGCAGGGCCGGCCGGCCGCGCGTCACCCGCGTCACGTGGCCGATGTGGTCGCGCGCCGCCTCCTCGCGGAGCAGGCCGGTCTCGACCGCGATCCCGGCCTCGCGCAGCAGCGCGTGGCCGCGTCCGGCGACCCGCGGGTCAGGGTCCTCCAGGGCGCTCACCACTCGGGCGATGCCGGCGGCGCGGATCGCGTCGGTGCAGGGGGGCGTGCGGCCGTAGTGCGAGCACGGCTCCAGCGTCACGTAGAGCGTCGCGCCGCGGGCGGCCGCGCCGGCCTCCGCCAGGGCGAGCGGCTCCCCGTGCGGGCGGCCCCCCGGCGCGGTGGCGGCCGCCGCCAGGATCGTTTTCGTGTCCGCGTCCACGACGACGGCCCCGACCGAGGGGTTCGGCCACGTGGTCCCGAGCCCCCGCCGCCCCAGCGCCAGGGCGAGGCGCATGAAGCGGGCTTCGCCGCTCACGGGCGCGCCGCCCGGCGCCGCGCGGGTGCGTCCGGCTCCGGCTCGGGCGCCTCGGGCAGGGGCGCGGCCTCGCCGAGGGTGCCGAGCAGTGCCTCGAAGTCCCGGGCCTCGCGGAAGTTCTTGTAGACCGAGGCGAAGCGCACGTAGGCCACGTCGTCGAGACCCTTGAGCCCGTCCATCACCAGCTCGCCGATCGCCTCGGAGGTGACCTCGGCCTCGCCCGCGCTCTCGAGCTGGCGGGTGATGCCGCTGACCAGCCGCTCGATCCGCTCGGGCTCGACCGCGCGCTTGCGCAGCGCCACGTCGATCGAGCGCTGGAGCTTGTCGCGCTCGAACGGCACGCGCTTGCCCGAGCGCTTGAGCACCGTCAGCTCGCGCAACTGCACCCGCTCGAAGGTGGTGAAGCGGCCGGCGCAGTCCGGGCAGACCCGGCGGCGGCGGATGGCGGCGCCGTCCTCGGAGGGGCGGGAATCCTTCACCTGCGTGTCGGACCCGCCGCAATAGGGGCACCGCATGACGTCTCCGCGCAAAGGCAAACGGCCGCGGATCGCCGGGATCCGCGGCCGTCGCCTCATCTAGTCGTCCCGGGCGGGGCGGTCAGCCCCATCGGGGGATCAGCCGTAGATCGGGAACCGGTCGGTGAGCGCGTGCACGCGGCTCTTCACGCTGGCCTCGACCTCCGGGTCGCCGCCCTCGCCCTTGGCGGCGAGCCCGTCCAGCACCTCGACGATGAAGCCGCCGATCTGCTTGAACTCGGCGACGCCGAAGCCTCGCGACGTGCCCGCCGGGGTGCCCAGCCGGATGCCCGAGGTCACGGTCGGCTTCTGCGGGTCGAACGGCACGCCGTTCTTGTTGCAGGTGATGTCGGCCCGCGTCAGCGCGGCTTCCGCCGCCTTGCCGGTCAGGCCCTTCTTCTGGAGGTCGACCAGCATGAGGTGGTTGTCGGTGCCGCCCGAGGTGATGTCGTAGCCGCCCGAGATCAGCGTGTCGGCCAGCGCCTTGGCGTTCTCCACGACCTGACGGGCGTAGATCTTGAACTCCGGCTTCAGCGCCTCGCCGAAGGCCACCGCCTTGCCGGCGATCACGTGCATCAGCGGACCGCCCTGGAGGCCGGGGAAGATCGCCGAGTTGAACTTCTTGGCGAGCGCCTCGTCGTTCGTCAGGATCATGCCGCCGCGCGGGCCGCGCAGGGTCTTGTGCGTGGTGGTGGTGACCACGTGGGCGTGCGGGAAGGGCGAGGGGTGCACGCCCGCCGCGATCAGGCCGGCGAAGTGGGCGGCGTCCACCATGAAGTAGGCGCCGACCGCGTCGGCGATCTCGCGGAACTTGGCGAAGTCCCAGTGGCGCGGGTAGCCCGAGCCGCCGGCGATGATGACCTTCGGCTTGTGCTCGTGGGCGAGGCGCTCGACCTGCTCCATGTCGATGCGCTGGTCGTCCCGGCGCACGGTGTAGGAGACCGGCTTGAACCACTTGCCCGAGACGTTCGGGGGCGCACCGTGGGTGAGGTGGCCGCCGGCCGCGAGGTCGAGGCCCATGAAGGTGTCGCCGGGCTGCATCAGGGCCATGAACACGCCCTGGTTGGCCTGCGAGCCGGAGTTCGGCTGCACGTTGGCGAAGCCGCAGTCGAACAGGCGCTTGGCGCGCTCGATGGCGAGGGTCTCGGCGACATCCACGAACTGGCAGCCGCCGTAGTAGCGCCGGCCCGGATAGCCTTCCGCGTACTTGTTGGTCAGCACCGACCCCTGCGCCTCCAGCACCGCGCGGGAGACGATGTTCTCGGAGGCGATCAGCTCGATCTCGTGCCGCTGGCGGCCGAGCTCCTGCTCCACGGCGCGGGCGATCTCGGGATCGGCCTCGGTCAGCGGGGCGGCGAAGAAGCTGTTGGGGAAGTGCTTGTCGGCGGCGGTCCCGGCGCTCATGGCGTGCCTCTGTTCTCAGCGAGGGATGCCCGGCCTCCGTCGGCGTGCACGGGCGGGCGATTGGTCCGCATCCCTACACGGCACCTTTCGCAAGGCCAAGCGCAGGCATTTTTCGGATCGGTTGAGCTTTTTTTGACGTCGCGCGCGCCTCGCACGAGCGCCGAACGAAGCCCGAACCCGGGCCGCCGGGGCCCGGCCGTCGCGCCTGCGACAGGAGGCCGCCGGGCGGGGCTCAGCCGGCCCCGCCGTCGCCCGAGCGGCCGCGCCGGGACCGCGGGGCGGGCCGCTCCGGCGGCGGCGCCTGCGGCGCGGCGTCCGCGGGCGGGGGCGGGGCCGCCGGGGCCGGCGGCGTCTCGGCCTGGGGCTGCGCCTTCGGCCAGAAGGCCTCGAACAGCTCCTGCATGGCCTTGATGTTCTGCTCCTGGACCTCGGCGCCGGTGCGGAACATCTGCTGGAGCACGTCGGAGCCGGTCTCGGGGGCGTCGATCTGCGGGGGCTGCTGCGCGGTCCGGGGCGCGGGCTGCGGCGGCCGCGTCGCGGCCGGCTTGGTGGCCTGCGGCTCGGACGGGGGCAGGAAGGCCCGGGCCATGTCGGCCCAGAGCGGCGCGAACGGGAACGGCGCCGGGGCCGGCGGGGCGGCGGGCTGGCGCGCCGGCTCGGCCTGGGGCTGGTTGAGCATCACGTGGACGATGCTCGCGACCACGGCGCCGGCCATCATCGGCAGCATCTGGCGCAGCACCTGGGAGCCGACGCCGCTGGCGGCCGAGGCCTGCTGCAGGACGGCCTGCATCAACTGGGCGGAGCCGAACATCTGGCCGAGCGCGTCGAGCCCCTGCGGGGCGGTCGAGCGGGCCGTGTCCGGGGCCATGAACATCCGGGCGAAGCCGATCGGGTCGAGGCCCGCGCCGCGCTGGAGGCCGAGCGTCAGGGCCGGCATCAGCGCTTCCATGGCGCGCTGCGTCTGCTCGACGGTCAGCCCGAACTGCTGCGCCATCGCCTGCGTCCCGGCGCCTCCCTGAACCTGCATCATATCGATCGGGTTGAACATGAGCCCTCGGTCCCGTCCCGGTCCTGCAGCCCGGGACTGACGGCATCTAAGCATCATTTCGCCACATGTCCCACGGTGGACCGCGACAAAAGATGCGACACCGTCAAAAACACAGTGGAACCAGCCCCGGATCCAGCCCCGGAACCAGACCCTTGCGGCCGCATGACCTGTCGATGACCCGGGGCGTCACGCCACCGGGCCGGGATGAGGCTGACCGGCGGGCAAGGGGCTGGACGGGGGGGTGGACAGGGGGACGGCCTCGGCCGCGCGCGGCTCGGGGGTCGGCGTCCCCCGGGCGGCGAGGCGGTCGACGGTGCGGCGGGCGAGCAGGATGCCGAGCGCGCCGAAGGCGAGCGAGCCGAGTCCCATCCCGGCCACCACCCCGCGCGGCCCGTAAAGCGCGCCGCCGAGCAGGGCCGGGGGCACGGTGCCGAGCGTGGCGCGGCCCCAGTTCAGCAGGGTCGAGCGCAGCGGGAAGCCGAGGTTGTTGAAGGCGGCGTTGCCGAGGAACAGCAGGCCGTTGAAGAACCAGATCGCCCCGCCGACGAGGCAGAAGAACGTGAACAGCTCGGCCGCGACGCCGTGCAGCCCGAACAGGGCGGCGAGCGGGGCGCGGGCGGCCGCCAGCGCGAGCCAGACGAGGGCCGCGTAGACCAGCGTGACCCGCGTCCCCGCGCCCAGGGTGGCGCGCATCCGGTCGAAGCGGCCCGCGCCCCAGTTCTGCGCCAGGATCGGCCCGACTGCCCCCGAGAGGGCGAACAGCCCGCCGAAGGCCACCGGCGTCAGGCGGTCGATGACCGAGGCGGCGGCCACCGCGTCGGGCCCGTAGCCGGCGAACAGGCGGGCCAGGAAGGCGCTCGCCACGGAGGGCGCGAGGTTGGTCAGCACCGCCGGGCCGGCGATCGCCGCCATCGCGGGGGCGTCGGCGGCGAGTTCGGCGAGCCGCGGGGCGCGCAGCAGCCCGTGCCCCGCCCAGGCCCGCCAGCCGATCGCCACGAAGGTCGCCCGGGCGATGCAGACGGTGATCGCCGCGCCCTCGACGCCGAGGCCGGCCCCGAAGATCAGCAGGGGATCGAGGGCGGCGGTGACGAGGGCGCCGCCGAGCGTCACGGTCATCGCCTGCCGCGCCGCGCCGATCGCCCGGAGCAGGCCGGTGAACAGCATGCCGGCGGCGAGCAGGGCGTTCGAGGGCAGCGCGATCCGCAGGAACGTCCCGGCGACCGCCAGAGTCTCGCCCTCCGCCCCGATCAGCCTCAGCAGCGGGTCGGTCAGCGCGAGCATCGCCACCGCGATCACCCCCGCGACCAGGGCGCCGAGCGCGAGCGCCGAGGCGGAGAGGCGGCGCGCCCCGGCGAGGTCGCCCGCGCCCACCGCCTTCGACACCAGGGCTCCGGCCGCGATCATCAGGCCGATGTTCACGGCGGTGGCGAAGAACTGCACGACGCTCGCGAACCCCACCGCCGCGGTGAGCCGCGGGTCGCCGAGCTGCGAGACGTAGACCAGCGACAGCAGGTCGACGACGAAGATCGCCATCAGGCCGACCGAGCCGGTGGCGCTCATCACCAGCACGTGGCGCAGGATCGAGCCCTCGACGAAGCGCGCAGCCTCGGCCGAACCCCGGGACCCGTCAGCCATCCCGGCCGCGGCCTTCCGTCTCCAGCTCGGCCTCCAGCTCCGGGTCTCCGGTCCCCTCGGGCTCGTCGGGGGCGGCCGACGGCTTGGCCAGCACCCGCTCGGCGGCCTCGCGGCGGTCCTGCCCGAGCAGGTCGCGGGTCTCGGCGCTCAGCGCGCGGGCCGGGCGGGCCGGGGCGGTCAGCGGCTCGGGGCGCAGTTCCACCGGCTCGGCGCCGCGCAGCCACGCGGCCCCGTCCGGCAGGGCGCCCGCCTGCTGGAGGACGAGGCGGGCGATGTCGCGCTTGCGCACGTCGTCGGCCCGGGCCGCGGCGGCCTCCGGCGTCAGCCCGAGCCCCTCCAGCGCCGCCCGCCCGAAGGCCAGCGCCGATTCGGAGGTCTCGCGGATCTGGAAGTCCACGTCGCGGTTCATCAGCTCGACGGCGTGGAGGCGGTCGTAGGCGCGCACGAAGGTGCGCACGCTGGAAAACTCCTCGTGCACGATGTCGACGATCTTCAGCGCCGCCTCGCGGTCGTCGACGCAGACGCAGACGGTCTCGACGCGGCCGATCCCGGCGGCGCGCAGCACGTCGAGGCGGGTGCCGTCGCCGTAGTAGATGCGGAAGCCGAAGCGGGTGGCGGCGCGCAGTTGCCCCACATCCTTGTCGATCACCGTGACGGGGATGCCCTCGGCGAGCAGCACCTGCGTCAGGATCTGCCCGAACCGGCCGAAGCCGATCACCAGCACCCGGGCCTCCCCCGCGCCCTCGGCGAGTTCGGCCGAGGGCTCCGCCTCGGCCTCGCTCGCCCGTGACAGGCGCCGGTCGATCAGCCGGTCGAGCCCCTTGGCCATGATCGGCCCGACCAGCATGGTCAGCGCCGCCAGTGCGACCGCGAAGCGGGTGGCGGTGGCGCCGGTGAGCCCGAGTTCGGCCGCCTGCGGCAGCAGAACGAAGGCGAACTCGCCCGCGGGCGCCAGCACGGCGGCCCCGCGCAGGGCGCCCAGCGTGTCGGACCCGAACAGCCGGAACAGCCCGGCCACCAGCGCGACCTTCACGAGGATCGCGGCGAGCGTCGCCCCGAAGAGCTGCGGCCACACCTCGCGCACGAGCGCGCCGTCGATCGACATGCCGACGCTCATGAAGAACAGGCCGAGCAGCATGCCGCGGAACGGCTCGATGTCGGCCTCCAACTGGTGGCGGAAGTTCGACTCGGCGAGCAGGATGCCGGCGAGGAAGGCGCCCATCGCCATCGACAGGCCGACCTGCTCCATCAAGAGGGCGGTGCCGAGCACCACGAGGAGGGCGGCCGCGGTCATCACCTCGCGGGCGCCGCTGGCCGCGAGCAGGCGGAAGAACGGGTTGAGGCCGTAGCGCCCGACCAGCACCACGGCGAGGATCGCGGCGAGCGCCCGGCCGGTCGAGGCCGCCGCCTCCCCGAGCCACGGGCCGCCCGCGCCGCCGGCCCCGTGGCCGGCCGAGGCGAGCAGCGGCATCAGCGCCAGGATGCCGACCACCGACAGGTCCTGGAGCAGCAGCACCGCGAACGCGCGGGAGCCGTAGGCGCTGCCGAGGTCGCCGCGCTCCTCCAGGAGCTGGAGCGCCACCGCGGTCGCCGACAGGGCGAGCGCGATGCCGATCACCGCCGCGGCGCCGATCTGGAGCCCGGCGAGCACGCCCGCGCCGCCGAGCACCAGGGCGCAGACCACGAGCTGGGCGGTGCCGAGGCCGAAGATGTCCCGGCGCATCGAGACGAGCCGCGACAGGTGCAGCTCCAGCCCGACGATGAACAGCAGCAGCACCACGCCGATCTCGGCGACGCTGGCGGCCGTGTCGGGCTCGGCGATCAGCGACAGGCCGGACGGCCCGATCAGCACCCCGGCGACGAGGTAGCCCAGCACGGCGCTTTGCCCGATCAGCCGGAACACCGGCACGCCGATGACCGCCGCCGACAGGAAGGTCAGGACCGGGGGCAGGAAGCTCGCGTGTTCGCCCGGGCTCGCCATGCGCACTCGTTCTGGGGGTTCGCGCGGGTGGAGCCCCCGCTTAACCCGCGTCGGGCCGCGAGGCGAGACGCGGGCGGTGCCGTTCGGCACACGGGGGCGGTTTCGGGGCGGACGCCGCCGCGCGGATCGATCGTGGGCCGGAACGCGTCAGGCCGCCGGCATGTCCCGCGCGGCTCGCCGGAGCACGTCGTTCATCCGGCTTTGCCAGCCGGGCCCGGTCGCCTTGAAGCGCGCGACGACGTCCCGATCGAGGCGAAGACTCACCTGCTGCTTGATCGGCGCCTTCTGCGGCCCGCGGCCGCGGCGAAGCTTTTCGGCGAGGGTCGGAAATGCGTCGGCGAAGGGGCGGGCTTGGGCGAACTGCGCGTCGGTGATCTCCGGATTGTCGGGGTCGGCGGCGATGCCGGCCTGGATCCGTTCCTCCTGCGCGTCGGTGATCGGCGGAAGGGTGAGCTTAGGCATTCTCGTAGATCCTCCGCTCCTTCCGATTATTTTGTATCTACAAATTGCGGCGATGAGCGTCAATATCGTCCGCGGCTCACGGCGGGACGCCGCCTCGCATGGCTCACGAGACGCTTCCGAGGAAGCGCGGCCGGGCGCGGCGCGAACCGTCGATGAATTCGAGGCCGCCGGCCGCGCTCAGCATGTGCAGGCGGCAGCCGGGCCACGCGGGCCCCGGGCCGAGGCGGGTCTCGACCACCTGTGAGAACGCCCCCTCGTCGAGGCGCAGGATGCGGGCGAGGCCGAGCGCCGCGCCGTAGCCGCCGCGGCAATCCTGCACCGGTCGGATCAGGGCGCCGCCGCGGACGACGATCGGCCCGGCCGGGCGGGCCGAGGCCACGTCGATCAGCACGGGGTTCTTCGGGTGGGAGGTCCAGGGGCCGCGGAAATCGTCCGCCCACCAGAGGTGCAGGGCGTCCGAGTAGCTGCCGCCGCCGTCGCGGACGGTGGCGAACAGCCACCAGCGGCCGCCGTGGCGCAGGAGCGTCGCGTCGCTCGCGGTCACGCCGCCGACGAGCGTCGCCGCGTGGGTCCAGCCGCCGGGAAAGCGCGCGGCCCGGTAGAGGTCGATCGTCCCGGCGGCGCAGGATTCCGGGATCATCCAGACCTCGCCCTCCGCCTCGAACACGAACGGGTAGGAGAGGTGGACGTCGCGCTCCAGCACCGGCTCGGGCCGGCCGACCGGCCCGTCGGGCCCGAAGCGCACCGCCGAGATCACGCCCTTGCCGGACGCGTAGGCGAATTCCTCGACGAACAGCGTCACCGCGCCGTCGCGGGCGATGGCGAAGGGGTCGGCGTAGAACCGGCGCCCGTCGTCGGGCAGGTCGGTCCAGCCCGCCTCCGGGTGGCGGCGCAGGTCGATCACGTCCGGGCCCGCGATCCGGCGCCACCCCACCCGCCAGCGCTCGCGGTGGAAGCCGACCTCGCGGACGCGCCGGGCGACCTGCCGGGCGAGCCCACCCAAGGCCCGCCGCCGCGCCTCGACCGCACCGAGGTCGAACCCGGCGGACGGCGCGAGGCGGCGGGCGTCGTCGTCCGGCAGGGCGCCCGCCCCCCCGTCGAGGGCCGCGAGGATCAGGGTGAGCGTGCGGGCGAGGTAATCCTCGAAGGCGGCGAGCATCACCGTCTTCGACTCGGCGCCGAAGCGCCCGACCGCGACCGGCGCACCGTCCGCCCCGCGCAGGACCGCGACCGGCGCGCGGCCCGCGAACAGGGCGGCGAGCAGGCCCGCCTCGCCCGGCACGCCGTCGAAGTCGAGCCGCCACGTCGCGGGCGCGTCCGCCCCCGCGGGCGAGGTGTCGGAGAGGTCGAGCACGAGGTCGGGAGCGCCGGCCTCCGGACCCGAGTAGGGCTGGAGGGCCGCCGCCCCGACCGCCGTGGCGAGGCCCGGGCGGGGCAGGCCGTGGATCGCCGCCTCCAGGCGGAACAGCAGCTCGGCGTTCGGGGGCAGGTCGGGCGCGTCGCCCGCGCTCACGGCGATCCCGAGCCGGCAATCCGGCCGCCGGGCGAGGGCGTCGAGCAGGCGCAGGTGCCACGTCCGCAGGCGGCCCCGCGCCAGCCGCACGGTGACGCGCCGCACCGCGCGCGGCGCTGCGGACGCCGCCGGCCCGTGCGGGACCGGGTCGTGATCGTCCAAGTCCATCTCGGCGACCGGCCGCTCCATCAGCCGACGGGGCTGGTGGCGAGCGGCGCGCCCGGACGGCGTGCCCTCGGTCGTTCGGGCAACGTACAAACGTTCACAGGGGATCCCGGGCCAGTCGTGGCTGCGCGCAGAGCTTTGGGTCGACGGCGGAGACCGTATCGCCGCGCGGGATGGTCGAACAAGCATGGCCGCGCGTCCATCGCCGGGCGCGGTTAATCCGACGGGGAATCTACCGAGGCCGGGCCCTGCGGGGCGCGGCAAACCTGCGACACAGGTCGGCCGCGGCCCCGATCTCGCCCGGTTCGCGTGTCAGGACCGTTGACAGGACAGCCCCGCCCTCGCCACATCCCCCGCATGACTGCCGACCTCGCGACTCCCGAGCCCAGCCCGGATGCGGCCGCCAAGCCGCCCCTCAAGATCCTGCTCTGCGCCCCGCGCGGCTTCTGCGCCGGCGTGGTGCGGGCCATCGACGTGGTCGAGCGGGCGCTGGCGATCCACGGCCCGCCCGTCTACGTGCGCCACGAGATCGTCCACAACAAGTACGTGGTCGAGAGCCTGAAGCGGAAGGGCGCCGTGTTCGTGCGCGAGCTCGACGAGGTGCCGGACGGGGACGCACCCGTGATCTTCTCCGCCCACGGGGTGGCCAAGACCGTGCCGGCCAACGCCGACTCGCGCGGGCTGACCACCATCGACGCCACCTGCCCGCTGGTGACCAAGGTCCACCGCGAGGCCGAGATCCACCACAAGCGCGGCCGCCACGTGCTGCTGGTCGGCCATTCCGGCCACCCGGAGGTGGTCGGCACGATGGGCCAGCTCCCCAAGGGCTCGATCACCCTGGTCGAGGATCTGGAGCAGATCGCCGCCCTGGAGCCCGAGAACCCGAACAACCTCGCCTGGGTCACCCAGACGACGCTCTCGGTGGACGACACGCGCCACATCGTCGAGGCGCTGAAGAAGAAGTTCCCGACCATCACCGGGCCGCACAAGGACGACATCTGCTACGCCACCACCAACCGCCAGGAGGCGGTGAAGCACGTGGCGCCGCTGGTCGACGCGCTGATCGTGGTGGGCTCCTCCAACTCCTCGAACTCGCAGCGCCTGCGCGAGGTCGCCGAGCGGGTCGGCTGCCCGATCACCCGTCTCGTGCTGCGCGCCGAGGAGATCGACTGGCCGGCCTTCGAGGGCATCGGCAAGCTCGGCCTCACCGCCGGCGCCTCCGCCCCCGAGGTGCTGGTCGAGGAGATCATCGATGCCTTCGCCGCCCGCTACGACGTGACGGTCGACACGGTGTCGACCGTCGTCGAGGACATGGTGTTCCCGCTGCCGCGCGAGCTGCGCAGCGAGGCGGCCGAGTAGGGCACCCGGCCAACGCCGGACGGACGGAAAGGGGCGCTTCGGCGCCCCTTGGCATATGAAACCCCGAGAGAAGCAGGGCGGAAGGCTCGTGGCGGTCTACACCGAGGTATCCGACGCGGCGCTCGGCGCGTTCCTCTCCGCCTACGAGATCGGCGGCCTCCTGTCCTACAAGGGCATCGCCGAGGGGGTCGAGAACTCGAACTTCTTCCTGCACACCACCGCCGGCTCCTACATCCTCACCCTCTACGAGAAGCGGGTGCGGGCGGACGACCTGCCGTTCTTCATCGGGCTGATGGAGCACCTCTCGGCCCGGGGCCTCGCCTGCCCGCAGCCGGTGCGCGACCGGGCCGGCACCGCGCTCGGGCGCCTGTGCGGCCGGCCGGCGGCGATCGTCAGCTTCCTCGAAGGCGTTTCGGTCAAGGCGCCGGGCGTCGACCATTGCCGCGAGCTGGGCCGGGCGCTGGCGCGGCTGCACGCGGCGGGCGCCGATTTCGCCATGATCCGCGAGAACAGCCTGTCGGTCGCCGCCTGGCGCCCGCTGTTCGAGCAGGCCGAGGCTCAAGCCGATTCGGTGTCGCCGGGGCTCGCCGCGCGCACCCGCGACGATCTCGCCGTGCTGGAGGCCGGCTGGCCGGCGGGCCTGCCCCGGGGCGTGATCCACGCCGACCTGTTCACCGACAACGTGTTCTTCATCGGCGACGCCCTGTCGGGCCTGATCGACTTCTACTTCGCCTGCACCGACGCCTTCGCCTACGACCTCGCGGTCTGCCTCAACGCATGGTGCTTCGACGCGGACGGGCGGTTCGACCGGGCGATGGCGGCTGCGCTGATCGCCGGCTACGAGGCCGAGCGCCCGCTGGAGCCGGCGGAGGTCGCGGCGCTGCCGATCCTCTGCCGGGGCGCGGCGCTGCGCTTCATGCTCACCCGCCTCGTCGACTGGCTGAACGTGCCGCCGGGCGCCCTGGTGAAGCCGAAGGACCCGCGCGAGTACGACCGGCGGCTGACCTTCCACCGGCAGGCGCGCGACGCGCGCGATTACGGCTGGTGGGGATGAGCGTCGACCCGCTCACGGGCCCGGTCGATGCGCCGGCCGTGGCGGCGATGCTGCCGTTCGGGCGGTCCTGAGGCCGCCGGGGCCGACCGGGGGCACGGATGGCGACGCGGCTGGAGGATTGACCCTCGACCGCCTGCGGAGGGTGACGATGCGCGGAGCCACCCCGAATCCTGAGCCTGCGACCCCAGCGTCCGACAGCGACCAGGCGCAGGTCGACGCGATGCTGACCCCGTTCGACGGCCTGACGTTCGACACCGTACCACCCGACCCGCGCCGTATCGATGCCGCCCGGATCCGGACCCTGCGCGAGCGGCTCGTATCGCCCTACAGCTATACGTGGCGGGGGAGCCGAGCGAATCTCGACATCGCCCTGGCCCTGTTCGACGGGCGGGAGGGTCACAGGGGCACCCTCATCCGGCTCACCCACGCCTTCCACGCGGACGACGAGGAGCGGGCCGGTCCGCCGGTCGCGCGCAGCCCGATCGATGGGGAGCCGGAGGCGTGCCGCCGACGATACTACATCACCGTCGCGATCTCGTACGTGGAGGACTACATCGGCGACCTCCGCAGCGCGGAGACGCTGATGAGGTCGATGCTGCCCGGCTGGGGGTACACCATGACCTACGGCAGCGCAGGCCGTCGCCTGCGCCTCGAACGGGGCGCCGAGCACGGCGGCTGGAGCACGCTCGAGCCGCCCGCCCGGGCTCTGGTCGCCGCGATCCTCGAACGCGTGGAGGCGCATCCCGACGAGGCGCCCCCCTGGCGGGGAGCGTGAGCGCTCAATCCGTCGCGCCGTCGAGCCCGAGCCAGTGCCGCCCGTCGCGGGCGAGCAGGTCGTCCGCCTCCTTCGGCCCGGCGCTCCCGGCCGGGTAGAACGCCACGTCCGCCTGCGGCCAGCCCTTCAGCAGCGGATCGACCGCCGCCCAGCCGGCCTCGATGTTGTCCGCCCGCTGGAACAGGGTCGCGTCGCCGGTCATGCAGTCGTAGAGCAGCGTCTCGTAGCCGACGTTCGGCCGGTTCGGGAAGAAGTCGCTGTACTTGAACGCGGTGCGCACCCGGCCGATCTTCATCTCCGGGCCCGGGACCTTGACGTTGAACTCGGTGTTCACGCCGTGGTCCGGGTCGATGGTGATGCGCATCACGGTCGGGGCGAGGTCGGCGTTCGGCGTGTCCTCGAACAGCTTGAACGGCGCCGGCTTGAACAGCACCGCGATCTCCGTGCGCCGCTCGGTCATGCGCTTGCCGGTGCGGACGTAGAACGGCACGCCGGCCCAGCGCCAGTTCTCGATGTGAAGCTTGAGGGCGACGAAGGTCTCCGTCACCGAATCCTTCGCCACGTGCGGCTCGTCGCGGTAGGCGGGCACGTCGCGGCCCTCCGAGGTGCCGGCCGTGTACTGGCCGCGCACCGCGTCGGCGGGCGGGATCGGCTTCACGGCCTGGGCGAGCTTGGCCTTCTCGCTGCGCACCGCCTCGGCGCCGAACGAGTTCGGCGGCTCCATCGCCACCATGCACAGGAGCTGGAACATGTGGTTCGGCACCATGTCCCGCAGGGCGCCGGTGGGCTCGTAGAAGCCGCCGCGCTCCTCGACGCCCACCGTCTCGGCGGCGGTGATCTGCACGCTGTCGATGTACTCGCGCCGCCAGACCGGCTCCAGCAGGCCGTTGGCGAAGCGGAAGGCCATGATCGACTGCACCGTCTCCTTCCCCAGGAAGTGGTCGATCCGGTAGAACTGCTTCTCGTCGGCCTGCTTGAGGATCCGGGCGTCCAGGTCCTCGGCGGAGGCGAGGTCCGAGCCGAACGGCTTCTCGATGACGACCCGCCGGAAGGTCCCGTCGGATTCCTTGAGCAAGCCCGCCGCGCCGAGCCCGTCGACGATGGTCCCGAAGAACCGCGCCGCCACGGCGCAGTAGAACACCGCGCTGCCCTGCACCTTCGCCTTCACGGCCGCGAAGGTCTCGGGCTTCTCGAAATCGCCCTTGAGGTAGTGCAGCCGGTCGCGGACGAAGCCCCAGCTCTTGGCGTCGATGTGGTCGGCGTGGAACTCCGAGGTCGGGTCCTTGCTGAACTCCTCCATCGTCCGGGTGAGGTTCTCGCGCAGCGAGTCGTCCGTGCCGTCGCTGTGGTCGACGCCGAGGATCGAGAACCCGTCCGGCAGGAGGCCGGCGCCCGCGAGGTTGTAGAGCGAGGGCATCAGCAGGCGCTTGGTCAGGTCGCCCCCCGCCCCGAAGATCACCAGCGTGCAGGGCGGGGCCGGCCGCGTGCCGCTCGCCGCGTCGTCCTTGAGGGCGGTCTTCTGTCCAACCATGCGCGGGGCTCCCGTCGTGATGCGGCGTCTTATCGCGGCGCCGCAGCGAAATCGAGGGACAACCCGGCCTCCCGCAGGGCGATTCAGAGAAGGCGATTGAGGGGGTGACGGTCCGCGGCGACGGATTCATTCAGGATCTGGAAGATGATCCTGGCGGGCGGCGTGGCCGAAGCACTGGACGTCGTGGGCGCTGGCAGCCTGTGGGATCACTTCGCGGCCATCCCGGATCGGCGCGGCCGCAAAGGGCGCCAGCACGGACTGCCCGCCGTCCTGACCCTGTCTCTGGCCGCCATGCTGTCGCGGGCCAACGATCTACGCGCCGTGTTCCGGTGGGGCCGACGGCTGCCGCCAGAGGCGCTGTTCCGCCTCGGCCTGGAGCGGGTGCCCTGCCATGCCACGTACCACGACGTCTTCAAGGCCCTCGACGTGGCGGCGACCGAGGCGGTGCTGGGGACCTGGGTGCGTGGTGCGGCCGAACCGGATCGGGGCTTGTGTCACGTGGCGCTCGACGGCAAGCGGTTGCGCGGCTCGGCGGGGGCGGACCACGACGGCAGCGGCGGCGCGCATCTGGTGGCGGCCTTTGCCAGCACGCTGGGCGGGGTGATCGGCCAGTTGCAGGTGACGCCCGACGCCAACGAGATCACGGCGGCCCTGACGCTGCTCAAGAGCTGCCGCTGCACGGTGCCCTCGTCACCGGCGACGCGGTGTTCTGCAAGCGGGCGATCTGCCAGGGCATCCGCGATCAGCACGGGGAGTACCTGTTTGCCGTCAAAGCCAACCGGCCCGCGTTGATGGCCGATCTGGTCCTCGCCTTCGGCGACGCCTTCCCCCCCGGCGCTGCTCAAGGCGCTCAAGGCGAGCGGCGCCGCCCGCCCGTCCGCTGATGCGGGCCAGCCCGCCCCCGACCTGACCCTCAGCGCGTCGGTCGCCGAGAAAGGGCACGGCCGCATCGAGACGCGGCGCCTGAGCGTCAGCCACGACTGCGTGGTCCCTCTCGGCTGACCGGGGGCCGCCCAGATCTGCCGGATCGAGCGGATCCGCCAGACGAAAGGTCGGATCAGCCGCGGGATCGCCTGCGCGGTGACCAGCCTCACGCCCGAGCAAGCCGATCCCGACGCCCTGCTGGCGCTCGGGCGCGACCGCGGGCTGATCGAGACCCGCCTGCACTGGCGCCGCGACGTGATCCTGCGCGAGGAGGGCAGCCGCATCCGCACAGGGGCCTGCCCGCAGGCCATCGCCGCGCTGCGCAATGCCATGCTGCGCCTCGTGAAGGACGCCCCCGGGCCGCTGCGCGCGATCCGCGAAGCCTTCGCCGAAAACAGGCACCGCGCCATCAAAGCCGCTCAGCAGGGCTTTCTTTGAAGCGCCCTGGGCATGGGTCGGGGCGCATGTTTTGCACGGAGGGTGTGCGGGAAGAGTGTCGGAGATGTGAGGCGCGATCCGGTGGAACCGCGCAAGCTCCCTCTCCCCGCGGGCGGGGAGAGGGAAGCCCGCTCACAGAAACTTCGCCGGGTCCGTCTCCGGCGGCGGGGGCGCCACGTCGGCCCGGTTCCACCAGCCGCCGCCCAGCGCCACGAACAGGGCCGCGGTGTCGGCGTACTGGGTGGCCCGGGCGCTCGCCGAGGTGACCAGCGCCGAGAGGTAGCCCTGCTGGGCGATCAGCACCTGCGACGAGTTCACGGCGCCCGCGGTGTACTGCTTGCGGATCAGCGACAGGCTCTCGCCCGTCGCCCGCTCGGCGGCCTCGGCGGCGGCCACCGCCCGGGCGTCGGCCTGGAGGGCGCGGAGCACGTCGGCGACGTTCTGGAAGGCGGTGATCACGGTGGCCTTGTACTGGGCCTGCGCCACGGTCAGCGCCTCCTCCGAGGCGCGCTGGCGCCGGAACAGGGTGCCCGCGTCGAAGATCGGCGCGGTGGTCTGGCCGAGGATCGTGAAGAAGGCCGCGCCGGGATTGGTGAGCTGGGCGATCTGCACCGCGCTCGACCCGCCGGTGACCGTGAGGTTGAACTGCGGCAGGCGGTTGGCCACCGCGACGCCGACATTGGCGGAAGCCTGATGCACCAGCGCCTCGGCGGCCTTCACGTCCGGCCGCTGCTGGACGAGGCGCGAGGGCAGACTCACCGGCAGCTTGGTCGGCAGGCGCAGGGCGGCCAGGGTGAAGGTCTCGGAGACTTCTTCCGAGGGCAGGCGGCCGGCGAGCGCGGTCAGCAGGTTGCGCTGCTGGGCGAGCTGCTTCTCCAGCGGCGGCAGGAGCTGCTGCGACAGGGCGAGCGCCGCCTGCTGCTGCACCACGTCGGCGCCGGCGATCTGCCCCAGCGAGAGCTGCTTGTTGTAGAGGCCCAGCACCTCGGTCTGGGCCTGGATCACCTTCCGCGTCGCGTCGATCTCGGCGCGCAGGGCCGCCTCCTGGATCGCGGCGGCGACGACGTTGGCCGTGAGCGCGAGGTAGGCGGCCTCCAACTGGAAGCGCTGGTTCTCGGTGGTCGCCTCCAGCGCCTCGATCTGGCGCCGGTTCCCGCCGAACACGTCCGGGTTGTAGGAGACCACGGCCTGCGGGGTGTACAGGCTGTAGAGGTAGTTGGTCGGGTTCAGCAGCGGCGATTGCAGGTCGAGGCCCGGGGCCCGCGAGCCCTGCGCCTGCGGCGTCGCGGTGAGCGACGGGTACAGGGTGCCCTTCTGCGCCAGCACGTTCTGCTGGGCGATCCGCAGGCTGGCCTGGGCCGCCTCGAGCGTCGGGTTGTTGGCGAGCGCCTGCTCGACGAGGCGGTTGAGCGCCTTCGAGCGGAACAGGGTCCACCACTGGCCGGGGATGTCGGCGCCGGAGACGAAGCTCTGGTCGGCCGAGCCGCCCTGGCGGGTCCGCACGGCGTCGGCGGCCGAGGGGTTCTGGAGCCGCTCCCTGGTGTAGCGGGTGACCGGCGGATCCTCGGGCGCCACGAAGTTCGGGCCGACCGCGCAGGCGGACAGGCCGAGGGCGGCCGCGACCGCGGCGCCGCGCGCCGCGGCGCGGATCCCGCGCCGGCCGATCCCAGCCGCCCCCGTCATCGCGCCCCCGACCCGGCCCGGGAAGGCCGCTCCGTGTCCCGTCCCGTAGAGGGCCGCCGACGGGCGCGCCGTCAATGCCAAGCCGTCCCGGCCCGCGGCCGCGCCGCGCGCCTGTGGCGCCCGCGCCACGGCCCCGACCCCGGTCACGCCGCGTACCTGTGCTCGCGCAGGGCCCGCGCCTCCGGGTTGGTGCCGCGCCGGGAGAACAGCGAGATCAGCACCGGCATGATCACCAGGATCAGGTTCGGCGCGAGCAGGATGCCGCCGACCACCACCAGCGCCAGCGGCTTCTGGACCTGCGAGCCGATGCCGGTGGACACCGCCGCCGGCAGCAGGCCGACGCAGGCGGCCACGCAGGTCATCATCACCGGGCGCATCCGCACCACCGCGGCCTGCCACACCGCCTGGGAGCGCTCCCAGCCCTCGTCGAGGAGCTGGTTGTAGTAGGCGAGCAGGATCACCCCCTCCATCGTCGAGATGCCGAACAGGGCGATGAAGCCGATCGCCGCCGAGATCGAGAACGGCGTGCCCGTGACGAACAGAGCGAGGATGCCGCCGATCATCGCCATCGGGATCACCGACAGGGTGAGCAGCATGTCGGTGAGCGAGGAGAAGTTCACGAACAGGAGCAGCGCGATCAGCAGCAGGGTGATCGGCACGACGAGGCTCAGCCGGGCGGCGGCCTCCTTCAGGTTGGTGAACTGGCCGACCCACTCCATGTGGTAGCCGGCCGGCAGGTCGACCTCCTGGGCCACGCGCCGCTGCGCCTCGATCACCGTCGAGCCGAGGTCGCGCCCGCGCACCGAGAACTTGACCGGGATGTAGCGCTCCTGGTCCTCGCGGTAGATGAAGGCGGCGCCGGAGACGAGGTCGACGTCGGCGATCTCGGAGAGCGGCACCGGGATCACGCCGCCGTTCGGGTTCTGGGCGCCGACCGAGATGTTGCGGATCGTCGCCAGCGACGAGCGGAACTCGCGCGCGAGCCGCACCCGCATCGGGAAGTGCCGGTCCGAGCCGTACTCGTAGAGGTCGCCGACTGTCTGCCCGCCGATCGCCGCCTGGATCGTGGTGTTCACGTCGCCGATCGACAGGCCGTAGCGGGCGGCCTTGTGCCGGTCCACGTCGATGCGCACGGTCGGCTGGCCGAGCGACTCGAACACCGACAGGTCGGTGATGCCGGGCACGGTCGCGAGCACCGCCTTGACCTGGTTGGCCGCCTTGGTGATCGCGGCGAGATCCGTGCCGTAGATCTTGACCGAGTTCTCGCCCTTCACCCCCGAGGCCGCCTCCTGGACGTTGTCCTCGATATACTGCGAGAAGTTGAACTCGATCCCCGGGAACTCGGCGTCGAGCCGCTTCGACAGGGAGCGGATCAGGCTCTCCTTGTCGAGCCCCCTGCGCCACTGGTCGATCGGCTTCAGGGGCGCCAGGATCTCGACGTTGAAGAAGCCGGTGGCGTCGGTGCCGTCGCTCGGCCGGCCCTGGTGCGAGATGACGGTGACGACCTCCGGCACCTCGGTGAAGATCTTGCGCAGGCGCTCCACGTAGGCGTTGCCCGCCTCCAGCGAGATCGAGGCCGGCATGGTGCCGCGCACGTAGAGGTTGCCCTCCTCCAGCTTGGGCAGGAATTCCAGGCCGAGGTTGCGCGCGGCGAGCCCCGACACCAGCAGGATCGCCAGCATCACCGCCAGCGACAGGATCCGGTTGCGCAGGCCGAACCGGAGGATGATCTCGTGGCCGAAGCGCAGCAGCCGCACGATCAGGGTGTCGCGCTCCTCCACGCGCTTCGGCAGCAGGATCGCCGACAGGGCCGGCGAGACGGTGAAGGTGGCGATCAACCCGCCGACCAGCGCGTAGGCGTAGGTCTTGGCCATCGGCCCGAAGATGTGGCCCTCGACGCCGGTCATCGTGAACAGCGGCAGGAAGCCGACGATGATGATCACCGCCGAGAAGAAGATCGCCCGGTTCACCTCGATGCCGGCGATGGCGATGGTCCCGAGCCGGCCCTTCAGCCCGCCGGGCGCGTTCTGCCCTTCCGAGTGCTCGGGCTCGGCCAGATGCCGGAACACGTTCTCGACCATGATCACCGTCGCGTCGACGATCAGGCCGAAATCGATCGCGCCCAGCGACAGGAGGTTGGCCGAATCGCCGCGCACCACGAGGATCAGGATCGCGAAGCCCAGCGCGAACGGGATGGTCGCCGCCACGATGATCGCGCTGGTGAGCGAGCCCAGGAACAGCCACTGCACGATGAACACCAGCACCACGCCGAACACGAGGTTGTGCATCACCGTGTGGGTGGTGGTGTGGATCAGCCCCGAGCGGTCGTAGATCCGCTCGATCTTCACGTCGGGGGGCAGCACGGTCGAGGCGTTGATCCGGTCGATCTCGGCCTCGACGCGCTCCAGCGTCGGCAGGCTCTGGCCGCCGCGGGTCATCAGCACGATGCCCTCGACGATGTCGGGCTGGCCGTCGTGGCCGACGATGCCGAGCCGCGGGGCGTTGGAGACGCGCACCTCCGCCACGTCGCGCACCAGCACCGGCACGCCGTTAACGAGGCTGATCATCGTGTCGCGGATGTCGTCCATGTCGCGGATCAGGCCGATGCCGCGCACCACCGCCGATTGCTGCCCCACGTTCAGCGTCTGTCCGCCGACGTTGATCGAGGCGTTGTTCAGGGCGGTGGTGAGCTGCACCAGGGTCAGCCCCTGCGCCTGGAGCCGGTTCAGGTCGACGGCGACCTCGAACTCCTTGGCCTTGCCGCCGAACGCGGTCACGTCGACGACGCCGGGGATCGCCTTGAAGCGCCGCTGGAGGACCCAGTCCTGGAGGGTCTTCATGTCCATCGGCGAGTAGCCCGCCGGGCCGACGAGCTTGTAGCGCATGATCTCGCCCACCGGGCTCGTCGGCGAGATCTGCGGCTGGGCGCCGTTCGGCAGGGTCGGGGCCTGCGACAGGCGGTTGAGCACGCGCTGGAGCGCCTGCTCATACGTGTACTCGTAGTTGAACTGCACCTTCACGTCGGAGAGGCCGAACAGCGAGATGGTGCGCACCACCGTGGCGTTCGGGATGCCGGCGAGCGCCACTTCGAGCGGGATGGTGATGTAGCGCTCGATCTCGTCGGCCGACTGGCCGGGGTTCTGGGTGATGACGTCGACCAGCGGCGGGACCGGGTCGGGATAGGCCTCGATGTTGAGGCGGGTGTAGGCGGCGTAGCCCGCGCCCAGCATCAGCACGAACAGCAGCACGACGAGGACGCGCTGCTTGAGCGAGAAGACGATCAGGCTGTTCATCGCCTCACGACGCCTTCTCGCCCGAGGCCGCCCGGTCGATGAACAGGGCGCCGCGGGTGACGATCTGCTCGCCGGCCTGGAGGCCCTCCACGACCTGGGCGCTGTCGCCGTTGATCAGCCCGAGCCGGACGTTCCGCGCCTCCACCGCCCCGTCGGGGCGGGCGACCCAGACGTGGGTGCGCTCGCCCTCGTAGACGACGGCCGCCAGCGGCACCGAGGGCGAGGGCTCGCCCTTGCCGGTGATGATCGTGTAGGTCGCGAACATCTCCGGCTTGAGCACCCGGTCGGGGTTGTCGACCTCGCTGCGCACGGCGAGCCGGCGGGTGGCCGCGTCGAGGCTCGCGGCCATGTAGTTGACCCGCGCCTTGAACACCCGGGCGCCGAAGCCCGCCACCCGCGCCTCGACCTCCTGGCCGATGCGGATCTTCGGGATCTCGCTCTCGCGCACGTTGGCCACGAGCCACACGGTGGAGAGGTCGCCGATCACGAACAGCGGGTCGCTCGACGCGCTGACGTACTGCCCGATGCCGACCTTGCGCTGGACGATGGTGCCGGCGATCGGCGCCCGGATCTGCGTCTCCGGGCTCATCGTGCCGTTCTTCTCGTAGGCGGCGATCTCGGCGTCGGTCTTGCCGAGCAGCCGCAGGCGGTTCTTCACCGCCTCCAGGCTCGCCTCGGCGGTCTTCAGGTCGCTCTGGGCGGCGATCACGTCGTTCTGCGCGGACTGGTAGTCCTTCAGCGCCACCGCGCGGGCCTGGAACAGCTCCTGCTGCCGCTGGGCGATGGTCACGTCGAGCTTGAGCAGCGCCTGCTGCTTCTGCACGTTGTTCAGGGCGGCCTGGTAGTCGCTCTGCGCCTGGAGCATGTCGGTGGCTTCGAGCGTCAGCAGCACCGCGCCGGCCTTCACGTCGTCGCCCGCCCGCACCAGGACCCGGGTGACGCGCCCGGAATAGGGCGACACGACGGGCACGTTGTCGTCCTCGTTGAGCGCGATGCGCCCCTCGGCCGACCCTTCGGGCCGGAACACCTGGGTCGCCACCGGCAGGATCTCGAAGGCGGCGCGCTGCTCCTTGCTCGGCCGGAACACCCGCTCGACCGGGGCGGCCTTGCCGATGTCGATGCCCGGATCCGCGTTGCCGGACTCGAACAGGCCCTTGACCGAGGCGACGACGCCCTCGGCGACGGCGCGGGCGCGCTCGGGCTGGAGGTAGGCGAAGGCGCCGGCGCCTGCGAGCGCGAGGAGCGCGGCGAGGATCGCGAGGGCGCGGCCGCGGCGGCGCGCCGGGGCGGGGCTGGCGAGGCCCTCGTCCTGTTCGAGCGGGTTGCGGGCGTCCATGAGCGTCGCGTCAGCCGGGATGGGGGAGGGGCACGATTCGCGCCGGGACCCGGCACAGGCAGTGAGCGGACGGGTGGTGCATTTCTAAGGCACGGAACCGGACCCGCGCCCGGCCGGCGGGACCGCCTCCCCGCGGCTGCGGGCGAGGGTTAACCCTGCGTCAAGGCGGCCACAATCGACGGTTTCGTGAGAACGGGAGAGGGGCGCTGCCTGCGCTGTTGCGGCCACAGTCACGGATTCCGTCGGGAGGCGGTCCGCCGTCTCTGGGCGAGCCCCGTGACGGTCGCGTGACAGGGACGCGTGACAGGCGCGCGGGGCCCTTCCGTTGGCCGGGACGCGCTACAATGTTACAGGGCGCGACCCCGAACGCATCCACGCCCGAACCCATCGACAGGCCCGCCATGACGACAGCCGCGCAGACCCCCGACGGCAGGATCCCGGTCACGGTGCTCACCGGCTATCTCGGCGCCGGCAAGACCACGCTCCTCAACCGCATCCTCACCGAGAACCACGGGCGCCGCTACGCGGTGATCGTCAACGAGTTCGGCGAGATCGGCATCGACAACGACCTCGTCGTCGGCGCGGACGAGGAGGTGTTCGAGATGAACAACGGCTGCGTCTGCTGCACCGTGCGCGGCGACCTGATCCGGATCATGGACGGGCTGGTCAAGCGCCGGGGCAAGTTCGACGCGATCATCGTCGAGACCACCGGGCTCGCCGACCCGGCCCCCGTCGCCCAGACCTTCTTCGTCGATCAGGATGTCGGCGGCGCCGCGCGCCTCGACGCGGTGGTGACGGTGGCCGACGCCAAGTGGCTCTCCGACCGCCTGAAGGACGCCCCCGAGGCGAAGAACCAGATCGCCTTCGCCGACGTGATCCTGCTCAACAAGGCCGACCTCGTGGAGGCGGACGACCTCGCCCGGGTCGAGGGCGAGATCCGGGCGATCAACCCGCTGGCCAAGCTCCACCGCACCACCAACTGCGCCGTGCCCCTCGACGCCGTGCTGGAGCGCAACGCCTTCGACCTCGACCGCATCCTGGAGGTGGAGCCCGAATTCCTGGAAGAGGGCCACCACCACCATCACGACGCGGACATCCGCTCGATCTCGGCGAAGATCGACGGCCCGGTGGACCCGGAGAAGTTCATGCCCTGGATCTCGAACCTGACCCAGGTGCAGGGACCCGACATCCTGCGCTGCAAGGGCATCGTCGCCTTCCCCGACGAGCCCAAGCGCTTCGTCTTCCAGGGCGTGCACATGATCCTCGACGGGGACGTGCAGGGGGAATGGGGCGCCGACGAGACGCGCGTGTCGCGGGTGGTGTTCATCGGCCGCAACCTCGACGAGGCGGCGATCCGCGAGGGGTTCGAGAGCTGCCGGATGTGAGAGGGCCTCTCTTCCCCCTTGTGGGGAGGAGCCGGAGGTGGGGGTGGTGCAGGAGGCACCGGATCGCTTGATCCTGCGCCACCCCCACCCCTAACCCCTCCCCACAAGGGGGAGGGGAACTCACACCACCACGGTGATCGCCTGCGCCGCGCGCGTCAGCCCCGTGTAGAGCCAGCGCGCCCGGTGCTCGCGGAAGGCGTAGGCCTCGTCGAACAGGGTCACCCGGTCCCACTGCGACCCCTGCGCCTTGTGCACGGTCAGCGCGTAGCCGTAGGTGAACTCGTCGGTCTCCCGCCGCAGGAACAGCGGGATCTCCTCGTCGGTGCCGGTGATCATCGCCCGCAGCACCTTGATGTCGGTGGGGCGGCGGCGCAAAGCCGGGTCGTCCTCGGGCACCACGTCGAGGCGGACCATGTCGGGCCGCGGCGGGTTGCGCACCGCCTGCACCGTCCAGGTCGAGCCGTTGAGCAGGCCCTTCACCCGGTCGTTCCTCAGGCAGACGAGCTTCTCCCCCACCGCCGGCATCGGGTCGGTGTGGCCGGCGAGTTCCCGCAGGCGGCCGTTGTAGAGGCGGCGGGTCTTGTTGAGGCCCACCAGCACCTGGTCGCATTCCAGCACCTCGGCCGGGTCCAGCTCCCGGCGGGAGACGACGCGGCTCTGGCCGTAGACGCCGAGGTCGAGGCGCCCGCCCTCGCGCACGGTCATGGCCATGCGCACGATCGGGTCGTCCTTGGCCTGCCGGTGGACCTCGGTGAGCATCACGTCGGGCTCGGCTTCCGTGAAGAAGCCGCCGCCGCGCACCGGGGGGAGCTGGGCGGGGTCGCCCAGCACCAGCACCGGCTTGTCGAACGACAGGAGGTCGTTGCCGAGGTCCGAATCGACCATCGAGCACTCGTCGATGACGATGAGGTCGGCCTTGGCGGCGGCGCCGGAGCGGTTGAGGGTGAAGGTCGGCCCGCCCTCCTCGGCCTCCTTGGTGCGGTAGATCAGCGAGTGGATGGTGGCCGCGTCGTAGCAGCCCTTCTGGCGCATCACCGAGGCGGCCTTGCCGGTGAAGGCGCCGAACACGACCGAGCCGTCGACGTCCTCGGCGATGCGCCGGGCGAGCGTGGTCTTGCCGGTGCCGGCGTAGCCGAACAGGCGGA
This sequence comes from Methylobacterium amylolyticum, assembly GCF_030700245.1. Taxonomy (GTDB): domain Bacteria; phylum Pseudomonadota; class Alphaproteobacteria; order Rhizobiales; family Beijerinckiaceae; genus Methylobacterium. The sequence continues at coordinate 96,758 of NZ_JAUYZI010000016.1, forward strand.
ACACCTGCGCGCCGCCGTCCCGCCGCCACGCGGCGATCGCCTTCAGCGCCGCGTCCTGCTGCGGGGCGAAGCTTCCGGGCAGCCCCGCCATCAGGGCCAGCGCACGGTCGGCGGCAGGGAGGACAGGATCGAGGCGACGTTGCCGCCGGTCTTCAGCCCGAAGATGGTGCCGCGGTCGTAGAGCAGGTTGAACTCCACGTAGCGCCCGCGCCGGACCTGCTGCTCCAGCCGGTCGTCCTCGGTCCAGGGCCGGGCCATGTTGGCGCGCATGATCGGCGGGTAGGCGTCCAGGAAGGCGAGCCCGACATCTTTCGTGAAGGCGAGGTCGGCTCCCGGATCGCCGCTCCAGCGATAATCGTAAAAGATGCCGCCGATGCCGCGGGGCTCGTCGCGGTGCTTGAGGTGGAAATACGCGTCGCACCACGCCTTGTAGCGGGGGTAGTCGCCGCCGTGCCGCCCGCAGGCGGCCTCCAGGCAGGCGTGGAAGTGCCGGCTGTCGGGGTCGTCCTGGTTGCGGCGGCGCTCCAGCACGGGGGTGAGGTCGGCCCCGCCCCCGAACCACGCCTTCGTCGTCGCCACGAACCGGGTGTTCATGTGCACGGTCGGCGCGTGCGGGTTCCAGGGATGGGCGATCAGCGAGATGCCGGTGGCGAAGAAGCGCGGGTCGTCCGCGGCGCCCGGCATCTGCGCCCGGAACTCGGGGGCGAACTCGCCGTGCACCGTCGAGATGTGCACCCCCGCCTTCTCGAACACCCGGCCCTTGAGCATCGCCATCACGCCGCCGCCGCCCGGCGCGCCGGTGTGGTCGGTGCGCGCCCACGGCGTCTTCACGAAGCGGCCGGGCTCGGCCGGCGCGTCCGGGTGGAAGGGGCCCGCGGCCTCGTCCTCCAGCGCCTCGAAGGCCGCGACGATGCGGTCCCGCAGGCTCGCGAACCACGCGGCGGCCTCCGCCTTCATCGCCGTCACGTCGGCCTCGGAGGCGGGGAGCGCCAGCGCGGCGCGGGGATCCTGCGGGGTCGTCATGGCCCGAGGCTTTCCCACCGCGCCGCCCGGGCGTCAATTCATCCGCGCCGACCCCGAGCGGCGCCGCCGCGACGTCCGCCGGCCCGGCGGTGTCGCACCGGGGCGCGTCAGCCCCGTCCGGGCGGCGCCTCCTCCGGCCGGCGCTCGGCCACCGGCTTGAGGAGGCCGGTGGCGGTGGCGACCAAGCCGCCGCCCTCGGTCCGGATCTCCGCCTCGCAGAACAGCACCGAGCGCCCGGCCCGGGTCACGCGCCCCTCCGCGATCAGCACCCCGCGGCCGGGGGCGAGGAAGCGGGTCTGCATGTCGAGGGTCACCACCGGCCGCCCGGCATTCAGGCGGGCGGCGGTGCCGAGCGCCACGTCGAGCAGCGTGCACAGGATGCCGCCGTGGGCGATGCCGAGGTTGTTGCCGTGCTCGGGCGCGAGCGCGAGGCGCAGGCGCGTGCGGCCCTCGCGCACGTCGAGCGCCTCGATCCCGCAGAAGTTCACGAACGGGATATGCGCCCCGAACACCGTGCCCCGCACCGCCTCGCCGTCCACCGCGCCAACTCCCCGCACGCCCCGCGTCGCACTCCATATGGCGCGCGCCGGACGGGCGCACACGGTGCCGGCGCGGCGACGACCGCCCGTGTTTCGATCATCAGTCCGAGTCGAGGCGGCGTCGCCAAGCCGGAAAGGGCGCCCTTCGCCGCGATGCGCGGGCCGGGCGGACACTCTCCGGGGCGCGTTGCACCGAACTCCGGCCGGCGACGATTGGGGTTCATCGACCGAATGAGTAATGCGCCCGTCGACGATCAGGGGATTGTGTTAGATTGATCCGCTAGGACGGCTTGCTTTTGTCGCGCAAACCGTAGATCGGTAGAGCAGTTGCGCGGATAGAGGGATCCATCGATGGACGAGATTGCGGCGGACCGGCATTTGAGCTTCATCGAACAGGCGACGGACATCGTGTCGGCCTACGTTTCGAACAATTCCGTGCCGGTCGGGGAATTGCCGACCTTGCTCGCCGGCGTGCACGCCGCCTTGGTGAAGCTCTCCGCACCGGAGGCCGCCGTCGAGGTCGCGGACAAGCCGAGCTCCGCGCAGGTCCGGAAGTCGATCACCCCGGACGCGCTGATCTCGTTCATCGACGGCAAGCCCTACAAGACGCTGAAGCGCCACCTCTCGCGCAACGGCCTGACCATCGAGCAGTACCGCGAGCGCTACGGCCTGCCGCGGGACTATCCGTCCACCGCGGCCAACTACTCGGCCCAGCGCTCGGAGCTGGCGCGCAGCCTCGGCCTCGGCCAGCAGCGCCGCAAGTCCGCCGCCCCGGCCGCTTCGGAGGAGGCCGAGACGGTGGCCGAGAAGCCCAAGCGCGCCAGCCGCCCGCGCAAGGCCAAGGAACCGGTCTGAGCCCGATCGCCGGCCGCGCCGCGCCGCCGGAATCCCCTGAGACGCGAAGCCCGTCCGGCCCGCAAGCGGCCGGGCGGGCTTCGCGTGTCCGCCGGTTGCCGGGCGGGGCCTGATTCGGCCGCCTCAGGCGAAATCGGCGAGGTCGTCGGCCACGTCGCCGGCCTCGATCTCGGTCCGCGCCTTCTCCGGCTCCGCTTTGTCCCGCTCCACCTCGCGCGCAGCCGGCGCATCGGCGCTGTCGGGCGGCGACGAGGCCTGCGGCGGGGTCTGAGCCTGCGGCGGCTTGCCGCCGCCCGGGGTCCCGGATCTCTCGATCATGTCGTGCACTCCCGCGTTGCCCGGACGTTTGCGGGGCAAAGCGCGAGGCGGTGCCCCGTTCCCCGCCGACGGAGCACCGGATGGACCTGGAGCTGGAGATCCTCACGCGCCGCCCCGCCGGGACGCCGCGCGGGCCCCGGCTCCTGTTCGTCCACGGCATCTGCGTCGGCGCCTGGGTGTGGGAGCATCACTGGTTGCCGCGCATGGCCGAGGCGGGCTACGCCGCGCACGCCGTCTCCCTGCGCGGCCACGGCGGCAGCCCCGGGCGCGCGGATCTGCCCCGCCACACGCTCGCCGACTACACGCGCGACCTCGCCACCGCGGCCGCGCGGATCGGCGGCCCGCTGGTGGTGGTCGGCCACTCGCTCGGCGGCGCCGTGGTGCAGAACTGGATCCGCGGCGGCGGGCGGCCGCTCGGCATGGGCCTGATCGCCGCGGTGCCGCCCTGGGGCCTCGCGCCGTCGACCTGGCGGATGGCGCTGACCGCGCCGGCCCTGCTCGGCGAGATCCTGAAGACGAGCTTCGGCGGCCGGCCGGATCCGCGGGTGCTGCGCCGCGGCCTGTTCTCGGAGGACGCCGCTCACGACGCGCTCGCGGCGTTCGAACGGCGCGCGAGCGCCGAATCGGGCCGCGTCGGCGCCGAACTCCAGGGCTGGCCGCCCTTCGCGCCGCTGCCCTGGCAGGCGCCCGCGACCTTCGTGCTCGGAGGCGCCGACGACCGCTTCGTGCCGGCCGACGAGGTCTTCCGGACCGGGCTGTACTACGGCGCCGCGCCGGTGATCCTGCCGCGCATGGCCCACGCCGTGATGCTGGAGCCCCGCTGGCGCGCGGCGGCCGACGCGCTGCTCGGCTGGCTCGACCGCCTGCCGGCGCGGTGAGCGCGGCGCTGGAGGGACCGGGATGGGCACGCGCTACGGGCTTGAGATCCGCGCCGCGGCGGCGTCCGACGCGCCGGGGCTCGCCGCGCTGCTCGCCGAGGCCGGCCTCGCCGTCTCCGTCGCGGATCTGGCCGGGCGCCTCGACGCTCTGGGCCAGGCGGGCGGCACCGCCCTCCTCGCCGTGGAGTGGGGACCGCCGAGCGGCCTCATCGCCCTCAACCCCTGCCCGACCCTGGCGGCTCGCCCCTTCGGGCTGATCACCCTGCTCCTCGTCGCCCCCGACGCCCGTCGCCGGGGGATCGGCCGCGTGCTGCTCAAGGCCGCCGCGCGGGCGGCGCGGCAGGCGGCCTGCGACCGCCTCGTGCTGCATCCCGGACCGCCCGACCTGCACGCCTTCGCCGCCTCCACCGGGTTCGCGCCGGACGCGGACGGCCTCCTCGTGCGGCCGCTGCTGCGGCGCGGCTCCGCGGAGGGATGAGCGCCCGGGTCTGCGCGTCCCTCCGCGGAGCCGTGCGGCGCACCGCAAAAGTCCTGACGGGAGCATGGATTATGACACCGTGCGGCATCGCGGGGAGGGGGCAGAACTGGCAAACCGCCCGCCCGAGCGTTTAAGCAGGGCGACGCGCCGTTTCCGGCGCGCCGGGAGGCGAGGCGTCCATGGTCCCTGTCGAGAGCGAGTCCGGGCTGCACCGCATCGTGGTGGTCGGCGGCGGCGCCGCCGGGCTGCAACTGGTGACGAAGCTCGGCGACACGCTCGGGCGGAAGCGGCAGGCGCACGTCACCCTCGTCGACCGGGCCCGCACCCACATCTGGAAGCCGCTGCTGCACGAGGTGGCGGCGGGCAGCCTCGACATCGGCCACCACGCGGTCGATTACCTGCACCACGCCCACACCCACGGCTACCGCTACCGGATCGGCCGGATGACCGGGCTCGACCGGGAGGCGCGGACGGTCCAGCTCGCCGCGAGCCACGACGCGGAGGGGCGCGAGGTCACCCCCGAGCGCACCGTCGGCTACGACACGCTGGTCATGGCGGTGGGCTCGACCACCAACGATTTCGGCACGCCGGGCGTGGCCGAGCACGCCATCGCCCTAGACACCCAGGATCAGGCGGTGCGCTTCCACCAGCGCCTCGTCAACGCGAGCCTGCGCGCCCACACCCAGGCCGGCCCGGTGCGGCCGGGCCAGCTCCACGTCACCGTGATCGGCGCGGGCGCCACCGGCACCGAGCTCGCGGCCGAGCTGCACCGGACCCTGCGCCACGTGGTCTCGACCGGGCTCGACAAGATCGACCCGGGCAAGGACATCCGCATCACCCTGGTCGAGGCGGCCGACCGCATCCTGCCCGCGGTGCCGCCGCGCCTGTCCTCGGAAGTGATGGCGCTGCTCTCCAAGATCGGCGTCGACGTCCGGCTCAAGGCGCGGGTGACCGAGGTGCGCGCCGACGGCGTCCAGCTCGCCGACGAAACCTTCATCCCCTCGGAACTCGTGGTTTGGGCGGCGGGCGTGAAGGCGCCGCCGTTCCTCCAGGGCATCGGCGGCCTGGAGACGACGCGCACCAACCAGCTCGTGGTGACGCCGACCCTCCAGACCACCCGCGACCCCGACATCTTCGCGCTCGGCGACTGCGCCTACCTCGTCGAGGCGGGCTCGGACCGGCCGGTGCCGCCGCGCGCCCAGGCCGCCCACCAGCAGGCCACCCACCTGATCGGCCAGATCCGCGCCAAGATCGAGGGCAAGCCGCTCAAGCCGTTCAAGTACAAGGATTTCGGCTCGCTCGTGTCGCTCGGCGAGTACTCGACGGTCGGCAGCCTGATGGGCTTCATCCAGGGCAAGAACATGCTCATCGCCGGCCTGTTCGCACGGATGATGTACCGCTCGCTCTACAAGATGCACGAGCGGGCCCTGCACGGCACCGCCAAGACGGCGATCGACGCGGTCGCCCGCGCGCTCACCCGCCGCACCGAGCCCCGGGTGAAGCTGCACTGATTTTTTCGAACCTCTGCCGGTTCGTGTCGGGACCGGGCAGATGAGGACGGACAGGGAGGAAGGAAAAAATGATCCTGGTGAGCGTGATGTACCCGGCCGGCCCGAAGTTCGACATGGGCTACTACCTCGGCCACCACATGCCGCTGGCGCGCGAGCGCTGGTCGGGGCTCGGCCTGCACGAGGCGAAGGTGGTCAAGGGCGTCTCCGCCCCGGACGGCAGCCCCGCCCCGTTCCAGGTGATGGCGCTGCTGACCTTCGAATCGGCCGACGCCTTCCAGAAGGCCATCGCCGCGCACGGCAAGGAGATCTTCGCCGACATCCCGAACTTCACCGACGCGCAGGCGCAGGTGCAGATCAACGACTTCGCGGAAAGCCCGTGATCGACATCGTCAAGGCGGTGCAGGAGGCGGATCCGAGCCTCGGCAGCTACGTGCTGGTGCTGCGCGGCGACGCCCGCGCGCTGGCCGGGCCGGAGCGGTTCGTCCCGGAGGCGGCGGACTGGATCGCCGCCCACGCGCCGGGCGCCCGGCTCGCCCGGGTGCGGGTGATGCTGAGCCCCTATCCGGGCGGCACCCCGGCCGAGCGGGAGGTCAGCGTCGCCGCCTTCGCCGACGCCCGCCAGCTCGCGGCCTTCGCCACCGCCTGGACCGGCGATCCGGAGCCGGAGGGCGGGGACGACGCGGCGGGCTGACCGGCTGCGTCACGCGAGGCATTCGGACGGCCCTCTCCCCCGCCTCAGGCGATCGGATTCACGCATCCGGATCTGATGCACTCCCCGTCATCCCGGGTCCGCGCAGCGGAGCCCGGGATCCAGATCCGCGACGGCCGCCGGCGGTCATCTGCCCGTGGAACATTCATCCGGTCATCGCGGCGGGTCTGGATCCCGGGCTCTCGCCTGCGGCGAGCCCCGGGATGACGGCGCGCGCGGCAGGGGACGCGTGTGGGTGAACTTCCATCCCCGCATGCGGGAGACCGCGCTGGCGATCGGGAGGCCGGCGCGACCCTGCGTGTCCCTCACGCCGCGCGCAGCTTGCGGATCGTCCGCAGGGTGGTCGCCCGCTGCACCTCCAGGCGGCGGACCAGCGGCATCAGGTCGTCGCCCGCGTGGGCGGCGGCCTCGACCTCGCGGCACAGGCGCGACAGGCCGACGAAGCCGAGCATCCCCGCGGCCGAGACCATCGCGTGCGCATCGTGGGCGATCTGGAGGCGGTCGGTCTCGGTCGGCCGGAACCGCTCGGAGAGCTCGTTGGCCAGGAGATCGAGCAGCCCGCCGACGCGGTCGTTGCCGAAGCTCTCCTCCATCGCCCGGAGCACGGCGGCGTCGAGCACCGCCGGGTCGACCGGTGCGCCGCCCCGCTCCTCGGCCTCCGGTTCCACGCGGGAGGCGCGGCCCTCCGGGCCGGTCCAGCGGGCGATGACCGCGAACAGGTCGGCGCGCCGGAACGGCTTGCCGACGTGGTCGTCCATCCCCGCCTCGCGCAGCTCCGCGATCTGCGTCGGCAGGATGTTGGCGGTCATCGCCACGATCGGCACGGCGCGGGCGCGCCCGGGCAGGGCGCGGATCCGCCGGGTCGCGGTGATGCCGTCGACCCGGGGCATCTGCACGTCCATCAGGACGAGGTCGTAGCCGTCGCCCGCGGCGAAGGCCGTCTCGACCGCCGCGATCGCCTCGGCCCCGTCGCCGGCCACCGTGACGGCGTAACCCTGCGATTCCAGCACGGCGCAGGCCAGTTCCTGGTTGAGCGGCACATCCTCCACGAGCAGGATCGTCTTCGGAGCCCCGGCCCCGGCCCCGGCGGCGGATGCGGGGGCGGGGGCCGGCTCCGGGGCGGGCGCCGCGGCCTTGCCCGGCGCCGCGCTCGGGGGCAGGGGGATCTCGAACCAGAAGGTCGAGCCCGCGCCCTCGCGGCTCTCGACGCCGATCGTGCCGCCCATCAGCGTCACGAGGTGGCGGGAGATCGCGAGCCCCAGTCCCGTGCCGCCGAACCGCCGGCTGATCGAGCCGTCCACCTGGCTGAAGCGCTTGAACAGGCGGTCCTGCTGGGCGGGGGCGATGCCGATGCCGGTGTCGGTCACCGCGAAGCGGATCGGCGCCCCGGGCCCCGGGCCGGCACGGGAAACCCGCAGGGTCACCGAGCCCGCTGGGGTGAACTTCACCGCGTTGTTGAGCAGGTTCAGGAGCACCTGCCGCAGGCGGCCGGGATCGCCGGTCACGAAGTCCGGCAGGGCCGGGTCGACCTGCGCCGCGATCTCCAGACCGGTCTTGAGGGCGCTGCCGCGCACGATCGAGACGGTGTTGTCGATCACCGAGGGCAACGGGAAGGCGACGGGGTCGAGGGCGAGTTCGCCCGCCTCGATCTTCGAGAAGTCGAGGACGTCGTTGACCACCGTCAGCAGCGCCGCCCCCGAGCCCTGGATCAGCTCCAGCCGCCGCCGGTCCTCGCCGCGGACGGCGTCGCCGTCGAGCAGCAGTTCGGTGTAGCCGAGGATGCCGTTGAGCGGCGTGCGGATCTCGTGGCTCATCGCCGCGAGGAACTCGCTCTTGGCCTCGCTCGCCCGCTCCGCCTCGGCCCGGGCGGCCTCGGCGTCGCGGGTCGCCGCGCGCAGGGCCGCCTCGGCCGCCTTGCGCTCGGTGATGTCGAGGTGCAGCCCCATCATCCGGGCGGGCCGGCCGTCGGCCCCGTAGAGGGTGCGCCCGCGGGCGTAGATCCAGCGCGCGCCGACCCGGAACTCGGCGGCGTAGGTGGTGCGCGAGTCGATCGCCCGCCGCACCTCGTTCCAGGTGTCGCCGGCATCCTCCGGATGGACCAGGGCGGTCCAGGCGGCGGCGCTGAGCGCGTGCGGCTCGGCGCCCGCGGGCAGCCCGTGCATGCGGGCGCTCTCCGGGCTCAGCGTCGCGATGCCCGAGCGCATGTCCCAGTCCCAGGTCCCGGCCTCGGCAGCCTCCAGGGCGAGGCGCAGCAGCCGGCGCGCCTCCTCGACGGCGATCCCGGCGGTGACGATGTCGTCGACGTCCAGCGCGGTGCCGAGCCACTCGACGATCGGGCCGCCCTCGCGGTCGAGGTAGATCGGCGAGACCGAGACCGTGTGCCAGCGGTAGGCGCCGTCGTGGCGCCGCAGCCGCCACTGCCCGGCATAGCCGCGGCCGGCGGCCAGGGCCTCCCGCCACGCCGCCTCCATCGCCGGGGCGTCCTCGGGGTGGTTGCGGGCGAGCCGCTCCGCCCGTTCCGCGCCGATCGACCCGTAATAGGCGCGGAACTGCGGGTTGACGTAGGTCGCCTGCCCGTCGCTGACCCGCATCGTCCAGACCAGCAGCGGCAGGGTCTCGGCCAGCCCCCGGTAGCGCACCTCGCTGCGGCGGATCGCGTCCTCGGCCCGCCGCCGCTCGGTGACGTCGATCAGCACGCCGAGCAGGCCCGTCACGGCGCCCCCCGCGTCGGTCCGGGCGGTGCCGCGCACCACCACGTCGCGGAGCGTCCCGTCCGCCCGCAGCACCCGCGCCTCGTAGGCGAAGCTCCGGCCGCCGGAGATCGCATCGGCGATCGTCGCACGCAGCCGGGCCCGGTCCTCGGGGTGGTAGAGGTCGGCGAGCCGCGAGAGGTGGGGCGGCGGCGTGGCCGGATCGCGGCCGACGATGCGGTATAGCCCCTCCGACCAGACGGGCTGCCCGTCGGCGAGGTCGACCTGCCAGTTGCCGATGCTGGCGAGCTGCTCGGCCATGACGAGCTGCTGGTTGGCGCTCTCCTGAGCGCAGGCCCGCTTCGCGATCTCGCCGGCCTGCCCCTGGATCACCGCCTCGCGGGCGACCGCCTTCTCGACCTCGCGGGCGCGGCGGGCGCTCAGCTCGGCGAGCCGCAGGTGGGCGACCACCACCTCGGCGAGGTCGCGCAGGGAGGCCGCCTCCTCGGGCGACAGGTCGGCGCGCGGCCGGCGGTCGGCGAGGCAGAGGGTGCCGATCCGCAGGCCCGGCCGCAGGCTCAGCGGGATGCCGGCGTAGAAGCGGAGACCCGCGGGGCCCCGCACGATGTTCCAGTCGCTGAAGCGCGGGTCGCGGTGCGTGTCGGGCAGGACGAAGATGTCGTCCCCCTGGATCGTGTGCTGGCAGAAGGTCTCCTCGCGGGGCACCTCCGTCGGAATCTCGGCGCAGGGCGTCTTCAGCCACATGCGCCGCGCGTCGACCATCGCGACGAAGGCGATCTGCACCCCGAACTGGCGGCGGGCGACCCGGCAGACCGCGTCGAAATGCGGCTCGGGGTCGGTGTCGAGGATGTCGAGGGCGGCCAGCGCGGCCAGCCGCGCCGCCTCGCCGCCCGCGCCGTCGGAGGGGCCGCGCCTGGACCCGTCGCCCGGCTTCAGGTCGCGATCGCGAATCATGGCACCGTTCTGCCGCGCCCCGCGGCGTCTGTCAGCCGTCATGCCGCCGCGCTCCCTCCGGCGCGGCGCGCCACGCGAGGCGCGCGGCCTCCAGGCCCCAGACCATGCCGAGCATCATGTAGACGTGGCGCCACTTCTCGATGTCGATCTGCACCGCCTGCAGGAAGAACATCAGCAGCGCCGGCCAGACGATCTGCGCGTGCGCCCGGAACGGCGAGGGCCGCACCATCAGGCGGAAGCCGACGAAGCCGGTGGCGAGCACGAGGCCGAGGAACACCGCGCCCCCGAGCCAGCCGCCGTTGGCGAAGGAGCCGATATAGGAGTTGTGCGGCTCTAGCCCGAAGATCAGGCGCCAGTGCATCGGCCCCATGCCGAACGGGCGCTCGAGCAGCATCGCCATGCCGTGGATCTGGTTGCCGAACCGGCCGGTCTCGCCCCGGTCGTAGTCCTGGGTCATCGAGGCGCGGATCTCGAACATCTTGTGCACGTGCTCGACCGAGAGCAGGGCGGCGACCGCGATCACGCCGAGCACCAGCGTCGCCAGCGTCAGGAGGACGATGCGGCGGCGCAGCCGGGCCGACGCGCTCGTGGCGTAGACCGAGCCGACCATCAGCACGACCGCCACCAGGGTCCCGCCCCAGGAGCCGCGCGAGAACGACAGGAAGATCCCGGCCAGGATGATCAGCAGCCCCGTGAGCGACAGCAGCGGGCGCCGGGTCGTGGCAGTGAGCAGGCCGTGCATCAGGTAGAGGGCGCCGAGCGTCAGGAACGAGCCGAAGACGTTGGGGTCCTGGAAGGTCCCGGAGGCGCGGTCGTACTTGTAGAACAGGTCCTCGATGCCGAGCCATTGCAGGTAGCCGACGATGCCGAGCGCGGCCGAGAACACGCAGCTCGCGGTGTACGCCTTCAGCGCGACCTCCATCCGCGCCTGCGTGTCGTCCGAGAACAGCATCGCGAAGAAGATGCCGGTGATGCACAGGTAGACGAGCTGCACCGTCCAGGTGACCGGGAACGCCTCGTCGAGGTAGGGCAGCAGGGCGATGATGATGGCGGTCAGATAGAGCAGCAGCAGCCCGAGCAGCGGCACCGCCCCCCGGCGCAGCCGCACGCCGAGGCACAGCCACAGCAGCATGGTCGGGAGCGCCACCGCGTCGTAGGGCGACGTGTCGGAGAACGCGAAGCAGGCGAAGAACACGAACGCCGCGAGCAGCGCCTTGGCGAGGCCGTGGATCGCGGCGAGCAGCGGGATCCCCGGCGCGGCCGGGCGCGCGCCGGGAAGCGCGCGCTGGAACGCCCCCTGTAACGCCCCCTCGGGGGCGGCGGTGTGAGCCATGGATACGCGACTCCGCGGGCCGAGAACGCGGGCCCGCTTCACACGCCATCATCGCGCGCAATGATTGAAAATCGGCTGACGCGGGCCGCCGCGGCGGCCCGCTCCGGGGTTCCGAGGGGCGATCCCAGGGCGGTCGTCACACCAACGGCGGCTGGGGTGTGGCTCGTTTGAGGTGAGGCGCTGGGTCTGCCGGGATTGGCTGTGTCCTGCTGAGCGGCGGGAGCGATGCGATGACCCTCGCGATCACACGCCTGGACCGGACGGCCGCGGATCTGCGCAGGGCGGCGCGCTCCGGTCGCACCGTTGCCCGGGCCCGGCGCCGTCTGGCGATCGCCGCCGTCCTGAAGGGCTGACCGACAACGGGTCGAGCTACGTCGCGGGCGGCGTGGCCGACCGGCTCGGCATGACCCACATCCCCGGTGCCCCGCGCGCCCCAGACCCATGGCAAGATCGAGCGCCGGCACCTCACGCTCGAGAACAAAAATTCTGCTCGAACACGCCGACCTGCCCGGCGAACGGCAGGGGCGGATCGCGGCCTTCGGCGAGCACGACAACCGCGCCCACGTGAGCCTGGGCAACCTCGCCCCAGCCGAGGTCGACCTCGGCCGCGGCTCGGACATCCTGCGCGCGCGGGCGCGGATCAAGCGTCAGACCCTGATCGATCGCCGCTTGCGCCATCACGCGCAGGCCGCCTGACCTCTCAACCCAGATGGACCAGAGCCTCCGCTCCCATGCGCCGCGAACCGTCCCAAACGATCTGACGACGGACACCTTTGACCCACGGCTATCCCGGAACAACCCGCGTCTCGATCGTTCCGACACCATGGATGAACCCTCGCATCGTCTGTCCGCGCGAGACCGAACCCACGCCTTCGGGAGTTCCGGTGAAGATGAGGTCACCCGGCGCGAGCCGGACAGAGGCCGAAAGGTGCGCGACGGTCTCTGCCACGTTCCATATCATCCGTTCGAGGTCGGACGATTGACGGACGTCCCCATCGACGGCCAGTTCGATCGTCCCGCTGCTCGGGTGACCGATCCGGGATACCGGGACGATATCGCCGATCGGGGCCGAGTGATCGAAGCCCTTGGAGAGGTCCCAAGGTCGCCGCATCTGCTTGGCGGCGTCTTGGAGATCGCGCCTCGTCATGTCGATACCGACAGCGTAGCCGAAGACATGATCGAGGGCCTCTGTGACGGAGATCGAAGCTCCCGCTCGACCAATGGCCGCGACGAGCTCGACCTCGAAATGCAGGTCTTCCGTCTGCGGCGGATAGGGCAGGTCGCCCCCGCAGGCCAGGATGGCATCGGCGGGCTTGGAGAAGAAGAAGGGCGGCTCGCGGTCGGGATCCGCTCCCATCTCTCGCGCATGCGCGGCGTAGTTGCGGCCTACGCAATAGATGCGGCGCACGGGAAACTGGCCGCCGCCTTGCACGGGGATGGTGGCGACGGAAGGCGGCGCTACGACGAAATCGTCCATGCGGAGGTCTCCTTGATTGGTGGGGCAGTCAGAAGGGATCCGCCGATGACCACTCGGCCCGAGGACGAGCCGGAGGGGTGAAATGTCGACGCACGCCTCAACCCGCGCTGTCCCGTCGCGCGAGTGCCCCGCCGGGACGGGCAAGGGCGTCTAGATGCTTTGGATGAGGCCACCGTCGATACGTATGACGGAACCCGTCACGTAGGAGGCGCGCTCGCTGGCGAGGAACGTGACCACGTCGGCATATTCCTGCGGGTCGCCGTAACGGCCGGCCGGAATCGAGGCCGTGCTCTGCGCGGAAACGTCCGCGACGTCGCGGTTCTCACGCTTCGCCTTCTGCTCGTCGAGGAATGCGATGCGCTTCGTCGCGATCCGGCCGGGCAGGACGATGTTGCACGTGACGTTGTCGCGACCGACCTCGCCCGCGAGGGTCTTCGACCAGCCGACGAGGCTCATGCGAAGCGCGTTGGAGACGGCAAGGTTCGGGATCGGCGCGACCACACCGGACGAGGTGGACGTGATGATCCGGCCCCACGTGCGGCTGCGCATGCTCGGCAGCACGGCATCGGTGATCGCGACGACCGACAGCACCATCGAGTCGAAATGCTTGCGCCAGACCGCCGGGTCCTGCCCTGCGGCGGGTGTCGGCGGCGGACCGCCGGTGTTGTTGACCAAGATGTCGACGGTCCCGCCGAGACCTTTCTCGACAGCCGACAGGTGGCTCGCGATCGAGCCGAGGTCGGCCAGATCCCACCCGAGCGCGAGCGCCTTGCCGCCCGAGGCCTCGATCTCCCGCGCGGTCTCACGTGCCGCGCTCTCGTCGATGTCCGCCGCCGCGACACGGGCGCCCTCCGCCGCCAGCGTCCGAGCGATCGCGCCGCCCAATCCACCGCCGGCGCCCAGCACCAGGGCTACCTTGCCTTTCAATCCCAGATCCATGACGGCCTCCTTCGTGTTGCGACGTGGGGAACTCGTTCCGCTCCCGCGGTCCGGTGGTCAGACGTGTCCGTATCTCGCCGGCGTCGGCGAGCGAGAGGGTCCCGGAGAGCTCCTGACGGATGCGGCTCTCCATTCGAGGGTGCTGGAGCTTGGGGCCCACGGGCCTCCACGGCTCGAGGTCAGGAAGCGGCTGCCAGGGGGGCCGGGGGTGAGGCGGCGCCGCGTGCAGCGCGGCGCCTCACAGCGGCTGCTCCCGCGGCAGTCCGAGGGCGTTCTCGGACGCCCGCCGCAGATGGTGCCGCATCAGCGCCGATGCGTCCTTGGGTGCGTCGGAGGCTATGGCGTCCAAGATCTGGAGATGCTCGCTGCACCATTCCCGCACGCGCGTCGTGTTCTCGTAGCTGCCGAATTCGTACAGCCGACGCAGTCGGTTCTGCTGCTGGATCGCCTGGAAGATGAAGGCGTTGCAGCTAAAATCTGCGCACATCTCGTGGAAGGCTGCGTCGACCTCGAACAATTGCCGCGCGGTCACGGACGAAAGGTCGGGGTGCTCCATGACGTACTCGTGCTGGGCGCGGTTGCGCGCCAGCACCTGCGCGTCGACACGGAAGGTGTCGAAGAGAAAGATTGCGGGCTCGACCGTGAGCCTGAAATCGTAACTGCTTTTCAGGGCGACCGTCGTCTCGAGAGACGGGAGAAACGTCCAGCCTCGGCCCTTGTTGCGCTCGATAAGTCCATCCTCGGCCATGAGGGCCAGCGTGCGCATCAACACTTGGCGGTCCACGCCGTATCGCCGCTCAACCTCTGATTGCGTCATGGACATCGGGAGTGCGCCAGCCAACCGATCCTTGACGAGAAGGCTGTACAGGCTCTGGTCGGCCGTCGCGGGAACGTCGAGCGCGATTCCGGCGAGGTCGCTGTTCTGCCGCACGAGCACGTAGCCGTGGTTCGGGCGCGAGATCACGATGCCGCGCTCGGCGAGCAGCGACAGGGCCGCTCGGACCGGCGTCCTGGAGACGCCGAGGAGATCGGCGAGGGTCTGCTCGCGCAGCGGTTCCCCCGGTGCGAACCCGCGATCGCGGATCAGATCGAGAAGCTGGCTCGCCAAACGGTAGCGCCCTTGAAGGTTCGAAGGAGCCATCGGGTTGTTCGTGCCGGTTAAAAGCGCAGGGAGCGTCGGGCCGTGGCTGCCGGCTCGGTCATGGCAGCCGACCTGAACGCGGGGCCGGGGGAGCGGCGGGGGCAGCGAGCACCGGGCTTGCCGATGGCCCGGCCATCCCGCCCTCCCGGCACTGAGGGATAGCGGCCTTCCTCGCGTTCCACCATCGCCCGTCCGGTACCGCTGTCCGTCTGAGGGCTCCGCGCTCCGGCGACGGGCCGCCCACAGCCTCATCCGCGCCGTTGCGGGTTGGGCGCAGCGCCTCGCGACGGCGTGACCCGTGCTCGCGGAACGCAGCGGACGCACCTGCCGACTGGCTTCGGAACCCCCTCCGTGGGCTTGGCCGGGTCGCCCGTCCGGCCGCCGCCGATCAGCATCCTGCCCCGCCCTCATGTTCGAACCCCATCGCTCGATGCCCCGCGAATTCCCCCTTGTATAGATTGTACCGAATGGATTATCTAGTACAAAAGACGGCGTCGCGACCGTCCTCGAGGCGACTCACCCGGAGCCGGATGGCCGGAACAGGGACGGTTCGACGAGGCGCGAACAGGGGCGTCGCTGTCGTTCGGCGCGGGCGGAAAAAGGGAAATCCGATGAAAGACATCGCGGAAAGCAGCGATCGATTGCAGGGCATCTTCAACATCACAGTGACGCCCTTCACGCATGACGGGGCGTTCGACTGGGATGCCTTGGCCGGCTCGATCGAGAGAATCATCGGGCTCGGCTTCGACGGAATCCTGATCGGCGGCACCTACGGCGAGTTCGCCGCCATGTCGGCCGACGAGCGCGCCGAGCTTTTCCGGCGCGTCATGGATGTGGCCGGTGATCGCGTGCCGGTCATGCTGTGCAGCGCCTCGTCGGAGGCAAGCGTCGCCCGCGACCTGACGGTGCTGGCGGGGGAACTCGGCGGCGTGCCCATGATCATGCCGCCTTACGTGAGCGAAGTCACGGACGAGCAGATCGTCGCCTTCTTCCAGGACATCGCACCGCTCTCCCGGACCGGCGCCATCATCTACAACGCCCCCGGCACGGGCATCACCCTGTCGCCGGCACTCATCGAAATCCTGGCGGGTATCGAGGGCATCGTCGCCCTGAAGCAGGGCGACCTGTCTCCGGCGGCGATCGATCGGATCGCCAACCGCGTGGGAGGGCGGATCCGCCTGTTCTGCGCCTCGGACCTCGCCTTCTTCGGGCCGATGATGTCAGGCTTCGACGGCATCAGCTCGACGAACAGTTGCGCGCTGCCCGAGATCATCCTGCGGTCCTTTCGCGCTCTGCAGGGCGGGGACGCCGCTACGGCGCGCGACCTGCATCGGTTGTGGTACCCGCTTCGCGAGCTCGCCCGTAAGTACGGTCAGCCTCAGAGCACCAAGGCAGCCATGAACGTCCGTGGCTTCGATGGTGGATCCGTGCGCCGGCCGCTGCGCGACCTGGAAGGTGCCGCCCGTGAAGCCGTCGAGGATGCGGTGCGCGCACTGGCCTGGGACGCCAGCACGGGAGTTCGTCTCCCGTAACCGGGAGCGCTACCGCTTCGGAACGGGGCGGGGGATAGGTCGGTCAAACGTGTGGAGGGACGGCGCTACGCGTTCGATGGGCGTGCGGCCGTCCCTGCTCGATGCCCTGCCGATTATCGGCAAAGCCTTGAAGCATCACAGTCTCTTTTACTGTTTCGGCCACCGGTAGATCGGCCTGACCACGGCCGCCATCTAGGTGCAACTGCTCTCGGACGTGATGCTGGCGCGCAGGTCCGTGCTCGATCCGGTGCCATCCGATCTCGACCGCTTCGGTTGCGGGCAGATCGCTACGAAGGCCGCAAGGCAAGATCGCCATGAGCCGATCTTTCGATACACCCGTTTTGGGCTTGAAATAAATAAATAGGAGGAAACAATGCGCATACTGGGTGCTATGCTACTGGCTGCCATGGTCATCAGTCCTGCAACAGCGGACGAATTGACTGGAACCTTAAAGAAGATCAAGGACAACAATAAGATCGTGCTCGGCGTCCGCGACGCTGCCCCCCCATTCAGCTACCTCAACGACAGTGAGAAGTATGTCGGGTACACCATCGATATCTGCGGCAAGATCGTCGATGCCCTCAAGAAGGACTTGTCTTTACCGAATCTGAATGTCCAGATGCTGTCGGTCAACTCATCCACGCGCATTCCGCTAATGACCAATGGCACAATCGACTTGGAGTGCGGCTCGACCACCAACAACGTTGAACGCGAGCGGCAGGTTGCGTTTACCAACTCTCATTTCGTTACGGCTAGCAAGTTCGCTTCAAAGAAATCGAGCCATATCAAGACGATCGACGATCTGAAGGACAAGAACGTCACGTCGATCGCAGGCACGACGAATATCGTTCAGCTCATCAAGGTCAACACGGAGCGCAAGCTCGGCATCACCGTGCAGCCCGCGAGAGACGCGGCAGACGCCTTCCTGCTGCTCGAAACCGATCGTGCCGCGGCCTATGTCATGGATGACGTTCAACTGAGCGTGGCGATCGCCACCTCCAAGGACCCATCGACGTACGTGATCAGCGAAGAGGCGTTCTCCCCACCTGAGCCCTACGGGATCATGTTGCGCCGCAACGATGCGCCCTTCAAAACTTTTGTCGATCGCGTCACGGCCGAGCTGTTTCCGAGCCCGGAGATGGTGAAGATCTACAATAAATGGTTCCAATCCCCCGTACCGCCGAGGGGCATCAACTACCATTATCCCATGTCCGCCGCGCTGAAGAAGGCACTTGCGCACCCCACTTCCAGCCCCGATCCAGCCGCCTACCAGCCCTAGAATTCAGCGCAGCACAATCAAGCGCTTCGACACATCCCGTTCCTCGACGATTGGCCTCAACGATGAGAAGCGGCCAGTCGTCGGGGGACTCGTAGGCAGAGTTGGCTTCTGAGCAGACCGCAATGAACTACAACTGGAACTGGGGCATCTTCTTCCAGGCCTCTCCGGACGGCACCGGCACCTACGCCGACATGCTGCTCTCGGGGCTGATGTGGACGTGGGATTGCCCCGGTTTGGTGGACACCGAGAACGCTTTTGCGTGAGGTGTTTCCCCGATGCCCAAGACCCGCCCCGCATACCCGGCCGAGTTCCGCCGGCAGATGGTCGATCTGGTCCGCGCCGGCCGCGATCCCACCGACTTGGCCCGCGAGTTCGAGCCCTCGCGCCAGACCATCCAGAACTGGGTCACGGAGGCTGACCGCGGCGAGGGGCGGCGCGAGGCGAAGCCGCCGACGGCCGATTCCAGCCTGACGACGACCGAGCGCGACGAACTCATCCGGTTGCGGCGTGAGAACCGGCAGTTGAAGCTGGAGCGTGACATCCTCTCTCGCGCGACGGCCTGGTTTGCGCGGGAGACCGGGGTCCTGCCGTCGGGGTCTTCCGGTTCATGAGCGCCAACCAGGCCGACTTCCCGATCGCGGTGATGGCCCGTGTGCTCGGTGTGTCGAAGGCGGGGTACTACGCCTGGGCGGGGCGAGAGCCCTCGGCGCGGGTGGTAGCGGACGCCGCGCTGCTGAAGCGCATCCGCACCGTGCACCTCGGCTCGCACGAGACCTACGGCGCGCCGCGCGTCCACGCCGACCTGCGTGAGCAGGGTGTACGGCACTCCCGCAAGCGCATCGCCCGGCTGATGCGCGAGGCCGGCCTCGTCGGGGCCAGCCACCG
>NZ_JAUYZI010000017.1 GCF_030700245.1 Methylobacterium amylolyticum
ATCGTGGGCCGCGCTGCCCGGCCCGGCCGCCAGGGATCAGATCCCGCAGGCGCTCCCACTGGTCGTCGCGCAGGCCATCCGGGTCGTGGCTCATCCAGGCCGATCTCCAAAATCAGCCTTGAATCACAACCTCATGCCTCGCAAAACCCGCCCCCTCAGAAATCGTCACTACGCCCTAGAGCCGTGCACGATTGCAACGCGATCGGGAACGGCTCTAGTCGTGGTGGAAAGGCCCACCCTGCACTAACTCTCGACCCGGACCACCCCGTGGGGGCCGATCAGGACGCGACCAGCAGAAGGCACGCTGCGCCGAGCTTGAGCGCGAGGGGCCAGGGCAACGGCCCGATCACCCGCGCGACGACGTAGAGGGCCGGCAGGACGAAGATCAGGTGGATCATGGGCGGCTACATGGGCCGGTCGCCGCCCTGCGGCAAAGCCTCGGGCCGCGGTGTCCGCACGGCCCCGGCAGGCCTTTTGGAGGACCAGCCGGACGGCGGGCCGTCCGATGCTCGCCGAGGCGGCCGGGTCCCCGGGTGCGGTGGACCGGCACCGCCCCGCCGGGGAGCATGGCTCCACGTTCTTGGGCGCCCTCCGGCGACCGATTGTCCTCGACCGGCGCGCAGGCCCCGCCCCGGGTGCCGGCATTCGCGTCCGGTCGATCCCCGGCCGTGTCCGCTTCGGAGGATCGCGGCGCTCGCCCAGAGCGGCCGGGACGGCGCGTTGCGGAACGTCCGCTTGCCGGCGGCGGGTTGACTTCCGCTCTCCACACCGAGCCGAAGGTGCCGGACGGCGGGCGCGTGGCCGCGGGTGGGACGCTCTGCCGGCGCTCCGCGGGCCCGGCTCAGGGCGACGGCGCTCCCGGGAGGGGACGGGTTGCCGCACTCCGCCCCCTGCCCCTGCGCACCCGGCCGGCGCGGTGGGTCCGTCGCGATTTCATCCGGGACACAACTGGAGCCTGCACTAGGTACGGCCTCGCATGAGCACTCCCGACGCGCCGTCGCGCGGCGGCCACCGGGCCCGCGGCGGGCCGGCGGCCCTGCTGTTCGCCACGATGTTCCCGCAGACCGCCCTGTCGATGCTGAGCCTCGCCCCGCCGGTGATGGCCGGGGCAGTGGCGCGCGACTACGGACTGCCGACGGAGATCGCCGGGGCCTATTCGGGCCTCGTCTACGCCTTCGTGCTGCTCGGCAACCTCGCCGCCGCGCCGCTGATCCAGCGCTTCGGGCCCCTGCGGCTGAGCTTCGCCTGCGTGGCCGGGGGCGCGCTGGGGCTCGCCCTGTTCGGCGTCGCCGGCGTCCCCGGGCTGCTCGCGGGCGCCGTGCTGATCGGGCTGTGCTACGGGCCGCTGACCCCCGCGAGCTCGCAGGCGATGGCCCACCAGGCCGGCTCGCCCTCCTTCGTGCTGATCGTGTCGATCCGCCAGACCAGCGTGCCGCTCGGCGGGGTGCTCGCGGGCTTCGTGGTTCCGCCGCTGCTGCCGCGGCTCGGCTGGGGGGAGACCTGCGTGGCGCTGGCCGTGGGCAGCCTCGCCGCCGCCCTGGTGTTCGCGGCGGCTTCGCCCTTGGTCCGGGCCGAGCGCCCCGCGGGCGGGTCGTTCCGCGGCCGCCGGATCCTCGACCCGCTGCGGCTCATCTTCCACCGGCCGGCGCTGCTGCGGCTGGCGCTCGCCTCGGCGATCTTCGGGGCGACCCAGCTCGTGCTGAGCGCCTTCCTCGTGGTCTACCTCGTTGGCAGCGTCGGGCACGACCTCGTCACCGCCGGGGTGCTGCTCTCGGCGAGCCAGATCGCCGGCATCCTCGGGCGCCCCGCCTGGGGCTACGTCGCGGACCGGACCCAGGCGTCCCGCCGGGTGCTCGTCGGCCTCAGCCTCTGCATGGCGGGAAGCTGCCTGTTCGCCGCCGCGCTCGCGGCCGTCGGCCCCTCGCCGCTGTCGATGCTGGCGGCGGTCGTGTTCGGCGCCACCGCCACCGGCTGGAACGGCGTGTTCCTGGCCGAGATCATGGGCGCGGTCGCCCCCGCCGAGGTCGGCGCGGCCACGAGCGGCGGGCTGCTGTTCACCTATGGCGGCATCGTCGTCGGGCCGGCCCTGTTCGGGGCGCTCGCCCACGCGGCGGGCTTCCCGGCGGCGTTCGCGGTGCTCGCCCTCTGCACCCTCGGCGCGGCGGTGCTGGTCGGCGCGGGCTCCGGCCCGCGGCGGGCCGCCGGCTGAGGCCTCCCGATCCCCCCATGAAACCCGAGGAGAGCACGATGATCGACCTCTACGCCTGGGACACGCCGAACGGACGCAAGATCAGCGTCGCCCTGGAGGAGATGGGCCTGCCCTACCGGGTGCACCCCGTCGACATCACGGCGGGCGCCCAGCACGAGCCCGCCTTCCTGGCGATCAGCCCCAACAACCGCATCCCGGCGATCGTCGACCCCGACGGGCCGGACGGCGCGGCGATCTCGGTGTTCGAGTCCGGCGCCATCCTGCTCTACCTCGCCGAGAAGACCGGCCGATTCCTGCCCGCGGACCGGCGCCAGCGCGTCGCCGTGCTGGAATGGCTGATGTGGCAGATGGGCGGCTTCGGGCCGATGCCGGGGCAGGTCCACCACTTCCTCGGCGTGGCCGAGGCCGACCGCGCCTACGGGCTGGAGCGCTACACGCAGGAGACGCGCCGGCTCTACGGGGTGCTCGACCGGCGGCTGGGCGGCGCCGAGTACGTGGCGGGCGCCCTGTCGATCGCGGATTTCGCGATCCTCGGCTGGGCGTGGCGGCACGAGCGCCACCGGGTCGATCTGGCCGACTTCCCCCACGTGCGACGCTGGTACGCGGCGCTGATGGCCCGGCCCGGCGTCGCCCGCGGCTTCGCCGTCCCCTTGCGCTGAGCGTGACTTGGTGTTGAGGCGCCCTCAGCGCGCGACGGCGTCGAGGGCCTCCTCGTCGCACAGGATCTTGGCCGCGCGCGCGAACTCCGCGCGCAGGGCCGCGTCGCCCGCGTGCGGCGGACGCTCGGCCGGGCCCCCCGCCATGTAGTGCCGGCCGAACACGCGCATCACGTGGGCGACGCCGCTGTCCGACACCGAGCGCAGGTCGTCCTGGAAGTACCGCCCGCCGTTCTGCCACGTGGTGATGATCTCGTAGGACGGGAAGTAGTCCACCTCCGCGTGCGCCCGGCAGACCTCGCCGACCGCGGCCCGCAGGGCGGACTTGCTGTAGGTGGTCGAGACCAGCACGTGCCGGTTCTCGTAGGTCGCCACCAGCGGCACCGGCGAGACGGTGAGCAGCATCTTGAGGCCGGGGTTGCGGGCGCGGACGAAGGCGATGAACGCCGACAGGTCCGCCTGCACCTCGGCGGCATTCATGTTGGCGAACCGGTACGGGGCCGGGTCCGGCGGCGCCGCGACGACGCCGGGCGCCACCGGGAACACCGCCCCGTCGCGGGTCGATTCCCAGATCTCCGTCAGGCCGACGGTGAAGATGAACAGGTCGCTCTCCTCGAACATCCGCCGCACGGCGGCGAGATGGCCCGGCAGCGCCCGGACCACGTCCGCCTCCGCCGCGTAGCCCGCGGGCTCGACCTGCGGCCGGAACGGATCGACCCAGCGCCCGTCGGGCCGCAGCCACGCGGTGTCGCGGGGCTGGAACTCGCCGTAGGCGCGCCG
Organism: Methylobacterium amylolyticum; assembly: GCF_030700245.1. GTDB lineage: Bacteria > Pseudomonadota > Alphaproteobacteria > Rhizobiales > Beijerinckiaceae > Methylobacterium. The sequence continues at coordinate 3,646 of NZ_JAUYZI010000017.1, forward strand.
GGCGAGCTGGAGGAGCTGCCGGGCGCTGTAGAGGTTGCCGAACCGGGCGCTGAACAGCTCCGCCCCGTCCGGGCCCGGCTCGGTCACGTGGTAGTTGAAGCCCCGATCGATCAGGGTGCGGGCGATGTGCTGCGCGAAGCAGCTCCCGGCGGTGGCGATCCGGTCCCGGGGGGCGAGCCGGAACGCGGGGGCGGCCACGGGATCGAGGTCGGCCGGCGCCACCCCGGCGACCGCCCGGCGCCAGAACTGCCGGTCCGGCAGCCGCGCGTAGGGGTTGGCGCCGCGCGGGGCGGCCTTGGCGACCAGGGTCTCGAGGTCGCGGTAGCGGTCCGCCTGCGCGGTCAGCCGGTCCGCCCGGATCTCGGAGCGGGGATGGCCGCCGTACATGGCGAAGCTCCCGGCGACGAAGCCGTCGAGGTCGAGGAAGCGGCCGGGCAGGCCCGAGGTCTTGAAGACGTAGTCGCCCGCCACGCCGAGCCGCTCGGCGATCGCCGGGTAGACCGGCCAGATCGGGCCCGACAGCAGCGGGTCGGGCAGGAACCGCTCGGGCCCGCGCACGGCCGGCGCCAGCCCCGCGGCGGCGAGGACGCCCTCGGCCACGCGGGCGACCACCGCCAGATGGGGGTGGTTGATCGTGTGGCAGAACGGGGCGCGGGCCTTGGCCTCGGCCAGCAGCGCCGCCCCGTCGAGGCCCGCCCGGTCGCAGTCCTCGACGAAGTGCGCGTCGGCGCTCGCGGCGTAGGCGAAGTAGCCGAGCCGGTCGAACACCGCCTCGTGGAACAGGCCGACCGTCTGGGCGACCGTCAGGCCGCGCAGCCAGCCGTAGAGCATCAGGGCCGAGCTGTAATCGTGGAGCGGCGTCCGCACCGGCAGCTCGCCGGCCCGGGCGTAGACGAGGTCGGGATGGAAGCCCGCATACAGGAAGGTCGGCCAGCTCCGCACCTGGCCGGCCAGCCGCGGCGGGATGATCTCCGGGTTGTCCGCCAGCCCTGAGAACTCGGTCTGGAGCAGGATCAGGTCGCTGCGCGTGGCCGGCTCGTGGCTCGACAGGCCGAGATGGACCCCGTGGACCTCGGCGTCGGGCAGCATCGCGCTCAGGCACTGCGCCAGCATCGGGGCCTGGCAATTGCCGAGCACCGTGATCCGCCGCGACGGCTCGCGCGCCGGGCCGGCCACCTGGAGCCGTCCTTCCCGCCGCCCGAAACGCTCGAAATGCAGTCGTGCCGGCGCGCCGGAAGCCTTCACATCGGGATTGGCGGTCAGATACCGCGCGTCGTCGAAATTCTCGTCGGTCGCGAGCTCGAAGGGATCGCTGGAGATCATCGCGTCGATCCGATGTGCTGCTCAAAACCCCGACGCACGGTGTAATACGATCTCGGCATCGCGGCCTGAGCCATCCGGGCTGGCGTTCTCGCAATCATGGCCGGGTCGCGGCGCGCCGAGGATTGAGAAAACACGGTTGTCATCATTGCAAGATCCAACCCACGGTGGTTCGATCCTGGGGCGGTGTTATGCGCCGCCCCGGCCTGATCTTCAAGGAGCGGGCCCGCATGGCTCCTGAGCGCGCCGCTTTAGAATCCCCGTAGGTGCCTGCGACGGCAGGAGGTTTTGGCAATGCGTGCCTTCGGCACCGGCGCCGGGCGCGCTACCGCAGCCGGTGGCGCTCCGGCGCCAGCGGGTCCGGCACCGGCTCCCCGAGCGCGGCGTGGACGACCCGGTCGACCGCCCGCACCAGCGCGTCGAGCGGCAGGTCGTTCGGCTCCAGGCCGAACGGCTCCTCCAGCTCGTCGCCGAGCGCGTCGAGGCCGAAGAAGGTGTAGGCCACGAGGCCGACGATCACCGGCGTCCCCCAGCCGAGCGCCCCCGAGAGGCCGACCGGCAGCAGCAGGCAGTAGAGCCACGCCGTGCGGTAGACGAGCAGCGAGTAGGCGAACGGCACCGGCGTGTTCTCGATGCGCTCGCACACCGTGTGCATCTCCGACAGGCGCGCGATCTTCCGCTCCAGGATCGCGAACGCCACGTCGGTCAGCGCGCCCGCCCGGGCGAGCGCGGCCAGCTCCGCGGTCGTCGCCGTGAGCGCCGATTCCATCGGGCTCGGGCAATGGGCGGGGGGCGGCCCGTCGGGCAGGCGGGCGGCCACCGCCGCGGCCTCGTCCCCGCCGCGCAGGCGCGCCCGCAGGCCGTGGGCGAAAGCGGAGACGCCCCGCAGCGCCCGCGCCCGCGCGGCGGCCTGCGCCGGGTCCGGCAGCAGCGCCGTCAGCGCCCGCGCGAGGCCCCGCGCCTCGGAGATCACCGTCCCCCAGGCTTTGCGCGCCTCCCACCAGCGGTCGTAGCAGGCGTTGTTGCGGAAGCTGGAGAAGATCGACAGCGCGACCCCCACCACCGTGAACGGCGCCACCCCCGCCGCCACCGGGAACAGCGCCGGCCAGCGCCCCTCCGCCGCCACCACGAGGCAGGACACGGCGACGATCCCGGCGAGCTTCGGCGCCACCCGCGGCAGGATCGAGCCGCGCAGGGTGAACAGCAGCGTGAACAGCCCGGGCCGCGTGCGGACGATCATGTTTTTGGGACTTGGCGTGGCGGGTCGGGAAACGTCGGGTGGGCTTCGAGGCTCTGTCGGCCGGTCCGAAAAACATCAATCCGGCGGCCACAGCCACGCCGCGCCGCGCACCCCGGAGGCGTCGCCGTGCCGGCTCAGCCGCACCGGCGTGTCGGCCGCGTCGGCGAACAGGTGCGGGCGCATCGCCCCGGGGAGCGCCTCGGCCAGCCTCGGCAGCCGCGACAGGCCGCCCCCCAGCACGATCACGTCCGGGTCGAGCAGGTTGACGACCACCGCCGCCGCCCGGCCCAGCCGGTCGAGATGGTCGGCCAGCGTTTTTTTGGACCTGTCATCGCCCACTGCGGCTGCCGCGGCGATGGCCTCCGCGGTGAGGGTGTTCCCGGTGCGCCGGGCGTGGTCGGCGGCGAGCCCGGGACCCGAGACCCAGGCCTCGACGCAGCCGTGCCGGCCGCACCAGCAGGCCGGGCCGGGCCGCTCGTCGTCGCGGGGGGCCGGCAGCGGCCCGTGCCCCCACTCCCCGGCGATGCCGTTGCGGCCGGGCCAGACCCGGCCGTCGAGGGCGAGCCCCGAGCCGACGCCGGTGCCGAGGATCACCGCCCAGACCACGCGGCAGCCCGCGCCCGCCCCGTCCGCGGCCTCGGAGACCGCGAGGCAGTCGGCGTCGTTGGCGACCCGCACCGGCCGGTCGAGCCGGCGGCCGAGATCGGCGGCGAAGGGGTGGCCGTTCAGCCAATGCGAGTTGGCGTTGCGCACGCGGCCCGTGGCCGGGGAGAGGCTGCCCGGCATGCCGACGCCGACCCGGCAGGGGCCGCCGGCCTCGGCCTCCAGGCGCTGGACCAGCCCGGCCAGCGCCTCCAGGGTGGCGGGGTAGTCCCCCCGCGGCGCCGGGATCCGGGCCTCGGCGCGCGTCCCGCCGCCGGGATCGAGCACGATCCCGGCGATCTTGGTGCCGCCGAGGTCGATCCCGAGGCGCGGGGCCCCCGCCCGCCCCACTACTCGGCCGCGGCGACCTTCGGGGCGGCCGGGTCGTCGTCCATGGTCGGCGCGTGGTCGCTGATGTCGGTGCCGATCGAGACCGGGTGCGACATCACCTCGGCGAGCTTGCGCGTGTCGAGTTCGCCCTCCCAGCGGGAGACCACCACCGTGGCGACGCCGTTGCCGATCAGGTTGGTGAGCGCCCGGCACTCGGACATGAACTTGTCGACGCCGAGCACCAGGGTCATCGCCGCCACCGGCACCGGGGTGCCGGGGATGGCGGCGAGCGTCGCGGCGAGCGTGATGAAGCCCGCGCCGGTCACCCCCGAGGCGCCCTTCGAGGTCAGCATCGCCACGAGGAAGATCGTCGCGTACTGCCCCCAGGAGAGGTCCGCGCCCACCGCCTGCGCCAGGAACAGGGTGGTGAGCGTCATGTAGATGTTGGTGCCGTCGAGGTTGAACGAGTACCCGGTCGGGATGACGAGGCCGACCACCGAATCGGAGGCGCCGAGCCGCTTCATCTTGGTCATCATGTGCGGCAGCACCGTCTCGGAGGACGACGTGCCGAGCACGATCAGGAGCTCGTCCTTGATGTAGGCCAGGAACTTGAAGATCGAGAACCCGCACACCGCCGCGATGCCGCCGAGCACCACGAAGATGAACAGCAGCGAGGTGGTGTAGAACGTGCCCACCAGCCACGCGAGGTCGATGACCTTGCCGATGCCGTACTGGCCGACCGTGAACGCCATGGCGCCGAACGCGCCGATCGGCGCGAGCTTCACGATGATGCCGATGATGCGGAAGAACACCTGCCCCGCCGCGTCGATGCCGTGGGTGATGCCCTCCCCCGCCTTGCCCATGCCGGTGAGCACGCAGCCGGTCAGGATCGAGACCAGCAGCACCTGCAGCAGGTCGCCGTCGGCCAGCGCGTGGAAGAAGCTCTTCGGGATGATCGCCAGCAGGTGGGCGACGGTCGAGTCGTTGGCCGCCATCTTGGCGTAGCCCTCGACCGCCTTGCCGTCGAGCTTGGTCGGATCCGCGCCGAAGCCGGCGCCCGGCCGGACCACCTCGCCGACGATGATGCCGATGAGCAGCGCGAAGCTCGACACCACCTCGAAGTAGATCAGCGCCTTCAGGCCGACGCGGCCGACCTTCTTCAGGTCGCCGATCGAGGCGATGCCGTGCACGATGGTGCAGAAGATGATCGGCGCGATCATCATCTTGATCAGTGCGATGAAGCCGTCGCCGAGCCACTTCATCGACTTGCCCCAGTCGGGGCTGAGGTAGCCGAGCAGGATGCCGAGCGCGATCGCGATCAGCACCTGGATGTAGAGGACCCTGTACCACGGCTCCTTGTGGGCCGCGGCGCCGGTGCCGGTCGCCTGGATCGCCTGCGCCATATCTGATTACCTTGACTTGCGCGGGTCCCCGCGCTCCTCCCATTGCGCGGGACGCTAGCGGGAAACCCGGGCCGTCTCAACGCCGGCTCAGCAGTCCGGCCCCGCTCTCGCGTGACAAAAACCTGTCGATCTCGGGACGGATGTGCTTCCTCGGGCGTGGCAGGACGGCGACGCTGTCGGGGCGGCCGAATCGTGGACGCCGCCGGACCTTGGCGTCCGCCCGACAGCCCCACGTTCAGCGTCCGGAGGCCCCAAGTGCTCCGTCTCCACCGTGCCGGGACCGCCGTCCTCGGCGGGTTCCTGGCCTGCGCCGCCGCGGCGCCCGCCGACGCCCGCGTCGTCGCGCAGATCGACCAGTCGCGCCAGCGCATGCGGGTGTTCGTCAACGGCTACCCGGCCTACGACTGGCCGGTCTCCACCGCGCGGCGGGGCTACGTCACCCCGAACGGCGCCTTCCGGGTCGGGCTGATGGCGCCGATGTGGCGCTCGCGCAAGTATCACGGCTCGCCGATGCCGCACGCCATGTTCTTCCGCGGCGGCTACGCGATCCACGGCACCTACGCCGTCGGCAGCCTCGGCCGGCGGGCGAGCCACGGCTGCGTCCGCCTCGCCCCGGGCAACGCGCGGGAGCTGTTCGGGCTGGCGCGCGCCTACGGCGGCGCCTCGGTGATCATCCGCTGAGCAGGTTTCGCCGAAGTGGTCGCGGGCTCGGCGTCCCGAGCCTGCGAGCCCTCAAGGATCCGAGCGGGCGACGCGTTGGCGTGCCCACCGGGCACGACGCGGCGAGGCCAAGGGCGTTTCCGACCCTCGACCTCATCCTGAGGTGCCCGCGTCAGCGGGCCTCGAAGGAGACCTCCAGGGATCGCGCGGCCGGCTGGAGGGCTCCTTCGAGGCCCCTTGCCGAGGCAAGGGGCACCTCAGGATGAGGGGGGGTGGTGGGATCGGCCGCCGCAGACGCCGCCGCAAACGCCGAACTGTCGTGGACCGTGTGGCGCCCCTCGGTCGCGGCGCGAGCCCCGACGCCCGAAAGATCAGCCCCGCTTCTCGGGCAGCACGAAGACCTGGCCGGGATAGATGCGGTGGGGATTGCGGATCTGGTCGTGGTTGGCGTCGTAGATCACCGTGTAGCGCTCGCCGCGGCCGTAGATCCGCTTGCTGATCTGCCACAGGCTGTCGCCGCGGATGATGCGGGCGGTGCTGATCTCGGGCACGAACACCGCCCCCGTCTGCGCCTCCGCGGCCGGGCGCGCGGCGTCGCGGTCCGCCGCTCCCGCCCCTGATGTCGCTGCTGACGCTGCCCCTGGCCCGCGATCCGCCGACGCCCGCTCCCCCGACGCCCGGTTCTCCGGGGCGGGCTCCGGACGGGCCGGCGGCGCTCCCGGCGCGGCGGTGTTCGGGCGGCCGGGCTGGGCGGCCATCCCCGCGACCCGCGGCGCCTCGGCCGGGGCGGCCACCGCCTCCGGCATCGCGAACGGGACCTCGGCCCGGCCGGTCACGCCGCCGGTGGCGGGGTCGATCAGGTCGAGCCGCACCTGGTAGCGGCCGGGCGCGACCCCGCGGCCGATGGTGAAGGTCACCCGCCCGTCCGGGCCGGCCGTGGCCGGGGCGACCGGCGTGTCGTTCAGGTAGAGCCGCACCTGCGCCCCCGGCGGCGCCGCGCCGGTGACGTAGAGCCGCCCGCCGGGCTCCGCGTCGACGCTGACGACCCGCGCCGGGCCCTCCGGCGCGCCGGGCTTGCCGCGCGCCGCCTGCGCGCGGGCGTCGGGCCTGCCGTCCGGCTTGGCCTCGGATCCGGCGGCGGACGGCGCACCCGCCCTGGCGTCGGCCCGTGCGCCCGGCCCGGCCGCGTCCGGCGCGCCGGGCTGCGACAGCACCACGGTCGGCCGGTCCGGGTCGGACAGCGCCACCAGCGGGCGGGTGTCGCGTCCCGGCGCCACCGCCACCGCCACGCTCTGCCGGGAGCGGGTCTCGCGCCCGTCCGCGGTCCGGGCGCGCAGGACGATCTCGCTGGACCCCGTCGGCAGCGCGGGCGGCACGAGCGCGAACTGGCCGTCGGGGTCGGCGAGCGCCCGCGCCACCGATCTGCCGTCCACCAGCATCTCGACCACGGTGTTGGGCGCGCCGCGGCCGGCCACCACCGCGTCGCCGTTGGGCTCGACCCGGACGATGTCAAAGCGCGGCGCCTCCGCGTCCAGCGCCGCCCCGTCGCCGGGCTTGGCCGCCTTCGGCGCGCCCGGCTTGCCCGCGCCGGGGCTTGGCGCGGCGGGGCCGGGCGATGTGAGGCCTGGCGCTGTGGAACTTGGCGCTGTGGGGCTGGGCGCACCGGATCCAGGCGCGGGCGGCGGGGCGGCCCGCGTCTCGGCCGAGGGGCGCTCGGTCGCGCGCCGCAGCGCCTCGGGGCCGCCGTACAGGGCGAGCACGAGGCCGAGGCCGGCGGCGAGGCCGGCGAGCGCCAGCACCACACTGCGCCGCACGTGACTCGCCATCCTCCGGTCTCTCCCTGCACCCTCGGGCCGCCGAAAAACCGTCGACGACCGGGGCCATAATACCGTACATGGTCCGGGCACCAAGCCGTCCCGCCCAACCCGCCGGGGAAACCCGCGCAGCTTCAGCACTTTGGCGCCCGGTCCGCCGGGCCGGGCACCCCCGGGACGGCGCCAGCGGACGCGCGAGGGAGGGTGCCGGATGGCCCCGGTGAGGACGGTCTGTGTCTATTGCGGCTCCGGCTTCGGCGGGGATCCGGCGTTCCGCGCGGCGGCGCAGACGCTCGGCACCGCGCTCGCGGGGGCCGGGATGCGCCTCGTCTACGGCGGCGGCGATGTCGGGCTGATGGGCACCGTCGCCCGGGCGGCGCTCGCGGCCGGCGGCCACGTCACCGGCATCATCCCCGACTTCCTCCAGGCCCGCGAGCACATGCTCGACGACGTGCAGGAGACGATCGTCGTGCCCGACATGCACACCCGCAAGCGGCTGATGTTCGAGCGCTCCGACGCCTTCGTGACCCTGCCCGGGGGCATCGGCACCCTGGAGGAGCTGGTGGAGCAGCTCACCTGGGCGCAGCTCGGGCGGCACCGCAAGCCCGTGGTGCTGGTCTCGGTGGCCGATTTCTGGGCGCCGCTGATCGCCCTGTTCGCCCACATGCGCGACCACGGCTTCATCCGCGAGGGGCTCGACCTCAGCTACTTCGTGGCCCCCGACGCGGAGAGCGTGGTGCCGATGCTGCGCGAGACCGGCCGCGGGACGGACGGGGCCGAGGCGGTCGTGGCGCGGATGTGACGGCGGGCCGCGCGCCTCGCGCGCGGCGCTGCCGCTACTTGGCGATCATCGGGCAGCCGCCCTCGGCCAGGGGGCGGAAGGCCTGGTCGCCGGGGATGGTCTCCAGCACCTTGTACAGGTCCCACGGGCCCTTCGATTCGGACGGCGCCTTCGCCTCGAACAGGTACATCGGGTGGATCTTGCGCCCGTCGGCGCGGATCGTGCCCTGGCCGAACAGGGGATCGTCGGTGGGGATCTCCTTCATCTTGGCGACCACCGCCGCCCCGTCGGCCGCCGATTTCAGCGCCGTCACCGCCTTCAGGTAGTGCAGCACGCTGGCGTAGACGCCGGCCTGGTACGAGGTCGGCTTCTTGCCCGGCATGCGCTGCTCGAAGCGGGCGGCGAAGGCGCGGGTCGCGTCGTTCAGGTCCCAGTAGAACGAGGCGGTGAACTGGAGGCCCTGCGCCACGTCGAGGCCGAGCGCGTGGATGTCGGTGATGGCGATGAGCAGCGCCGCGATGGTCTGGCCGCCCTGGCGGATCCCGAACTCGTGCGCCTGCTTGATCGCGTTGGCCGCGTCGAGCCCGGCATCGGCGAGCCCGATCACCTGCGATCCCGAGGCCTGCGCCTGGAGCAGGAAGGAGGAGAAGTCCGGGTTCGGGAACGGGGTGCGCACCCCGCCGACCACCCGGCCGCCGTTCTTCTCCACCACCGCCCGCGTGTCGCGCTCCAGCGCCAGCCCGAAGGCGTAGTCGGCGGTGATGAAGTACCACGTCTTGCCGCCGCGCTTCAGGATCGCCCGGCCGGTGCCGTTGGCGAGCGCCACCGTGTCGTAGGTCCAGTGCACGGTGTTGGGGGTGCAGGCCGGGCCGGTGAGGTCGGCGGTGCCGCCGCCCGAGTTCACGAACGCCTTGTTCTTCTCCTTGGTGATCTGGGCGATGGCCAGCGCCACCGAGGAGGTCGGCACGTCGAAGATCGCGTCCACCCGGTCGCGGTCGTACCATTGCCGGGCCACCGAGGCGCCGACATCGGGCTTGTTCTGGTGGTCGGCGGCCACGACCTCGACCTTCAGCCCGTGCTGCTCCGGCTTGAAGTCCTCCACCGCCATGCGGGCGGCAACCACCGCGCCCTCGCCGGTGGAATCGAAGTAGACCCCGGAGCGGTCGTTCATCACCCCGATCTTCACCGGCACGAGGTCCGCCGCGAGGGCGGTGCCCGCGGCCAGCGCCCCGAGGGCTCCGAGCGCGCGCGCGACGAGGGGGCCGACCGGCATCGTGTTCCTCCCAGGCTGTCGCCCGGCGGCGTTGCGCCGCCGCTCGGGCCGGGGCCGCGCCCCGCACCGAGCTTATGCCGAGGCGGCGGCGCGGGGAAACGCCGGCGCGCGACGGCGCCGGCGATCCGTCACGCCCGGGGCCGCGTCGGCGGATGCGGCGCCCGGGCTCGCGCACCGGTTGCGCCGGGTGACAGCGCCGGCCATCGGGCCTATCTGTCCGCCCAGGACGGATCGGACCATGACGGACGTGAGATTGCGGACCGCGAAATTCGGGATCGGGGCGGTGGTGCGCCACCGGATCTACCCGTTCCGGGGCGTCGTGTTCGACGTGGATCCGGTCTTCGACAACACCGAGGCGTGGTGGCTGGCGATCCCCGAGGACGTGCGGCCGCGCAAGGACCAGCCGTTCTACCACCTGCTCGCCGAGAACGCCGAGACCGAGTACGTCGCCTACGTCTCGGAGCAGAACCTGCTGCCCGACACCTCCGGCGAGGCCCTGCGCCACGCCGGCATCGCCGAGATGTTCGTGCGCGACGCCGCCGGCACCTACCGGATGCGCGACCGCCCCCAGAACTGAGCGCACGCCGAGCGCATCCGGCGCGAGGGCACCGCGAGGATCGGGGACCGGGCGCCGTTCGCGCGTCCCCCCGCGATTCCCCTCCCCTTGTGGGTTTGCACGTTCACACGTCCAGGGACTGCCGCCCGCCCCGTCATCCCGGGGCTCGCCTCAGGCGAGAGCCCGGGATCCAGAGCCGCCGCGCGGGTCGAATGGAACGTGGCCGGCGCACTCCGAGACCGGTCGCGGGTCTGGATCCCGGGCTCCGCTCTCGCGGCCCCGGGATGACGGGGCGCGATCCAGACCCGGCTGTGTGAATCCAATGACCCTTGTGGGTGAGGGGTAGGGGGCCGGATCGAGCGATCCGGTGCCTTTCGAACCACCCCCACCTCCGGCTCCTCCCCACGAGAGGGAGGAGAGGCCGGGAGTCACGGTCCGTAGATCGATCTGTGACGGTCGCTGCCCCGGGCCGAAGCCGCCTCGGTCATCGGTTGAGCGGATTCGAAAAAATCTGCGCGGAAGAAACGCGCGCTCGCAGGCACGCCCGCGCGCGAAGCTCCGAGCGGGATCAGAGGTCGGGCTGGGCCGCGACGTAGGCGTTGAGGCGGGTTGCGAGGTCGACCGGGCCGCCGGCGCTGCGGTCGGCCGCGTCGGTGATCAGGATCACCGGGATGCCGCGGTCGCGCATCCGGGCGCGCAGCCGGGCGGCGCGGCGGGCGTAGCCGGGGTCGCGGCGGGCGCAGGCCTGGAGCAGCACGGCCGCCGGGCGGGCGATCACGGCGAGCACGTCGTCGGCCGCCTCCAGGGACGCGGTCACGCTGGCGTAGCCGAGGCTCGCGAGTTCACCGGACAGCGAATGGTCCACGGCCCGCACGCCGTCGTCCACCACCAGCACTTGTTGCAGCGCACCCATAAGCTTGAGCGGTACCCCATCACGCGCGGCTTGGAAAGATAGCCGTGCCACATTCCGTTTCGTAACCCGCGAGCGTCCGTTCGGATCCGCAGGTTCCGTCTTGCAGGCGCGAGACTAGGGATGCCGCCTGAGCGGCCGATGAACCCGTTTGGAGCCCCCGTTCAGGCGGCCGGACTTCGCCCGGGCGGGACCGGATCCGGGGCGTGGGCCGGGATCACCGCCTCCGGCGCCCGCCGAAGACTGGCGAGGCGGTCGCGGCGCGCCGGGTGCGGTGCGCCAAGCCCGGGCGGTCCGCCGGATCAGCGCGGCCGGGTGAGCACCGCGTCCTCGCCGTGGACGACCACGTCGAGCCGGCGGGGACCGGCACCGCGGTCCGGCCCAGCGGGGGGCGCGGCGGCGCGCGCGGCGGGGGCCCGGTGGACGAGATCGAGGGCCCGCACCGTCCAGGGCAGGACGAGGCCGTCGAGCGCCGCCTCGAACGGCGCCGGCACGACGAGCCGGGTCGGGACCGGCCGCGCCAGCGCCGCGCGGAGCGCCGCCGCGTCGAACGGGATCAGGCTTTCCAGGGTGGCGCCGGCCGCGAGCGCCGCGCCGAGGCCGGTGACGAGGCCGCGCAGGTCGTGGGGCGGCAGCAGCGTCAGGAGCCGCTCGCCCCCGGCCAGCGGCACGGGATCGAGATGGGCGGCGACCGCTTCGGCCAGGGCCTCGGCCGCGCGGTGCACCGGGCGGTCGGGCGCGCCCCCGGCGAAGGTGACGAGGCCGCGGCTCGCGGCCGGCTCGGCGCCGCCGCGCTCCAGGGCCAGGGCGTCGAGGCTGATCACCCCGTCCGGCACCCCGGGGCCGAACGCGGCGAGGTAGCGCAGGCCGAAATGGCGCAGGGCGGCGACCGTCAGCTCCTCCGCCGGCCGCCGCGCACCCCGCCGGCCCTCGGTGAGCACCGCCGCGAGGTCCGCCGCCTCGACCGCGGCCGAGAGGGCCGCCGCGTCCCAGGCCGCCGGCATCGGGCAGGGCAGATGGCCGGCCGCCTCGACGGCGCAGTGGGCGAGCGCCGCCTCGGCGCCGCCGGAGAACCACAGGCCGATCCGGCTGCCGGGGGGCAGGCGCCACGCGCCGAAGCCGCGGGCGAGCCGGCCGACGATCTCGGCCGCCGCCGCGTAGGTCCAGGTGATCGCCGGGCGCCCGCACCACGCGGCCCGGTCCCCGGCGTCGCGCAGGACGACCCGCTGCGGGTGCGCCTCCGCCCCCGCCAGCAGCGCCGCGCACAGGCCCGCCGGCCGGGGAGCCGGCACCATCGCCGGCACCGCGGCCGGATTCCCGGCCCTCTGCGCCACCGCGCCCACTCGACAACCCCCGCCGTCCCGCGGCCCGGCCGCGCCCGTGAGCGCCATCGTCGGCCGGGCATGGTTAACCGCCGGTTATGGGGACGCGCGCCGGCGGCCTCGCGCGCGGCGGTCTCGCACGCGGCCTTCTTGCATGCGGCCTGCTTGCGGGCGGCCTTCTTGCTTGCGGGCGGCCGTGCGGCGGCCTATCGGGGAGCGCCGCGGGCGCGAGGGTCGCCGCCCGCGCCGTCATGCCTTCGCCGCAATGGGCGGGGAAGGAGCCGCCCGGTGCCGAGACGGGTCTCTCCGACCCGCCGGGACCGGCGGCCGGACCGATCCGTCCGGGCCCCATCGCGGCATCCGCCGCGTCGGCGGGCTCCGGATCCCCCGGCGGCCCGGTCCCGGCGTTCAGCCGAGGTCCCGAGACCGAGGCGTCCTGAGACCGAGTTCACGAGACCGTTATTTCCAAGGGGTCAGAGCCGATGTCCTTCACCCGCCACGCGCCGCTCGCGCGCGCCGCCCTCCTCGGCCTCGCGGGCCTCGGCCTCGCCGCCGGTCCGGCGCTGGCCCAGGCCAAGAAGCCCGCCGCGCCCGCCCCGGCGGCGCCGGCGCCCGCCGCCCCGGCCGCGCAGCCGAACGGCCAGACGCCCGCCGCCCAGACCGGCCCGCAGATCGTCGCGGTGAAGTCCGAGCCGAGCCAGGCCGACTGGACCAAGGTCTGCGGCAAGGACCAGGGCACCGGCACCGACATCTGCTACACCACCCGCGACTTCGTCTCCGACCAGGGCCAGCCGGTGCTCGCGGTCGCCGTCTACGAGATGAAGAACCCCGCCCAGAAGCAGGAGGTGCGCGTGGTGCGCTACCTGCTGCCGCTCGGCCTGCTGCTCCAGCCCGGCATCCGCTTCAACGTCGACAACCAGGCGGCCACGCCGGGCCGCTTCGCCGTGTGCTTCCCGAACGGCTGCTTCGCCGAGGCCGGGGGCGTCGAGGCGGGCGTGGTCGCGGCGATGAAGAAGGGCACCACCCTCAACGTCTCCGTGCAGAACCAGACCCAGCGCGAGGTCACCTTCGCCGTGCCGCTCGCCGGCTTCGGCAAGGCGTTCGACGGCCCGGCCATCGATCCGAAGGTGCTCGAGGAGCAGCAGAAGAAGCTCCAGGCCGAGCTGGAGAAGCGCAGCGAGGACATGCGCAAGAAGCTGGAGACGCAGCAGGGCGGCGCCGCCCCCGCCCCCGCCGCTCCGGGCGCCAAGTAAGGGCCGCCAAGTAAGAGTCTTCGCGTCTTCCGCCGCGCGCGCCGCGGCGGATCCGCCTTCGGGGGCCGGGCCGCGAGGTCCGGCCCTCTCGCTGTTCGATCCTCTCGCCGTTCGGCCGGATCGCGGGCGCGGGCGACCGAGCGCTTCGACGGGAGGAGGGCTCATACCGTTTCCGGGTGAATCGTTCGGTGATCCGGCCTCGCGCCGTCATCGCGAGCCGCAGGCGAAGCGACCCAGGGCAGCGCGCGCTCCCAGACCGTGGCGCTGCTGGATTGCTTCGCTCCGCTCGCAAAGACGGCGAGAGTCGATCCCGAACCCTTCAGCCGAACGTCGTATCACCCGTCCGGGGCCGGAACCCGCGGCGCGCGAATCGGAGCGGCCGGCCTCACTCCGGAAGCGTCAGGGCCCCGTCCGGCCCCAGCGCGAAGCCGGGGTTCCAGGCGACCTCCCAGAGGAAGCCGTCCGGGTTGGCGAAGTGGCCGTGATAGCCGCCCCAGAACGCCTCCTGCGCCGGGGCGGTGATCCGGCCGCCCGCCGCCGCGGCGGCGGCGAGCACCGCGTCGACCTCGGCGCGGCTGCGGGTGTTGTGGGAGAGGGTGAAGCCCTGCACCGGCCCGGCCTGCGGGGCGACGCCCGCGTCGCGGGCGAGGTCGGCCCGCGAGTAGAGGGACAGGGCCAGCGGCCCGAGCTGGAAGAAGGCGGCGCCCGCCGCGGCGCGGACCTTCCGCGGCCAGCCGAGCGCCTCGTAGAAGGCGGCGGCGCGATCGAGGTCGCTCACGCCGAGGGTGACGAGACTGAGGCGCGGCTCCATCGCCCGGCTCCCTGTGAACCCGCGCCGCCCGACACCGCGGGGCGCATGCGGCGCCAACGCCCCCCGCGGACGCGGCGGCCGGTCCCGAATTAGAATCAGCGGCGGGCGCGCATCAGCTCCGGGGCGCCGAGGCGCGGCAGCACGCCCTCGCGCATCACGATCCGCCGCAGCGGGCCGATCTGCGCCATCGCCAGCAGGCCGAGGCCGCGCAGGGCGTCGACCGGCAGCAGGTCGGCGAGCAGGCTGCGGTTGAGCAGGTCGACCGCCGCGGTGCGCGCCGCCGCGTCGAGGCGGCGGCCGCTCGCGTAGGCGTCGAGCGTCCCCCGGCCGCCGGGGTCGCGCCCGTCCCGGGCCGCGCGCACCAGCGCGTCGCGCAGGGCGGCGGCGTCGCGCAGGCCGAGGTTCAGCCCCTGCGCCCCGATCGGCGGGAAGACGTGGGCGGCCTCGCCGATCAGCGCGAGGCGGGGCGCCACCGGGCGGCCGACCGCGAGGCCGCGCATCGGCACGAGGCCGCGCGGGCCGTCGATCCGCATGGCGCCCAGCATCGCCCGGGCCTGCCGCTCCACGGCGTCGGAGAGCGCGGCGTCGTCGAGGTCGGCGAGCCGCCGCGCCGCCCCCTCCCCCGTCACCCAGACGAGGCTGGAGCGGTGGCCGCCCGCCATCGGCACCAGGGTGAACGGGCCGGAGCGGGTGTGGAATTCGGTCGAGACGTCCCGGTGCGGGCGCTCGTGCGCGAGGATCGTGGTGATCGCCGCCTGCGGGTAGGCCCAGTCGCGCACCCGGACCCCGCTCGCCGCGCGCAGGGGCGAGCGCGCCCCGTCCGCCCCGACGATCAGTTCGGCCAGGACATGGCCGCCATCCACGAGTCCCAGTCTCGAAAAACGCTCGGCGGGCTCGGCGCCGGCGGCGTCGGACTCGACCAGCGTCAGGTTCTCCTGCGCCCGGGCGCGGGCGCGCAGGGTCTCGACGAGGCGGGCGCTCTCGACGTTCCAGCCGAAGGCGTCGAGGCCGATCTCGGCGGCGCGGAACCGGGCCGGGGGCGGCCGGAACAGGCTGCCGGTGTCGTCGACGATCTGCAGCTCGCAGAGCGGGCTCGCCTGCGGCGCGATGACGGGCCACGCGCCCAGGGCGTCGAGGAAGCGCACCGAGCCGTCGAGCAGCGCCACGGTGCGCCCGTCGGCCACGGGGGCGTGGCGGCCGACCAGCGCGGTGCGGATGCCGGCCTGCGCGCTGGCGAGCGCCGCCGCGAGCCCCGCCGCGCCCGCCCCCACCACCGCGACCGCGAAATGTTTTTCGTTTTCCTCCGCCACGCCGTCCCGCTCCGTCCGTTCCCCGCACCGGCCCTGGAAAGACGCGGGCGCGCACCGCCCTATCTGCGCCTCGGGCGCCGCGCGCCAAGCCCGCTTGGCGCGGGTGCGGCGCCGCGCACGCCCCGCCTTCGAGGCCGGGCGTAGGCGCGCCGGACCGGGCGGTGGTAGTCTCGCCCGAGTCCGATCGCTCTGTCCGAACGCGCCGTCCGGTCGCTCCGTGCGCTCACCGCGTGCGCACGACGATCACGGCCGCGAGACCGATCGCCACCAGCGCGAGCGGCACCATCACGACGAAGGCGAGTACCGGATGCTCGGGCCTCAAGGCAGTCTCCGCCCAGCCGCCGACCACGGTCACGAGCATGAGAGCCGCGAACGCCGCCGCGCCGCGCCAGTCGGTGAGGCGCCTCCGGCCGGGACGAAGGACGGTGAACCACGCTCGCCGATCGCGATCCTCGTCCACGCCCGACCTCATCCACGCCCGATGCCCATAGAGCGCGCCCCGCCGAGGTGGACACCGGCCCGGCGCGAGAGCGCGCGTCGGAACGAAGGTTTGGAGCCGTGCACGATGGCAACGCGATCGGGAACGGCTCCAGCGGTCACCCCTCGCGCCGGAGGTGGGCCATGAGCCGTCCCGAGCCAAGCTCCGGGGCGCGCGATCTCCGGGCGGTCCGATCGCTCTGGAAGACGCACAGGATCTGGCTCATCCTCTGGGGCGAGTTCCAGGTCGTGGCGACCTTCCCGCTCATCATGGGGCTGTTCGGCGGCACGGACCCGGACAGGATTCCCGATCTCGTGGCCTTCTGGCTGGGGGCCGCCACGCTCTCGACCCTGCTCTTCTATCCCTGGCTCGCGCACGATCGCGTCCGGCGCGCGCCGTAGCCCGTGGGCGCTGCGCTCTCTCGCGCGCGGGCCCGGATGCGTGCAAGCGGCTCGATCGGGCGCGGGATCACCCCAGGAACGCCGACAGCTCCGCGAACACCGCGTCCGGCGCCTCCTCCTGGAGCGTGTGGCCGCACGGGAGGGCCCGGCCTGACACGTCCCGCGCCTTCTCGCGCCACGTCTCCAGCACGTCGTAGGTGCGCCCGACTACGCCCTCGGCGCCCCACAGGGCGAGCAGCGGGACCGCGATGCGCGCGTCCGCATCCACCGCGTCGTGCTCCAGGTCGATCCCCGCGGCGGCCCGGTAATCCTCGCAGATCGCGTGGCGGCAGGCGGGGTCGGCGTAGCAGCGCAGGTACTCGGCGAAGAGCGCCTCGGAGGGCGAGCCCGGGGTCTTCGACTGCGTCGTGACGTGGTGGCGCAGGAAGTATTCCGGGTCGGCGCCGATCAGCCGCTCCGGCAGGGGCTCGGGCTGGATGAAGAAGAACCACCAGAAGTAGCGCGTGGCGAAGTCCTTGTCGGTGCGCGCGTACATCGTCGCGGTCGGCGCGATGTCGAGCACCACGATCCGCGCCACCGCGTCGGGGTGATCGAGGGCGAGGCGGTGGGCGACGCGGCCGCCGCGGTCGTGGCCGACCACGGCGAACCGGTCGTGGCCGAGCGCGCGCATCACGGCGGCCGCGTCGGCGGCCATCGCGCGCTTGGCGTAATGGGCGTGGCGCTCGCCCCCCGGGGGCTTGTCGGAATCGCCGTAGCCGCGCAGGTCCATCGCCACCACGCGGCGGGACTGCGCCAGCCGCGGGGCCACCGCGTGCCACGTCGACAGCGTCTGCGGATGGCCGTGCAGCAGCAGCACCGGCGGCCCGGACCCGCCGGCGCGCGCGTGGATCGTCACCCCCGGCGCGGTCTCGATCCGGTGCCGGTCGAAGCCGGGCAGGAAGTCGGTGGTCGCAGCGCCCGTCGAACCCGTGGCCATGACGTCCCTCCCGGCGATGGCAGCGGGGCAACGTGCCGGGCGCGCTGCGGTGCCGGTAGCGCGGCGGCGGGGGGCTGTGCCGATTCGCGTCGGGCGATGCGCCGACCTTCGCTGGCCGTGGCATAAGGGCAACAGGGAAAGTCCGCCCGGCCCGCGCGGCGGCGTAGCATCGTCGCGAACCCGAGCGTAGGGTCGCACCCTGCAGCGCGAGTCCGGGGAACAGCGGCCGCATCGCATCGCTTGTGCGCTCGACCCATCTCTCAAGGAGGAGAGAACCATGGCCGCTCGGAAATCCGTCCTCAAGTCGGCTCCGCGGCGTGAGAAGCTAGAACGACTCCTGGCCGCGTCGATATCCGCCGGGGTCTCCGACGACGTGCTTCAGGAGCAGCGCGTCAGTTTCGCTTACGGCAACGCACCTGAGGGCGCCAGGATCACGAAAGACTCGGCCCGCTTAGCGTCGCACAGCATCCGTGTTACGACGGATTGATCCTTGGCGAGGAGGGCGGCTGCTCCGCGCGGGCAGCCTCGACTGCACATGCTCGTTCTCGAAGAAGAAGATCGCGAACTCTACGATCGCATTCAAGAGAAGAATCTCATCAGGCAGTACGACCTTCTGACGAACTGTATCGAGATCGGCCTCAAGCAGGGCGCGAGACAGTTCGACAAATACATGCTTTGGGATTTAAATCACGTCGCGGTCGCCAACATTTCCCAGTTCGGCGGGCGGTTCCGGGAGGAGCCGATCTACGTATCGAGTCACATCCCGCCGCACTTTCGGGATGTCCCGCATTTGATGGATCAATTCATCAGCACGGTTCATGAAAACTGGTATCTGTGGACGAGCACGGAACTCGCCGCTTATGCCCTGTGGCGCATGAACTGGATACATCCGTTCATTGAAGGGAACGGCCGCACAGCCCGAGCCGCATGTTATTACCTCCTGTGTGTCCGGTCGGGAGGGCTTCTGGGCGGCAGGAAGATCGTGCCCGAAAGGATACGTGAGGATAGGCGGCCATACTACGCCGCTCTGAAGGCGGCGGATCAAGCTTGGGATGCGGGAAATCTGGATTTTTCGGAGCTGGAAAGCTACCTCGCTCACTTGGTCGAGGAGCAGTTGGAGGATATCGGGCTGCCCTACCAGGGCGCCGAGGCGCGAGAGCCGATGGCGGACGGATTGATTGTCGCCCCCGGGAGCGACTGACCCGAGCATCGTGTGCGAATCCATTCCTCCGAGATCGAACCGAAGCGACGTGTGCGATCGTCATGGGACCTGCCGCGTTCCCGTTCGCCGGGTCGTAGCGATGCGCGTGCCGCTGAATGGGCAGGAGCGTTCGGCCTTGGAAGCCGGCCTGCCGTGATCGCGTCGCCGTCGGTGTCCGGAGTGCCGGCCGTGAACGGGGACAGAGCTTCGCCGCGACGCATCCCGCCCGGCGCCGGGGCGGCTTATGACGGCTGGAAGGTCTAAGAGCCTCGCGCGAGACGCACCCGGAGGCATTCTCTGCCACCGGACGGACACCCAGACGCCGATGACAGACGCCCCGACCCCCGACATCGCGCCCGAGGACGCCGCGCGCCCGCCGCCGCTGCGCCCGAGCCTGCTCGACCCGCTCTTCGCCCCCGCCCGCACCCTGCCGGGGGTGGGGCCGAAGATGGCGCCGCTCATCGAGAAGCTGCTCGGCACGCCGGAGCGCGCGGCGCGGGTGGTCGACCTGCTGTTCCACCTGCCGCAGGGGGGTATCGCCCGGCGCATGGTCGGCTCGGTGAGCGAGGCGCCGGTGGGCGAGCCGGTGACGCTCGGCGTCACCGTCGTCGCCCACCGCCCGCCGAACCCGGGGGCCGGGCGCCGCCCGCACCGGGTGCTGGTGGAGGACGCCACCGGCGACATCTCGCTCGTCTTCTTCGGGATGCCGCGCGCCCGGGTGGAGAAGATGCTGCCGCTCGGCGCCCACCGCTACGTCACCGGCCGGATCGACCTGTGGGACGGCACACGGCAGATGATTCACCCGTCGCGGATCGTCGACGAGGCCGGCCTCGCGGAACTGCCCGCCGTCGAGCCGATCTACGGCTCGACCGAGGGGCTGACCTCCCGGGCGATCAGCAAGCTCGCCGCCGCCGCCCTCGACCGGCTGGCGCCGCTGCCCGAGTGGCAGGACCCGGCGTGGCTGGAGCGCAACCGCCTGCCGGCCTTCGCCGAGGCCCTGCGCGCCGAGCATCGCCCGGAGGAGGCGCCGCCGAGATCCGAGGATCCGCTCCAGCCCGCCCCGAGCACGCCGGCCCGGCGGCGGCTCGCCTACGACGAGCTGCTCGCCTCGCAACTGGCGCTGGCGCTGATGCGCGCCCGCCAGCGTCGCAAGGCCGGCCGGGTCAATGCCGGCGACGGCGCCCTGGTCCGGCAGATCGAGGCCGGGCTGCCGTTCGCGCTGACCGGTGCGCAGGCGCGGGCGGTGGCCGACATCCGCGGCGATCTCGCCGCGCCGCGCCGGATGCTGCGCCTGCTCCAGGGCGATGTCGGCTCGGGCAAGACCGCGGTGGCGCTGCTCGCCACGGCCTCGGCGGTGGAGGCGGGACGGCAGGCGGCTCTGATGGCGCCCACCGAGATCCTGGCGCGCCAGCATTTCGAGCGGTTGCAGCCGCTCGCCGGCCCGTTGCGCCTGCGCCTGATGACCGGGCGCGACCGCGCCTCCGAGCGCAAGGCGACGCTGGCGGCGCTCGCGGCCGGCGAGGTCGACGTGCTGGTGGGCACCCACGCCCTGTTCCAGGAGGCGGTGGCGTTCCGCGACCTCGGGCTCGCCGTGGTCGACGAGCAGCACCGCTTCGGCGTCCACCAGCGCCTCGCGCTCGGGGCCAAGGGCGAGGCGGTGGATTTCCTCGTCATGACCGCGACGCCGATCCCGCGCACCCTGGCACTGACCTTCTTCGGCGACATGGACGTCTCGACCCTCGACGAGAAGCCCGCGGGCCGGCAGCCGATCCGCACGCTCACCCTGTCCACGGACCGCATCGACGAGGTGGTGGCGGGCTTGGGCAGAGCGATGGCCGGGGGCGAGCGGGTCTACTGGATCTGCCCGCTGGTCGACGAGTCCGAGTTCATCGACCTCGCCGCCGCGGCCGAGCGGTTCGAGGACCTGCAACGGCATTTCGGCGAGGCGGTCGGGCTGATCCACGGCAAGATGCCGGGCCCGGAGAAGGACGCGGCCATGGCCCGGTTCGCGGCCGGGGCGACCAAGCTGCTGGTCTCCACCACCGTGGTCGAGGTCGGCGTCGATGTCCCGGAGGCCACGATCATGGTGATCGAGCACGCCGAGCGCTTCGGGCTCGCCCAGCTCCACCAGCTCCGCGGCCGGGTCGGGCGCGGCTCGAAGGCCTCGTCCTGCCTGCTGCTCTACCGCGGGCCGCTGGGGCAGGTCGCCCGCGCCCGGCTGGAGATGATGCGCGACACCGAGGACGGCTTCCGCATCGCCGAGGCCGACCTGAAGCTCCGGGGCGAGGGCGAGGTGCTGGGCACCCGGCAATCGGGGATGGCGGCGTTCCGGCTCGCGCGGATCGAGACCGACGGCGACCTGCTGGAGGCCGCCCGCGACGACGCGCGGATGATCGTCGAGCGCGATCCCGGCCTGAAGGGCCCGCGGGGGGAGGCGCTGCGGGCGCTGCTCTACCTGTTCGAGCGCGACGCCGCGATCCGCCTGATCGGCGCCGGATGAACGGTTTCGTTCAGAAAGGCGCCGATCCGTTCAGGAACGCGGGCCTCCGTTCAGGAACGGCCGCGGGCCGCCGCGCACGATTGTCGCGGTCGAAGACCGTGGTCCCGACGCGACAGCGCCGCCGACCGCCTGTAATGTTCTCGATTTATCAGATACTTGGTACTCGGGCCGCGATGCCGGACCGGTGCGCACCGCCGGGCGGACCGGGCCCGGGCAGGGTCCGTCACCTTGCATCCGACACAATCCTCCCTTAACTGGAGATGAACGAATGGCCCGGTAAGCCGGGTCGTCACGGACGAATCTGGAGGACGGACATGTCGAACGGACTGTTCCAGCACCTGCCGGGCTCTCACGAGATGGCCGGCTCCTACGCGCTCCCCAACGAGCCCTGGCTGATGCCGATCTCGGATCGGGTCGCCGCCGAGATCACCGCGGACGACGTGCAGAGCGCGGTGCGCAAGGCCGCCCGCCCGTTCTGGCTCGCCGCCAACGGCCTGTGCGTCGCGCTCGGCCTCGCGCTGATGGCCCAGGCGGCGACGGGCTTCATGGCGCCGACCCCCCGCGCCACCGTCTCGGTCGCCCAGGCGACCCCGCCGACCATCGCCCCGCAGACGGCCTCGCTCCAGCGCTGATCGCACACGGCTGCTGTTCCGGGTGCTCTTCGCGAGCCGTCCCGCCCACCCGGGCGGGGCGGCTTTTTCGTGCCTGGAGCATCGTCCCGAGAGGTGGTCACCGGCTTTCGGAACAGATGATGCAAGATCAAAGGGTTTCGACCGCCTGACCGGGTTAGCCGTGCACGGGCCCGGCGGGGGCGGGCACGGAGTTCGGATCGGCGCGTTGACGACTCGGGAACCTGTATCCGGGAGTCGACGATGCCCGACCGCAGCCTCTACACTGTCTCCGCCGCCTGCGGGGACGCCGCGCGCACGGCGACGCGGCGCGAGCGCAGCAGCGCCATGGTCCTGGCCGACCGCTGGGCCGAGGACGGATGCCGGAACGTCCGGATCGCCGATTCCGCCGGGATCGTCCGGGAGCGGGAGGCGTTCCGCGCGACGCTGCCGGGCATCCGCACCCTGAGGCCGCAGCCGGTCCTGCACTGAGCGCGAGGGGGAACCCGGCCCGGGGGCCGTTCAGGCGTCCTGCGGTGCCGGCCGGCGCGGCGAGCCCGCCGGCTCGTCCGGCCGTGCGCCGGCCTGCGGGCCGGTCTGCGGATCCAGGGGGCCCGCCTGCTGCGCGGCGCGCAGCGAGGCCGCCATCGCGTTGAGGCGCCCCTGCGGGTCCTCGGGCTGGATCACCCCAGCCGACATCACGAGCTTGGCCGCGTCGTCGACGCTGATGGCGATCTCCACCACCTCCGCCCGCGGCAGGTAGAAGAAGAAGCCCGTGGTCGGATTGGGCGCGCAGGGCAGGAACACGCCGACGAGGTCGTCGGCCGCCGCCCCGCGGGCGCGCAAGGGCGCCGCCACCTCCGGCGCCGCGGGCGCCGAGAGGAACACCACCGACCACGTCCCCTTCACCGGGAACTCGACCAGCCCGACCGTGCGGAACGAGGTGCCGTTGGCCGAGAACAGGGTCTCGAAGATCTGCCGCAGGCCCTTGTAGAGGCCGGAGATCACCGGCGTGCGGGCGAGCAGCACCTCCCCGAACTCGATCACCGAGCGGCCGACGAGGTTCGCCGTGAGGAAGCCGAGCAGCGTCACCGCCAGGAACGCGATGACGAGGCCGAGCCCGGGGATCGAGAACGGCAGGTAATGGTCCGGCAGGTAGCTCGCCGGCACCAGCGGCTTCACGAAGGAATCGATCAGCGCGATGAACCACCACGTGATGTAGGTGGTGATCGCCAGCGGTCCGGCCACGATGATGCCGGTGAGGAAGTAGGTGCGCAGCCGGCCCCGCGCGCTGACGCGGGTCTTCGGCGCGGCCGGGTCCGTGTCGGGGGCTGGCGTCTGCGGGAGGCTCGGCGCCACGGATACCCTCTCGGCCGCGGCGAGTGCGGCGCTCCAGTCCGTCCGGGGCCGGGCGGTGACCGGCCCGCCCCGACCCGCAGAGGTAGCGGCTGCGCTTGCCCGTCTCAAGGGCCGTCTCTTGGGCCATCGCGCGGCCCGTCTCATCACGACCCGTCGGCGCGGACGCCGGGTTCCGGCGGCCACGAGCGGACGCGGGGGACGGCGGCGCGGCTCGCCGGAGGACGCGCGTATCTCCGGTTGTATTATCACGGAAACGTAATCTGCCGATTTGAATTGTTCAAATCACAAGATGTGGTCTTTGCAGAACAGGCGCGCCCAATCGACGGGGATCATGGATGAAGATCTGCGCCGGCATTGCCCATGTGATGGCGGCCCGCGATGACGCGGGGGCCGCGCACGCCTCGCGCGGACCGATTGTCGAGACCCGCGTGATGACGACCCGCCGCAGCAGCCCGAGACCCCCCGCCCCGCGCAGCCCGACGGCGCGCCGCGGGCGCCGTCTCCGCGCCCCGCTGCTCGGTCCGATGCTCGGTCTTGGCGGCGCCCTGGCCGTGACGGGGCCCCAGGCGCAGCCCGTCCAGGTGGACGTGATCGTGCCGGCCACCGAGACGAACATCGTGCTGGAAGAACTCAGCGTCCTCGGCACCGGCCTTCCCGTCGAGACGGCGACGAGCCCGGTGATCGGCTACCGCGCCACCCGCTCGGCCACCGCGACGCGCACCGACACGCCCCTGCGCGACTCGCCGCAGACGATCAACGTCGTCCCCCGCGAGGTGATCACCGATCAGGCGGACCTGCGCCTGACCGACGCCGTGACCAACGTCAGCAACGTCACGCCCGGCTCGACCGTCCAGGGGCGCTCGCAGAACTACATCATCCGCGGGTTCGCGACGCAGATCTTCGCGGTCGACGGCGTGCTCATCAATCCGGCGATCACCTTCTACCCGGTCGAGCGCGACCTCGTGAACGCCGAGCGGGTCGAGGTGATCAAGGGCCCGGCCTCCGTGCTCTACGGCCGCGGCGACCCCGGCGGCGTCATCAACATCGTCACCCGCCGACCGACCTTGGAGCCCACCGCCGACGCGAGCCTGCTCGGCGGCAGCTTCGGCTTCCGGCGCTTCCAAGGCTCGGTATCGAGCGCGATCCCCGCGGTCGAGGGGCTCGCTGCGCGCGTCAGCTTCGCGGCGCAGGAGGACCCGACCTTCCGCAACATCGGCGACAACAGCAATCGGCGCGTCTTCGTCGCCCCGGCGGTGAGTTGGACACCGAGTGCCGACACCCGGGTCTACGTCAATTCCGAGTTCACCAGTCAGCGCACGCAGTACGACGAGGGCTTGGTGGCTTTCCAGGGCCGCGTGCCGCTGGACAACATCAGCCGCTACTACGGCGAGCCGTTCTCGCGCTACTACGGCGCGTTCAACGCGATCACGATGCGTGCCGAGCACGATGTCAACGAGAACCTGACCCTGCGTCAGGTCATCAACGGCCAGTGGGGCGAGTTCAACCTGTTCGCGGCCCGGGCCACCGGCGTGAACGCGGCCGGCACCCTGGTCGCGCGGCGCGACAGCGCGGTCGAATCGCGCTTCGCCGCGGTCGATACGCAGACGGAGGCGATCGCGAAGTTCGACACGTTCGGCTTCGGCCACACCGTGCTGACGGGTTTCGAGTACACCAACGGTTTCCGCCACCCCCTCTCCCTGCAGGGCAGCCTCGCTTCGATCAGCTTCCTCTATCCGGTCTACGGCGCAGTACCCGGCGCCCTCGGGCTCCAGGCCGACCTGAAGCAGCGGCTGGAGCTGTTCGGCTTCTACGTGCAGGACCAGATCGTGCTGGCCCCGGGTCTCCAGCTCGTGTTGGGTGCCCGGTTCGACCTCGGCACCCAGTACTATTTCAGCCGCCAGCCGAACTCGCGTACCCAGCCTCCCGAGCAGAGCCTGTTCGGCGCCTCGCCGCGGGTCGGCCTGATCTATCGGCCGATCGAGCCGCTGACCTTCTACGCGAGCTACGCCACCTCGTTCGTGCCGCAGACCGCGAACGTGCTGAACGTCGTCAACCCGGCTCCGGAGACGGGCGAGCAAGTGGAGGTCGGCACCCGCATCGACCTCAACCCCGGCCTGACCCTGAGCGGGGCGGCGTTCCGGATCACCCGCAACAACGTCGCCGGCACCGATCCGGCCAACACGGGCTTCTCGGTCATCACCGGCCAGCAGCGCTCCGAGGGCGTCGAGGCGGATCTGGCCGGCGAGATCCTGCCGGGCTGGAAGGTGATCGGTGGCGTCGGCTACCTCGACGCGCGGATCACGAAGGACACCACCTTCGCCGTCGGCAACCGGCTGGTCGGGGTGCCGGCCTTCAGCGGCTCCGTCTGGACGACCTACGATTTCCGGGAGGGGCCGCTGCGCGGCCTCGGGCTCGGCGCCGGCGTCACCCATGTCGGGTCGCGCTTCGGCGACCTCAGCAACAGCTACCGCGTCGGGGCCTACAACCGGGTGGACGCGGCCGTGTACTACGACATCGACGCCCACTGGCGCTTCGCGGTGAACATGCGGAACCTCACCAACGCGCGCTACATCGAGCAGCCGTTCAACCAGTTCAACAACACCCCCGGCGCGCCGTTCACGGTGCTCGCGACGGTGACCGCGCGAATGTGAGCCGGGCCCTCACGCCTGGAGGCCGGGCTTCGAGAGACTGGGCCCGCCCGCGGGGCTTCGCCCCGCAGCCCCGCCGAAGGGACCCGTCCCTTCGGGATTCCGTGACCGCGGGGCTGCCCGGCCGCGGCGGGCGCGACGGCGCAGGACGTAGAGCGTGAGGCCGGTCGCCGCGAAGCCCGGCATCAGCAGGGCGGCGAGGCAGAACAGCAGGGCGGCCGCATCGCCGAAGAAGCGGCCGCGGTGGACCTCCAGCATGTTGTCGGCGATCTGCCGCCCGAGCGGCTTGTCGGCGTGGCGGTCGACCGCGTGGGGCGCCCCCGTCGCGGCGTCGAAGGTCGCGTCGTTGCGGCCGACCCCGTCGCGCGCCTGCCAGCGGATCCGGATCGGCCCGGTCTCCGGCACGGTCAGCGTCGCGAGCGCCGCCTCCCGGCCCTCCCCCGCCCGGAAGGCGGCCCAGGCCCGGTCGAGGGCGGGCGCCGGCCGGGGAGCGCCCGCCCCCCGCTCCGTCCGGGGGCCGTCAGGGCGCATCCGCGTCGTCTGGCCGGTGAGCAGCCACGTGGCGCCGGCCTTGTACGCCTCGTAGGACCACGTCAGCCCCGAGAGCACGATCACGAGGTAGACCGGCGCGAGCCACGTGCCGAGCACCGCGTGCAGCGACCACCACCGCGCCCGCCCCGGCCGGGCGAGCGCGGGCCTCAGCCAGATCCGCCACGTGTGGATCCGCGGCCAGCGCAGGTACAGGCCGGTGGCGAGGAAGGCGAGCAGCGCCAGCGCGCAGGCGCCGGTCACCGTCCGCCCCCACCCGTCTCCCCCGCCGGGGACCAGCAGCCAGCGATGCAGGTCCCGCACCGCGGAAAACCCCGCCTCCCCCCGCACCGGGCCGAGCGGCGCGCCGTCGTAGGGGTCGAGGTAGAGGGCGGGCGGGCGCGCCCCGGTCGCCGGGTCCCGGGCGAAGCGGGCGCGGGGGCTCCCCTCCGGCGCGGCGGCGAAGGTCAGGGCGTCGACCCGCAGGCCGGGCGCCGCCGCCGCGAGCCGCGCCAGCAGCGCCTCCGGCCCCAGCGGTTCCGCCGCCCGCGCGGGCACCGTCGCCCGGTCGCGGTTGGCGAGCGCGGTCAGCGCCTCCTCGTAGCTCAGGAGCGCCCCGGTCGCGCCCACCACCGCGAGCACGAGGCCGGCGGTGAGGCCGAGCGCCCAGTGCAGGCGGAACAGGATCGCGCGGAATCCGGGCATCGGGGCGTCGTTCGCGGGGGCGTCGTTCGGGGGCGGGACCGGCGAGGCCGGCCGCCACCGGTACGCACCCGGCCGGAACTTCTCAACCCCCGCCGAGGATAGACGGCATCTTGAGAACGACGGTGTCTGTATCGGGATGTATTACAATTCTCAGGTGTGCCGCGGCTCAGGCGTCGGCGATCCGCCCCCGCCCGCCGCGCCGGACGCCGAGGATCCGCATCAGGCCGGACACGCCGCCCGCCCGCGGCTCGGCGGCGTCGGGCGCGTCCGGCCCGTCATCCGCGCCCGCCCCGTCATCCGCGCCCGCCCCGGCCATCTCCCCGGCGCAGGCGCGCAGGGCCTCGTCGACCAGGGGCGGCCAGGGCTCGCCCTCCGCCCGCAGCAGCCGCGCGGCCCCGACCAGGGCGTCGACCTGCGCGTCGGGGACGGGGCGGCCCACCGTCTGGGCGTAGCGCACCCGGGCGGCCAGCGCCGCGGCGAGGCGCCGGACCTGCACCAGCTTCGTGCGGTGCGCCGCGGGGGCGCCTGCGTCCGACATCGATCGGGGCCTCCGTCGGTTCCGGAGCCCCACGGTGCCGCCTCGCGCGCCGGGGCGCAACCGGCCCCGCTACCGGCCGACCCCGCCGCGCGGTCCCGGCGCGGCCGGCGCGCCGCCGGGGTCGGGGCTCGCCGGCCGGGCGAGCGTGCGCGTCCCCCCCGGGGCCGTCCCGGGCGTGTGCCAGTGCGCGGCGGCGACGCTGGCGAGGATGAGCGCGAGAGCGGCGGGGAACGACCAGCGGATCATGCGCCGGCAACGGACCGGTCCCGCCACGGTTCCGGCGGCACGGCGCCCCGCGCCGGTCGGCGCCGGATGCTGGCGCGCGGGCGGGACCCGGGTTAGATGCCCGTCCCCGCCCCGCGCCCCGCGCCGCGGCGGTGCTCGGACCCGGAGGCTCCGCGATGCGCGTACTGCTGGTGGGCTACGAGCCGGAGGCGGTCGACTTCTCGGACCCCGCCTTTCCGCCCGGCCTCGACGCCGCGAAGATCCAGGCCGGGATCGCGGCGACCCTCGCGGACATGCGCGGCCGCGGCTGGACGGCCGAGGCCTGCCTCGTCCGCCCCGACGCCGCGGCGGCACCGGCCGTGGCGGCGCGTCTCTCCGGCGCCACCTACGACTGCCTGGTGATCGGCGCGGGCATCCGGGCCTGGCCGCGCCACCTGCCGGTCTTCGAGGCGCTGATCAACGCGGCCCGGACGGCCGCGCCGACGGTCCCGATCGCCTTCAACACCCACCCGGAGGATACCGCCGACGCGGTCGCGCGCGTGCGCGGGGCCTCCTGAGACCGGCCCGGGACCGCCTCGGGGCCGACCCGACGAAGCACCGCGCAGGGCCCCTTGCGGCCCCCTCCCCCACCGGGTACTCACAGCGGGGTTTCTGTCGCCGGTTCTGTCGTCGGACGGGCTGATCCGAGACAGTCATTGACCTAAACCACTGAGGCGAAATACCTCGGGCCTGTAGCTCAATGGTTAGAGCCGACCGCTCATAACGGTCTGGTTGCAGGTTCGAGTCCTGCCGGGCCCACCACCTGACCCCATTTCCCCTGCGAAGATCCCGCACCTGGGACAGGGTGAGGGATGCGGCGGCCTTGCTGACGACACACGCGGGCGCCATCCGCCGGCTCAAGGCGGCCGGGACGCGCGATCAAAAAATGGTGGCTTTCGAGGCTGCCTATGAGGGCGCGGGCGTCAAAGCATACGGGAGCCGTCATCGATACGCTAACGAGGCGGAGCGCGCTTTCAATGCAGATGAAGCGTCAAAGAAAAATCCCGTCTCGGCGAAGCCCTCGACAATCGACTACAAGGACTTCCTCAATCGCAGGGCGCCCGATCACATCATGCAGCTCCCGGGCCAAGCCCAAGCCGCAGCCGCATCGATTTCGAACACGGCGTCGAGCAGTACGACAAGCAACGACTTCCGGATCAATGAAGTCAATGTTCACACCAAGGCAACGGATGCGGATGGCATCGCTCGCGACTTAGGCCCCGCTATGCGCCGGACTTTCACAACCGCCCAGGCGAACTACGGGCCGGCCTAGATTACTTGGGGCGCGTGATTACGGGCGGCCGGCCATCCGTGGTGAATTTGGCTTCGTACAAGCCGCCTTGGGTCTCCGCCCGGCATTCTACTGTGCCCGGCGGCTTGTAAGGGTTTGTGAAGCGGCAGGTGCCTACGGCAGCATTCCGATCTGTCTTGCCTTTGTACGAAAAAATTATGCCGTCTACAGGCTGCACCGCTGCGTCTGGATTCGGATTAATTTGAGACGAGCCGTCTCCACTGAAGGTAATCGCGGCCCCGCCGTCTGTGACGAAGTAAAAACCAACTCGGCCGTTGTCGTAAATCGTATTCAGCAACTTTCCTGCGCAAGAAGCCGTGCGATCTTTCCCGCCAATTATGAGAACGTCACAGTGACCATTCGCAAGCGCCATTGTTGGCAGCTTGGCGGCGGTCGCTGGGGCAGCCAGGGCGGGAACGGCTGAGAGCATTAAAATGGCGCGCATCTGCACAACCTAACGGGTGGGGCTATTGCGTCGAGGTGAACGGACGTAGAACATGGCCGATCTCGTCAACGTGCCCGACGCGCCCGGGGTGCCAGCGGTTCTCTTCGCGGCCACGGCCGGGCTTCCCATAGCCCTCGCGGTCGCCGATGCCGTAGGGCTGCCATTCCTTCCGTTCACACAGCAGCAGTGGGGCCTCTTCCGGAGCGGTGCGCCCGCGGTCGTTGCCGATACCGTGCTGGGCTTCGAATACAAGAGTGACTTCCTGCTCTCGGACTACCCTCTCGAAAGGGGTGGGTTCGAAACCTACGACAAGGTCAACGCGCCAGACGGCGTCCGCCTACGGTATGTGGCAGGCGGGTCGCTCGCGAGCCGCACCGCGCTCCTCCAGTCGTGTAAGGCAGTGGTCGGCACTCTTGATATCTTCGACGCAGTCACCCCGGAGTTTGTCCACCGGTCGGTCAACGTGATCCATATGGACTACCGGCGCACGTCTCGCGACGGGCTCGGCATGCTCCAAATTGATCTCATTTGCCAAGAGGTACGGATCAGCCGAGGGCGCACGACTACGACTGACCCGAGCGCGACAGGCGAGACCGGCGATACAGCCGCGCCTTCCGGGGCGGATCAGGTCAATGGAGGGCAGGTGCAGGCAACCGACGCGACCTCTGGCCAGATCAGCACGGTCGGCACGCAGGATTTCACGGGTGGCTACAACGTAAGCGGCTACGATGTGAACGCGATCGGCGCGAACACGACTGTGACAGGCGACGTAGGCGAGCTGACTGTAGCGGATGGGCTGAGCGGTCAAGCACTCCCTGAGGGCACGGTGCCAGCCACTACGTCGAGCATCAGCGGCCTATCGCCGGCCGGCCCAGACCAACCCGTGTACTTCAACCCGCTGTAGCCGTGCAGATCATCCCGCTTCAGCCCGTTCCAAATCAAGCCGTAGCAGTCACGCTCGGCGGGCAACCTTGCCAGATCAACGTCAGGCAAACGCTGTACGGTTTGACGCTCGACCTCTACGTCCGGGAGGCGCTGATCATCGGGGGCGCCCTGGTGCTGGACCGCAACCGCGTCGTCCGCTCGGCCTATCTCGGCTTCTCGGGAGATCTGATGACGTTCGACACGCAGGGCACCGACGACCCCGTATCTACCGGCCTCGGCTCACGCTTCCTTCTGGCTTACCTCACGGCGTCGGAGGTCATCGACGGCTAGGGGGGTTAAGATCCCAAAACGGAGTCAATGAAACTCTCTATTTTGGTTGAGGTCAGAACCGCAGATTTGTACAAGTTCTGTACGCCGTATTGATTTCTAAGATAAAACGGTTCCGCGTCTTCGGTCTTCGCCAATCTAAGAACGTATGAGTTTTTGCGTCTTGGGACGACAATTCCAAATGCCGCACCTATGGCCGGGGCGGCGCCGCTTGAGCTTTCATCCTCGACGCGCTCGACTTGAAGGCCGCGCCCATTAAGATGGGCAACATAAATATCATCGCCTCTTGATCTCCAAGTAAGGGACCCAGACTGCGTCAGCTCAATGAGCTTAGACACGAACTGAGCGTACTTGTCGTCGAGATCGGATGCCATGCTACGCTCCAAAGCGCTGATCTTCTGCGAGCCGGTTCATTTGCTCAATGAGCACAGTGATTGAGATGTAGATCGTGCGTGCCGCACTAGCATCAAGTTCCTTGCGAGAGCCAAACCAAGGGACAGCCTCAAAGCTTTGGATCTGCTTCGCAACGGACTTGGCTTTAGCTTTCGTCGGCCCCGCTGTTTTGTTCTCAATTGTCCTAACGTTCACTAGGCTTCTTGAGATAATTAGCTCAATATCGTTCTTGTTTTTCTGAAAATCCGCAAGAAGGTCCGATAAGTTTGAAGCTTCCTGCGTTAGCAAGTCAATGTAGCGGGGCAACATTGCCTTGCTAATAAGTTCGGCCCGGACATTTCTAAGCGTAATGTACGTGTACCCAGAAACGAAGAACGTTAGAACTGACAGCCAATCACCTAGAGTTGATACCCATCCGTTAAGCCATTGCAGGAATTCCATCCCCGTTCACTTCTTCCGAGCCGCCACTGTTTGTCTAAGATTGATCAACAGGTCGGTGCCCTAAATCGGTAAGGGCCATGACTAAAAGCTCGCGGATGGCTTGCGAGCGCGAAGGCTGGTCGGTTTGAGAGAGCCGCCAATCGTCTAGGGCGTCGAGCTGCGCTTGGTTAAGCCGCATCGGCAGAGGGATCGGGTACTGCTGCCCCTTCGGGCGCCCGCGCCTTTTCTTCTCTACCTGAGTTGACACGATGAGCATCGTTCCGGTATAGACGAAAAACGGGCCGAGGGGAAGGTGGCACTTCCGCAACGGCCCTGACCGGAACCACGGAGAGCAATCCGATGGCACAGGCTACTTGCGCCTATAGCACACCCGCGCCCGCACCGCTCTACCCCGTTTCGCGCTGGATCCCCGGCGCCCGTGCTCTCACCCGACAGGAAGCCGAGGGCTTGGTTGAGGCCCTGATCGGCCTTTTTGACCGTCACGACGGCGACGCGGATCTTGAGCCATCACTGGGCTCACTCGACGCCACCACCCACAGCGACTTCTCGGATCAGGAGGAATGGGCGGCGGGCGCTGACCGTGATTGCGAAGCCGGCGATGACAACGGGATCGCCGATGCGGAGGGCATGGACTGGGTCGCGCGGAGGGCCGCATGACTGAGTCATCTAACCGCCGCGGCTTCCTCCGCGGCCTCACAACGCTTCCGCTCATCGGGGGCGGCGTGACGCTCATCGGCAGCCCAACTGGGGCCGCCACCACCGGCACGACCGAGTGTCTGAAAACGTACATAACGTGGCTGCACTATGAGCAGCGCGCGGTGCACGACTACCTGTGGCCCGAAGCGGCAGGACGGGGGCAGTACATTCCCTTGGATAACCCCGGCGCGTCCTTCCATTTCCACGACTTGGCGGGCTTGAGAGACTGGCCGCGCGTCGGTCAGGAGGCGGCCTTCCGAGCCCCTGTAGTGCTCAGCACTGTCGGCTGCGACTGGCGAAAGTAGGCGCGGCCGCTCGGGTTCGGGCCGAAGTCGAGACGGACTCAACATCATTCAGAGATCCGGCGAGGTTCGCCGGTAGCGCGAGGCATCGTCCCGCGCGTGACCCGCCCGGCCAAGGCGGCAAGACGCGATCATCCTGGTTTCCGCTCTTCAGTGGCGCCCGGTGATCGTCTTTTCGATCCCCCGTCCTTCGCGTCCGGGTCTTGGCCGGCCGGGACGCCACTGGAGGCTATCATGGCTGCCAAAGGCGAGTCTGGGTCAGGCAGGCCTGGTTTGATCTGACATGGGTTAGGCACGGTTCGGCCAGGCGTGGCGAGGCAGGCAAGGCGGCGTAAGTCGTGATTTGGACTGTCCTGTTACGGCGAAGCATGCTCTGGCCGGCATGATGCGGCTTCGCACGGCGGGGCCCGACATGTCGTGGTGCGGCTGTTTCAAAAGGCGGGGGCATAGATTGTTGCCCCCGCCGCCTCTTGTGAGGCGCGGATGTCTCTCACGCAAAAACTTCTTAGAGTTGATATTTCTCTAGCTTCTGGCAACTTCCAGGGCGGTGGGAATAGCGCCAGCCTTACAGGGCTGCGAACGATCGCAAAAATAGTGAAGGCTGGGGGTGCCAGCATGGGCGGCGCTCAGATCACAGTCTTCGGCATGACCCTGAGCAAAATGAACCAGCTAACGCAGTACGGGTTAGCTGAGACGTTGATCGGCAAAAACACTGTGACCGTATTTGCAGGTGAAGACCCCAACGCGATGTCCATGGTCTTCAAGGGGACCATTTTAACGGCCTTTATGGACGGCAACTCGGCGCCACAGGTCGGCTTTCGGATAAATGCCGCTGCCGGCTTATTTGAGGCAGCTAAGCCCGCTGAACCAACAAGCATGAAGGGCAGTGCCGACGCCGCGCAGATGATGGAGCGGCAAGCAAAGGCGATGGGCCTTCAGTTTGAAAACAGCGGGATAGATACCAAATTGCAGAACCCCTACTTTTGGGGAGCGGCGCGGCATCAGGCGAAGTGCATCGCTAAAGCAGCGGGTATGGAGTGGATCATTGATTGCGACAAGCTCGCAATCTGGAAGCCGGGGCAGCCGCGAGAAGGGGACACTATAGAATATGCGCCGGGGAAAGGGCTGGTCGGCTACCCAACCTTCAACTCTAAGGGCGTTGTTTTGACGACCGAGTTTAACCCTACGCTCAAGTATGGCAGCAAGATCAAGGTTAAAAGTGACATCACGCCGGCCTGCGGCGAATGGGTGGTGTATCGCCTAGAGTATGACCTTGCCTCAATGCTCCCTAGGGGCCCGTGGTTTTGCGTCATTGATGCAGCCAGACCAGGACAGGTGCCGGTCGCATGAGCGATGAAGACGATCGGAATGGCTATGCCGGGCAACAGGGTCTTACGTCCGACAACTCTGAGCACAACCAGAACACGTTTATCTCGGAGCAGACGCTGGGCGAAGCGCGGTTCCACTTCGCTGCGAAGATAGTAGCTGTTCACGGTGGCGGCCTTGAAGGCTCGCCGACCGTCGATATCCAACCCCTCGTCAAGCAGATGGACGGTGTCGGTAAGGCGCAAAGCCATGGGACAATCTACGGGGTGAAGGTCCCCCGGGTCATGGCCGGCGACTCCATGATTATCGCCGATCCAGCCGCGGACGATGTGTGCTGGTTTTCAGTGGCGTGCCGCGATCACTCATCGGTGGCAGAGAACGACTGGAAAGAGGGCAACCCCGGGTCATTCCGGCGCAACAGCATGTCAGATGCCGTCTATCACGGCACGATGCACCCGAAACGCGTGAAGCCCAAGCAGTGGGTGATGTTCACCAAGGACGGGATGCAGTTTCAGGACCGCAACAGCAACAAGCTCGTCGGGTCCAAGGACGGCTGGAACATGAACGGTGTCGTTATTACCGACAAGGGCGAGATCAAGGCGCCGGGCAACGTCACCGCTGGGCAAGGGACAGCCGATCAAGTCACCTTGCAGGGGCACGCGCACGGGACCAGCGGCCCCCCCACCCCGGGGAGTTAGGCAATGGCGTCCACGCTCTTGCTCGACCAAGTTGGCTGGGACTTGTGCTTGGACGTGGCCGGGAACATCGCGTTGGCGACGGAGCCGTATGCCACCGCCCAAGACGCGGCGGCTTCCGTGCGCACATTCCAAGGTGAAGTGTACTACGATGTCGGCCGAGGCATCCCTTACTTCGATCAAATCCTAGGCCACCTCCCGCCGCTTTCCCTCGTGAAGGCATACGTCGAGGCGGCGGCGGCTTTGACCCCGAACGTCGTCGCGGCCCGCGCCTTCATCACCGGCTTCAAGGGCCGGAAGCTGACCGGGCAGGTTCAGATCACGGACACCGCCGGTCGGCTCACCGCCGCGGGCTTCTGAGGCAGCATGGCATCATCATCCGTGCCGGCGCCGTCCTTCGGGTCGGCGGGCTTTGTCGCACCACTGGAAAGCGAAATCCTCGCCGGCCGGCTTGCCGATTTCGTTAATGTATTCGGATCAAACCTCAATCTTGATCTGACGACGCCGCAAGGCCAACTTGCGACTTCAGAGACTGCCATCATTGGTGCGGTGCTAAATTTATTTTTGTATTACACAAGCCAAGTCGATCCCGCGTTCGCTCAAGGTCGGATGCAGGACGGCATCGGCCGCATCTACTTCATTGAGCGCAACCCCGCGCAGCCCACCGTCGTCACCTGCACGGTGATCGGGGCGCAGGGTGTCACCATCCCGGTCGGGGCCCAGGCGCAGGACCAGAGCGGCAACACCTACATCTGCACGCAGGCTGGAACCTTCGACGCCACCGGCACGATGAGTCTCACCTTCGCCAACACGCAGGTGGGCCCGATCCCCTGCCCCGCCGGCACGCTGGCGACGATCTATCAGGCCATCCCCGGCTGGGACACGATCACCAACCCGGGCAACGGGGCGCTGGGCAACCTCGTGGAGAGCCGGACGGATTTCGAGGCGCGACGGCGTCTCGCGGTCGCGCAGAACAGCCTGGGGTCAATCCCTTCGGTCCTCGGCGCGGTGCTGACCGTCTCCGGCGTCCTCGACGCCTTCGTGACCGACAACTCGTCCAACAACCCGCAGACGGTCGGTGGCGTCACGATCCCGCCGAATAACCTCTACGTGGCGGTGGCGGGCGGTGCGGCAGCCGACATCGGGCGCGCGATCTGGACCCGGAAGATGCCGGGCGCCCCCACCTACGGCAACACCAACGTACAGGTGCAGGATACCCAGAGCGGGTATGTCCCGCCCTATCCGACCTATTCGGTCAGCTTCACCAGACCGACCCCGGTCAGCATTTACTTCTCAGTGGTGATCGCCAACAGCTTGTTGGTGCCGGCCGACGCGGCGATCCAGATCCAGAACGCGATCATCGGTGCTTTCGCCGGGCTTGATGGAGGCCCCCGCGCTCGCATCGGCAGCACCGTGTTTGCCTCGCGCTTCTACGCGCCGATCATGGCGCTGGGCCGCTGGGCTAAGATCGTGGACGTGCTGATCGGCTCCGTGAACGCGCCGAGCGCGAGCTTCGTCGGCTCCATCGCCGGCAACGTGCTCACGGTCGCCTCAGCCACATCCGGCACGCTCGCGGTCGGGCAGTTCATTGACGACGCGACGGGCGCCATTGTCGAGGGTACGTCCATCATCGCGCTCGGCACCGGCGCGGGTGGAGCGGGAACCTACACCGTTTCATCCAACCAGACGGTCGGCACGGAGGCGATGATGTCGGCTGTGCCGAGCCTGTTCAAGGTGCCGGTGCAGATCAATCAGATCCCCGTCGTGGCGGCGGCCGACATCGCGGTTTCGCTCGCCTAAGCCATGAGCGGCGACACGAATAACTGGCCGTACCCGGCGCCTCCCGGCCCCGGGTCGAACGCCATCGGCGTCGGTGCGATCGGCGTCGCCCCGGTCGGCACGCTCCCCGCCTTCGATTGGCGCAAGACGATCCTCAGTCAGTACGCGGACAGCGACCGCATCACGGGTCTGATTGAGACGTTCTTTCAGGCGGTTGACCAGACCGCCAACTTCGACGCCTTCTACGACAACATCTGGAACCTACCGAGCGCGCAAGGCTACGGGCTGGATTGCTGGGGCCGCATCGTCGGCATCAACCGCGTCCTTCAGGTCACGACCGTTGCATGGTTCGGCTTCTCGGAGGCGCTGCCCGGGTCGCTCTCGTTCGGAGATGCGCGTTTCGCGGGCTACACGCCTTCGCTCGGATTTGCGGAGGCCGGCGATCAGCGCAGTTTCGATGAGGGCACTTTCGCTTTCCGAAAGCAATTCCAAGGTGTTGATCCGAACGCGGGCGCGGGGCCACTTTATCCGGGCGGGCAACTCACCAGCAACTACCGCCTATCCGACAAAGAGTATCTACGGATGATCTACGCCAAGGCGCGGGCCAACATCACAAACGGCTCAATCCCGGCGGTCAACCAGATCCTTATCAGTCTCTACCCCGGGCGCGGCAACGTCTACGTCCAAGAGGGTACGCCGCCGACGTTCTTCGGGTTCGCCGAGGCGCAGAACACGGCGCCTTTCGGCCAAGCCGTCTTCTACAACGGCCAGACTATCCCCTCAATGCAGTATCAGATCGTCTTCAAGTTTCAGCCATCGCCGGTTGATCTGGCGATCGTGCAGAACTCCGGCGTGCTGCCGAAGCCGACTGGCATAGCCGCCTCCATCTCCATCCAAGCTTGAGCTGAGAACGATGCAGGCCAGCCAACTCCCGGCGAAGCTGACGATTCCGTTCGCGAACGCGGCGGGTGCGGGCTTCATTCGCTCCGTGCCGACTGCCTCGCAGATCGGCATCAACAGCGGTGCGGCATCTTACACGGACGGATTCCCCCCAGTATGCTTTTCGCCCGTAGGGTCCGGCGGCATTCCGCCCGCTGGGCAGGACTTCAACGGGGTCCTTAACGCCATTACTGCTTGGACCCGCTGGCAAGCGGCCGGTGGCACTGTCCCCTTCGACTCCGCCTTTGCTCTCGCTGTGGGCGGCTATCCTAAGGGCGCCATCGTTCAGTCTACGGCCTCGGGTGTCCTCTGGCTCAACACCGCGGATGGGAACAGCACAGATCCGGACGGCGGCGGCGCGGCGAACTGGGTTCGGATCGCATCCACGACGACGGGTCGCCTCAACACCATCGTCCCCTTTACAACTGCCGGCACCTTCA
Source organism: Methylobacterium amylolyticum (assembly GCF_030700245.1). GTDB lineage: Bacteria > Pseudomonadota > Alphaproteobacteria > Rhizobiales > Beijerinckiaceae > Methylobacterium. The sequence goes on from NZ_JAUYZI010000017.1 coordinate 41,436, forward strand.
GTTGGACGTGCCCCACGGGCGTCACGCTCGTCCGCGTGCGGTGCATTGGCGGCGGCGGCGGTTCCGGGACGACCGGCGGCGCCGGTGGCGCGGGTGGCAGGCGCTCTGAGGCTCACATGATACGACGCCTACTTGCAACGCTGCTCATCGCGGCGTTGCCGACGCTTGCCGTCGCACAGTCAGCCCCGAGCTGGATCAGCTACGGCTACGTCCCGACTGCGGGTGAGTTGCGGGCGGCATTCGCATCCAAGCAGGACACGCTCACCATAACGCCGCTCGCCCTGTCGGGCGGCACGATGCGCGGCAAGCTCACGACGGCGGCCCCCACTGTCAACGGAGCCATGTTCGCTCTTCTGCCGGGGATTGCTCCGACGACGCCGAACAATGGCGACGTGTGGGCGACTTCGGCGGCGTTCTTCGGCCAGATCAATGGGCAGACGATCCAGTTCGCCAGTCAAGGCAGCGTTGCGGCCGAGACGGCTCGCGCCCAGGCGGCTGAGAGCGCCAACGCAACTGCCATCTCCAATGAGGTGACGCGGGCGACGGGCGCCGAGGCGCTTCTTGTCCCGAAGTCGCGCCAGATCTTAGCGGGTACGGGTCTCGCCGGAGGCGGGGACCTCTCTGCGGATCGGACCGTCTCGCTCGGCTCCATCGCCTCCAGCACGATCCTCGCGAACCTGACCGGATCCAGCGCTGCCCCTGTCGGCAATACCCTCTCGGCCATCCTAGACAATGCGCTGGGCTCCGCACAGGGCACAGTCGCCTATCGAGGATCTACGGGATGGGCCGGGCTCGCTCCTGGCACCTCTGGGCAGGTGCTGACCACGGGCGGCACGGGCGCGAACCCATCCTGGGCGGCGACGAGCACCGGCAGCACGGCGCAGCCTGCGACCCGACAGACCGTCTCCACAGGGCCGGCTTCCTCAGGCCTCCCGTCGTTCCTGCCCGCTTCCTCCGGAAGCCTGTCGCTGACAGCGCAGAACGTGTCGTCCACGACGCCTCTGATCGCCACCGCGGCCCAAGGCTTCGGCTCGACCCCGAACGTCTCCTACACTTACACGTCCAATCCGACGTGGTCGTCTCTTGCCGCGTCCTCGACGGTCTACCTCTACGTCAACGCCTCCACCGGGGCGACGGGCTCGACCACCCTTCAGCCGATCTATCAGTACGGCGGAACGCCCTCGACCACGTCCGGTCAGTTCACGTTCGACTACTCACCCGGCGCGATGCAGGGGTATATGGGCAACGGCACCGCGGCCGTCGCCGCGCCGCTCGTCTTCGTGGGCGAGGCCACGACCAGCGCATCTGCCGTCACGGCGACCGTCGCCTACGCGTATAACGGCTACTACGACAGCGGGTACACCAACACCCTGGCGGCGAGCGCCACGCGCAACCACAACATTGGCCTCCCGCCGGACACCACAAAGTACATTGTCAAAAACATTACCGCCGACGTGGGTTGCTCGCCCGGTCAAGTCGTCGCCAATGGTATCGGGACAGCGAACGGCAACTTCACGCTGATCTCGATCTACACGACACGCACGGCTCTCAGCATCCCCAATCTCACAAATTGGCAAATCGTGAATGCGAGTAGTGGCGCGGTCGTCAATATGACGGCGGCGAACTGGGCCTACCGCTTCGTCGCTCAGAGAGGCTGGTGATGCGCGCGATCACCTTCCTCGCCGCCCTGCTGCTGGCCTCGCCCGTGGTGGCGCAGACGCAGGCTCAGCCGCCGGCCTTCGTGCCGGACTGGCAGCCGTCAATACAAGGCACCGGCATCCCAGGGCTTTCAGGCCAACCGATCATGCTGTTCACGCGGCCCGCGGACGGTCGGGCGGCGCTTCAGCCGACGCTCTGGCTGTTCCGGGACACCGGGGGCTTCAGCGGCGGAACGCCCTGGTACACCTACCCGACCCTCTGGGCGCTCTCGGTCTCGGGGAAGGATGTGTCCGGCTTCGAGTGGACGATCAAGGGCGAGCAGCACAACAAGTCCCGGTTGAGCCTCAGCGCGCAGAACGTCGCTGTCAACGGCACGATCTGGCGGGAGCCGACCGGCACCGGCGAGGCCACGGGGCCTTCGTGGGCCTTGAACGGCAACTGCGTGGACAAGACCGGCGAGAGCCCGCCCACGGGCGCCTGCATCGCGGCGGAATTGGATATCGGCGGCGCAGTCGGCCCCGACCCGAACCGGCAGCGGGTGATCGCGCATGGCGCGGCGAGCGGTCAGCCCGGTTCCCACGTCGGCTACGGCTACATGGTCTCCGGCACAGCCGACGTGACGATCGACCGGGCGTTCTCGACGGCGAACGTCGGGGCGAAGTTCGGGATCGGGCTCGATCTCGCGGGCGGTGTGTTCGGCGGCCCCGCCATCGCGCTCGCCAAGGGCCAGTGGCTCGCCTTTGATGCCGACGCGGACGGGCGCTTCGGTCGCTTCCTCGGCATGAACCCGGCGGACGGCATGTTCACCTACATGACGCCCGGGGGACCCATGCTGCGGTTCGCCGACGACGGTGCCGCCTACGTCGGTCGGCTGATCGAGACCATCCCGCACACCCCGACCGCGTCGACCGACCCGTGCGTGCCGGGCGAGCGGGCCTGGAACGCCGCTTTCGAGTTCCGCTGCATCGCCCCGAACCGCTGGCGCCGCGCTGCCTTAAGCGATTGGTGAGGCTGTCCCGTGGCGATCACCGCATCTTCTCCGGACGCCTTCTTCGAGAGCGACCCGTGGTCTTGGGACTTCACGGTCACGCAGGCTGACGGGACCACGCCGCTTGACCTGACAGGGCTTCGACTCCTCGCGCGGTTCTGCGATCAAGCCGAGAACGCGGTTGCCGTGTGCGACAGCGCTGCCGCCAACGGCACCCTCGTGATCCCGACGCCCTCCAACGGCGGATGCACCTTCACCATCCCCGTCGCGGGTCGGACCTACAAGGTGCCGCGGCTCAATCAGTTCACGTTCAACGACAGCTACAAGCCGCAGATCATCGGCGTGCTGCGGTGCTTCAATGCACAAGGCGTCGAACTGCCCGCCATCTGTGAGATCACCTTCACGGTGAGGGCCACGCCTGGATACGTGCCCACATGAGCGGCGGCATCCTTCCCCGCTACACCGTCACCGCACGTCAGCGCCCACAGGTGTCCGTGGCTGCGCTAGGACGGCCCGTGGTGGCGTCCGTGATGGTTCAGGGGCAACAGGGGCCTCCGGGGCCACAAGGCCTCCAGGGGATTCCCGGCTACGCCAAGCGCTTCGGCACGGTCGATTACACCGACAACGACGCCGGGACGCCCCTCGCGCTGCCGGCCGGGGTGTGGATGCGCCTGATCCGCAACCTCACCCCCTCTCCGGCGAACTTCAACCTGCCGTCCGGTCCGTTCGAGGGCTTCGCGTTCTGGGACAATGCCGCCGGCCTCTTGCGCGCCCGCGCCCGCGGCGATGCCCTGCTGATGAAGTTCACCTTCACGGTGGTGCCGGACCAGCAGGCGGGCGGCCTGCGGTTCGCGGTGCGCCCAGGCGACGATCCCGCCTTCGACTTCGGGCCAGAGCCCATCGTGCTCACCACCGATGCTGGCGAGGCGCAGACCGGCTCGGAAACCTTCTTCGTCCAGTGCCGCCCCCGTTTCGTGGACCAGGGCGCTCAGATCTACATCATGGCGACCACCGGGGGCACGCTGATGCAGTTCTCTCCCGAGATCACGCCGCTGGACTTCGCGGTGTAGCCCCCATGCCGAAGCCGATCGGGTTTCACGCCGCGACGGGCACGCTCGTCATCATGGAGAACGGTGAGTTCCCCGCGGGCTCGCTGATCGCGCACGTGCACGAGACTTGGACCGATCGGATCCAGATCGACACCATCGCAGGCCGGGGTGCTCAGACGGTCCTATGGCAGGACGTGACCAGCCTTGACGGCATGTTCACTCCGGCCAGCATGGCCGACGCGCTCGCCTACCTTAGGGGCGAGTTCGCGAAGCGGCCGGCGCTCAGACCGATCCTCGCACCCTATCCCCTGGCCGGGGCCGCCAGCTTCGCCATCAACCATGGCCTCCCCTACGCGCCGAGCACGACAGTCGTCAGTTCGGATGGCGCTGAAGTCGATACCGATGTCGCGCACGCACCGGGCCTCACGACCCTGACCTTCGCTCAGCCCTTCACCGGCACCCTCTACCTCGGATGAGCCCATGACCCGGAAAATCGGCAACGGTCTCGACCTTCAGAACCAGCGCATCCAGAACCTCGGCACGGGCTCTCAGCCGACAGATGCCGTCAACCTCGCGCAGCTTCAGAGCGCGTTGGCGGGGCTATCCTGGCACGGAGCCGCCCGAGCGGCTTCTACCGGCAACATCAGCGTCTCGGCACCCGGCGCGTCCATTGATGGCGTGACGCTGGCGGTCGGCAACCGCGTCCTGCTGAAGAACCAGACGACTGGATCCGAGAACGGCATCTATGTCTGGAACGGTGCCTCGTCTCCGCTCACGCGGGCGACTGATGGCACGACCGGCAACCTGAACGCGGGCGCCGCCTTCTACGTGGATGAAGGTACGGTCAACGCGGACACGGCCTACACCGTCACCACCGACGACCCGATCACGGTCGGCACGACTGCCATCGTCTTCGCCAAGTTCGGGGCCGGCATCGCCTACACGGCCGGCACGGGCCTCACCCTGACCGGCACGCAGTTCGCGATCGACACCGCGGTGGTGGCCCGCAAGTTCGCGACCAACGTCGGCGACGGGTCTTCGACCACGATCACGGTCTCGCACAACCTCGGCACGCTGGACGTGACGGCGCAGCTCTACCTCGCGAGCACGGGGGAGACCGTGGAGACCGACACGGTTCGGTCCAGCACGAGCGCCGTGGCCTTCACCTTCGCGACTGCCCCGGCGGCCGGCGCCTACCGCGCGGTCATCACGGGCTGAGCCATGGCCCGCAAGTTTGCCGGCAAGGCAGCGGCTGCCGCCACGGACCTGATGACCCGGGCAGACGTGCTGGCGCTCGCAGGGCGCCACGTCAAATTTACCGGCACGACCACGACGGCCTTTGCCATCAACCTCGGCGCCACGCAGGCGATGACGTTGACGGTCGCGCCTGTCACCCCAGGCGATGTCCTCGCTGCCGGGGAAGACATCAACGCCCAGCCAGTCGCGGCTCTTCCCAACGGCGTCAATATCGCCTGGGCCTACGTCTCGGCGAACAACCGGTGCTGATCGGCTTCACGTCGTCGGCGCTGATCCCCGTCGCGCAGACCGTGAGCTGGCGCGTCACCGCCTTCCGGTAGCCCCCCCTCCCACCCCGGATCCCCTATGACCGCAGCCGCATCGGCCGCGCCCTCCCGCGCGGGCGCCTTCGCCAACCTCGACCGCAAGGCGTTCTTCGCCGCGATCCGGCCGACGTTCGGATCCCTGGCCGCCGCGCAGGTGTCGGGCGCCGAGCGCCTGATCGACGCCTTCTTGGCGCACGCGGTGATCCTCGATCGCCGGCACCTCGCCTACACGCTCGGGACCAGCTTCCACGAGACTGGCCGCCGCATGCAGCCGGTCCGCGAGGCCTACGGCACGTCCACCGAGGACACGATCGCTGATAGGGGTCGTCGTCAGCCCGACGCGCGATGCCCGCGGACGGATGGGCGAGCATCATCCCCGCGGCGGCGGCCAAGCCGGCAAGGCCGATGCCGTAGGGACCGAGGCCTCGCGGATGGGGGCCGGCGACCATCAGGCGGCCCTCGCTTCGGCGCGCAAGGCGTCCCACTCGCGGCAGTCGGCCGCCCAGCGGGCGCGTCCGGTCTCGGACACGATCTTGATGGCGAACAGCGCCAGCGGCTTGCGTGGGTCGTAATCGACCGACCCGTCTTCGTGGACGGGTGCGATGCCCATGAAGCTCCCGGTCGGAATGATCTCGGCCAGCCCATCTGCTTCGAGCTTGCGGGCTCGATGGCCCAAGAACTTCGAAAACACGCTTTCGATCAGGGGCTCGCGCTGGGGCATCGTGGCTCTCCGGTTGACCTTGTTAGCTCTAAAGGCTAACGAATGAGGCGTCAACGCTGACTTAGCTTTTGAGGCTAATTTGCTCGCCCGTAGGCCTCAGGCCGTGTACGAAACGGCCATGATCGACGCCGCTCAGATGCGGGCGGCCCGCGGGCTGCTGAACTGGACGCAGAAGGAGCTTGCCGAGCGCTCGGGGGCTTCACTGGCGACGATCAAGAATGTCGAGGCCGCGGTGCGCGACACGCGAGGCAGCACCCTCCGCGCCATCCAAGAGGCCTTCGAAGCGGCCGGCGTCGTCTTCATGGAACCGGGCGACATGCGAACCGGAGGGAAGGGCGTCCGGCTGAAGGGGTAGCCCCACGCCTCCCCCGCCCCCTCCCGCAAACCCAAGCCTCCAACCCCAGACACCCCGTAATCCGGGGAGAGATCCCCTCCCCTGCCCTCTTTTGGGTGCGGGCGACGCTGAAAATTACTCAATCGCATCAGCGGGCACCCTTATCCCGCACCTGCGATCTAAGTGGCTGATCTTCCTCGGCAGGTTTCACTTCTGCCGGGCCCACCACCCTCTTCCCGCGACAGACCGCCTCGACCCGGCTCATCTCGCGCGAGCGCCGCGGGTCCAGCACACCCGAATCGGGCGCGCGCGTCGTGACACCGATCATGCCGAAAGATCGTCCGCGTCCGGGGGATCGCGCGCCGTTCCCGCCATGTTCGGGGGCGCCGCGCGGAAATTCTGCACTCCGTGCGCGGAACGGGATAGCGGGTGCGCGGAATGAGACGACAGACGGTCTCCGGGATTGCACCAACGCGGTTGTGAAGAGCTGAATGTACAACCGGCCTTCACCGAAACGGGCCGCCGCCGGACCGGCTGCGGCACGCTGAAGGACAGATCGGGCGTCGGGCCCGGCGACGGTGACGGATGCATGGCCCCTCCCATGCATCCGGCGCTGCCGTCGGATCCGTCGACCCGATCGTTCGTTCCGGGCCCGGCTGTCCCGCGGCGCCCGCAAAGCCCCCGCGCCCCCGCGAAATCCACGCTCGCCGCCGCGGCCCGTCCGGGAACGACGCCGCCGGACCGGCGCCCGTTGCGGGCGGCGCCGCGGATCGGCCCGACGGGTGCGCTCCCGCCGGAGCCGGTGCGCAGGCTGGCCCCGGGGGAGGTCCGGGCGCGCCGTCGCCCGCGCGAACCGGGCCCGGACGGCCCGTGTGTGGCCCCGTCGCGACAGGGGGCGCAATCCCGCTGTGGATGACGCCGCTTGCCCCCAAACCATCAAGGTTCGGGCGCGAACCTGGCTGGACCGCACCCGATACCGGCCGCCATGCTCGCTCTCCCCCACGCCCTCGTCCTCCGGCACCGCGAAGGCTTCGCCGTGCTCGCCTCCTCCGCCCTGTTCCTGGCCGGGGCGCTGACCCTCCTCGCCTTGACCGGCGGCTGAGACCGGCCGCGCCGCGTCCCTCACGCCGCGGCGCGGCGCGCGGCGCCGTAGAGGGCGGCGGCCAGCCCCGCGAACAGCACCAGGCCGCCGATCAGCGCGGGCCCCCGGACGCCGTCGCCCGCCAGCGCGAGCGGCGCGTCGGAGCCGGTGAGGTAGACGATCACCGCGAAGGCGACGCCCCACAGGCTCTCGCCGACGATCAGGCCGGTGGCGGTGAGCGTGCCCATCCGCAGGGCCCGCTCGGGATCGGCCCGGCGGCGGGCCCAGCGGGCGTAGAGCGTGCCGACCAGCGCGCCGGCCACCACCGGCAGCACCGCCTTCATCGGAAGGTAGATCCCGAGCGCGACGCCGAGCGGCGGCAGGCGCAGCCGCCCGAGCCGGCCGAGGGTCTCGTCCAGCGCGATCAGCGCGAGCGCCGCCCCCGCCCCCCAGCCCAGCATCCGCCAGTTGGCCTCCCCCGAGACGACGCCCCGGGCGAGCGCCGAGATCAGCCCCGCCTGCGGCGCGGCGAGCGCGTTCGGGCCCGCCCCGGGGGCGCCGACGAAGCCGAGCCCGCTGCCCAGCACGTCGAGCACCGGTGGCACGATGGCCGAGCCGAACAGCACGCCGATCACCAGCGCCGCCTGCTGCTTCCACGGGGTCGCGCCGACGAGCTGCCCGGTCTTGAGGTCCTGCATGTTGTCGTTGGCGATGGTGGCGACGCCGAACACGATCCCGGTCACGATCAGCGCGTAGGCCACCAGCGCCTGGGCGGTGCCCGCCTCCACCCCGCGGCCGAACAGGCCGACGAGCAGCGCCGCGCTCGCCAGCACCGACAGGATGCCGATGCCCGACACCGGCGAGTTGGACGAGCCGATCAGCCCGGCCATGTAGCCGGTCACCGCCGCCACGATCAGCCCGATCACCAGCACGAACAGCAGCGCGCCGATCACGAGCGCGACGCCGTGGCGCTCCAGCCCGGTGCCGGCGATCACGCTCCACAGCAGCCACGCGATCGGCGCGAGCATCGCGAGGGAGACGCCGACCACCGCGCCGAGCGGCAGGTCGCGCTCCTCCACCGCCAGCGCCGCGCCGGCCCGGCGCGCCCGCCCCGCCGCGAGCGCCGAGCGGATCCCGCCGAGCACGGGCCCCGCGATCCGCCCCAGCGTCCACAGGGCCGCGACGCCGATCACCCCGGCGCCGAAGAAGCGCACGTCGCCCGAGAACACCGCCCCGGCCCAGGCCTCGGCGCCGAGCTCCGGCCGGGGCTGCGCCGCGGAGAGCAGCGGCACCAGCCCGGCCCACGCGATCGCGAGCCCGAGCGCCATCGCCGCCCCGACCGAGGGGCCGACGAGGTGGCCGACGCCGAGCAGCGCGAAGGACAGGTTGCCGGAGATCCCCGTGGCGCCCCCGCCGACCCGGAACCAGAGCGCGGCGCTGTCGAGCACGATCCGGGTCTGCGCCAGCGCCGCGAAGCCGGCCGAGGCGAGGCCGTTCCACACGAGGATGCGCAGGCCCCGCGCGCTGTCCGCCTCGCCCGCCCGGCTGCCCGAGCCGAGCGCCAGCACCTCCGCCGCGGCGTGGCCCTCGGGATAGGGCAGGTCCGTGTCCACCACGAGGGCGCGGCGCAGGGGCACCGAGAACATCACGCCCAGGATCCCGCCGGTGGCGGTGATCCCGGCGGTGGTGAGCCACGGGAAGCCGTGCCACCAGCCGATCATCACCAGCCCCGGCAGCACGAAGATGATGGCGGCCAGCGTGCCCGCGGCGGAGGCGATCGTCTGGACGATGTTGTTCTCCAGCACCGTGGCACCGGGCAGGCGGCGCAGCACCGCCATGGAGATCACCGCGGCCGGGATCGAGGTCGCGAAGGTGAGGCCGACCTTGAGGCCGAGATAGACGTTGGCGGCGGTGAACAGCAGCGTGATCGCGCCGCCGAGCGCGACGGCGCGCAGCGTCAGCTCGGCGGGTCCGGGGGCGCTGGGCATGCGTGTCGCGCTCGGGCGGGAGGGCGGGGATCGGCCGGGGCCGGTCCGGCCCTAACGCGCCGGGGCGCCGACCGCCAGCGCCGCGCGCGCCCTCCCGCGCGGCGCCCGGGCTCCGGGCGCTCGCCCCGTTCCGTGCGGGGCGGGATGCCGGTCCGGGCGCCGGGGCCGCCACGACGCGTCCGTCCAACACCCCCCGCCCGACACCGCCCGTTAACCTTAACAGATCTACTCAATCACGGGTGGCACTTCGAACGGGTCCGTGCATGTCCGGCGTGAACAGGCGATCCCGCGACGGACGCATCCGGCGCCTCCTGACGGCGGGCATCTCGACGACGGTCGTCCTGGCCCATCTCGGGCCGCAGGCGGTCCGGGCGCAGGTCGCGCCGGTGGTCGTGACGGCGCCGACCCCGGTCACCCCGGGCGCGAGCCAGACGACGGACACCGCCCGGGCGACCTGCGCGCAGCAGCTCGAGAACCACGCGATCAACACGGCGCGCACCGGCGTGAACGGACAGATCACCGGCCTCGCGGCCTCGGGGACCGCGCTGGGCGCCCAGGGCCTGTCCCTGGTCGCGGCCGGCACCGCGCTGAAGAACGGACAAACCGGCACGGCCGGGGACGACCTCATCGTCGCGGGCGGCACCGCGGCCGCCAACGCCCTCGGCATCGTCGCGCAGAGCGCCGGGCTCGGCAACGCCCTCACCGCGCTCGACATCCGGGCGCGGCAGGCGGCCCTGCCCTCGTGCGAGCAGACCTTCACCGGCACCGTCACGGTCCAGGCCGGGGGCGCCGACATCACCGGGAACTCGGTGTTCCGCGACAACCTCGGCGTGACCCAGAACCTGAGCGTCCTCGGCACCACCCGCACGACCGGCCTCGACGTCGTCGACCCGGCCCGGATCGCCAACGTCACGGTCGGCGGGACGGACCTCGGCATCTCGCTCGGCGGCGGCGTCCTCTCGGGCGCCGGCGCCGTCCTCAAGGCCACGACCGGCGACGTGAACGCGGTCGCCATCGGCAACGGCGCGGTGGCGACGACCGGCACCTCGACCGCGATGGGCACCGCGGCCGCCGCGACCCAGGCGGGCGCCAGCGCGTTCGGCGCGAACGCCGCGGCCAATGCGGTGAACGCCACGGCGCTCGGCGCCGCCTCCGCCGCCTCGGGGATCAACGCCAGCGCCGTCGGGCAGAGCGCGGTGGCCTCCGGCGCCAACGCGAGCGCGCTCGGGCAGGCCGCGTCCGCGACCGGCCCGAACAGCACCGCCCTCGGGCAGCTCTCGGTGGCCTCGGCCGCCAACGCCAGCGCCGTGGGGCAGGCCGCCGCGGCCACCGGCGTCAACAGCAGCGCGCTGGGGCAGCTCTCGGTCGCGTCGGGGATCAACGCGAGCGCGGTCGGTCAGGCGGCCACCGCCTCCGGGGCGAATGCCAGCGCGCTGGGGCAGCTCTCGGTCGCGTCCGGACCCAACGCGAGCGCGGTCGGCCAGGGGGCCACCGCCACCGCCGCCAACACCCTCGCGCTCGGGCAGGCGGCCACCGCCTCCGGCGTGAACGCCAGCGCCCTGGGGCAACTCGCCGTCGCCTCGGGGACCAACGCGAGCGCGCTGGGCCAGAACGCCCTCGCCTCCGGGGCGAACGCGAGCGCGCTGGGCCAGGGCGCGCTGGCCTCCGCGTCCAGCGCGACCGCCCTCGGGCAGGGTGCGGCCGCCACCGGCACGAACGGCAGCGCGCTCGGCCAGGGCGCGCTCGCCTCCGGCGCCAACGCGACCGCCGCCGGCCAGGGCGCGGCGGCGAGCGGGACCAACGGCACGGCGCTCGGGCAGGCCGCCCGCGCGTCCGGCGCCAACGCGACCGCCACCGGCACCGCCGCCCAGGCCGCCGGCGACGCGAGCAGCGCGTTCGGACAATCCGCCGTGGCCGCGGGCGCCTATTCGAGCGCGCTCGGCGCGCAGGCCGAGGCGGTCGCGCTGTTCGCCACCGCCACCGGCGCGCAGGCCCGGGCGGTCAGCGTCGCCGCCACCGCCGGCGGGCAGGCCGCCGCCGCGGCCGGCGCCTACAGCAGCGCCTACGGCCAGAGCGCCTACGCCGCCGGCCGGAACAGCACGGCGCTCGGCCAGAACGCGGCGGCGCTCGCCGACGACGCCACGGCGCTCGGCCAGGGGGCGCGGGCCCTGTCGGTGGCCGCGACCGCGGGCGGCCGGGGGGCCACGGCGACGGGGACGGCGTCGAGCGCCTACGGCACGGAGGCCCTGGCCGGCGGCCCCGGGGCGACGGTGGTCGGCGCGCGGGCGACGGGCTACGGCTTCGACACGGCGATCGGCTACAACGCCACCGCGACGGCCGACTACGCGGTGGCGGTCGGCGTCGGGACGACGGTCTCGGCACCCCTTGGCGCGGCGATCGGCGCGGGGGCGAGCGTGCTGGCCGCCGAGGGCGTGGCGCTCGGCGCGAGCAGCCGCGCCGTCGCGCCCGGCTCGGTGGCGCTGGGCGCCAATTCCGTCGCGGGCGCCGCCAACGGCGGCTGGGCCGGCTTCGTGATCGGCCGCACCGCCATGACCAACACCGCCGAGGCGAGCGCCGTGGTGTCGGTCGGCGGCGGCCCGGGCAGCGCCACCCCCTACCGCCAGATCACCAACGTCGCCGACGGCGCGGTCACCCCCACCTCGACGGATGCCGTCAACGGCTCGCAGCTCTTCAAGACCGTGGCCGCCCTGAACGGGCAGATCCTCACGGCGCAGCGCGAGGCGCGCCGCGGGATCGCCGCCGCGGCGGCCACGGCGCCGACCCTGATGCCGTCCGCTCCGGGCAAGACGACGCTGACCGCCAAGGCCTCGGCCTACAAGGGCGAGTACGGCGCCGGCTTCACCATGGCCCACCGGCTCGACACCAACATGCCGACGATGATCTTCGGCAGCTACTCGAACGGCGGGGGCATCGACCACGTCGTGTCCGGCGGCGCCGGGATCGAGTTCTGACGCACCACCCCGCCTGTCCAGGCGGCCGACGCCCGGTTCCGGGCCCGGGAGGCCCGGCGGTGGCGCCGGCTCCATCGGAGGATCGAACGATGCACGACTCCCGTCCCGGCCGGGGCCCGATGCCCGCTCCGGGAACCCTCGCCGGGCTGATCGGGTACGGCGTGCTCGCCAGCCTCGTCGGCGGTCTCGTCGGGGGCTTCGCGCCCTGGCAGTCCCTGCCGGCGCGCGCCGTGACGGGTTCGGCCGCCCAGATCCCGGCCATCCAGATCCCTGCCGCCCAGACGCCTGCCGCCCACTCCCCGGCCACCGAGGTCTCGGTCGCCCAGATCCCGGCCGTCCAAGCCCCTGTCGTCCAAGTGCCAGCCGTCCAAGCTCCTGCCCTGCAAGTCCCGGCGCCAGCCGTCGCGGCGGTGCCCGTCGCGGCGGAGCGCGCCGAGGCCGTGCGCCCGGCGGTCCCGCCGGCGCCCCGGGCCCCGACGGCCGAGGCCGGCGCCGCCGTGAACGCCTTCGAGCCCGTCATCCACGCGCGCAAGGCGGGGATCGGGACCTGCATGGGCAGCGTCGTCGCCCAGTCGCGGCGGGTGATCGACGCCCAGCACGCCGCCCTCTCGATCTGGAACACGCGGGAGCCGGATCGCGGCACCTTCCAGTCCATCCTGGCGCTGCGCTACGAGAACGCGCTCGCGCCGAACGGGGCGGCGATCCTCACCGCCGCGCCGGACGGGGCGAGCCGGTGCGGCGGCACCGTCGTCCAGGTCTACCCGACGGCCCGCTCCTGCGGCGCGATCCAGGCCGAGCTGGTCAAGTCCGGCACCACGGCCGCCGCCCTTCTGGACCTGCCGCTGCTCGCCGCCGCCGACGGCACGCGGGAATTGCTGCTGCCGACCGCGGGCGGCGGCTGCGTGATCGTCGCCACCAGCCTGGAGTGAGGCCGATCTGGCGCGAGGCCGGCTCGACAGCGAGGCCGGGGCACCCCGCGCCCGTCGATCGGCTGAAGGGCGCCCTCAGCACCGGTTCAGCGCGCCGGCCGCATCCTCCCCGCATCGGTCCGGCGCAGCGGGCCGCGGGACCTGAGGAGATCGTGTCATGGTGCGCATCACGGTGTTCGGCGCGGCCGCGGTGATCGCGGCGGGATTTGCGGCCACGGCGGCGAGCGCCGCCCCGTTCGGCCCCGGCCCGGCCCCGGCGGGCGCCCGCGTCGAGCGCGTCGCGGGCGGCTGCGGCCCCGGCTTCCACCCCAATCCCTGGGGCCATTGCCGGCCGAACGCGCGGGGCTGGGGCTACGGCTGGGGCGGCCCGCGCGGTCCATACGGCGGGCGGCCCGATCACGGCTACGGCCCCGAGCGGGGCCCCGGCGGCTACGACGGCCCGCGCCGGTTCCACGGCGGGTACTGAGTCCCGCGGCGGCGATCCCGCACGCGCCGGACGCCGCCGCGGCGCGGGGCCGGGGCGGCGTCTCGGATGGGAAAGCGGCCCGGTTCCCGCCGGGCCGCCGCTACGGCCCCAGCAGCACGCCGGCCGAGCCGACCGCCGCGACCGCGACCCCGACCGCCAGGGCGGCGATCATCGCGTAGGAGAGGCTTTTCAGCTTCACGGTGCTCGCCTCAGCAGCGGTTGCCGCCGGCGGTCTGGCCGTACTGCTTGACCGGGAAGTTCTGCTGGCGGGCGTTGCCCTCGGCGGCCGAGCTCATCGGGCAGGTCGCCGGGTTGCGGTCGGACAGCCCGCCGAACGGAGCACCGAACGAGCCGGTGGTCTCGACGTCGTAGGGGCCGTAGCCCGTCCAGGCGGGACCGGTGAAGGCCATGGCGGACGAGATCGGGGCGACACCGAGGACGAGGGCGGTGACGACGGCGGCGATACGGGTCTTCATGGTCTGGTCCTCACTCCTTCGCAGTACAGTCCGGGTCGTTCGGCCTGTCTCCTCTTGCGTGACCTTAATATGGGCGCTCATGTCCGGCCGTGACGTGATGCTCCGCACGCGGCAGGCGGGATTAAAGCGGGCGGCGGAGTCGGCGCGCGGCCGGCGGGCGCGGCGCCGCCTGAAAAGCGTTGAGGCCGCGCCCCGTCCGGGCTACGGACCGTGTCTCAGGGGACAGGCGCAGCCGCACGGATGACCGATGACGTATCTGCCCTGCTCCTCGCGCTGGCGACCGAGAACGCCGAACTGCGCGAGCAGCTCGCCTCCGCCCAGGACATGCTGATGGAGACGGCGATCGACGCGGGGCACCTGCACGCCCGGATCGGGGCGCTGGAGGCCGAGCGCGACGCGTGGAAGGTCGAGGCCGAGCGGCTGGCGGGGCCGGCGTCCCGGATCGCCTGACAGGTCTTCCCGATCGGAGCGGGGCGCGTACCGGCCGGCCCGCGCGTCAGCGGAGCCGCTCCAGTCCGGACGGCGGGGCGGGGAGATGGTGGCGCGACGACCAGACGATGCCGCGCACGGCGCTGGTCAGGACCGCCACGCCGGGATGGCCGCCGAGGAAGCGCGCGGTCAGCTCGGTCGCGTGCGCGACGGCCGCCTTGACCGAGGGCGCGTCGAACCGGTCGAGGCTCGTATCCATGCCCCCTCGCGGCCGGCGCCGGGCGATCCGCAGGGTGTAGTCCATCGTGTCGGGCCGGGGCCGGAGTAGAACGCGCGCTCTTTGCGGGGAACAGGTCCGCAGCGCCATGCGGCATGACTGCCGACGCCTCGGTTTCGCGTTGGAAAGATCCTGGGGATGTTCAGGGGACGGCCCGAACGGCGCGCCGGTATCCCGGAACGACGCTGGCCCGGCCCGTCAGGCCGCGGGCCGCCCGGCGCGCTCCCGCTCCGCCTCCTCCGCCGTCACCGCCTCGACGGCGGCGATGGCGTTCTCCAGTTCGGCGATCTGGCGGATGGTGCTGTGGGCCGGCAGGGCGTCGACCCGGGCGGCTTCGAGGATGAGGTCGCGCTGGCGCGCCTTGAGACGGTTCAGGAGGATGTCGAGGGTGTCGGTCATGGCGCGTCTGTAGTCGCGGGCGGGCACGCCCGGCAACCGACCGGCGCCGCGCCGCCCCGGCCGCCGCTGTCGCAGGTCGTCCTCGGGCGGGGCGCGGAAACCGGGCGCGCGGCAGGCCGGTCGATCGTCCCCGGCCTCGAGCCCGGGCTCGGCCAAGACCGGAGCGTCTTCCGGCCGCCGCGACCGAGTGTTGTCGGATGCGCACGCCCGAAGAGTTCCGCATTGATCAGCGGCGGCCGGCGCTTCTTTCGTGTCGAAAACCTGCCTAGGATGGCAGGGGCAGATTCGGCGCAGTCGCCCGGCGGGTCGGCGGCGTCGGTGCTGATCTCGCGGTCTCGGGTCATTCTCTGCCCTGGAGGCGAGACTTGATCCTTCGTCAGGGGGGCACGGCTTGGTCTTGGGGGGCGACTTGATGAGGCCGGTGCTCGCGCGTCCCCTGATCGCGCGTCCCCGCGCCGTGACGCTCTCCGCCGGGACTCGCCGCATCGTCGTCTCGTCCGATGCCGGCCGCCGCGCCGCCCCGCCGCCGGTCGGCGATCCGGGCGCGGCCAGGCCCGCGCCCGCCTGAGCGGGCCGCCGGACCCGCCGCTCCTTCCGCCCGTGCGCCTCCTTCCAGCTCAGGCCCGTCCATGCCCTTCCCACGACGCGTCGACGCCGGGCTCCCCGGCCTGCCGCTGCGCCCCGCGCGCCCCGGGGCCGATCTCCCCGCGGTCCCGGCCGCGCTCTTCGCCGCCCCTCTGGCCGCCCCTCTGGCCGCCCCTCTCGCCGCCGCCCTGCTCGCCGTCCTGGCCGGGTGCGGCGAGAAGAACGCCTACGTCCCGCCCCCGCCGCCGACCGTCTCGGTGGCCCAGCCGCTCGTGCAGCCGGTCACCCGCTATTTCGAGCTGACCGGCAACACCAAGGCCTTCGCCGCCGTCGATCTCGAAGCGCGGGTCCAGGGCTTCCTGGAGGGCATCACCTACCGGGACGGCTCGGCGGTGACGAAGGGCACGCCGCTCTTCTCGATCCAGCGCAACACCTACCAGGCGCAACTCGAGCAGGCCCAGGGCGCCCTGGAGGCCCAGGAGGCGGCCCGCACCAACGCCCAGACCGAGTACGGGCGCCAGTCCACCCTGGGGAAGCAGGAATTCGCCTCGCAGGCCCGCGTGGACGACGCCAAGACGAAGCTCGATCAGGCGACCGCCGCGGTGACGGAGGCGCAGGCCAACCTCGACCTGGCCAAGATCAACCTCGGCTACACGACGGTGCTCGCGCCCTTCGACGGCATCGTGACCAACCACCTCGCCGATGTCGGCGCGCTGGTGGGCACCGGCGGGCCGACCAAGCTCGCCTCGATCGTGCAGCTCAACCCGATCTACGTCTACTTCAACATCAGCGAGCAGCAGGTGCTGGAGGTCAAGCGGAGCCTCGCCGAGCACGGGGCCACGCTCGGCAACCTCTCGCAGATCCCGGTCGAGATCGGGCTCCAGAGCGAGACCGGCTACCCGCACCGGGGCAAGCTCGACTACGTGGCGCCGCAGGTCGATCCGGCGACCGGGACGCTGATGGTCCGGGGGATCTTCGAGAACGGCACCCGGGCGCTGCTGCCCGGCCTGTTCGTGCGCGTGCGCGTGCCGGTGGCCCGCCCGGCCCAGGGGCTGCTGGTGCGCGACGAGGCAATCGGCACCAACCAGCAGGGCCACTACGTCCTCGTCGTCGGCGCCGACAACGTGGTCGCCCAGCGCCGCGTCACGCCGGGCCAGCGCCAGGGGCGCTACCGGGTGATCGAGGCCGGCCTCCAGCCCGGCGAGTGGGTGGTGACCGACGGCGTCCAGCGCGCGATCCCGGGGGCGAAGGTCGCCCCGAACAGGACCGCGCCGGAGCCGGATGCCCCCACCGCGGCGGCGGCGGCCGCGTCGCCCGCCGCCCCGTCCGCGGCCCCGGCGCCCGCCGCCCCGTCCGCGGCTCCGGCCCCCGCGACTCCGGCCCCCGCGACTCCGACCCCCGCGACCCCGGCGCCTCAGGCCGCCCCCGCGGCGCCGACGGCCGCCCCGGCGCCGCCGGCCGACCCCCGCCACAGGACGCACGCGAAGCCGGCCGGACAGCACTGAGCCCGCCTCGCCCCGCCGCGCCCGAACCTCCAGGCCCGCCATGATCTCGCGCTTCTTCATCGAGCGGCCCGTCCTGGCCAACGTGCTCGCGCTCGTCATGGTGCTGATCGGCGCCGTGGCGCTGTACGGCCTGCCGGTGGCGCAGTACCCGAACGTCGTGCCGCCGACCGTGCAGGTCACGACCCGCTATCCGGGCGCCAGCGCGCGCACCGTCATCGACACCGTCGCCCTGCCGATCGAGCAGCAGGTCAACGGCGTCGAGAACATGCTCTACATGCAGTCGACGAGCGCCAGCGACGGCACCTACACCCTCACGGTCACCTTCGCGATCGGCACCGACGGCGACCAGGCGCAGGTGCTGGTCCAGAACCGCGTCGCCATCGCGATGTCCTCGCTGCCGCAGGCGGTGCAGGTCCAGGGCGTGACCACGCAGAAGAAGTCGACCGCGATCCTGCAATTCGTGACGCTGTCCTCGCCGGACTCGCGCTACGACAGCCTGTTCCTGTCGAACTTCGCGGTCATCAACATCCAGAACGAGCTCGCCCGGCTGAACGGCGTCGGCAACGTCAACGTGTTCGGCGCCGGGCAGTACGCGATGCGGATCTGGCTCGACCCGGACCTGTTGCAGGCGCGCGGGCTCACGCCCTCGGACGTGATCAACATCGTCCAGCAGCAGAGCCAGGAGGTCACCGCGGGCGCGGTCGGCATGCCGCCGGTGCCGAAGGGGCAGGCGTTCCAGTACACGCTCAACGTCAACGGCCGGCTCAACGACCCGTCGGAGTTCGAGCGGATCATCGTCAAGGCCGAGGGGCAGGACGGCGGCCGGATCACGCGGCTGTCCGACGTCGGCCGGGTCGAGCTCGGCGCGCAGACCTACAGCCAGTCCTTCACCCTGAACGGCCGGCCGGCGGCGGGCATCGGCATCTACCAGTTGCCGGAGGCGAACGCGATCTCGGTGGCCGAGGAGGTCCGCGCGCGCATGGCGGAGCTCGCCAAGAGCTTCCCCGAGGGCCTCGTCTACACCGTCCCGTTCGACACCACGGAGTTCGTGCAGGCCTCGATCCACGAGGTCTACATGACCCTGTTCGAGGCGGCGATCCTGGTGCTGATCGTGATCCTCGTCTTCCTCCAGGACTGGCGGGCGATGCTGGTGCCGGCCACCACCGTGCCGGTGACGATCATCGGCGCCTTCGCGGCGATGGCCGCCCTCGGCTTCACCGTGAACCTCTCGACGCTGTTCGCGATCGTGCTCGCCATCGGCATCGTGGTCGACGACGCGATCGTGATCGTCGAGGGCGTGGCCCACCACATCGAGCGCGGCCTCAGCCCGCGGGCGGCGGCCGAGAAGGCGATGGAGGAATTGTTCGGGCCGATCATCGGCATCACCCTGGTCCTGATGTCGGTGTTCATCCCCGCCGCCTTCCTGCCGGGCCTGACCGGGCAGCTCTACAAGCAGTTCGCCCTGGTGATCGCCGCCACCGCCCTGATCAGCGCGATCAACGCCGCCACCCTGAAGCCGACGCAGTGCGCCCTGTGGCTGCGCCGGCCGGTGCCGCCGGAGAAGCGCAACGTCTTCTACCGCGGCTTCAACCGGGTCTACGACGCGGCCGAGCGGCTCTACGCCCGGCTGATCGCCCGGATGGTCCACGTCAGCGGCCTGATGGTGGGCGTCGCGCTGGTGCTGATCGGCCTCGCCGGCTGGGGGCTGACCCGCCTGCCGACCGCCTTCCTGCCCACCGAGGACCAGGGCTACGTGCTGATCGGTGCGCAGCTCCCCGACGGCGCCTCGAAGGAGCGCACCGACGCGGTGCTCCAGCGGATCGTCGCGATGGCCAAGGCCACGCCGGGGGTCGACAACGTGCTGGCGATCAGCGGCATCTCGGTCCTCGACAACAGCGCGACGCTGCCCAATGCCGGCGTCGCCTACGTGGTGCTCAAGAACTGGGACCAGCGCAGCGCGTCGAACGGCGAGGATCTGCGCAGCCTCTACAACCGCTTCAACCAGAGCCTCAAGGCCATCGAGGAGGCCGACACCTACGTGCTGGTGCCGCCGCCGATCCAGGGCATCGGCAACGCCAGCGGCTTCACCATGCAGATCGAGCTGCGCAACGGCGATTTCGACTACCCGCTGCTCGAGAGCCTCGCCCGCACCATCGTGGCCAACGGCAACGCCCAGTCCGGCCTCCAGCGGCTCGACACCTCGTTCCGCTCCGGCGTGCCGCAGCTCTCGGTCGTCATCGACCGCATCAAGGCCGAGGCGCTCGGCGTGACCGTGGGGCAGGTGTTCTCGACGCTCTCGGACTACGTCGGCTCGTCCTACGTGACGCAGTTCAACAAGTTCGGCCGTACCTTCCAGGTCTACGTGCAGGCGGCGTCCGACTTCCGGGTGCGCCCGCAGGACATCGAGAACCTGATGGTCAAGGCGGGCAACGGCACCATGGTGCCGCTCGGCACGCTGGTCGACATCAAGAGCGCGGTCGGCCCGTCGCTGATCAGCCTCTACAACCTCTACCCGACGGCCACGATCGTCGGCGGGCCGGCGCCCGGCTTCAGCTCGGGGCAGGCGCTGGACCTGATGCAGCAGATCGCCGCCAAGGTGCTGCCGCCCGGCACCGGCTACGACTGGACGGCGATGTCCTACCAGGAGAAGGCGGTCGGCACGCAGATCTACCTCGTGTTCGCGCTGGCGATCGTGCTGGTCTACTTCGTGCTCGCCGGCCAGTACGAGAGCTGGATCCTGCCGCTGGCGGTGCTGCTCGGCGTGCCGCTGGCGCTGCTCGGCACGGTCTCCGCCCTGCTGGCGCTCGGGGTGGCCAACAACCTCTACACGCAGATCGGCCTGATCCTGCTCATCGCCCTGGCGAGCAAGAACGCGATCCTGATCGTCGAGGTGGCCCGCGAGCGGCGGGCGGAGGGCATGGCGATCCTCGACGCGGCGGTCGAGGCGGCGCGCCTGCGCTTCCGCCCGATCCTGATGACCTCCTTCGCCTTCATCCTCGGCGTGCTGCCGCTGGTGACCGCCTCGGGCGCGGGGGCGGCGGCGCGCAAGTCGATCGGCATCGCGGTGTTCAGCGGCATGCTCGCCTCGACCTGCCTGGCCGTGCTGTTCGTGCCCTCGTTCTACGTGGTGCTCCAGCGGCTGGAGGAGTGGCGCTCGGGCCGGAACCGGGCCGCCGGGTCACCGTCGGCCGGGTCGCCGTCGGCCGAGTCGTCCTCCGCCGCGGGCCCCGCCTGACCGCACGCCGCGCCTGACCGCGCGAGGCGGCACTCCGGCCCGGGATCGGCCCGCCCGACCCCGTTGATCGATCATGAGCTGCCATATAGTATGGCGCCTCATGATTGCGCTCGCCCAGAAATACGACGCGCTGCTGGCCCGATCGGGCGAGCAGCCGCGGGGCGTCGCCGAGGGCATGCGCACCTGTTTCGAGGTGCTCTCGCTGGCCGCGGCCATCGACCGGGACTGCGCCGCGCGCCTGGGCGAGCACGATCTGTCGGAAGGGAAGTTCGTCCTCCTGGTCCTGCTCGACGAGGCCCGGGA
Source organism: Methylobacterium amylolyticum (assembly GCF_030700245.1). GTDB lineage: Bacteria > Pseudomonadota > Alphaproteobacteria > Rhizobiales > Beijerinckiaceae > Methylobacterium. Next base: position 62,394 of record NZ_JAUYZI010000017.1, read on the forward strand.
CGGCCTGTCGCCGCATGAGCTGGCCGCGCGGGCGGGCGTGACGCGCGGCACCGTCACCGGGCTGCTCGACGGGCTGGTGCGATCGGGGCTCGTCCGGCGCATCGCGAACGCCGTCGACCGGCGCACGCTGACGGTGCGGCCGACCGCCAGCGGCACCGCGCTGACGCGGCAGCTCGTGGGCGCGCATGGCCGCTGGATCGGCGCGCTGTTCTCCGACCTGTCGGCGGCCGATCGCGACGCGCTGCGGAGCCTGCTCGCCAAGGTCTTCGCCCGCACCGGCGCCGGGACGCGGAGGGCGGTGCCGGATGACGCGTGAGCGCGAAGGCCGCCGCGCGGCGATCGATGCCGGCGCGATCGAGACCCGCACGCTCGCCGAGATCCTGGCGGTCGACTTCGGCACCTTGCTCGGGCAGGTCGTCCCCGCCCAGGCCGGCCTGGGCGATGGCGACCTCGTGCGGCTCGGCGCTCTCGGCATCTCGGCCCGCATGGCCGCCGTCGGGCGGATCCTGCTGGACCGGCTCGGGCCGCGAGCGATCGATGCGCTGGGCCGGCACCGGAGCGACACGGTGCGCGGCTGGGCGTGCTTCATGATCGGCGCCCGGGACTTGCCGTTGCCCGATCGGCTGGCGGCGATCCGTCCGTATGCCGACGACGACCATTTCGGCGTCCGGGAATGGGCGTGGCTCGCGGTCCGCCCCGCGGTCGCCGCCCGGATCGATGCGGCGATGCCGCTGCTCGGCGACTGGACGGCCGACCCGTCCGACCGCGTCCGCCGCTTCGCCTCCGAGGCGACCCGGCCGCGGGGCGTCTGGTGCGCGCACATCGCGGCCCTGAAGGCCGATCCGTCGCCGGGCCTCCCGCTGCTCGAACCCCTCCGCGCCGATCCATCCGCCTATGTCCAGGATTCGGTCGGGAACTGGCTCAACGACGCCGCGAAATCGCGGCCGGACTGGGTGCGCGGCCTCGTCGCGGCGTGGTGCGCGGGCGATCCGCCGCCCTCGACGAGACGGATCGCCCGGCGCGCGCTGCGCTCGATCGACGGATCCACCGCCGAGAAAGCGCGGACCTGACGCCCATGCGCCGCGAACGCGATGTGCCGGAACCCGCCCGACCGCCTCTCGAAGCCGGCGCACGCGCGGCGTCGCTCGCGGGCGTCGGCGGAGGACGGGGTGCCGTGACGGGCCCGGCATCGAACCGATCCCGCTCGGCGACGCCGGTCCCGGGATCGTGGACGGCACCGAGCAGCGTCGCGGGACCGGCGACAGGCGGAGCCGAGCATCCGGCCCGACGCGCGCGGTAGTCGGTGTTCGACGGAGCGGTGACCTGCGCGGCTTCACCGTCGCATCGAAGAGACGAAGCGAGGGCGTTCACACGCTCAGAGCGAGCGAGACTGAAAACGTCGGGCGAATGGAGCGGCCGCTCAACCCAGCCCTCATGCCGTGCCGGGTCGTCCAGATCGTCCACATCACCGGAGCTTCAGAGCGGCGACCGTTCGGGTTGGAGTCGAATTGTGGGTTCCCGCGGGCGCGGTGTCGTGATTCTCTGGGCGGCTTTCGCAGGAGAGCCGGATGCCCTCAGCCCTGTCGATCGATCTGCGTGAGCGCGTGGTGGCTGCGATCGAGGTGGGGACCTCGCGGCGTGCGGCGGCCAAGCGCTTCGGGGTGGGCGCCGCCAGTGCGATCCGCTGGCACGAGAAGGTCCGGGAGGGAGGGCGTATCGCGCCCAGGCCGATGGGCGGCGACCAGCGCTCACGGGCGATCGGCGAGGCCGACGGCCCCGGCAGGCGCCTCAGCCAACCGACCGCTCAGACCCGTCCACGGAGCGAGTCGATCGGGCGCAGCTCTGTGTTTGTATTCCTAGATTAAAATCTAATTCGAAACCTCAGATGCCGCACCTTTTCAACGCGGTCCCGGGTCAATCGCTGGAGAAATACTTGTTTGTCAGGTAAGCCACTTCGGTTCGATTCTTCGCCTTTAATTTCTTCATGATATTGCGCACATGAACCTTCACCGTGCTCTCGCACATGTTCAGCTCGTAGGCGATGATCTTGTTCGGCGTCCCCTTGCGCAAGGCCCGTGCGACACTCAACTGACGCGGAGAGAAAAATTCATCCTGCGCAGGCTCTTCGGTGACCTGGACGGCCGGTTTGACCAGAGCATTGAGCATGCAATTGGCCGGCATGTAGGTTCCGCCGGCGCTGATCAGGCGCAAAGCCTGGACAACGACGTTGAGCGAACTCGTCGTCGGTATGTAGCCGCGAACGCCGAGCTGAAAAACTTTCAAGATATACGTCGCATTCTCACTGTCGGCCATGACAATGATGGATACGCTGCCGATCCGCGTCCGAAGGGTATGGATATCGCGCTTGATCTGCTCCAGCTCTGAATTGTGCAAATGGCAATCGGCATACGAGAGCACGATCGTCGACGTTTCCGGGACGACGGTGGCCGATAAGACATGCTCAACACTGGGATAAACCAAAAACTTCGAAGTTCTGTCCGCCGACTGAAGTGACGCGATGACGCACTGGCCGATGAGAGGTCGGCGATCGATCAATATGGTCGTGCCCGCATCGTTGTCCGCCGACACGGGGGCTTCTTGACGTGTCACGTCGTTCGAAGCGTCGTCTGATCTTGAGCGAGCATCTAAGATATACTTGCTGTCCGGCAAAATACGTCCGCTCGCCTGCAACCCGTTCATCATTAGACGACACCCCTCCGTCGATCGTGACGCGGCGTTGGATCGGTTGTGCACCCCGTTACTAATTTGGGTTAATTACTGGCTAGGTCCACTGTCCTGCCGCCGCCCACCAGCAAGGGAGGTATTTTGTTAACCAAAAATTAACGATTTGCAAAGGGGAGCCGCTACCTCTTTCGGGTTAATCTGTTTGTCGGACACGTCCATCGCGAAACCAGGCCCGATCGATCTTTGAAATATGCGGGCGTCGGTTCGAGTGCTGTTCTCAATAAATGCCATCATCGAAAAAGTCATTCAACGTCAATGCGGCGCGCGCTCGCTCAAGTTGCCAACCTCAATGCCGAAAATTGATAGTGCTGGACATGGAAGCTATAGATGGCATCTTGAGGCCTATTTGATGTCTTATTCTCAGGTGGTGAAGCTGCGGGATATTTCGGGCGGCGAGGCAGGTGAAGCACGCGACGGCGCCCCCCAGGCAACCGCGCGGAACCGGCAGGTGCCACCGCGTGTCGGCGCCGGGTGACGAGCGCTTCTTCGGTCGATCGCGTCGGAGCCGATCGCACCGCCTATGTCCCGAGGGCGAATGGTGAGGACCCGCGGGCCGGAAGCCTTCGGCACCCGCCGCTCGCCTCGAAGGACGGCCGGACACGGGACGGCACCGATGGCGCCGCCCGACACGGACCGCTCGACGGTACCATCGGGGTCCTTGCGGGGACTTCGCACGCGGGGCGCCGCGGTCCACACGACGTGCCGGCGGCACCGGAGGGCATCCTCACGGCGAAGGTCGAGCCCGACGCCCGTACCCGCCCGCGGGCGTCGCTCGGTCCTACTGTGTAGAGCCGTTCCCGATCGCGTTGCCATCGTGCACGGCTCCCAGCCCTTGTTCTGACGCGCGCGCTCGCGCCGAGCCGGTGTCCACCTCGGCGGAGCGCGCTCCAGCAGATCCTGGTCTTGTTCGCCCATGCATATCGACGGATCCCATCTCAGGAGTACTCAATTTAGCTGAATTTACTGGTCGGTGCCGCGATCGACACTTGAAGGCGACCCAGCGTTCAGACAAGCGGCCATGACCCAGGAACTCACCGCCCCGCATCCGATCGTGGTCTTCTCGAACACGTCGAGGACGATCTCCTACGATCATCTCGGACTCTGCGCGATGGCCCTCGACATCGCGACGCTGATGCTCGGGGGGGCGCTCTGCCTCGGCCTGGCCGGTCCGGACGGCGCGGTGCCGGACGCAACGGTCGTCCAGATCTCCGCCATGTCGGTCCTCGGGAGCGTGCTGCTGATCGGCATGGTCGCAGCCGGCTTCTACCGACCGGATGCGGCCATGAGACCGTCCGGGCCCGCCTGGCGGATCCTGCTCCTCTGGGCGGCGGCGGCGGCGCTTCTGTGGTGCGCCCGTCGAGGGCTCGGGCTGATCGAGGGTATCGACCCGTCCGCGCTGATCGCGTTTGCCGCGACGGGCTCGGCGGCTCTGACGGCACAGCGCTTCGCGTTCGCCCGTCTCGCGTTTCACGCCATCCGGAAGGGCCGGATCCGCCCGCGTGCCATCGTCACGATATCCGCAGGCCCCCTCGATCGCGATTTCGGGCCCTGCTCCCAGGTGACCGGGATCACGATCGACTCCCTGCGCGACATGGATCCGGCCACGCGGGACTACGTCGTCGAGCGCGTTCGGAAGATCCGACCGGACGAGATCCGCATCGTCGATCGTGAGATCGCCGCCATCGATTGCAGCGACCTGTTACGTGCGCTCCGCAACGTCCCGTGCACGGTGCGCCTGGAGGCCGATCAGACGCTGGCGCGGCTGCTGCGCTACCCCGTTAGCCACGTCGGGGGCTCCTACGCGTTCGAGCTGCAGCGCGCGCCGCTCACCGTCGGTGACCGGGCCCTGAAGCGCGCCTTCGACTTGGCCGTGGGTGCCGCGCTCTGCCTGTGCGCGGCGCCGCTCATGATCCTCGTCGGCATCGCCGTGCGGCTCACCTCGCCGGGGCCGGCGATCTTCCGGCAGACCCGGAACGGGATCGATGGCAAGCCCTTCGAGATCTACAAGTTCAGAACGATGACCGTCCAGGAGGACGGCGCGTGCGTGGTGCAGGCCAAGCGCGGCGACCCGCGCGTGACGCCTCTGGGCCGCATGCTGCGCCGGACCAGCCTCGACGAATTGCCCCAGCTCCTCAACGTCCTCAAGGGCGACATGTCGCTCATCGGCCCGCGCCCGCACGCGTGTACCCACGACCGGGACTTCGCGCTGCAGATCGCCGACTACGCGATCCGCCAGCACGTCAAGCCCGGAATGACGGGTTGGGCGCAGGTGAACGGCTTCCGCGGCGAGACGCGGACCGCCGACGCGATCGTCCGCCGCGTCGAATTCGACCTGCGGTACGTCGAGCGGTGGAGCCTGTGGTTTGATCTGTGGATCTTGCTGCGGACGCTCCACGTCGTGCTCGTCCCGAGGAACGCCTACTGACGCACCCCGGTGCGCCCTCGGCGCGCACCCGGCACGTGAGGCTGTCCGCGCCGCCGTGCCCTGCTGCGAGCGCCCGTCTCCGCGCCGCCCGGTGCACCCGCGATGCTCCGCCCAGGATCACCCTCATGACGCGCTCCTCACCGATCGCTGCGATGATCTCCGCCACGGCCCCGGATGCGATGGACGCTCCTCGCGGCCGCGTCGAGCCCCTGGATTGTCCGCCCAACAGCCTCCTCCTGGTCACGCATGTACCCCTGCGGCGCGCGCAGGGCGCGCTCTACCTCGACGACCAGACGTGCCAGGGGCTGGAGCGTTGGAGCCAGAGCTTCGAGACGATCACGTTCATGGGACTCGAAGAGGACCCGGACCCGAAACGTGCCGACGGTGCGGGGGCTACGACCGCGTGGCGCTGCGTCGAGACGTTGCGCTGCGCGTCGAGGCTGTCCGTGCGGGCGCTGCCCAACGCGTACCGGGTCCGTCCCTTCGCGAGCCACTACCTGCGAACCCGGCGCGTGCTCGCCCACGCCGTGAGAACCCATCGCTACCTGTGCTTCACCCTGGGATCGCTGGTGGGCGATTGGGGCGGGATCGCGGCCCTTGAATCCGCGCGGCAGAACCGCGCCCACGCGGTCTGGTTCGACCGCGTCGAGCACGAGGTCATCCGACGGACGTCCCAGGGGGCACGCCTGCGGCGGCGCATCAAGAACACGCTCGTCCTGCCCCTGATGATCGGCTATCACCGGCGTCTCATCGCGCGCAGCACACTCGGCCTGTTCCAGGGACAGGATACCTTCGGCACCTACGCCCCCTATTCCCGGCTTCCCTGCTGCGTCTACGACACGCACACGACGCGCGAGGACGGGATCAGCCCCGCCGCGCTCGAGGACAAGTGCGCCGCGATCCGGCGGAACGAGCCTCTGCGCGTGGTCTATGTCGGCCGCGCCACGGCCATGAAGGGGGCGCTCGACTGGGTCGACGCCCTGCACGCGGCCCGGCACCGCGGGGCGCGGTTCACCGCGACGTGGTGGGGTGACGGCCCGCAATGGGCCGCCATGCGGGAACGCGTGGCGGAGCTGGATCTGGCCGACTGCGTCGAGCTGCCCGGGTTCGAGGACGATCGGGCGCGCCTGCTGGCTGCCGTCAGGGAAGCCGACCTCTTCGTGTTCTGCCACCGCACGCCGGAGTCGCCGCGCTGCCTCATCGAAGCCCTGGTGTGCGGGGCACCGATCGTGGGCTACGGCAGCCGTTACGCCGAGGATCTCGTCGCGCGGGATGGCGGCGGACGACTCTGCCCCGCGGACGATCCGAGCGCCCTCGCCGATCTCATCGTCGAGGTCGACCGGCACCGCGATCGCCTGTGCAACCTCGTCCGCGCCGCGGCCCGAACAGGTGACCGCTTCGATGAAGAGACGGTCTACCGGGAGCGCGCCCATCTCCTGCGTCGACACCTCTGATATCGACCCGGGATAACGATCCGGCGACGCGGCTCGGACGTCCGGCGGTGCCTCGCCGAAGCTGATGCGTCCGGAGGATGTCCTGCCGCGGGCGTTCCTCGCGGCAGCGCCAGCAGGCCGCTGCGCCCGCCCGCGGGGACGCGGGACCGCCCGAGCCTCGGCCGCTCGGTCCCGAGCCATCGTCGGCGACGGCACCGCATCGACGGGCGTCGGGAGCCCGATCAATCCGGGATGGCCATGTCGGTCCGATCGCGGTCCCGGTGCCGGCCCGCGCGTTCCCGCCGTCGTCCGACCGAGACGTTCGGCCCCGCCCGCTCGCACTTCCGAGTCCTCCCGCATCCAAACGAGGCCGTCGGGGCCGGACGGCGCGCCTGCCCGAACGCAGGTGCCGGCGTGGGCCGGAGGCCGCGGCATCACGCCGACTTGGGACGTCCGGCGAAGCGACCGGAGCCGGCATGGCGGCCGCGACGTGCGCGATGACGCGGGGAACGGCGCGGCCGGCAGCCATCCCGCTACACCCTTCGTATGATCGGGGTTCGCCGTCAGGACAGGTTGTGGGCGATCCATGCCGCCCGGGAACGCTCGGCTTCATGCCCGAACGGCCGATTATGCGAGCGGTGCGAGACCTCTATTGTTCGAATCCAGGTCACATCGATCCACGGCCGGATTCGAGCGACGGAGGCTTGGCGGCAATGTCGGACGTGATCTTTCGATCGATCAAGGAAACGGTCAAACGCGCGCTTCCGAGACAGGAGATCGAACGGGCGAAGCGTCTGATCTGGGCGAGGCAGATCCAGGAGGCGCGTCACGCTCTGAACTGCGCATCGTCCGATCGGCCGTGGCTGACGGAGCCCGAGCTGGACGCGTTGTGCCGAACCTATCCGGTCAAGAAAGAATGGACGCAGACCGAGGGCAGGCCCGACTTCGCGCGCGCCCGCAGCGCGCTGCGGGCTCTGGGAGGTCGGAACGGTCCCCAGACCAACCTCGATGTCGGGGGCAGCCCCGGTTACGTGGCTCGGGCCGCTGCGCTGATGGGGCACAAGCTCTGATGTGCCGACATCCTGGACGAACTCGATCCTGGGGCGCAATCGGCCGGGGTGACGAGCCTCATCGCGGATGCGTGCGCACTTCCGAGCCGCGAGAACGCGTTCGATGGTCCGTGGTCGTACAACTCCTTTCTGCCAGCACCTCTGGCCCGACGACGTGATACGTTCGCAGGTGTCCAGCGAGGATCTATGGGGCTTGAACCGGTGGAGTCTTGCCCAGTACAGGCACTTATGGAAGAAATTCGACAATAAATTAGCGACCGATAGGTATTCGAAATAATCAGATTTTCAGGTGTTGGAGCTCATCCGCAGGTATCCGGGATGCCTCGCGAAAGTGAGCTGGGATCTCGAAGATTTCATGATCTTAAAGATCATCGTCACGTTCAACGTCATCAAGCCGCTGAGCTGACCGGTGGTCTGGGAGGGCTGGGCGGCGTGACCTTGATGCTCGTAACTGCGGCCCGCTCATCCGGGGATCCCGCTCCGCTGTCTCGATGGGGCGCCCGCGGGCTCCTGATCGTCTGCGCGCTCGCGTGGGCGACCGGCCCCGCCGCGCTCGCCGCGCCGGCCGCAGAGAGCGGGGAGCGCAGCGTGCATGTGGCGGAGGTGACGATCGCCACCCCCGATACGCTGGCCGTCGAGATTCGCGACCCGCCCTTCGTCCCGGGCGGTATCCTGGCCCTCGATGCGCCCCGCCCCGAGGAACCGGGGACCTGGATCCGGCATGCGGAGGGCTGGGCGGAGGTCATCGGTCCCGGGCGGGATCACCTGCGCCTCGACGACATCCCGCCCGCCGCGTCTCTCGATCGGAAGGCTGTCGACACGGTCGCCGGATATGGAACCATCGGCACGCGGCGCGTCATCGCGGTCTACCGCAAGTCGACGCCCTACGATTCCGGCCTCCGCCGCGGCGACGACGGTAAAGGCCGAACCGAGGCGAGCTTCCGGCACCAGGTCTACCTGCGCCTCGATGGCCCCGTGCCGCGCGGGAACCACACGATCCGATGGCCGAACGGCGTGCTGCCGCCGACGGCCATCGCCTACGACGAGATGTCGACGCGCGCGACCGCCCTGCGGGGTACGCAGCTCGGCCACACCCCCACGGACACCGCCAAGATCGCCTACCTGGCGCTCTGGCTGCCCGGGGGACCGGACGGGGGAGCCGTCGATTTCCGGAGCTACGGCCTGAAGCGCTTCTCCGTACTGGACGAGCGCGGCGAGACCGTCTTCACCGGCGACATCCGGCTGCGGAAGGCGCCGGACGAGCCGGAACTCGGCAACGGCCTGCCGGCGCCGACGACCGATCTCGCCGACGCGGCCGCGACGCCGCGGCCGATCAGGATGTTCCGTGCGGCAAGCGCGCGGGTGATGTCGCCGGGCCACGGCTTCTCCGAGGGCCAGCGCGTCGTCCTGCGCAACCTGCCCGGTGCATCGAACGCGGGCACCGTCTTCGCGACGGCGACGGACGTCAGGACGGACAGCTTCACGGCCGCGCACGCGAACGCGCCTCTCCCGGCCCAGGACGGGGCCGGCGGTACCGCGGCGGCCGCGCGCGTCGCGAACCGGTCCGGAACCTTCGTGCTCGAGCTCGACTACTCCGCGTGGACGCCGCGCCGGTCCGGGACGTATCGGCTCCATGTCCCGGGCCTCGGCGTATCGGATCCGTTCGCCATCGATCCCGACGTCTGGCTGACGGCCGCGCGGACCGCGATCGGCGGGCTGTACAACCATCGCAGCGGCATCGCTCTCGACGGCCGCTTCGGCTACCGGCGACCGGCGGCGTTCAGGCCGACGGAGCAGCGACCGATCCGCATGACCCGCCTGCCTCTCTCGTGGTCGAGCGAGGGGACCGGAGGATTCGTTCCGTTCCCGGTCGGGGCCGAGGCGCCGTGGCTGCGCGACGGCAACGCGCCGCCGAGCTTCTGGGGCGGCTACATGGATGCCGGCGACTGGGACAGGCGCATCAACCACGTCCAGATCGCCACACTTCTCCTCGAACTTTATCGGAGCGCCCCCGCACGCCTCAGAACGTTCGATTACGGTCTGCCGAAATCGAGCGAAGTCTTGACGGAAGCCGCCTATTCACGGGCGGACGACATCCCGAACCTGCTGCATGAGCCGATCTGGCTGCTGGATTTCTTCCGCCGCCTGCAATCGAGCGATGGCGGCGTCAGCGGCGGCATCGAGAGCGCGGGCCACCCGCTGGCCGGCGAGCCGAGTTTCCTCGAACATCAGACGGTCTTCGCCTACGCGCCCGACCCCATCGCCTCCTACCTGTACGCCGGCGCCGCGATGAAGCTCGCCGGCGTGCTCTCCTATGTCGGCCAGGCCGAACTGGCCGGGCTGTTCACGGAGAGCGCGGAACGGGCCTGGCGCTTCGCCGAAGCGGGCTTCGCCGACCCGGACGCCGCGTACGCCGACGCCGTCGCGGTCGGCCAGCGCACGGGCCTGTTCGCCCCGGTCTCCTGGGCGGACCGCAGGGCGGCCATCCAGCAGACGACCCGGGACGCCCGGATCGCGGCGGCGGCGGCCTTCTTCCGATCGGGACGGGGCCGGAGCTTCGGAACCGTCGTCGAGGAGGCTTGGCGCACCGGTCCCGGGATCGACGAGCGGCGGATCGAGGCGGCCTGGGATTATCTCAAAGCCCCCGGAGCCGATCCGGACCTGAGCGCGCAGATCGCGGCGGCGATCGTGCAGGCGGCCGGCTCGGTCGTGGCCGCCCAACGCACCGCGACCTATCCCAGCATCAAGCACCCCTACGCGCCGGCAGGGTGGGGGCAGGGGACCGTGCCGAGCGACGGCATGATCCGCATCGTCATGCACGCCCATACGATCGGCCGGGATCCGGACCTGCTGCGCCTGATGGAGAGGACCGCCCTGTCCCTGCTCGGCGCCAATCAGGTCGGCATGAGCCTCACCACCGGCCTCGGCCTGCGCCAGATCCGGCACCCGCTCCACGAGGACCATCGGGCCATGGGCGTTTCCGTTCCGGCAGGCATCACGATCTACGGCTTCGCGCCGCAGGCCGCGTTCTCGCCGGACTGGCTCTTCGGACCGTCCTGGGCCTATCTCCCCGAGGTGGGCATCCCCCCGCATGACCGCCGACGCATCGAACCGGATCGGGCGGCGTTTCCGTATTTCGAGTTCCTGATCGAACATCCCCTCGTGGTCATCCAGCAGGAATACACGGTACATCAGACCATATCCACGACCGCAGCGCTCTGGATGTACATCGCCTCGCGGGGCGAGGGGGATGGAGACTGCCGGACCCGAAGGGCCGCGGAGCGCTCCGCCGTCCCGCCGTCGGGCGCGAGGCCTCTCGGGCCGGCCGGCCAGCCACGGCGCGTCTCGCGACAGGCCGATTGTGGGGCCGTCGACGGTGGCTGAACACCGCGAACGGGTGGCGTGGTGCCCCTGACGGACCGCGGGTGCGCGGCCGCCTGGACCGATCGGGATCCGAAGCGATCGGTCCGGCCCGCCTCATCGCGCCCTCCTCCGCCGCGCCGGCGCGCCTCGAGATCGGGAAGTCCTCCATCTCGTCTTCCGAACCGGACGTGCGCTTCGAGTGCGAGGCGGGGCGTCCGGGACCAACGCGAGCGGACGTGAAGGCGGCCTCCGGGCCGAACACGGATCCGTCCGGCCGCCGCGCCGATCGAGGATCGAACGCTCCTCCGGGGCCACCCCGCTCGCGGCGTCGGATCAAGCGGGCGGAGCGCCCGACGCCGCCGGGCCACCTCGATCCTCGCCCCCGGCCTGATTCATCGGAACCGGTCGACGCACCGCCGCATCAACGCGCCGCTGCGGGGGCCGTGTCGACGAGCCCAGCTCCTGCCGGCTCGGCGGTCGCGGCCGGAGCGACCCCGCTGCGGCTCCGAACCTGGCTCGCCATGCCGTAGATGAGACCGGCGCTGATCGCGAACAGGTATTCGCACTCCCGGGACAGCAGGATGTATTCCAGGGAACTGTGCAGGCAGACCATCAGCAACCCGACGGACAGACCGCAGAGCATGTCCGCGGGCATGCCGGGCCAGACCGACCAGCCCGCGCGGACCGCGACGACGAGCGGATGCGCGAGCACCAGCACCAGCGCGATCAAACCCAGCCAGCCGGTTTCCGAAGCGGTCAGCAGGTAGGCGTTGTGGACCAGGTTGTTGCGGTTTCCCGTGTCGTTCACGACACCGGCCTTTTCCGAGTATCCATAGTTCTTGGCGACGTGCACATAATGATTTGCGCCGATTCCGAGCGGATTGTCCGCGAGGATGTACCGCGCCGCGCGTGAGAACGCCGCCCGTTCGTCGTATTCCTCCTCGTTGATCGGCGCCTGCTCGAACCGCTTCGCGAAGGAGTCGATCGCCGCGGGAGCCATCGCCAGGACGAGGAGGCAGCCGCAGATGCCGAGCACGCTCTTGCGCACCGTCAGGTGCCTCAGGATCGACAGGGTGTAGATCAACACCAAGCCGAGACAGGTGAAGAGCAGGGCGGCGCGCGAGGCTGTGAGGACGACGACGGCGACGCCGGCCAGCGGAACCACGATCGTCGTCCAGTTCCGGTGCCCCGCGAGCAGCAGCGCCACCTGCGGAAAGATCGCGAAGTGCAGCACCATCCCGAGCGTGTTCTGGTGCGGGAAGGTCCCGGCCGTCTGCACGACGCCGAGGCCGAAGCGTTGCCAGATCGTGACGGCACATTCCAGCAATACGCCGAGCGCGATTCCATCGATCAGGCGTGCTGACACGGTCGCGTCGCTGGCGGCGCGCGCGACGATCACCAGCAGGAGGCCGACGCGGCAGATCTGGAAGAGGTAGAACGTGGCTGCGGTGGGTTCCGCCGCCTGGAGCGTCGAGAGGCCGACCGCGACGAGGTACAGGGCGAGGATCGGGCCGTAGCCCGAGCGTACCCTCGGATAGGCCAGGCCGAGATAGATTCCCACGCACACTACGTCGAGGGCGGTCACTTCGAGGCCCGTGACCAGACCGGGCCAGCCGGTCCCCCAACTGATGAACGCGAGATCGAGCTGCGGGAAGGCCGGCTGCAGGAACGGCAGGAGGCCGATCAGCGTCCAGATCCGCTTGTCGACCGCATTGCCGCCGCGAAGCCAGAGGGTGAACGGTACGACGGCACCGAGGGCGATGGCGAGGAGAAGCATACGTAGCAAGGCTTGGCCCCCGAGCCCCGAACCGCTCGGACATGACTACGGCGCGGCGGTCCGCGCATCCTCGTCCCATCGGGCGCGGGCCACTCCGTCAAAAGGGGTAGGGCCCCCGTTCGATCATGCGGGAGGCGGCCCGAGTACCGCCAAGGACGATGTCACATCCTCGGCGTGCCGACCTCTAGCTGAACCGAGCGTTCGTCGAGAGGAGCCTGGAGCTTGCACCGAGAGCCGTTCGGAACCGCCGGGTCGACGCACACCGATCGCCACTGCCGAACGATCGCCGCCGCGCTCCGGCGTCGGCCGCGGTCCGTCGCCGGGCCGGCACGGCCATGACGGCGCTCGGGTTTCGTCGCGGGCTCATACTGAGCGGCAGCGCCTGGACCATCGGCACCTATGCCGCGTCCGTGGTCATGCGATTCGGTTCCAACGTGATCCTCACGAAGCTCGTCGCGCCGGACGTCTTCGGTATGTCCCTGGTCATCACGACGATCAAGATAGGGGCGGATCTGCTGTCGGATGTCGGCATAAGTCAGAATATCGTATCCAACAAATCCGGTCATGAACCGAGATTTTACAACACCGCGTGGACCATCCAGCTCGTCAGGGGGCTCGGACTGTGCGCGGTGTGCTTCGCGCTGTCGGGCTATCTGGCTGAGACCTACAAGGTCCCGGCCGCCGCGATTCAGCTCGGAGCGATCGCGCTGGCTGTCCAGGGGGCGGTGTCGACGTCCATCCCCTTGCTCCAGAAGGACGTGCGCATCGCGTCCCTGATGCTCTTCGACCTTACGATCGATCTGATAGGGACCCTATCGGTCCTCCTGCTCGTCGCATGGAGCCCGACGATCTGGGCGATCCTGTGTGGACATCTGGTCGCGACGCTCGCGCGCGTCGTGGGCAGCTTCCTCCTGGCGGGCAGCGGCAATCGCCTCTGCTTCGATCGCGCCTACGCAGCTCAGATCCTGTCGTTCGGGAAATGGATCTTTCTCTACTCGCTGATCGGATTCATGAGCGTCAACTTCGATCGCCTCTACATCGGCAGCATCGCACCCCTCGCCGTGCTCGGGGTCTACGGGATCGCGCGGTCGATCGCCGACCTGCCCGCGGTCCTGGTGGGACGTCTCGCCTACTCGCTGATCTTTCCCATCGTCGCGGCCGCGGGACAGATCCCGCACGCGCAGTTGCGACGCGAGATCGGCACGCCCCGCCTCCTCTTCCTCGTGGCCGCGGCGGTCGCGCTGGGATGCGCCACCGCTTGCGCGGACCTCGCCGTGCGGACGATCTACGACGCGCGTTACGAGCAGGCTGCCTTCATGCTGCCTCTGCTCTTGGTCGGGACATGGGCGACCATCCTCTGCACGATCAACGAGTATGTTCTCATCGGTCGCGGAAAGCCCCAGTACGCGACCGTCGCGACGAGCATCAAGCTGGTCTACCTCCTGATCGGTCTGCCCCTCGCTTTCCGGGCCAGCGGCCTGATGGGGGCGATCGCCGTCCTCATCTGTGCGGACGTGGTCCGCTACACGGTGCTCGTATCGGCGCAGGCGCGGGCGCGCATCAGCTTCGGCGCGCAGGATCTCCTGGCCACCGCGTGCCTGCTGATGACGCTCCTCGCGATCTCGTGGGTCAGGGCGCTGATCGGGCTCGGGACCGCCTTCGACGGACTCCATCACCTGTGAGAGGCCGATGAGCGAGCGCGACGCCCACGAACCGAGGCCGCGGGTTGCGGGTGCGGTCGTCATCGGCCGGAACGAGGGGGAACGCCTGCGCGCGTGCCTCGCCGCCCTGGACCCGTCGACGCTCAGGGTCGTCTACGTCGATTCCGGATCGACCGACGGGAGCGTCGCCCACGCCGCCCGGGCCGGGATGCGTGTCGTCCAGCTCGACATGACCGCACCGTTCACCGCCGCGCGGGCTCGCAACGCCGGTTTCGACGCGCTGCGACGGATCGATCCCGCCGTCGAATGGGTGCAGTTCCTCGACGGCGATTGCGAGCTGAACACCGGATGGCTGCTCGCGGCGACCGCGTTCCTCGAAAGCCATCCGTCCGCTGCCCTCGTCTGCGGCCGCAGGCGCGAGCGTTTTCCCGAACGCACGCCCTTCAACCGGCTATGCGATCTGGAGTGGAATGCGCCCGTTGGCGAGATCACCGAGTGCGGCGGCGACTTCCTGGTGCGGGCGGACGCCTTCGCGCAGGTCGGCGGATTCAATCCGGGCCTGATTGCGGGCGAGGAGCCGGAACTGTGCGTTCGGCTGCGCGCGCAGGGCTGGCGTCTGTGGCGGATTCCCCGCGAGATGACCCTGCACGACGCGGATATGAGATCGCTGCGCCAATGGTGGCTCCGCACCGTGCGCAGCGGTCACGCGTTCGCGCAAGTGTCGCTCCTCCATCGCGGTTCCGCGTACAGGATCTGGGGCGGGACGGTTCCACGGGCCGTGATCTGGTGCGGTATCCTGCCCGCATCGCTGCTGGCAGGCGTCGCGATCGATCCCTGGATGATGCTCGCGCTGGTCGTCTATCCCGTGCAGATCGCGCGCATCGCTGCGCGCCGGGACATCAGATCGAAGGCCTCCTGGCTGTACGCCTATTTCGCACTCGCAGGGAAGCTGCCCGAAGCGGTCGGGATGGCGCGGTTCTACCTGCGGGCGATGCTCGGGCGGTCGCAGGTGCTCATCGAGTACAAGTGACGCGCCCGGCGCGGATCGTTCGAACGATGCCGCGCGCCCGCGTCCGGGCGACCCGCCGGAGCGGTCTTCAGACGGCTGCCTTCGCGCTCGGGTACCCGTCCAGCCACGCCCGGGACAGACTCGACCAGCGCCAGTTCTCGGCCGTCTGGCGCGCGCGGATCGATATGTCCTCCGCAAGACCACAGTTTCCGGCAAGTGTATCGAGCGACTCGGCCAGTTGGGAGATGATCTGCTCCTCATCGTGGGGCGGGATCAGGAAGCCGGTCCTGCCGTGCTCGATGAGGAGCGCCGGACCGCCCCAGTCCAGGCAGATCGGCGGCAATCCCAGCGCCATCGCCTCCTGGACGACGATGCCGTTGGAATCCTCGATGCTCGGCAGAATCATCCCGCGGTAATTCGCCAGAATGTCCAGCAGCTCGTCGTGATCGTGCCAATCCAGGAAATTGACCCTGTCTTGGAGCCCGTGAGCCCTGACCAGTCTTTGGCACTCGGACAGCTCGGGTCCCCGGCCGATGACGTCGAGATGGACCGGCATGTGCGTCTTGGTCAGGCTCCTGATCGCGAGGGCGGTGCCCTTCTGGAACACGAGCCTGCCGAAATGGACGAAGCGCAGGTTCGGGGTTCGATGCGTTATCCTCGGTCTCGCGAGGATCTGGTCCTTCACCCCACAGTCCAGGGTCGCCTTCAGGATCGTCCGCCGGCATCCCGCAGCGCGGAGAGACGAAGACGTCCGGTCGCCGCCGGCGACGAGGATCTGCTGCGCGGCCTTCAAGCCTCTGGGCAGGAACCGATTGAGTCTCTGGATGTGAAGATGGAAGACCCTTCGCGTCCTTGTTCTCAGACTCTCGAATTTCCGAAAATATTCTGGATAGTATATATTGCCATTGATCGGTCCGATAACGTTGATGTACTTATTTGAAAGCGAGCGTGGAAGAACCGGGGAGTTAGGTCCGGTCTGGTGAATGATGACATCTCCGATGTGATCCTCCGGGACGAGCCGATGAGCAAGTCGGATCGCCTGCCGCATAAACCAGTAATCCAAGAGCCATCGGCCGACGACACTGCGCCAAAGACATATCATGATGAAATCATCATGGACAAAATACACGCTATTCAGCTTAAGTCTTTCAGCTTCCGCGACGTTCCTGCCGTGCGTGATCTGTATGACATTCGGATTGAGGTTCTTTAGATCCTGAAATATCTGAAGCGATTTTATCGCTTCGCCGCCCATCTGCCCGGACACGTTGGGGGCGACCAGGATGATCCACCGATCGGGGATCGTCTCCTCGGGTCGAAGTGTGGGCGACTCATCGTACCCGGTCGTGGTCATCTGTTCCGAGACTCCGGCTTCGTCGCATGTGATCGCGGTTCCCGGGATCGACGGGGACGAGAACCCGCGCGTCGGAAGCGGCGTGAGACGGTGCCGGCGCCCGGTGCGGGGTCGCAGGGCCGCGTCGTCCGACCGCTTCGCGCCGCGCACCCAGCGCATGGGCCGAGCGGCCTCACGGCCGACCGAGCGCCGTTCCCGGGGATACCGCGGCCCGCGCGTCGGGCACGGGGCCCGCGGCCGGGTATGGCGACCAAGCCGGATCCCGCCAGAGCATCCAGCGCCAATTCACGACCTGGCGCAGGTATTCGATGCGGCCGCCGACCAGGCCGCGGTCCCGACGGAAGGCGGCCCGTTCCATGTACGGCCACAGGACCTCCGTGGCCGCGCTGCGCAGCGTCGCCGTGCAGGCATCGAGGTCGGGCTCCGGCTCCCGCGCCGTCTCGGCCGCCACTCGATCCGCCAGCGCCTGGAGCCTTGCAGCGAGGTCGGGGGCGATCTCCTCCGGTGCCCAGGCCCCGATCGGGCTGCGGCCGGCGATCACGGCGTGCGTGACGAGCGCCAGGACGTAGCTGGCGAGCCGCGTCGGATGGACATCGTCCTCGAAGAGGAGCGCGATGGCTGCCGCCGGGTCCGATCGCGCGCCGTCCAGGCGCAGGCCGAGGTCCCCCGCCTGCGCCACCAGCGAGGCGAGCGCGCTCGCCGCCGGGACGATCCTGATGCGGTTTCCGGCCCGGGAGGCGCGCGACATCCGGTTGGCGGCCGCGACGATGCAGCGCCAGTGCGGTGCGGCCGCCGCCTCGTAGGCGATCCAGCGTCTCGGGTCGCGCCGGTCGTCGACGGACATCCAGGGGACGTAGAAGTACGACGCGCCGTGCGGGTTCGAGGCGGTGTAGCAATCGTGCAGCGCGGCCAGTTGCGCGATCGTGTCGTTCCACAGGTACGCGCCGAGCAGGTCGTGACGTTCGGTCGCCACGAGAAGGTCATAGGCTCGACCGGAGCCCCCCGCGCGCCCGGCAGACGCGTCCGTGACGGGAAGATCCCCGTGCACACAGGCGCGCTGGCGCAACGTGGCCCCCGACCCGTGGCGACGCACCCAATCGAGAGGATCACCGAGGCTCCCGGCGATCCGCGCGAGGTCGTCCGCGACCGGCCGGTCGATCAGGCTGTGGCCGGAGATGTAGACGGTCCTGACGGCCGGCGAACCGCCCGCATCCGACCGCGCCTCCCGCACCTCCGCTTGCGCCGTCATCGCGAGGAGACAGGCGATCCCGGGGCCGATGCGCCTGGCCAGAAGGTCACGGCGTCCCACTGCGCTCGGTCCTGATCCAGGTGGTGCGTGCCCGGGACATCAGGCGGGGATACAGCGCGACGCTTCCGGCGGCGTAGGCGGTGAAGGCGAGAAGGCTCATACCGGTCTCCCTCCCGCGGCCGGCCAGCCGCGCGGCGGCCCCGACGGCCAGTGCCAGGCATGCGCAGGATGTCGCGGACACCGCCAGCGGGACGAGCGAGGCGCCCGCGAGGGCCGCGACCGCGCCGACCGATACCGCCGCGGCATTGCCGAGCGCGAGCAGGATCACAGGGGGCACCATCAGATCGAGCGTTTGCGCCAGGAGGGGGAGGTCGCGGCGGCTCACGGCGAACGCGAGCGGGCGCAACGCCCACCGGATCTGGCGCAGATGCCCCCTTTGCCAGCGCTCCCGTTGCGTTGTGGCGACCTGCCGCGACAGCGGGAAATCGGTCGTGATCAGGGCTTCGTCGCACAGGACCGGCGGAACGCCGATGAGGGCGCAGTCGAGGCCGAGCTTGAGGTCCTCGACGATCTCCCCGCTCGCGAGATCGGCCACCACGATGACGGACCAGGGAAAGGCCATGCCGCTCCCGGTCAACTGGCAGGGCAGGCCGAGGGCTGCGAGCCCGCGCGGCCGGATCTCGTTCTTGAGCCTGTAAGCGAACTCGGAGATCTTGAGGGCAGGCGCGGCACCTCGGGGGGCGAAGCTCAGGAAAAGGGCTTGGGCAGGCCTGTGCCGCGCGCACGCCAGGGCGGCCAGAGCGTCGAGCGTGCCGTCGCCGAGGCGGCAATCCGCATCGACGAACACGACCACCTTGGGCGGCGCCGTCCGGAGGTGCCGGATCCCGGCGTCCATCGCGTAGCCCTTGCCGCGCCTGCCCGGATCGACGCAGACGACCACCTCGCAGCCGGCCCGGGCGGCGATCTCCGCGGTGCGGTCCGAGCAATTGTGGGCGACGACGACGAGCCTGTCGGCGGGCCGCATCTGGGCGTGCACGCTCCGCAGCGTCGCGCCCAGGGTCTGCTCCTCGTCATGGGCGGGGACGACGACGGCGAGCGGTGGGCGGTCGATCGGCGCGCCCTTCGACCGCGACGGCGAGGGCCGTCGTGTCCAGGCCGCCGCGATCTCGATGCATAGGACGGCGACGGGCATCGCCAGCAACACCGTCAGCGAGACGCACAGCACGATGACCAGGTCGAGGAGCAGCGGCATTGGATCACCGGCAGAGTCGGATGCGGACCGTGCTCGGAAGGCACGCCCTTCCGCCGGTCCGATCATCCGCCGCCGCGCGCCGCCCGCGCCTCTGCCGAAAGTGTGAGGGACCCTACCGAAATCGTTGGAGGGGATCCCCCGAGACGCCGCTGCTTCGGGGCGACATCCACCTATCGGGTAGCCCCTCCGGCCGAAAGATCCGACCGGCCGGGTCTCTCTTTGTACAAGATCGCCCGCATCGTCATATGCAACTTGCTGTAATTCCCCTCACAAATCTGATGTCTGTTCCTCAAATACTGTCCGTGCAGGCTTCGCCCACGCCTTGATCGAGGGTCGAAGTGATGCTGACCACGCTGACGGATGCCACGCATGTTCGGAAATTATTCTTAAACGCGCCGTTCGATGCGATCACGCGGCCACAGCTCATCGAGATGCTCGCGCAGCGGTCGACGACCAAGCCGCTGCACTACCTCGTGACGCCGAATGTCGATCATGTGGTGCGTCTCGGCGAGGAACCGGCTCTCAAGCCCTATTACGAGGCCGCCTGGGTCTCGGTCTGCGACAGCAAGCCCATCGCCGTCCTGGCGCGCCTCCTGAGATGCGAGGGCTTGCTGCACCTGCCCGGTTCAACGCTCACCGAGCTCCTGTTCCGCACGGTCATCCGCGCCGGAGACCGCGTCGCGCTCGTCGTCGCAGATGCCGAGATCGCCGAGGCCATGCGGGCCGCGTTCCCGGACGTCGCCTTCGAGATCCTGGTCGCCGAGCCGAACATCGATCGCGATCCCGCCGCTCTCGCTGCCTGCGCGGCCTTCGTCGCGCGAAGCCGGGCCCGCTTCACCTTCATCGCGATCGGCGCGCCGCGATCCGAGCGGATCGCCTACCATGCCTCGCTCGAACCGGGCGCCAGCGGGGTCGCCCTGTGCGTGGGGGCGTCGCTGGAGTTCCTGACGGGGCGCAAGCGCAGGGCGCCCGTCTGGATGCGCGAGCTCGGGATCGAGTGGCTTCATCGCCTGAGCAGCGAGCCCCGGCGCCTGTGGCGCCGCTATCTCCTGGGTGTCGGCCCCCTCGCCCGCCTCGCGCTGCGCGAGGCCGCCGCGAACATCGCCGCGCGGCGATCCGCGTCCGATCGCCGGTTGAGTCCCGTGCCCCCCCGCTGATGCCCAACGTGCCCGGCCGGATCCCTTCGGGATGGCGGATCCGGGTCCCGCTCCCGGGCCCCGCGGCCTCGGCCGCTACGCGCCACGCCTCGATCGAGCGGCGGCCGTGTCGAACCGTCGAGCCGATGGCCGCGCTCGGCCAGGGTGCCGGCGGGACACCGTGCCGCGCTCTGCCCCCTACCCCGTCCGCCCCACGGATCTGATTTCGATGAAGATCGCATACCTGATGAACACATATCCGCTGCCGAGCACGACGTTCATCCGGCGCGAGATCGAGGCGATCGAGGCTCGGGGCCACGGGATCAGGCGCTTCGCGGTGCGGGCTTGGCCGCAGACGCTCGTGGACCCGCGCGATACCTCGGAGCGGCGGCTGACGCACTACATCCTCAGCGGAAACCTCCGCGGCCTCCTGCTCGCCCCCGTGCGCGAGATCGCCGTCAACCCGCGCGGGCTCCTGCGGGCGCTCAAGCCGTGGTTCACCCTGAGCCGCAAGGCGCGCGACGGGTTCGTCCGCCCGGTCGCCTACCTTCTGGAGGCCATCTATTTCCGGCAGCGCGCGGCTGCCGAGCAGATCGATCACGTCCACGTTCACTTCGCGACCAACGCGGCGACGGTCGCGATGCTCGCCCGGCTGATGGGCGGCCCGAGATACAGCTTCACCGTTCATGGACCGGACGAGTTCGTGCGGCCCGAGCGTCTCGGCTTCGACGAGAAGATCGCCCACGCCCAATTCGCGGTCGCCATCTCGCAATATTGTCGCGCTCGTCTCTCGAGCCTCGGCCGCCCGGAGGACGACCGGAAGATCAAGGTCGCGCGGTGCGGGCTTGCCCTCGAGGATTTCGCCGCCGTGCGGGCGCGTTCCCCCGACACCGCGACGCTGGTCTGCGTCGGGCGCCTCTGCTCGGCCAAGGGACAGGTGCTGATACCGGCAGCGGTGGCGGGCCTGCGCGACCGCTTCCCGGACCTCAAGGTCGTCCTGGTCGGGGACGGGGAGAACCGGGAAGAGATCGCCGCGGCGTGCCGGCTCCACGGCGTCGCGGACCGGGTCGTCTTCCACGGATGGGCCTCCAACGCGCAAGTCAGAGATCTCATCGCCTCCAGCCGCGCCCTCCTGCTTCCGAGCTTTGCCGAGGGCCTCCCGATCGTGATCATGGAGGCGTTCGCGCTGGCACGGCCGGTCATCTCGACGCGCGTGGCCGGCATTCCCGAACTCCTGGACGACACGTGCGGTTGGCTGATCCAGCCCGGCGATGCCGCCGATCTGGCACGCGCCATCGAGGAGGTGCTGCTCGCGACCCCCGCCCAGCTCGAGGCCAAGGGCGCGGTCGGCCGCGCCAGGGTCATGCGCCTGCACGATCGGCGCACCCTCGCCCGGACCCTGTGCCAGCTCTTCGGGGCGACGGCGGCCAACCCGGTCGAGGCGCGGGGACATGCGTCCTGACACGGCTGGTGGTCCCGGCGCCGCGCCGTAGCGCGGGTTCGCTGGCCGTCGTCGCGCGGCGCCCCGGGCTGTCCGCGACCTCATGCCGAGCGGCGCCGGCGTGAGCCGGTCCGATCACCGGCCCCCTGCGTCCGGCCGGCGCCGGGACCGGACCCGCCATCGCCGCCGTGATGCGGGACGGAGATTCCCGCCGACGGACCCGCGGTCCGCCGCGAGTGAGCCGTGATCGCCCGACGCGCCGTATCCCGACGACGTCCCGCAACCAAACAGCTAAGCAGGTTCGCGTTGGCACGCCCCACGGTAAACGACGCGGCGAGCCGAGGGGCGTTTCCGACCCTCTACCTCATCCTGAGGTGCCCGCGAGAGCGGGCCTCGAAGGAGACCTCCAGGGATCGCGCGGCTGGCTGGAGGGCTCCTTCGAGGCCCCTTGCAGAGGCAAGGGGCACCTCAGGATGAGGGGGTTGGTGGGATCGGCCGACGTAAACTCCAATCTGTCGTGTACCGTGGGTACGCCAACGCTTTACCCGCTTAGATCCTTAAGGGATCGCAGGTTTTCGGCGCCGAGCCGGCGACCATTTCGGCGAAACCTGCTTAGGCTGTCCCGCGGATCCCCTGCCGGGCGGTCCCGCGGGCACGGAAGGTCTCGCGCCGGGCCGCCGCGCGATCGGTCACGCCGACGAGAGCGGGGGGCGCGGTCGTTCCGGCCGCCACGTGTCGGGCGAGCATGCGGGCCGTGGGGAAGCGGAACAGGTCCGTGATCCGAAGCGTCCCCGACACCTGGGATCTCAGATCCTGATGCGCCTGCACGGCGAGGAGGGAGTGGCCGCCCATCTGGAAGAAGTTGTCGTCGGGACCGAGGCGCTCGACGCCCAGGACGCGGCCGAGGAGTTCGGCGATCGTGGTCTCCAGGGGCGTGCCGGGCTCCGACGGCCGGCCGGACGGCAGGTGCGCGGGCGAAGCCGCGACCGTCAGGGCCTTGCGGTCGAGCTTGCCGTTGGGCGTCAGGGGCAGGCTGTCGAGGCGCGCGAACTGAGCCGGCACCATCACGTCCGGCAGCGTCCGGCCGAGTTCGGCGCGCAGGTCGTCGTCGCTCGGCGGCGCGGCAGGATCGTCCGGGACCACGCAGGCGACGAGGCGCTGGTCGCCGCGCGCATCCGTGTGGATGAGGACCGCGGCTCTCCGCACGCCGGGGTGCTTGAGCAGCATCGCCTCGATCTCGCCGAGTTCGATCCGATGGCCGCGAAGCTTCACTTGGTCGTCGACGCGGCCGAGGAAGCGCAGCGTTCCGTCCCGGTCGAAGCGGACGAGATCTCCGGTCCTGTAGAGGCGCCCGCCCCCCGCGAACGGATCGTCGAGGAACCGCTCTGCCGTCAGGTCCGGACGGTTCAGGTAGCCCCGGGCGACCCCGGCCCCGCCGATATAGAGCTCCCCCGCACAGCCCGGCGGAACGGGGCGCAACTGCGGGTCGAGCGCGTAGAAGCGGGTGTTGGCGATCGGTCGCCCGAGCGGCACGGTCTCCGAGGAAGGGAGCGCGGGCTGCGTGGAGGACCAGATCGTCGTCTCCGTGGGGCCGTACATGTTGATCACATCCGCGACACCCGCCGCGCGCAGGTCGGCGACCAGGGCGCCGGGCAGCGCCTCTCCGCCGAGGTGGAGGTGGGCCAGGCCTGCGAGCGCCGCCCGCTCGCCGGGATCGGCCAGCATCAGGGCGGCAAGGGACGGCGTGCACTGCATGTGCGTCACCGCGTGGCGACGGATCAGGCTGCCGATGCCGTCCTCCCGCTCCGCCTCCGGCGCGCGCGGCGCGCAGCGGGCCGCGGCGGCGGCGAGCGACTTCAGGCCGTCGAGGACCGCGTCCGTCGGCAGGCCGAAATCGATCAGGCACGCGATCTCGTCCACCCCGATCGCCTTCAGGGCGTCGACGCGGGTCAGCGCGTCGTCCACGGTCCCGAAGAGGCCGCTGTCCTCGAAATACCGGTCGAAGGCGAAATCGAGGATCGCGTCCATCTCCTCCGCGCCGACGGCCCGGAGGTCGATGGCCGCCGGTTGCGTGGCGCCGGCGGGTCGCTTGAAGGCGGGAAAGTCCCAGGCGTACTGCTTGATCAGACCGGCGGCGCTGCGCAGGTAGTCCCGCATCGGTTCGCGTGCCTGGGCGCGCACCGCGTCGCGGTTCCGGCCCAGCAGGGTGTGGAGCATCACCGTCACGGTGTGCGCCGCGGGGTCGCGGCCGGTCTCGACCAGCGCGGCCCGATAGGCGGCGATCTTGGCGGCCAGATCCGCGATCGACTGCCCGAGGAGGTGCGTCAGGACGTTCGCGCCGAGACGCGCCGCCTCCCGGAAGGTCTCCGGGTTGCCCGCCGTCGTGATCCAGACCGGCAGCTCCCGCTGGATCGGACGCGGCTGCGTGCACACGTCGAGCGTGCGCCCGCCCGGGGCTGGGAACGCCACGGCCTCGCCGCGCCACAGGCGCCGCACCGTCTCCACGTCGCGCAGGAGCGCGTCCTTGTTGTGGGGCGGGGCGTTCTCCGGCCGGAGCAGGAAGTCCTCCGGCATCCAGCCCGATGCGAAGGCCACGCCGACGCGGCCGCCGCTCAGGTTGTCCACCACCGCCCACTCCTCGGCGACCCGGGCCGGATGATGCAGCGGCAGGACGCAACTGCCGGCCCGGATCGCCACCCGGCTGGTCACCGCGGCGACGGCGGCGCCCGTCACCGCCGGGTTCGGGTATGCCCCGCCGAAGTCGTTGAAGTGGCGCTCGGGCGTCCACACGGCCGCGAAGCCGTTCGCGTCGGCGAAGCGGGCGCTCTCCAGCAGCAGCCGGTAGGCCTGATCGTCCGTGCGCGCCGCCTGTCCCCAGTGGAACAGGCTGAACGCCATCGGTCCGGCCGACGATCGCCGGTGCGGCGCCGGAGGACCGGACACCACGACCGTGATCCCGCGGGACAGCGTCCAGAACAGTTCGAGGACCGCGATGTCGAAGGACAGGCTCGTCACCGCCAGCCACACGGGCTCGACCCCGCCGTCCCGCGCGACCCGCTCGTCCATTCCGGTGAAGAAGTTGGCGACGTTGCGATGCTCGACGACGACGCCCTTGGGCCGGCCGGTCGAGCCCGAGGTGTAGATGACGTAGGCCGCATCCGCCGCGCGGACTCCGCTCGACGGGCGCTCGCAGGGCGCATCGGAGGCCAGCGCCCGCTCGATGCGGACGACGTGCCGCGGGTCGCCGGGGACGGTCTCGGCCAGCGCGTCCTGAGTCAGGACGAGCGACAGGCCGCTGTCGGCGACCATGAAGGCCAGGCGCTCCGCGGGGTAGTGCGGATCGAGGGGAACGTAGGCCCCGCCGGCCTTCTGGATCGCGAGCGCCCCGATCACGAGGTCGAGGCCCCGGTCGATGTAGAGGCCCACCGGCTGGTCCGGTCCCACGCCGAGTCCGCGCAGGACATGCGCGGCCCGGTTGGCACGGGCATCGAGTTCGCGATAGCTGAGCCGGCCGTCTCCGCACACGAGGGCGATCGCGTCCGGCGTGCGGTCGACCTGCCGCTCGATCAGCGTGTGGACGCAGGCCGCGGCGTCGAAGGCCCGCTCCGTATCGTTGAACGCCTCGAGCATCCACGCCCGGGTCTCCGGCGTCATCAGCGGCAGGTCGGCCACAGGCGCGTCGCCGCCCTCGACGAACGCCCGCGCCAGGACGGCGATCCGTTCGCCCATGGCCTCCGCGTCCGTCGGCGACAGCCGGTCGGGATCGTAGACCAGGCAGAGGCTCCCCCCTTCGGACGCCGCGACGAGCGTGACGGCGCAGCCCGGGATCGCGTGATCCGCCGACGGCTCGGCCGCCAGCGCGAACCCGAGCGGGTAGGCGGGCGCGGCGATCCCGGGGAATCGCCGCGGCAGATCGCTCATATGCGTGCCGCGGGCCCGCAGGTCGGCGAGGTCGGCGGCCACCGCCCGTTCGAGGTCCGACACCGTCGCCTCCGCGGCGGGCAGCCGCAGCGGCAGTGCGGCCGCGAACAGACCCGGGTAGGCCCGGCCGGCGGCGCCGACGGTCGCGTCGGAATAGGCGACGTCCCCGGGACCGGCCGCGCAGGTCCGGACCGCGTAGGCGGCGAGCGCGCCGATCGCCCGGTCGCCGGCGAGCGGCTGCGGGAGGGCGATCGAGAGGCTGCGCAGGTCGCGACCCTGCGGAGCCGACATGCGGAGCTCGGGCAGTTGCAGCGGTGACAGCCGGGCGAGACGGTCCAACGCCCACGCCTCGTGGCGGACCGTCTCCGCGACGCGTTGGTCGAGGCGATGCAGGTCGACCGCTGCCGGCCGCGGCAGGACGGAACCGGGGCGAACGAGCCCGACGGGCGAGACGGTCGCGCCGTCCGTCCCGGTCAATCCCTCGATGCGCACGGCCAAGTCGCGGGCGGCGACGGTGAGGCCGGCCGCGTCGACCTGCAGCACCGTGCCCGGCTCCGACACGGTCGCCTCCCCCAGCCGGGTCAGGGTGCCGACGCCGTAGGCGCACCCGTCGATCCATATCTTCGGCAAGAGCAGGGGATTGGCGTAGCCGGGGCCGAAATCGAGTGCGCGGACGAGACAGTCCAGCTCGAAGGCGGGGCGGTCGAAGCGCAGGAGGCCGGCATCGGCCGGGCGGCGATGGCGGCCGAATGACCGCAGGGCGTCGGGATCCTGATTCCGCCCCGGGACGGGGCCAGCCTCGATCCTCTCGATCATCTCCCGGAACCCGTCGAGGCCTTCCGCCATGCAGCGCGCGTTCAGGCTGAAGGCCGTCTCGTCCGGATCGAGCTCGAACGCGCGCTCGACGTAGATCGCACCCCCGTCGACCGTGTCGGTCAGGGCGTGCCACGTGATCCCGTGCGCCGTCTCGCCGTTGAGGATCGCCCAGGCCGGGACGTTCAGCCCGGCGTAGCGCGGCAGCGGCCCGTCGTGGAAGTTCGCCGCTCCCCGCGCGGCCCTGCCCCAGACGGCGCGCGGCACGATGCGCAGGTTCGCGACGCTGAAGAACCAGTCGTAGTCCAAGTCGGCCAGATCGGCGGCGAGATCGCTGCCGGCGGCGTGGAGGCGCAGGCCGAGGCCGACCGCCCACGCGGCGATCGCGGCGTCGTCGCTCACGACCGCGCAGACGGAGTGACCGCGCCGCAGCACGACCTCCGCGCACTGCATCAGCAGCGTGCCGTCTCCCATGAGCACGCAGCGTGTATCCGCGCTCGACATCGGCATCCTCGTCCCGCGCCACCCCGCGGGCCATCGGGCCCGCGGCCGGACGACGCGTCGATGCGAGTGGGGTCTTCCTCCGTGCGCGCCGCCACTCGTCCAATCGAGGGACGCTACCTCTTGTGGATGAGCCCCCGGATCCGGATCGCCCCTTTTGGTGAGGCACGGGCCGACGCGTCCGGCGCTATCAGATGGGTTCGAACAGTCGAGCTACCTCCTGGCCGCGACGTCGGTGTCGAGGCCGTGGGAGGCAACGCTCACGTTGGAGCGCCGCATGGCCGACCTCGCGCACGCTTCGTCTGAGACCGTCCCCGCCACGGACATCGCTGTCATCGGCATGGCGCTGCGGATCCCCGGGGCCCGCGACACGACCGCGTTCTGGGACAACCTGCGCGACGGCGTGACCTCGATCCGCACCCTCTCGACGGCGGAGCTCGACGCGGCGGGCGAATCACCGGCCCGCTACGGCCTGCCCAACTACGTGCCTCGCGCGGCCGACCTGCCCGACATGGAGATGTTCGACGCGGGCTTCTTCGGGATGAGCCCGAAGGAAGCGGCCATCATGGATCCCCAGCATCGCCAGTTCCTGGAATGCGCCTGGGAGGCTTTGGAGAGCGCCGCTAGGCCTCCGGAGCGTGAACCGGGCCCGGTCGGCGTGTTCGCAGGGTGCGGGATGGGGAACTACCTCTACGACAACGTGTGCAGCCATCGCGACCTCGTCGAGCGGACGGGGATGTTCCTGCTGCGGCATACCGGGAACGACAAAGATTTCCTGGCCACCCGCGCCTCGTTCCTGTTCGACCTGAGGGGGCCGAGCGTCGCCGTGCAGACCGCGTGCTCGACCTCCCTGGTGGCGGTCCACGCGGCCTGCCAGAGCCTGCTGACCAGCGAGTGCGACATGGCGCTGGCGGGCGGCGTGAGCATCGAGCTGCCCCATCGCCGCGGCTACCTGCATCAGGAGGGCGAGATCCTGTCCCCCGACGGCGTCTGCCGCGCCTTCGATCACCGCGCGGCCGGCACGGTGTTCGGCAGCGGCGTCGGCGTGGTGGTGCTGCGCAGGCTCGCCGACGCCCTACGTGACGGCGACCCCGTGCAGTGCGTGATCAAGGCGACGGCGATCAACAACGACGGCGCGGGCAAGTCGGGCTATCTCGCTCCCAGCGTCGACGGGCAGGCGCGGGCGATCGTCGAGGCCCAGGGCCTCGCGGGCGTGCCTGCCGACTCGATCCAGTACGTGGAATGCCACGGCACCGGAACCCGGCTCGGAGACCCCATCGAGGTCGCGGCGCTCACGCAGGCGTTCCGGCGCGGCACCGAGCGCGTCGGCTTCTGCCGGATCGGATCGGTCAAGACGAATGTCGGCCATCTCGACACCGCCGCCGGCGTGGTCGGCCTCATCAAGGTGGCCCTCGCCCTGCAGAACCGGCAGATCCCGCCGAGCCTCGGCTACGAGGCGCCGAACCCGGCGCTCGATCTCGACCACAGCCCGTTCGTCGTCGCCGACCGGCTCGTGCCATGGCCGCGCGGCGCGGAGCCGCGCCGCGCGGCCGTGAACGCCCTCGGGGTCGGCGGGACCAACGCGCACGCCATCCTGGAGGAGGCGCCCGTCCCGGTTCCGAGCCGTCGCCCGGCGGCCGGATCGTCCCCGGAACTCCTCCTGCTCAGCGCCAAGAGCCCGGGGGCCCTGGACGGCGCGGCGCGCGCCCTGGCCGGCGCGATCGCGCGCCGTCCGGACCTCGCGTTGCCCGACATCGGCTACACGCTGCTCACCGGGCGACGCCATTTCGAGCGCCGCCGCGTCCTGGCGGCCTCCGACGGCGCCGAGGCCCGCGCGCTCCTCGAGAGGGGCGACGGGGCGGTCTTCGATCACACCGTGATCCCGGATGCCTCGGCCGTGTACCTGTTCCCCGGCGGCGGCTCGCAGCATCCCGGCATGGCCCGCGCGCTCTACGGGGCGGAGCCGACCTTCCGGGCCTGGGTGGACGAGGGCCTGGGCTACCTGCCGCGGTCGGCGGCGGCGGAGATCCGCGCCGCGTGGCTCGACGAGCCGTCGCGGTGCGAGGGCGGCCACGCGCTGAGCCGCCCGTCGTGCCAGTTGCCCGCCATCCTCATCCTGGAGGTCGCGCTGGCGCGGCACTGGTCCGCCCACGGCCTCGCGCCCGCAATCCTGCTGGGTCATTCGATGGGTGAGAACGCGGCCGCCTGCGTCGCGGGCGTCCTGACGTTCCGGGAGGCCGTCGGCCTCGTGCGCCTGCGCGGCGAGCTGTTCGAGGCGGTGTCGGGCGGGCGCATGCTGAGCGTCGGCCTGGATGCGCGGGCCCTGCGGGACCGCCTCCCGGCCGGGCTCGACCTCGCGTCGGTCAACGCCCCGGACCTGTGCACGGTGTCGGGGCCGGCGGAAGAGGTCGCGGCGTTCGGCGCGCGCCTCGCCGCCGACGGGATCGAGACGGCCCCCATCGCCATCGACGTCGCCGCCCATTCCCGGATGCTCGACCCGATCCTGCCGCGCTTCGAAGCCTATCTCCGGACCGTGGACCTGCGCGCCCCGGCGATCCCGATCGTCTCGAACGTGACGGGGGCGCTCCTCACGGACGCGCAGGCCCGCGATCCCCTGTACTGGGTGAACCACCTGCGTGCGCCGGTCCGCTTCGCCGACGGCCTGGCGACGCTGGCGGCGGACCCGAGGCGGGTCTACATCGAGGTCGGCCCCGGCCGCACGCTGTCCTCGCTCGCCAAGGCGCAGGGGACGATTCCGTCGAACGCCGTCATCAACACCCTGCCCCATCCTGAGCAGGCGATCGACGCGCGGACGGCGTTCCTGACCGCGTTCGGCCGCGCCTGGGCGACCGGCCTGCCCGTCGACCCGGACCATCTCTGGTCCGACCGCGATGGCAGGCGCGTCGCGCTGCCGACCTACGCCTTCGCGCGCGAGCGCCACTTCCTCGAAGCCTTGGCGCCGGCCGCGCTCCGGGCCGACGCCGCCCCCGAGAAGCGCGCCGACATCGCCGCCTGGGGGTACCGGCCGATCTGGCGCCAGTCCGCGGCTCCCCTGGAGGCCGACGGGGCGGGCGCGGTCCACGACTGGCTCGTCTTCCGGAACGGGGACGGGATCGACGCCGAGCTCGTCGCGCGACTGCGCGCGGCGGGCCATCGCGTCACGGAGGTTCTGCCGGGCGATCAGTTCCACCGCCGGGACGCGGACCGCTACGTCCTCTGCGCGGAACTGGGGCTGCCCCAGTACGAAGCCCTCGTCCGGGCCTTATCCGCGGACGGGCGCGTTCCGGACCGCGTCCTGCACCTCTGGCTCCTGCCGGCGGCGGGGCGCGTCCGGCCCGGTTCGAGCGCCTTCCATGAGACGCTGGAGCGCGGCCTCTGCAGCCTGCTCTGGCTCGTTCGGGCGCTCTGCGAGCCGACAGCGATGCACGTCACGGTCGTGACGAGCGGCATGCAGCGCGTCGCCGACCGGGCTCTGACCGACCCCGGCAAGGCCACCGTCCTCGGCGCCGCCCTGGTCATCCCGAGAGAGTTCGAGGGCGTCACGGTCCGCACCATCGACCTGGCCCCCGCAACGCCCGGCCAGGACGCGGCGACGGTGTTCGGACGGGCGCGGCGCAGGGTCTCGAACGCCGCCGGAGGTGACCGGATCGGCGACCTCGACCGTCTCTGGGACGATCTCCTCGCCGAGCCCGGGACCGAGACCGTCGCCTATCACCGCAATCGGCGCTGGTCGCAGAGCTACGCGCCCCTGACGCTCGATGCGGCGGAGGCGGGGGAGGCCCGCTTCCGCGAGCGCGGCGTCTACCTCGTGACGGGCGGGTTCGGCGACTTGGCCGGCGTCGTGTGCGAAGCGCTCGCGCGACGCTATCGCGCCCGCCTGATCCTGATCGGTCGGACGCCCCTGCCCGAGCGGCGGGTCTGGGACGGCTATCTGGGCGCGCGGGGAGCGGCCGAACGGATCGGCCAGTCGATCGAGACCGTCCGGCGCCTCGAACGTCTCGGTGCCGACGTGTTCTACGGCTGCGCGGACATCAGCAATCCGGACGAGCTGGGCGCCGTCGTCGCCGAAGCCCGCGCCGCGTTCGGGGCGATCAACGGGGTCATCCACACGGCTGGCCTCGTGCGCGACGGCCTGATCGCGGCGAAATCCCCCGAGGACATCGAGGCCGTGCTCGCGCCGAAGGTCCAGGGCACCATCAACCTGCGCGCGCTCCTGCGCGACGATCCGCTCGACGTGTTCGTCCTGTTCTCCTCGACGAGCACGGACATCGCTCCGGCGGGCCAAGCCGACTACGTGGCGGCCAACGCCTACCTGAACGCCGTCGCCGAGGCCGAGACCGGATGGGCCGATTGCCGGACGGTGGCGATCCACTGGGGAATCTGGAATCAGATCGGCCTCGCGGCCCGGGCCACGGGCCGTCATCGGCCGGCACCGGTGGGCGAGGCCCCGCGCGGCCCCCTCTTCACGGCCTGGGTCGAGGACGGCGCGGGCGGTCACGGCCTCGAAGGCCG
This sequence comes from Methylobacterium amylolyticum, assembly GCF_030700245.1. Classification (GTDB taxonomy): domain Bacteria; phylum Pseudomonadota; class Alphaproteobacteria; order Rhizobiales; family Beijerinckiaceae; genus Methylobacterium. The sequence continues at coordinate 94,053 of NZ_JAUYZI010000017.1, forward strand.
CTGGCGCGCGGCCGACCTGTGGGTCCTCGACGAGCATCGGACCCGGTCCGGCGCGGCGATCTGGCCCGGGACGGGCTACATCGAGATCGCCGCGCAGGTTCTCCGGGAGCACGGTCTCACGGGCCCGTTCGAGATCGAGGATCTCGTGTTCCTGCGGCCCCTGCGCGTGCCCGACGGCGAGACCTGCCGGGTGCGGGCATACCTGATCCCCGGGCGGGAGGCCTACCGCTTCGAGGTGCACAGCGTCGTGACCGAGGGCGGCCGACAGGGGACGCGCTGCCACGCGCGGGGACGGATCAGGCTGCGCAACGGGCCGCTCGCCGCCGCCGGATCGCTCGCCGCGCTGCCCTGGGACGGGCCGGCGTTGCCCTCGGCGCAGGAGGCGCAGCTCCGCTTCGGTCCGCGCTGGCGCGTGCTGCGCGCCGCGGCGATCACGGACGGCGAGGCGCGCGCGAGCCTCGCCCTCGACCCCGCGTATCGGGCCGATCTCGGCGCGGGCTACATCCTGCATCCCGCGCTCACCGACATCGCCACCGGCTTCGCGATGGCGCTCGTTCCCGGCTACGACCCCGATGCCGCGCTCTGGGTCCCGGCCGCTTACGGCCGGATCCGCGTCGACGGCCCGATGCCGGCCGTCGTCGCGAGCCGGATCCGGCTGAGCCCGGCAGGCCAGGAGGCGGGCCTGGCGAGCTTCGACGTCGACATCACGGATGCCGAGGGCGTCCCGGTGATGCGGGTCGAAGGCCTGACGGTGAAGCGGCTCGACGGGGCGGGTCCGGCCTACGGCGAGGGCCGGGACGGGATCGACGCCTCGGTCCAGCCCCTCCCAGCCGCGCCGCCGGCCCCCGACGCGCGCCTCGCCGCCCTGGTCGACCGGGGCATCCGACCGGACGAGGGGGTCGAGGCCCTGTTCCGGGCGATCGGCACCGGTCTGCGGCAGGTCGTCGTCAGCTCCATGGACCTGGACGCCCTGCGGCAGCGCGCCGCCGCCCCGCCGTCCCGCGAGCGCCGCGAGGACGGGGGCGCGCCGGGCGAGGATCGCGGCGCCTTCGTCGCCCCGCGGACGGAGATGGAGCGCACGCTGGCGGCCTACTGGAGCGACCTGCTCGGCGTCGCGCGCGTCGGGATCGACGACGACTTCTTCGACCTGGGCGGGCACTCGCTCATCGCCGTGCGCCTCGTGCGCAAGATCAAGGAGCGCTACGCGACCGATCTGCCGATCTCGGTCCTGTTCGAGGCCCCGACGATCGCCGCGTGCGCCGCCCTCCTGGGCGACCGCGGGGACGAGAGCCCGGCCGGAGACGGTCAGGACCGCCCGCCGGCGCAACCCGCCGAGGCCCGGCTGCACGTGGTGCCGATGCAGGTGGGCGGAGGCGCGGCGCGCACGCCCTTCTTCCTCTGCGCGGGCATGTTCGGCAACCTGCTCAACCTGCGCCACCTCGCCCTCCACCTGGGCGCGGAGCGGCCGGTCTACGGACTGCAGGCGCGGGGCCTGTTCGGCGAGCATGCGCCGCACGAGACCTTCGAGGAGATGGCGCGCGACTACTGCGCCGAGATCCGAAGCGTACAACCCAACGGACCCTATCTCCTCGGCGGCTTCTCCGGCGGCGGTCTCGCGGCCTACGCGATGGCCCAGCGCCTGCGCGCCGAAGGTGAGGACGTCCCGCTCGTGGTGCTCCTCGACACGCCGGTCCCGCAGCACGTCAGCCTGTCGCTGGGTGATCGTCTCGCGATGAAGGCGCAGGATCTGCAGGTGCAGGGCTTGGGGTTCCTGCCGGCCTGGACGAAGCGGCGCATCCTCTGGCAGGTCGGTCGGGTGCGTGACCGACTGGCCGCGCGGAAGCCCACGACGGTCGAACGGTTCCACAACGACGAGATCGAGGCGGCCTTCCGCCGCGCCCTCAACCGGTTGACGCTCGAGGCCTACGCCGGCCGCGTCGTGCTGTTCAAGCCCGAGGTCCAGGTCGTGCACCGGCTCTCGGGCGGTCGGCGTCTCGACGCGAACCGCTCCCTCATCCTGGACGACAACGGATGGGAACCGTACGCGCTCGACCTCACGATGCTCAGCGTCTCCGGGGATCACGACAACATGGTCCTGGAGCCGAACGTGCGCGATCTCGCGAATCGATTGAAGCGCCTGCTCGCGGAGGCGGAAGCGGCCTCCGGGCCGCGCCGAGCCTGAGCCCCCTGCCCGCTCGGCACGCGGCTCGGTGAGCCCTGTCGATCGACGGCCAGCCCGAACCCGGATCGTCGGCGCCCGGCGACGGGCCTGACCGTCGGGCGGCTCGCCCGTTCGGCGCGGCCCGCATCCGGTTCCGGGGCAGCCGGTCGGCCGGCCGGGCCACTGTGCGGGAACCGATCACGACGGCCACGCAGCCCGTCCGGTCGAAACGAGGGCGATCCGCTACCTCAAAATCGGTAGGTCCTGCCCAGAACCACCCATCTTCGGATGAGTGGAGGGGTCGAAAGGCCGAAGATCGAGGCGAGTCGGCGGTGGCTATCGTGGCGTGGACGGTATCGCGGCAGCGAGACGGCCCACGATGGGGAAGACCTCACCATGACGCAGCAAGCCTCGCGGCTCTTGTTCGGTCTACCGCTGCCCACCGGCCTTCTCCTGCTCGGTGCGCTCAGCCTCGCATGCACCGGTAGAGCTGCGGCGACGGAGAGCCAGTACAGTCTCGGGCCTCAGGATAGGGTAAAGATCCACGTCTACGAGTGGCCCGCACTGACGGGCGAGTTCACGATCAGCTCGGAAGGCAGCGTCTCCCTGCCGCTCATCGGGGATATAACGGCCGCGGGCCTCCAGACCACGCAACTCGCAAATCTGGTGTCGAGCCGGCTTAAGGACAAAGCGGGCTTGACCGAACCACCCAGCACGGCGATCGGCGTCGTGCAATACAGGCCTTTCTACATCATCGGCGGTGTCGAGCGGGCGGGGGAGTACAGCTATCGCCCGGGCATGCTGGTCCTGAACGCGATGAGCATCGCCGGAGGATTGTATCGCCGGCCGGAAACGTCCACGTGGACCGCCTCCCAGGATCGCCTGCGGGCGGAAGGCGAGGCGCAAGCCCTGCGCGCGCGGCGGAGCGATCTGCTGGCTCGGCAGGCGCGCTTGCAGGCCGAGCTCGCGCAACAGACGAAGCCGGCGACCAACCCGAAGACCTCGGAACCGGCGGGTGGCGCGATCAGCGAGGGCGAGCGGTCGATGCTCAACGCGCAGCGCGACCGCCAGCAGAACGAGGTGCGCGCCCTTCAGCAGTCGGTCACGCTCCTCAAGGAGGAAATCGTCTCGCTCAAAGCCCAGTACGACGCCGCTGAAAAACAGCGGCTGGCCGTGCAGCGCGAGGTCACCGACACGAGGGACTACATCGGTCGGGGCCTGGCACCCACCAACAGATTGATGCCTCTGGAACGCACGGTCGCTCAGATCGAGCGGGAGCAGAAGGAGATGGACACGCAGGTCCTGCGGGCGAAACAGCAGATCAACGCTGCCGAGCGAACGATGTCGTCCCTGGCCGATGAGAGGACCGTCGTGATCATCCGGGACCTCTTGGAGGTCCAGACGACGATTCACGAGATGGACAAGCGCATCTTGAGCGCCGAGCGGATCATCCAGGCGCACTCGGCCTATGCCGGCGAAGCGGCTCGATCATCGAGCGATGCAGCGATGCGGATCTCCTACACGATCGTTCGCACCGAGAATTCGCAGCCCCGCGAGTTCGATGCCGAAGAAACCACGCCGATGAAGCCGGGCGATATCCTGAAGGTCCAACTGCTCCGTGACGATACGGGCATCAACGACGGCAGAAACCTTCGTCTGTCCCAGATCCGAAGCAAGCTATCTCAAGATCGATAGAGCGCTCTGCGCCGAAGGGGATGCCGGTTCGGCGAAACAGAGCGCGTCAGAACAAGGACTTGGAGTCGAGCACGATTGCAACGCGATCGGGAACGGCTCTCGCGATCCTGGTGCAGGTGCGATCGGGTGCGCGTCATCGAGAGGATTCAGGCGTCATGGTCGATGCGACGAGACCGGCGAATAGCTACGACGCGCGTTCGCTCGGCCGCGGGTCGGGCGAGGATGCGATCGACTGGCTCTGGATGCTGGGTGCCATCCGGCAGAAGCTGCGCACCATCGTCGTTCTCATCCTCATCTTTTCCGCGACCGGCGCCGCCTTCGTTCTCCTGCGAGGCGCGCACTACACGGCGCAGACACAATTGTTGCTCACCAATCTGCGCCTCACCTTCAGCAGGGACGACGCCCTCTTCGCCGAGTCCGTCCCCGACCCGTCTTTCCTCGAGACGCAGATGCAGATCATGCGGTCGGACAAGATCGCACTCGTCGTCGTCGATCGCCTGAACCTGGCCAACAAGGCCGGCGACGAGGACGCGAACACGACCCCCGTGTCCACCCTTCTGCGCTTCCTGGACCCGTGGGGGCAGCGTGTATGGGATGGGATCTCCGCCTACACGGCCGACCTTATGGCCGATGGAAGCGCCTCGTCCTCCGACGCTGACCAGGCCACCGCCCCGCGCGGCACCGCATCCGAGAAGGATGGCCGCAGGTTTCGAGCTCTGAAGGAGCTGCAGCGCAGCACGACCGTCGAACGCGTCGGGATGAGCAATATCGTGGCGGTGCGCTACACCACGCGCAACGCCGAGGAGGCCGCCGTCGTCGCGAACGAGATCGCCCGGGCTTACGTCGATGACCAAGTGGTCGGCCGGGTCGAGTCGGCCCAATCCGCCAGCATCTGGCTCCGGGAACGGTTGCGGGACGTCGGGCCCAAGACGCGGATCATCGCCTACGCGATCGCACCCACCGAGAAGAGCGATCTGCGCGGCATCCTGATCATCGCCCTCAGTGCAGGTATCGGCGCCGCCCTCGGGGTGACATACGCGCTGATCGCGCGACTGGTCGACCGGACCGTCAGCATCCCGGAACAGGTGATCGATGCGACGGGCGTTGAGTGTCTCGGGGTGATCCCGCGGCTGCGGCGGCGGGACAAGCGGGCGTCCCGTGTCAGTCTCATCAAGGCGGTCGTTCCCAACCAGATCGTCTTCACCGAAGCGGTGGCCCAGTCGCGCTCGCCCGTCGGTCGTGCGATGGGCCATGCCAAGGCGGCCATCGATACGGCTCTGCACGGGCGGAAGGCCCCCTGCATCGGCGTCACGTCTGCCTCCCTGGGAGAAGGCAAGACCACGGTGGCCCACAACCTCGCGATGCTGATCGCGGATTGGGGCCACCGTGTCCTGGTGATCAGGTGCAGGAGCCGGGACGAGCCTTCGCCGGCCGCGCTGAAGGCCGAGGATGCAGCCGCACCCGGAACCGGCGTCCCTGCGCTGTCCTCGACCTCAACCCATATCATTCAGGACGCGCTCGATCGGCAGATCATCGAGGTCGGCGGACGCCGGAACGACGTCTCGTACTGCGAGATCGACCTGCTGGGGACGGATGCCGGCGAGCTGATACAGTGCCTCAAGCTGTCGTTCGACTACATAATCTGCGATCTCGCGCCGCTGGACGCGGTCGGTGACGTACGGTGCGCTCTCAAGCATCTCGACGGGGTGATTCTCGTGGTCGAGTGGCGCGCAGTCCACCTCGATCACCTGCGCGCGGCGATCCGTTCGTTCACCGAACTGAGGACCAAGCTGGTCGGCACGGTCCTGAACAAGGTGGATCTCGCCACGATGCAACGATCGAGTTCGCCGCTCGGCCGGTTCTTCGTCAGGTACAGTTAGACAATCATCGATCCGTCCCACGATGATTGAGCCCTGGATGATGCCCCGTCTCTCGATAGCGCCGCACCCGCAGCTCCTCCGCACGCCATCTCGGCGGCGATGGCTGGTGAGGGCGCTCGTGATGCGTCCCTCGGCCCGCGGCAACCGTGCGGCCGGGCGGACGCGATGACGCGCGCGAACGCCGTCGCAACGGACCGGGATGCGAGAGACAGCATCTCTCTCCCAGGGAAGTTCTCCAACCTGCTGGCTCGCCACTACCGGGAGGCCACGATCCAGATCCCTTCGAACGCGACGATGGTGAGTTTCACGTTCGACGACATTCCCGAATGCGCGGCCACGATCGGCGCCGCGTTGCTCGAAGAGCACGGCTATCGAGGAACCTTCTACATCTCATCGGGCTTGGCAGGCACCCGGAATACCTATTGGACGCATGCCGATCACAGGTGCATCGCGGAACTGGCAAGGCGTGGACACGAGATCGGCTGTCACACCCTCGATCATCCCATCATGACGGGTCTGTCGTCGGAGGCCGCATCGCGCGCGATAGAGACAAACCGGCACGCATTGAGAGATCGTGCCGGCATCGAAAAGCTTGAAACGTTCGCCTATCCGTTCGGCTACGCCTCGGTCGGCGTCAAGCGCATCGTCGGCAGGAATTTCTTGGTGGGCCGCGGCGTGCATTGCGGCATCAACAGGGGCGCGTCGGACCGGTGCCTGCTCAGGGCTGTGCCGCTGACCGTGCAATCATTCGACGACTCAACGGTATCGAGATCGCTCTCGAACCTGGCGATGGGTGGGGGATGGCTGATCTTCTATACCCATGATGTACGCACAAACCCGAGCCCGTACGGCTGCACGCCCGAGATGCTCGACCGGACGATCGAAGCGATCCGGAGCCTGCGGATATCCTGCAAACCCGTCGTCCGGGCATTGGCCGACTGGGCACCGGACCGGTCGCACCGCAATCCGCTGCCAGATCTCGCCTCCTGACGCATCATCGGTTGGCCACGCCTGCGCGACCGACAGACGGTCGATCGTGTGTAAGCGCTCGCCGCCGTCCCATGACCCACATTGAAGCTGACTCAGCGGCTTTGCGCCACGGCCCCCTTGCGTGATTCGCCGCTGCGCGTCTGATCCCTGGGGGACGAGGTGCGCCACGAATCCTGCCTCGCAGCGTTGGTGGGCGGACGAACGCGCCGGCGGCACGTTCAACGACGCCCGCCTGGGACAGAGGCTGCACCGCCGCGTCATGAGCGAACCGCTTGCCCGGCACCTGGCCCATCGTCCCGCGCACGCGCCGGTCGCCCACGTCCGGCGTTAGCGTCGAGGGGCTTCCAGCGCCGTCAAGCTGGCGAAGCGGCGGTCAGCCACGGCGTTCTGTCTGACGCCGATGCCACGCTCGTTCTTGCCCGCGGTGCGCACTTGGTACGGGGGGCAGGCCCAAGGCGCGGGCTCAAGGCGCCGGCCCGAGGCGCCGGCCTTATCGAGCAGCACCTCGCGCGGCAGGCCGCCGAAGGCCTGGAAGGCGTTCTCCAGGCCGGCGAATCAGTCCGCCTGCCGCTCGTGTGACCGGGCGCGCACGTGCGGCCACCGCGCGTGGCCGAGCGTCCCTACGAGCGCCTGACCCGGGTCGGCACGCCGGCGATCGCGATCCGCGGCTCGCCACAGTCGATCTGCCTCTGCCCGCTCGACCGTGCGCAGGCCGATGTGGAGGCCCTTTCCGGCGGCCAGAGACCGGTCACCGAGCGGCCGTGGCAACCGGCGCCCCATAGCCCGCCTGCACGGGCTACACCACCGGAAGACGCCCGACGATCTCCCCCACCGCGTCGCGCACGACCAGCGTCCAGCGCCCCCTCGGATCCGCGGAGGCCACCTCGCCAGCCATCTCCGCGATGATCTCCTGAGCCGCTTCCAGCGCGTCCTCCGGCCCGTCGGCCTCAACGCCCTCCCCATCCCGGATGGTCTCTTGGCCGTCTTCTAAGTCGAAGTAGAAGCGCTGCGACACACACGGCTCCTGAGCGACGGCCCTCGGGCGGGCCAGGGATTACCTACGCAGTGCGACAGATCGCGCTGAGCTACATAATGGAACAAAAATTAACAAGTCCCAAAGGCGCATAAGCAGTCCGCGTTGCAATAATATCGAGACATCGGCGCAACACTCCTTTATAGGTATGCCCTACGCCCCACCACATCACTGTGGCGAAAAGCGGGGCGTCCATTTGCCGGGGCACCCATCATGTCTGCCTGCCGCAAGTTGTCAGATTTCGTCGGCGCGAATCAGAACGTGGACAACAAAGACAAGCTCAGAGAGCATGTCCGCGGCGTACTTCGTCAGCTTCTCAAGCCGGTCGCTCGATAGTCGATCGCGCCCCTGTACCGTGCGCCAGACCTCATCCCGGTTGCCCGCGCCATGCGGGGCCGCGCGCGCGGGTCACCGGCAGCCGATCTCAGCAGACCTTCGATGCTTCGCCGCCGCTCGCCACACGGCCCGTGTGTCGGCGCGCACGCGTCCTTCTGCGGTGGCAGGCACCGCGCCGGAACCGCGTGCGCCAACTCACTGCGGCGCGCCACCTGCCGTGTTCCTCTCGTGCCAGGTCGAGAGGAGGCAAACAATGACTCAAGGCAAGCGAAACGAGGGGCACGCTCAGCAGGCCGCACCAGCCGATCTCACGCGCGCGGACCGCACGGCGATCGTCGCGAACGTCTGGCGTCGAGCGCTGCAAACGGTCCGGGAGCGCCGTCGAGCACGAGCCCTATCCGAGGCTTGCGGCAGGGCACCAGGATGATCGGGAGAGCGGGATCGACGTTCGTCCCTCACAGTCCTGGAGGTGGGGACGGGGAGGCCGCGCCTCGGGCACAGACCGTGCGGGTGACGCCCGGGCGCGACATCCGACCGGTGCTCCCTGCCTGCGTCCTTGACGCGGCCGGGCTGTCCCCGGGGGCCAGCACCGTCCCTGCGACCGGATCAGGTCTTCGACGGCAGCCGGGCGTCCGGGGATCCGCTCCGATCGCGATGACGCGATGCGCGCACGATGCCCGTGCCGACGGCTGTCGAAGGCCGCGCCATCGCGTTCAATAGGGAACGCAGAGGTAGGCTCCCCCGAGTGCCTGCACACCGCCCCAAGCGCCCGAGGGGTTGCTGATGAAGAGATGCGTTGCACCCCGTGCCGCGACCTGACGCAGCACCTCGGCCTCGTAACGCTCGTAGCCCGCATAGGCCCGATCGCCGAGCGACGTTCGGGGCGGCGCGACCGGCCCGATGAACTTGCATCCGGCTACGTCGGACAGATCGTGGACGACGTTTACGGTTTGCCCGGGCCGCGACGTCACACAGCCGGACACGGCGAGGCAGGCCAAGGCACCCAGAGCAAGCCTCGGAAAAGTGATCGACATACAACGAGCCTCGTCGAGAAGGCGGCGCCCCGCTCCACACGGCCGCCGCCGGATCGTCTTTCAGGCGGAGTCTACCGGCACGCGAGAACAGAAACCCGAAGGCGCACGTGTGCCGAGCCCGGTTGGACACCTGCTCAAACCGTGCTGCACGCTCACGAAAACCGCAGCGCTCCTCGGAACCCGGCGCGGCACGATGCTTCTTGGGAAGCAGGCCTCCATATCTTGGTCTCAAACGCTGGAGCTGTTCCCGACCGCGTTGCGATCGTCCACAGCGCGAAGTCCTTGTTTCGACGCGCTCTCTTTCGCCGAACCGGCATCCCCTTCGGCGGCGCGCGCCCTAGTGATGTCGGCTCGACGCTGCCAAGCGTTCCCGCCCGGATGAGCCGGCGGCAGGAGCGCTGCCGTCCGGCGCCGGACTCTCTCGCCGCTCACGCTGCTCCGACGGCGGGTCGCCCGATACGATCGTCGCCGTTTCGACCGGTTCGGGGAGGCCGGCCATGGAATTGAGAACCGGCGGCTTCCGATAGCGTGAGATGAGTTGCTCGGAAGCCGTTGGGCTCTTGAACTTCCACAGCTTGCGCTCGGCGCCCTCGATGATGAGCGAGTATACGGCGAGCTCGATAGCCTCGCGGACCGCGAACTGCGTCGGCTCGTTCCGCGTGAGACCGGCCTCGCTCTCGACGATCCGGTCAAGGGCCACGAACCTGTAGAGCCCTCCCTGGATGGAGACGGAGAAGATCGTCTTGGTCGTGGTCACGCTCAGCAGCACTTGACCGCTCTGCACCGAGACGAGGCGCATCGCCACCGTGACGATGTCGCGGCGATACTTCGTGTCGAGGCCGATGCCGAGGTAGCGCGCACCGATGCCACCGGTGACGTTGTTGCTGTCGTAGGCGACGATGCCGCCCTCGACGAGCAGGCCGGCAAAACGCAGGGGCGGCAGGGGCTTGGCGTTGGCACCCTCGAATTCCTGCCGGGTCGCCCGGATGAGCTGTCGTTCCTGCAGGAGCGATTGCAAGCCGCCGCGCTCGATGACGTTGAACCACCGGCCGCCGCCCGCCCGGCGCAGGGCGTCGGTGGCGAAGGCGGAGCCGCCCTGCGTGACCGCGCGCGAGAACTCGGCGAAGTTGTCGCTGGGTTTGTTCTGGCCTGTCAGATCGGGAAACGCGTAGATCGCCACGTCGACGGCCCGCTCGGGTGGCGGCAGCGTCTCCAGGCCGAGCCCGGTCGGGGAGACGGGCGTGATCTGCGGCGCCTCCGTGAACGGATCGCGCAGGCCCGGCACGACGGTGCACCCGGCGAGGCCCAGACCGCAGAGCGCGGTGGCGAGAAGGCGTGAGGCGATCGTCGTCATTCCGACACCGCAGGGATTCGGCGGCCATGGAACGGGCGCGAGCGTGGCGGCTGCGCCCTGCGGGAGCGGCTTGCAGGCCGCGTTCAGAGGCCGGTCGGGACCACGACGGTCGACGTGGTGGTCCCGTCGTTGACGGTGATCTGAACGTTGGCGCCCAATTGCTGGAAGCTGATCGTCGTACCCTGCACGACGAAGACGCCGCTCTGCTGGGCGTTCTCCCCGAAGATCGAATTCGTGATGCGGTCAGCCACGGCGGCCAGGAGCCGCGAGTTGATGATGTTGGAGAAGCTCGCCGCACCGGAGGAGTTCTGCTGCTGTTGCTGCTGTTGTTCGAGGCGCTGGATCATCTGATCCGCGAGCTGCCGCTTCCGGGTGAAGATGTTCTGGGATGTCGCCTGGGACAGGAGCCAGGGACCGTTGAGCGGCGAGCCCCCGAAGGACGGGTTGACCGGCTGATAGGTGAGCTGGCCGGCGCAGGCCGGAACCGTCAGTCCGAGAGCGGCGAGTACGCAGAAGAGGGATCGAGACACGACATCCACCCTGAATAATCACGGTCCCGAATGCCCGCCATATGCAGGCTTCGATCAGCGACCGGTTGCCGATACTGTCGCACCCCGTGTGCCTGTAGACAATCCCGTAGAAAACCCAAAGTTCGCCGCCGCGCTATTTCGCTGGTCGACCGTGATGATTTTATCACTTGCTGTCGTCGAGTTGACAGTCAATCCGTAGGAGAGACCAGATCCGACCTGGGTGGTGTTAACACTATATCCAGACCCGGAGAGGTCGACGGCCGTGCTGTTTCCGATGCCGATCTGGCTGGTCGTGATCGCGTTGGCGTTCCCGGCGATGCCGATGGCGGACCGGTTCGACGACCCGTCCTGGGTCTGCGAGGTGACGTTGTTGTTGCCCATCACCGTCGCGGTCGCGACGTTGTTGAAGCCGGTCTGCGCGATGGTGCCGAGGTTGCCCGAGCCGGCCTGATTGATCACCGCGATGTTGTTCGTCATGCCCGCGCCGAGCGACCCGGCCTGCCCCGCCGCGGTGACGGCGCCCTGCAGGCCCGAGCCGTTCGCGGGCAGGAAGGAGGGCTGGGACGGCAGGACCGGCGACCCGCTCGCGCTGTACACGATCCCGTCGCCCGCCGCCTGCCCGTTGCCGCGCGCCGTGCGGGCCACGCCCGGGTTGACCCCCTGAGCGACCTGCGGATCGATCTGGCCGATATAGACGCTCTGCTGGGCGGTCGCCGCGGTGACGACGGCGCAGGCGAGCAGGGATGCGGGCAACACGCGGGCGAGCGGCATCGAAACGCTCCTCATAGATCCAGGGTCGAGCTGCGGACGGCCGCGCAGGCGATCCGTTGCCCGTCCACTTCGAGAACCAACTGCGCCTCGAAACTGGACGAGGCTTCCAGGGAAATGCTGACGTCGCCGAGCGTGGCCTGGGCCCGCGGATCGGCCGCGAAGCGTCCCCCTTGCGAGATCTGCGAGCTGCCTGCGGGCCCGTGCTTGAGGATGCGCATCTGGTAGGTCCCGCTGGCCGGGACGACGCTCGTCACCACGCCGTGGAGGGTCAGGACGCTGCCCTGCCGGTTCTGTTCGATCCGGCAGCGGACGCGCCCGTCGGACAGGTCGGATTCCGGCATCGCCAAGGCTCCCTGCGGCGCGAGCGGGCTCAGGCCGCAGAGCAGGCCGAGGAGCGCCGCGAACGACCCCCGCCTTCGAACGCCCCGCCGCATCAGCATGGCACGACCCTCCGGCGCCTCACGGGAACATCGCCACGCGGGTGAGGAGCACCGCGAGTTCCGCCTGCCGCCGCGTCTCCGTCTTGGTGAACAGGGACGAGAGCTGAGTGCGCAGCGTCGCGTTGCTGACGCCGCCCCGTTGCGAGATCTCGGACAAGGTCTGGCCGCTGGCGATCTCCACCGCCAAGCGCGCCTCCGCCGGGGTCAGGTCGAAGAGCTTCTGGAGCGTCGAGACGCTCGGGCGCGGATTGCGGCGCAGATCGACCAGCACCACCACCGCCGCGGCGTCCGGATCGTCCCCCGCCAGCGGGATGGCGTGGAGCACCAGCGGCGTGCCGCCGGGGCTGGCGACGATCGCCCAGGATTCCCGGATGATCGGCAGCGCCACACCGGCCTGCCCGAGCAGTTCCGCAAGGCCGCGCTCGCCCGCGAGGCCCCCGTCCGGGCCGCGCCGATCCTGGCGCAGGATGCCCGCGGCCGTCACGTTGATCTCGGTCAGAGCTCCAGAAAACCCGAGCAGGAGGCCACCTGAATTCATCCGGTCCAGGACCTGCAACAATGGTCGGGTGTTTGTCACAAACCCCTCGCTGGCCGAACTCAATGATCGATCGTTCAAAGCAGATTTGATTGCAATCTGCAATACTTACATCTAGGGGTTGCGTGCTGAGACGGCTTCTTGAAACGCCTATCGCCTTAAAGGCGCGCATACGGCGACTGAAGTGTCTTTTGGTCGTACGTCGACCCTGTCCGTAAGACGTAGCCAAGGCCGCCGGGCGACCGCCCGAAAGGGATCGCACGGCCGTCCATCCGCACCGCCCGGCCCGCTGCCCGGGCACCGCGTGCCGTCGACGCCGCGGGCCGGCATGACGACGTGCCGGCTCGTCGCGGGTCGGTACGCCACATCCGATGGCGCCGACGCGTCCAAGATGAGTCCTGAGCCCCCGCATCGGCTCGCCTCTAAAAAAATTTACCGAACGAGTGTGGCATTATACCGACATTTTACATCACATCGGCCAGCGCGCTATCATCTATTCAGATGATGTTCGCAGCCAGGATTCGCCCTGATCCGGCCATATTCAGGGAACAGCGCCCAACTCAGTTCTTGCCCGCACCGGAATTTCATTCAATCGAATGATGCGCGCCTTTCCGGATTGAAGTACCTAACAAATCGTTAAGAGCCCCAGCCGGATAGAAGCCGATGCTGGATCTCTCAACAGAACGCGGCAGGAAGCCGCGACCGGATCAATATAGGGAAGGGAACGCAGTCTCTTCCCAAGCAGGGGACCGCATCAATGCATAAGCATCTTCTCGCCCTGTCGATGGGCGTGGCCTCGCTCGCTCTGTCGACAGCCGCCTTCGCCGACAGTAACAGGATTGACCTCCGGCAGGTTGGCAATAACAACAACATCGACTCCATTCAAAGCGGCAACAATGGAACCATTGGTGACATTGATGGACCGTACAACAAGGCCAATCAGTATGGGGATGGAAATAAGCTGACAATTCGTCAGGGTGGTAATAGTAATACGATCGGGGGCAGAGATGTCGGCCCCGCCAATCAGCAGTATCAGGGTTTCGCCAACGTTTCCGATCAGGTTGGCAATGCGAACGAGCTTTTTATCTCTCAGGAAGGATCTTCTAACACGACCAAGTATCGTCAGAATGGCGATAACAATGATCGCCGAGGTGGCTGGAACACCATTTATCAGTCTGGAAGTTCCAGCTTGGTCGATTTCAAGCAGGACTCAACGTCGCGTGCTGGGATTGGTAACGGTATCTATGTCGATCAGAGCGCCAACAATTCTTACATTCTGCTGGATCAGAAGAGCGGAAATGGGCGCAACGAAGCCTATTTCATTCAGCAGGGTGACAGGAACACTGCTAACGTGAAGCAGACTCATACGTTGGGTGATCGAACCAACTCTGGAACGTTCAAGCAGTACGGTGGAGACAGCGACCTCAAGGCGGTCCAGACCGGCGGCGGCAACGTCATGGAGACTTATCAGGTTGGTTCTTATAACGCTCGCAACAGCATTGATGCAAATCAGTCCGGGGAGCGCAATAGCCTGAACGCTTATCAATCCGGTTTCGGTCTCAACCTGATTTCGACCCAGACTGGAAATGATAACACCGTGATTTCCATTCAGACTGGCGCCTACAACACAGGCAATGTGAGCCAGAACGGCAACAGCAACTACGCATATTTGAATCAGGAAGGCAGCTACAATACTGCAAACATCACCCAGATCAGCAATGGCAACACGGCGTATGCCTATCAGGGTGGCTCTTATAATTACATCAACTCGTACCAGAACGGCACCGGAAACGTCGCGATGATCCGGCAGAACCGCTAAGCCTAATCGTCGCGCCTCCCGGGCGCGGCGCTTGGCGAAACGACGGGCCCGCCCCCTGGGGCGGGCCTTTATATTGCTAAATTGCCACAGCCGACCGAGAACCGTGTACTGATTGGCTTTTAAAAGACTCTGTTGTCATATAATTCCAACGTCGGCAGTGTCTTTCTACCTACGAGGCTGGACCGGCCTTCCCAACGGCAGTCTTGCGGAGGATAGGTCGTGCGATCCCGGATCAGAGGACGACGCAGCGGACGGCGTTCTCTTCATCGGAAGAGTCTCATATCTGGAATTCTCGGGGTCGTCGTCGTGCTCGGCAGCGCGTCTGTCCTGTACACCGTCGACCGGGCGCGCTCCCAGCCGGCCAGGACTGCTCCGACGGCCGCCCCGCAGCCGCCGGCGCCCCAACCGGGGGCGCCCGCTCCGGACGGGCCCGGCCCAGCTGCGGCGGCGCCCCTGTGCGACTCGAAGTGCGTCGTCGCCAACATGGACCGTGCGGTCCAGGCCTGCGCGCCGCGGATCGAGGCGCTGGCGCCCAACGATTTTGAGTGGATGCGACGGCCGGTGGGCGGCATCTTCCAGGAGGCCGAAACGCCCGAGTCGCCGACCTCCGCGGTGGTGCGCTACCAGGGCGACTCGATCCGTTTCCTCAGCCCGCAGCGCGAGTGGGCCCGGATCATCTATGAATGCCGTTGGGATGCCGCGGCCGGTCAGGTCGTCGCGGTCAACGTCCGCCTCGGGATCCTCGGCAAGCCGAACGCGATCGTGACCTCCCCGGCGGGGGGCGCCCGGCCGCCGGCCCCGCCCCCTCCGCCCCCCCCGGCCGCCACCGCACCGCCGCCCAAGCCGGTGCCCGCACCCGAGGCAACGCTCGACAAGAAGCGCGTCGGCGAGGTGAGTTCCACGGAGCTGTTCCAGGTCAAGCCGAAGCCGGGAACCACCCGATAAGGCGCTCGCGACGACCGGGCTGTTCCGCCCGCCGCCGATCGCCGCGCCGGGACGGATGCGGCGCGGGGAACGGATCGGCAGGGCAGGCCGAGAAGCACCCGGCACGGGGCTCGGGTCTCAACGACACAAGGACGGCAGGCGCGTCGCGCTCGACCGATCGGAGCACGCGCCGCCTCGGGCGGCGATCCAAGGGGGCGGCGGCGATGGCATGGCGCGGGAGCGCGATCTTGGGTGCGGTGTTCGCCGCCCTGTCCGGAGGCGCCGCCTGCGCCGCGAGCCTCCTCGAGGCCGCGCCGCCGGCCCGCAGCGAGGCGGATCTGCTGCGGCAGATGCGCGAGGCGGCGCAGGCACCTCCGCCCGCCGTCCTCCGGCAAGCCGGGGGATCGGTCTTCTCCGTGCCCGGCACCGGCTTGCCCCGCGGCAACCCGGTCCTCCGGCAGAGCTTCGAGCCGCTGGCCGAGGCTGCCGCCTTTCAGCACGGGATCGGCACTACGTTCTTCAAACGCCTGATCCGCCAGGAGAGCGGGTACAATCCCGCGGCGGTCAGCCGGGCCGGCGCGCAGGGGATCGCGCAGTTCATGCCGGGCACGGCGGCGATGATGGGGCTCGACGACCCCTTCGATCCCGGCAAGGCGCTGCCCAAGGCCGCCGAGCTGCTCGCGCTGCTCCACCGGCGGCTCGGGAACGAGGGCTTGGCGGCGGCGGCCTACAACGCCGGCGAGGGGCGCATCCGGGCCTGGCTCGCAGGCCGGAGCGCACTGCCCCTCGAAACCGAGCTCTATGTCCGCGCGATCACCGGCCGCGAGGCCCAGGACTGGGCGCCCGCCGGGACGCCGACGCTCCTGCGCACCGCGCTGCCGCCGGCGCGCGCGGCGGCGGGCCGCTCGGTGTTCGGGCGGATGTCCCCCGAATGGGCCTTCGCGCTCACGCTTCTGCCGAAGGCCGCGCCGGGTGCGGTCCCGAACCCGGCGCGCTCCGCCGCCCTTCCGCCGTCCCCGAGCGCGCCTCGCGCCGCCGCAGCCCCTGCGCTGCGCGGGGAAGCCTCCCTGTGCCAGAGCCTCGGCCGCGGCTGCATCGTCGCCGCGGTCTACTGACTGCGGGCCTCGCGGGCCGGCGGCTCAGCGCTGGACGAGGCGCATCAGGTTGCCCTGCCCGCTCTGCGCCGCCACGACGGTGCCGTTCAGACCGGACTGGATCACGAGCATCGTGTTGCTCGCGCCCGCCTGCTCCAGGCGCAGCACATTGCCCATCCCGGTCACGCGCGCATCGACGGTGTTGTCGTGCCCGGTCTGATCGACGAGGATCGTGTTCTCCCAGCCGCCGCCATCGATGTGCCGCGTGTTGGCCTTCGCGCCGCGCGAGGCGGGATCGGTGCCGGCCGATCCGCTCCGGCTCGCGTCGTACGGGCTGCCCGCGGGCGGGCTGGTCGTCCTGGACGCAGTCTCCGGCCCGCGCGGCGAGGCCGGGAGACGCGAGAGGCTCGCCTGCGCGAGCGTCGCGGAGCCTTGCGCGGAGCGAGCCTGATCCCCGCGCCGGGCGATCGTGCTCGACGCACTCACCTGACCGACCCAGACCTCGTCGGCCCTGACAGCGGACCGGACCGGTGCGACGCACGAGAGAACGGCGAATGCGAAACCAAACCCCTGCCTGAGCACCTGTCGCTCCGGATCGTCGAGACCGATGTCCGGAAGCTGTTCACACGGTGATGGAGAATCGCTTAACCTGACTGGCCACCCTGCGTCGAAGTCTCGGCGTCGGACCCGACCTGGAGCATCGTCCCGAACGGTGGTCGCCGGCTCTCGGAAAAGATGATGCCAAAACGATGCGCTAGCTCACGCCTCCGCCACCTCAGGCTCGATACGATGACGCTCCGTCTCCTCCTGACCCTGATGCTGACCTGCGCCTCCGGTCACACGTGCTGGTCCCAAGCCGCTCCGGCCAACGTCAACGACTGTACGCTCATTCAAGAGCCGACCGAGTTGCGGAACTGCATCCTCCGCTCCCAGGGCGAGCGGCAGCCCCTGCCGACCATGATCGAGTCGAGCAACCCCAACGCTCCGCCGTCCCCGGCCGGGGACGGCGAGAAGGATCGGCCCGCGGCATCCAAGCTCCGGGGGCCGACGGAGGCTTCGGACAAGCGGAAAATCCGGCTCCTCAAGAAGCCGGAGACAGTCATGAGTGAACACCGGGACCCCGTCGAACGACCGCGCCCGTCGATCAGCGAGGTGTGGGTCGACCAGATCGTCCTTCCCCCCAAACGCTAGAGCCGTTCCCGATCGCGTTGCCATCGTGCACGGCGCCAAGCCTTTGTTTCGACGCGCTCTCGCGCGCCGAGCCGGTGTCCACCTCGGCGGAGAGCGCTCGAATCCTACTGCGCCGACGCGAGGTTGGCTTGATCGATGTGGACCAACCACCGGAGATGCGCAGCCCCTGAGCTGAGGATCATGACGGCTACCTCCAAGGGCGGCTGGTTCGGCTCTTCCTGGCCTTGCCCGTGGCGGTAGAACTGCGCCGATGCCACCCAGTCGGTGAAACCCTGCACCAGCTTCTCGGCGGCCTGCTGCGCCGGTCGGTCAGCAGCATAGTGCTGCGCTACGAATGGCGCGAGATGCTGCCCGAGCTGTGGTGCTGCAAGCCGATGCGCGGCCGGGAACACCAACGTGACGGTGACCTCCACCGCCTCGAACTGAGCGGAGGCGGGACGCAGCTAGGGCTTAGTGACGATTTAGGCGAGACTGATGGCGATAGCGGCGAGGAGGACGAAGCCGCGGAAGTTGGCCAAGAGCTTGTCGTATCGGGTTGCGACGCGGCGGAACTGCTTGAGCTTGGCAAAGAAGCGCTCGATGCGGTTGCGCTCTGTGTAGAGATGGCGGTCGTAGGCGTGCGGCCGGCGGCGGTGACGCCGGGGCGGGATCACCGGCTCGGCGCCTGCGTCCAGGATGGCGTCGTGCAGCGGATCGGCGCCGTAGCCCTTGTCGGCGATGACGGCCTTGGGCGACAGGCCCTCGATCAGGGCGTGGGCCTGGGCCATGTCGTTCTGCTGGCCCGGGCCGAGCAGCAGGCGCACGGGGTCGCCGAGCGCGTCGCAGGCGACGTGGATCTTGGTGCTCAGGCCGCCGCGGGAGCGGCCCAGGCCCTGGGCATGCGCCCCCCTTTTGACAGGCGCGCGCCGGCGGCGTGCTGGTGGGCGCGCACGATGGTGGAGTCGATCAACAGCCACTCCAGATCGGCCTCGGCGCTCAAGGCGGCCAGGACCCCGTCCAGCACGCCGCGCTCGATCCAGCGATAGTAGCGCCGCTTGACCGCCTGATGATCGCCCAGGCGCTCAGGCAAGTCGCGCCAGCGCCCGCCCGAGCGGGCCATCCACAGCAGCGCTTCGACGAAGCGGCGGTTGTCGCATCGTGGGCCGCGCTGCCCGGCCCGGCCGCCAGGGATCAGATCCCGCAGGCGCTCCCACTGGTCGTCGCGCAGGCCATCCGGGTCGTGGCTCATCCAGGCCGATCTCCAAAATCAGCCTTGAATCAC
>NZ_JAUYZI010000018.1 GCF_030700245.1 Methylobacterium amylolyticum
GCGGCGTGCCCAGAACCCGATCCCATCTCGAACTCGGCCGTTAAACACGCCAGCGCCCATGGTACTGTGCCTCAAGGCACGGGAGAGTCGGTCGCCGCCAGACCCGCACAACGCAACAACACATCCCCTCTCACGAACACGCCGGACCACGCCGCCCGAACGGGCAGCCCCGGCGCCACACACCTGCCGCGGGGTGGAGCAGCCCGGTAGCTCGTCAGGCTCATAACCTGAAGGTCGCTGGTTCAAATCCAGCCCCCGCAACCAAACACACACCGACCCAAACCCCGTCCGGCCACGCCGGACGGGGTTTTCGTGCGCGCAGAAATCACCAGAACGAGCCCGGTCCGGAAATCGTCCGTCCCGTTCTGCGCTGTTGACGCCTCACCCTAAGATTGCATCACCGCCGGCTCGGCCGCGCGCACCGCCGACACGGCCATACAAGCCGCGGTCCGCACGCAATCCTGCTCAAGCGGAACCACGTTCTGCCCGGCGCGCAATGTAGATCCGACTCAAGATTGTGCACAAACGACATCGGAGCCGGTCAATTCCGTGAGGTTGGTTTCAGCGGCGTGCCGAGAACTCGTGAAGTCTGGGAGATAGGCAGGAGTCAACTTTTTTACCTTGACGTTTCAAGGAAATTAGATTGTATCAGGATGTCGGACCGCAACGCTAGGATGGCGTTCTGGCGAGTTTCGTCGGCACGAGAGGGCGGTGTTCAGCACATGACGCGATTCGAAGCGGACAAGGCCCGCATCATCACGCTCGCGGCCGAGATCGTCTCGGCCTATGTCAGCAACAACCATGTCCAGAGCGGTGATCTGCCAAAGCTGCTCCAGGACGTGCACGATGCGATCCGCGCGGCGGCCCAGGCGGCGCAGCCGGTCGAGGCGCCGACCAAGCCGACCGCGCAGGAGATCAAGCGCTCGGTGACGCCGGATTTCCTGGTCTCGTTCGAGGACGGCAAACCCTACAAGACCCTGCGGCGGCACCTGACCCTGCGCGGCCTCACCCCGGAGGCCTACCGGGCGAAGTGGGGGCTCGACCTCGATTATCCGATGACGGCTCAGAGCTACTCGGAGCAGCGCTCGGCGCTCGCCCGCTCCCTGGGTCTGGGGCAGCAGCGGCGGCGCGTGGCCGACGAGGCGGGCGAGGCCGCGGTGGAACCGTCAGAGCCCGAGCCGGCCAAGCGGCGGCGCGCCAAGCGCAAGGAAGACGCCTGACCGGGGTCGCGCCCGGCCCCTCCGGCCCGCGGCTTCTGCGACGGTGTCGCGGGTCTGCCGCAATCAGCCTCGATACCTGCGCGCGGAACGCCCGCTTCCGCCGCCAATTCTGCTACGGACGGAGGGCAGGCCCCCACCGCCGGAGCCCCGTATGCTGACCCGCCTCGCCCTGCCCGCGCTCGCCGCCGCGCTCGTCGCCGCCCCCGCCGCGGCGCAGATGGCCCGGACCGAGGCGCCCCCGGCGAAGGACGGGACGGCCAAGGCGGTGCCGCTGAGCAAGACCGACGTGCAGCTCTCCTTCGCCCCCGTGGTGAAGCGGGCGGCGCCCTCGGTGGTCAACGTCTACGCCTCGCACGTGGAGAAGCGCTCGAACGCGCGCGCGAGCGCGATGGACGAGTTCATGCGCCGCTTCTTCGGCGAGCCGGAGGGCGGGCGCGGCCCGCGCGGCGACCGGGCGCAGCGCTCGCTGGGCTCGGGCGTGCTGGTCGACGGGTCGGGCCTCGTCATCACCAACGCCCACGTCATCGACAACATGAACGAGGTGCGCATCGCGCTCAGCGACCGTCGCGAGTTCGAGGCCGCCATCCTGCTGCGCGACCCCCGCACCGACCTCGCGGTGGTGAAGATCAAGACGCCGCCCGCCGGCCTCACACCGATGCCGTTCGGCGACGCCGACGCGCTGGAGGTCGGCGACTTCGTGATGGCGATCGGCAACCCGTTCGGCGTCGGCCAGACGGTGACGCAGGGCATCGTCTCGGCGCTGGCGCGCACCCAGGTCGGCTCGGCCGACTACCAGTACTTCATCCAGACCGACGCGGCGATCAATCCGGGCAATTCCGGTGGCGCGCTGGTCGACCTGCGCGGGCAGCTCGTCGGCATCAACACCGCGATCTACTCGCAGTCCGGCGGCAGCCACGGCATCGGCTTCGCGATCCCCGTGAGCATGGTCAAGGCGGTGGTCGATGCGGCCCGCGACGGCCTGACGGTGGTGCGCCGGCCCTGGCTCGGCGCCCGGATCCAGAGCGTCTCCCCGGACATCGCCGACAGCATGGGCCTGGACCACCCGACCGGCGTGCTGGTGGCGAGCCTCCAGGCGAAGAGCCCGGCCGAGGAGGCGGGGCTGAAGCGCGGCGACCTGATCCTCACCGTCGACGGCCAGACCGTCGACGATCCCGAGGCGTTCGGCTACCGGTTCGCCCTCAAGGGGATCCAGGGCCAGACCCGGTTCGGGATCCTGCGCGGGACCGGGCGCCAGACCGTGACGGTGAAGCTCGGGCCCGCACCGGAGACGCGCCCGCGCGACGTGCTGAAGGTCCGCACCCGCTCGCCGTTCCTGGGCGCCACCGTCGTCAACACCTCGCCGGCGGTGGCCGAAGATCTGCAGGTCGACTTCCCCGTCGAGGGCGTGGCGGTGCAGGCGGTGGACGACAACAGCTTCGCCGCCCGCGCCGGCCTCCAGAAGGGCGACGTGGTGGTGTCGGTCAACGGCATGCCGGTGGCCACCACCAAGGATCTCGACCGGATCACCCGCAGCAGCTTCAACGCGTGGGAGATCGCGATCAACCGGGGCGGCGAGGTGCTGACCTCGTATTTCAGCGGCTGACCCCGGAAAGCTGCCGCCCGGCGGGCCTCCACCCCACACGTCCCGAACGTGGTCCGCCGCAAGCCCACGGCCTTCTGATGATCGGTCCGGATCGCGGCTTGCGCCGGCCGCCGCGGCCGGTGTTGATGCGCGGATGTCCGACCTGTTCGCGTCCGCCGGCCCCGGATCGGCCCCGCACTCCGGCGGGGGTGCCGAGCCGTCGTCCGAGCCCTCGGGCCCGCGCCCGCTGGCCGACCGGCTCCGTCCCGAGACCCTCGACGAGGTGGTCGGCCAGGAGCACCTGACCGGGGAGGGCGGGGCGCTCACCCGCCTGCTGCGCGGCAGGAGCCTCGGCTCGCTGGTCTTCTGGGGCCCGCCCGGCACCGGCAAGACCACCGTCGCGCGCCTCCTCGCGGCCGGCACCGACCTGCATTTCGAGCAGATCTCGGCGATCTTTTCCGGCGTCGCCGAACTCCGCAAGGTGTTCGAGGCGGCGCGCAGGCGGCGCGCGACGGGGCAGGGCACCCTGCTGTTCGTCGACGAGATCCACCGGTTCAACCGGGCGCAGCTCGACGCCTTCCTGCCGGTGATGGAGGACGGCACCGTCACCCTCGTCGGCGCCACCACCGAGAACCCGTCCTTCGAGCTGAACGCGGCGCTGCTGTCGCGGGCGCGGGTGCTGCTGTTCCGCGCCCTCGATCCCGGGGCGATCGGCCGGCTGCTCGCCCGCGCCGAGGCGAAGACCGGGCAGGTGCTGCCGCTGACCGAGGAGGCCCGCGCCGTGCTGGTCCGCATGGCCGACGGCGACGGGCGGGCGTCGCTGACGCTGGCGGAAGAGGTCTGGCGCTCGGCCGCCCCGGGCGAGACCCTCGACGCGGAGAAGCTGCAGGAGATCGTGCAGCGGCGCGCGCCGGTCTACGACAAGGCGGAGGAGGGGCACTACAACCTGATCTCCGCCCTCCACAAGACCGTCCGCGGCTCGGACCCGGACGCGGCGCTGTACTACCTCTGCCGGATGCTCGACGCGGGGGAGGACCGGCTGTTCATCGCCCGCCGCCTCGTGCGCATGGCGGTGGAGGATATCGGGCTGGCCGACCCGCAGGCGCTGGCGGTCGCCAACGCCGCCAAGGACGCGTTCGACTTCCTCGGCAGCCCGGAGGGCGAATTGGCGCTGGCGCAGGCCGCGATCTACCTCGCCTGCGCCCCGAAATCGAACGCGGTCTACACGGCCTACAAGGCGGCGACGCGGCTCGCCAAGGAGGCCGGCTCGCTGCCGCCGCCGCGGACCATCCTCAACGCACCGACCAAGCTGATGAAGCGCATCGGCTACGGGCAGGGCTACCGCTACGACCACGACGAGCCGGACGCCTTCTCGGGCCAGGATTACTGGCCGGAGGCGCTGGGCCGCCAGCAGCTCTACGCCCCGACCGAGCGCGGCTACGAGACCCGCCTCGCCGAGCGCCTCGACCGCTGGGAAACCCTGCGCCGGGCGCGCCGGGAGGAGGGGTGAAACTTCTACCGGACTCGGCCGGACCACCCGGTCGCCGAGCCCGCAACGTCCTCGCCAGCGGCAGCGAAGCGATCCAGGGCAGCGCGCGTTCGCGAAGGGCGCCGCCGGGCTGCTTCGCGCCGCTCGCGAAGACGGACGCAGACGGTCGCGCACCCATCGACCGGAAACGCGGTCAGTCGCGCGCCCCGGCCCCCGAGACGCGCGCGAAGGCGGCTACCAGCGCGTCGGCCTCCGGCTCGCTCAGGTCGCTGAAGCAGAGATGTTCGCCGACGAAGACGGTCCAGACCCCATCGTAGGTGGCTTGCTTGCGGATCTGCATGGCAGCGCTCCGGCCCTCGAAGCGTCAACGGCCGGCGGGGCGAGACGTTGCAGGAAGATCTCGGCAGGACCGTTCCCGGCAGGACCGTTCTCAAGCGGATGCAGCCTCATACGGCTTCCGGCTGAAGGGTTCGGGATCGACGCTCTCCGTCTTTGCGAGCGGAGCGAAGCAATCCAGGGGCGCCACCGTCTCAAACCGCGCGCTGCCCTGGGTCGCTTCGCCTACGGCTCGCGATGACGGCGTGGGCCCAGGTTACCGAACGGTTCACCCGGAAGCGGTATCAGGCGGCGTGGGGCGCGACCGGCTCCCCGCGCAGCGCCGTCCGCTCGACCGCGAGGACGAGGCCCGCGGGCTCGTAGGGCTTCGAGATCAGCGGGAACCCCTCCGCCACGGCGCGCGCGGCGTGCTCGCTGTAGCCGGTCGCGAGCAGCGTCGGCAGGCCGGGCCAGCGGCTCCGCGCGCGCTGGGCCAGATCGAGCCCGTTCATGCCGCCGGGCATCACCAGATCCGACAGCAGCAGGTCGAAGCGCGCGTCCGCTTCGAGCACCTCCAGCGCCTCGGGGGCGCTGCCGGCGCTCACCACCGCGTGGCCGCGCTCGGCCAGGATGGCGCGGGCGACCTCCGCGACGTGCTCGTTGTCCTCGACCAGCAGGATGCTCAGGGGGCGCGCCACCGCGCCGGCCCCCAGGTCCGCGGCCGCTTTGGGCGGGGCGGCGGCCTCGGTCGCCGGCAGCGCGATCGTGAAGGTGGTGCCCTGGCCGACCTCGCTCGCGATCTGCACCGAGCCGTTCGCCTGCTGCGCGAAGCCGTAGACCTGCGGCAGCCCCAGCCCCGTGCCCCTGCCCACCTCCTTGGTGCTGAAGAACGGCTCGAAGGCCCGCCGCTGCACCTCCGGCGCCATGCCCTGGCCGGTGTCGCTCACCGCGATCTCGATGCCGGGGGCGCGGGCCTCCCCGAACGCGGCGGATCGGGTCCGGACCCGGAACGCGCCGCCCGCCGGCATCGCGTCGCGCGCGTTCACGGCGAGGTTGATCAGCGCGATCTGCAACTGGGACGGGTCGACCTCGACGGCGGGGAGATCCGCGCCGAGATCGAGGACGAGGTCGATATCGCCGCGCAGCGACTGCTTGAGCATGTCCTCCATGCCGCGGATCAGGCGGCTCACGTCGATCACCTCGGGCTGGACGAGGTGGCGGCGGCCGAAGGCGAGGAGTTGCTGCGTCAGCCGCCGGCCCTGCTCGACCGCCTGGACGGCGTTGTCGATCAGCCGGGCGCGCCGCTCCTCGGGCGCCCGGCGCAGCAGGTCGAGATTGCCGAGGACGACGGTGAGCAGGTTGTTGAAATCGTGCGCGATACCCGAGCTCAGGCCGCCCAGCGCCTCCATCTTCTGCGCCTGGAACAGGGATGCGCGCGTCTTCTCCAGGGATTGCTGCGCATTCCGCCGCTCGGTGATGTCCCGGGTGACCTTGGCGAAGCCGACGAGCGCGCCGGTCTCGTCGCGGATCGCGTCGATGACCACGCTGGCGAAGAAGCGGGTGCCGTCCTTGCGCACCCGCCAGCCCTCGGCCTCGTAGGTCCCCTCCGCGGCGGCCCGCGCAAGCGCCCGCGTCGGCACCCCCGCCTCCCGGTCGGCCTCCGTGTAGAAGCGGGAGAAGTGCTGGCCGACGATCTCGGCCTCCGTGTAGCCCTTGATCCGCCCCGCGCCCCCGTTCCAGTTGGTGACGATGCCCTCCGGGCTCAGCATGTAGATGGCGTAGTCGGTCACGCCCTGCACGAGGAGGCGGAAGCGCTGCTCGCTCAGGCGCAGGGCCTCCTGCGCGGCGTGGCGGACGCTGATGTCCCGGGTGATCTTGGCGTAGCCGATGAGGTCGCCGGAGGGCGCCCGGATCGGGTCGATGACGACGTGCGCCCACATGCGGGTGCCGTCCTTGCGCAGGCGCCAGCCCTCCTGCTCGAACCGGCCCTCGGTCGCCGCCGTCGCCAGGGCCCGCCGCGGCAGGTCGGTCGCCCGGTCCTCCTCCGTGTAGAAGCGCGAGAAGTGCTGGCCGAGGATCTCGGCCTCGCCGTAGCCCTTGAAGCGCTCCGCGCCCGGATTCCAGGAGACGACGATGCCGGTGGGGTCGAGCATGTAGATCGCGTAGTCCGTGACCGCCTGGATCAGCAGCCGGAAGCGTTCGTCACCGAACCGACCGGCGACCGACTGGTCCACCGCTGTCATCCGCGTCCCGTCCTCGCCCATGCATGCCCGCCCTAGACGGGGCCGCCCCAACTTTCAATTTCCGATTGTGACGCGCGATCCGCCGCCGGTCACGGCGGCCCGGTGCCGCGCACCCGCGATCGGGTCGCCGACCGGGGGCACGGACAGGGGCTCCGCGGGGCTGATCCGGGCGGGGCTTCCGGGCGACGGGCGGCGCCGGGCGGCAGCGGCCTCGGGCAGGCCGCCTACTCCGCGGCCGTCGGCAGCCCCTGCGTCCCCGTCATCCAGGCGGCGAGGTCGGCCCGCGCCCGGTCGGTGAGCGCCCGCTTCTTCAGCGCCGCCTTCTCCGGCCCGCGCAGGCGGCGGCCGGTCTCGTTGCGCGGCGCCCGCTCCAGCGGCGGGAACAGGCCGAAATTGACGTTCATCGGCTGGAACGAGCGCGGCGCGTTGGCCTCGCCGTCGGCGGCGAGATGGCCGCCGGTGATGTGGGCGATCAGCGCCCCGAGCGCGGTGGTCTGCGGCAGAGGCGTCAGCGACGCGCCCGCGGCCTCGGCCACCGCGAACCGGCCGGCCATCAGCCCGACCGCGGCGCTCTCCACGTAGCCCTCGCAGCCGGTGATCTGGCCGGCGAAGCGGAGCGCCGGCCGGGCCTTGAGGCGCAGGGTGGCGTCCAGCAGGCGCGGGCTGTCGAGGTATGTGTTGCGGTGCAGGCCGCCCAGGCGGGCGAACTCGGCCCGCTCCAGCCCGGGGATGGTGCGGAAGATCCGGACCTGCTCGGAATAGGTCAGCTTCGTCTGGAAGCCGACCATGTTGTAGAGGGTGCCGAGCGCGTTGTCCTGGCGCAGTTGCACGATCGCGCAGGGCTTGGTGCCGGGGTCGCGGGGGTTGGTGAGGCCGACCGGCTTCATCGGGCCGTGGCGCAGGGTCTCGGGCCCGCGCTCGGCCATCACCTCGATCGGCAGGCAGCCGTCGAAGTAGGGCGTGCCCTCCCAGCCCTTGAACCCGATCTTGTCCCCCGCCACCAGCGCCGCGACGAACGCGTCGTACTGCGCCCGGTCCATCGGGCAGTTGAGGTAGTCGGCCCCCGTGCCGCCGGGGCCGGGCTTGTCGTAGCGCGACTGGAACCACGCCACGTCCATGTCGATCGACTCGCGGTGGACGATCGGCGCGATGGCGTCGAAGAAGGCCAGCGACTCGGCGCCGGTCAGCCCGCGGATGCCCTCGGCCAGCGCCGGGGCGGTGAGGGGACCGGTGGCGACGATGCAGGGCCCCCAGTCTTCGGGCGGCAGGCCGTCGACCTCCTCGCGGACGATCCTCACGTTCGGGTGCTGCTCGAGCGCCCGCGTCACCGCGGCGGAGAAGCCCTCGCGGTCCACCGCCAGCGCCCCGCCCGCCGGCACCTGGTTGGCGTCGGCGGCGGCCATGATCAGCGAGCCGAGCGCCCGCATCTCCTGGTGCAGCAGGCCGACCGCGTTGCCGGCGGCATCGTCGGAGCGGAAGGAGTTCGAGCAGACGAGTTCCGCGAGCCCGTCGGTCTGGTGGGCCTCGGTGCCGCGCACGGGGCGCATCTCGTGGATCACGGCGCGGTGGCCGGCGCGGGCCGCCTGCCACGCGGCCTCGGAGCCGGCGAGGCCGCCGCCGACGATGTGGATGGTCTGTGTCATGCCCGAAAATAGCGGAGGGCCGCCGCCCGGATCAACGGGCGGCGGCCCTCAAGCAGACCTCGCGAGGCGCGTCAGACGCGGGCGATGCCGCGGATGTCGCTGCGGCTGATGCCGAGATCGGCGAGATCGCGGTCGGACAGGCGCGAGAGCTGGGCGACGGTATCGCGGTACCGGAGGTAGGCGCGGACACGGCTGAGGACGCTACGGGCAGCGGACATGGTGTGGACTCTGACCTCTGTTCGGGCAGGCGACGCCACTTCGTTGGGCGCCGCTGCCTCTTGTTGGTGCAGTGCACATATATGCTCGCTGCGCCGCAGCAGGAGCGCCAAGGCCAAGCATCAGGCATGCGAATTACGCATGGTCGGCTAAGATTTTGGCAAGCATTTTCGGTGGACATTCGATCTGCGCATGGTCTGGACGCGCGAAGGGCGCCCCGCCAGCGGCGGGACGCCCTTCGTTCGGGATCCTCGGTGTCCGGCGCCGGGCCCTCAGTAGAACGGGCGCGGGCCGTAGAAGGGCCGCGGCGGGCCGTAGCCGCCGTAATAGGCCGGGCGGCGCCAGTCGGGGCGGGGGCCCCAGTGCGGCCGCGGCCCCCAGTAGGGGCGGGGCCCCCAGTTCGGACGGCAGATGCCCCAGGGGTTCGGGTGGAAGCCGGGGCCGCAACCGCCGGCCGCCTGCGCCGTGCCCGCCAGCCCGAGCCCGCCGGTCATGGCGGCCGCGAGGACGAGAGGCTTGATCAGGGGCTTGACGAGGGCCTTCGCGCCGGGCGCGCTCACAATCGTCATGAGGTGATCTCCTGCGTGGTCCGCCGCCGGGGCGGCCGGACGGGGCAGGGGATGCCCGCCGCCGCATGAACGCCGGATGATCCGGCGGGCGTGCAGGCGCGCGGGCGAGCCGTGACGGGGCCGGGGCGCCTCAGTGCAGCGACGGCGTGCGCAGGAAGCGCTCGCGGTCGCTCGAGACCAGGGCGAGCTTCAGGGCGCGGCCGTCGCGGCGCACGGTGAGCGGCACCCGCACCCCCGCCTCGCCGAGCGCCCAGACGGCGCGGAACAGGGCGGCGAGCTCCGAGACCGGCTCGCCGGCCACCGCCTCGATCACGTCGCCGGCCTGGAGGCCGCCGCTGTCGGCCGGACCGCCCTCGGCCAGCCCCATCACGACGATCCCGTCCTCGCTCTCGGTGGCGTAGAGGCCGAGCCAGGGCCGGGCGGGGCGGTCGGCGCGCCCGCGGGTGGCGAGGTCGTCGAGGATCGGCGGCAGCAGGTCGATCGGCACGACCATGTTGATCGGCCGCGCCGAGGCGCCCCCGCCTCCGCCCTGCTGGAGTTGCAGCGAGCCGATACCGAGGAGATCCCCCTTCGGCCCGATCAGCGCGGTGCCGCCCCAGTGCGGGTGAGCGGGGGCGGTGAACAGGGCCTCGTCGAGGACGTACTCCCAGTAGCCCGCGAATTCCTGGCGGGCGACGAGTTCGACGGCGACGCAGCGCTGGCGCCCGCCCGCGCCCGCCACCACCGCCCGGTCGCCGGTCTTCAGCACCGTCGAGCGGCCGAGCGGGAGCGGCGGCACGCCGAGGTCGCCGAGCGCCAGGACGAGGCCGAAGCCGGTCACCGCATCGAAGCCGAGCACGTGGCCGGGCACCGAGCGCCCCTCGTTGGTGGTGAGCCAGACGGTCTCGGCCTCGGTGACGAGGTAGCCGATGGTGAGCACCAGCCCGTCCTCGCGGATCAGCACGCCGTTGCCCGCCCGCTCGGTGCCCAGCGTCTCCGCCGTGAAGGCGTCCTCGGGCACCCGGGCGGACAGGGAGAGCACCGCCGACAGGGCCCGGTCGAGGTCGTAGGCGTAGTCGCCGGCCTTGGGCTGAGCCTGCGCGGGGATCTTCCACTCGCCCTGGGTCGTCATGGCCTTCCTTCAGGCGTTCCGCTGCCGCCTCCGCCGACGCCGCGCCCGCGGGCGCCGGACCGGATCCCGACAACATAGGCCCGCGGAGCGCCGCGCGACAGACGCGGCGCGCTGCCGCGCGCGGAACCGGTCTACAGGAGATGCGCGGTCGAGGCGACGCACCGCGGGGACAGCGCCGGCTGGGGACGGCACCGACTGGGGACGGCCGCGGGTGCCGAGGCGCCCTCCAAACGACGAACCGCCCGGTCCCTGCGGGGACCGGGCGGTTCGCGGACTTCGGCGGGCGCGGCCCCGAGGGGACCGCGTCCGGACGTGAGCCTCAGTACTTGCGGACCAGCGGGGCCGGGACCGGCGACGGGGCCGGCGCAGCGGTGTACAGCGGCACGATCAGACGGATCCAGCCATCCGTGGAGTAGTTGGTGCGGGTCTGACCGAGCGCGCTCGTGTAGGTCGCACCGGTGACGACGTCGCGGGCGACGTAGGCCTGGACGGTGAACACCTTGAAGTCGTAGCCGACGAGGCCGCCCAGGGCGAACCGGCCGCGGTTGTTGAACGCCGCGCTGAACTGGCTGATGTCGAAGTTGTAGGTGCCGTAGCCGACGGCGCCGATCTCGAAGTTGCCGAACTTCTTCGTCGCGGTGAGGTCGAAGTTCAGGGCGTCCGACAGGCGGATCGGGCCGATGGCGGCGCCGACCGGACCACCGAAGCGGCCGGGGGAGTCGTAGAAGTTGGCGGTGATGTTGGCGGTCAGGTTCCAGCCGTTGCCGGTGTAGCTGCCCGCGACGCCGAAGCGGTAGGTGTTCGACGAGAGCTGCGGCAGGATCGGCGTGCCGACCGGGCTGAGGCCGCCCGGGACGAGCGGGTTCGGCGCGAAAGCGCCCGAGTAGAGCGAGCCGCGGTCGCCGTTGAGGTCGTTCAGGTACACGCCGCCGAGCAAGCTGACGCCGAAGTTGCCGCCCAGGTCGAACGCCCAGATGCCGCCGACGAAGGTGCCGACGTTGATCGAGATGTCCTTGTTGCGCACGCCGGCCGGGTTACGGGTGAAGGCGAACACGGTCGGGGGCGCCACGACCAGCTCGATGCGGCCGCCGAACGGAACGAGCGGGGTCGCCCACACCAGCACCGGGATGTTGACGGCGGTGTCGGCCGAGCCGCTCAGCGCCGAGGACGGCGCATCGGGGCGGCGGTAGGTGAAGGTGTTGATCGCGTAGATGCCCTCGGGCAGCGGCGCGCCGACCGCGAGGCCGACCTGTTCGCCGGGGACCGTGGTGCTTTGCGCGTTGGCGATCGTCGAAGTCATGCCGACCGTGAGCGCGACCGCGCCGGCGGCGAGCCAGTTCTTCATCATTTTCTCGTTCCTTCCCAAGGTCTCTGACTTCCGTCCCGCAATCGGCACGACCCTGCCGCTCCGTCCGCCGTTCACGGACACCGCTGGGGTTGCACCGAGCGCCCCCACGGAAGCCGCCCCGTCTCAACGTCTGGGACTATTCTACAGAGGCGGCCCGAAAGACAGTGGAATGCTTCGCCAGGTTGCACACGCGGCCCAACCGTTGCGCAAAAGCCGCATTTTTGCCGCGTTGCAACACCGCTCACGATTGGATCGAACCGGCAAAATATCGTTGAACGGTCAAGCTGTTGACGGCGCCGGATCGGGCAAATCCGGCAACCCCGGCGGGCAATCCGGCAGGGCGACCGCGGGCCCGGCAGGCACCCTCCGGCCCCCGGCGCGGGGCCGTCGCGGGTGGGAATCGCGGGGGCGGGACCCGAATCATCGGGCTGCGGGGCACGCGCCGCGCTCCGCAACCCGGCAGAGATTACCTACTCGGCGGCGCTGCGGCGGCCGGCCGAAGCGGCGGGGCGGCGGGCCAGCACCTCGCGCAGGAACCGGCCGGTGTGGCTCGCCTTCGCGGCGGCGATCGTCTCCGGCGTGCCCTCGGCCACGACGCGGCCGCCGCCGTCGCCGCCCTCGGGGCCCATGTCGATCACCCAGTCGGCGGTCTTGATCACTTCGAGGTTGTGCTCGATCACCACCACCGTGTTGCCCTGGTCGACCAGCTCGTGGAGCACCTCCATGAGCTTGGCGACGTCGTGGAAGTGCAGCCCCGTGGTCGGCTCGTCGAGGATGTAGAGGGTGCGGCCGGTGGCCCGCTTCGACAGCTCCTTCGATAGCTTCACCCGCTGCGCCTCGCCCCCCGACAGGGTGGTCGCCTGCTGGCCGACATGGACGTAGTGCAGGCCGACGCGCTTCAGGGTCTCCATCTTCTCGCGGATCGCCGGCACCGCCTTGAACAGCTCGGCCGCCTCCTCCACCGTCATGTCGAGCACGTCGGCGATCGACCGCTCGCGGTACTTCACCTCCAGCGTCTCGCGGTCGTAGCGCTTGCCCTTGCACACGTCGCAGGTGACGTAGACGTCGGGCAGGAAGTGCATCTCGATCTTGATGACGCCGTCGCCCGAGCAGGCCTCGCAGCGCCCGCCCTTCACGTTGAAGGAGAAGCGGCCCGGCTGGTAGCCCCGCGCCTTGGCCTCGGGCAGCCCGGCGAACCAGTCGCGGATCGGCGTGAAGGCGCCGATATAGGTCGCCGGGTTCGAGCGCGGCGTGCGCCCGATCGGCGACTGGTCGATGTCGATCACCTTGTCGAGGTGCTCCAGCCCCTCGATCCGGTCGTAGGGGGCCGGGTGCTCCAGCGCCCCGTTCAGCTTCTTCGCCACCGCCTTGTACAGGGTGTCGATGACGAGGGTGGATTTGCCCCCGCCCGAGACGCCCGTGATGCAGGTGAACGTGCCGAGCGGGATCTCGACATCGACGTCCTTCAGGTTGTTGCCCCGCGCCCCGTGGAGGGCGAGCTTGCCCTTCCGACCCTTGCGCCGGGCGGCGGGCATGCGCACCGCCAGCGCCCCTGTGAGGTACTTGGCGGTCAGCGAATCCGGGTGGGCCAGCACCGCCTCGGGCGTGCCCTGCGCGATGATCTGCCCGCCGTGGATGCCGGCGCCGGGGCCGACATCGACCACGTAGTCGGCCTGGAGGATCGCGTCCTCGTCGTGCTCGACGACGATCACCGAGTTGCCGAGGTCGCGCAGCCGCTTGAGGGTGCCGAGCAGCCGCTCGTTGTCGCGCTGGTGCAGGCCGATCGACGGCTCGTCCAGCACGTAGAGCACGCCCGTGAGCCCCGAGCCGATCTGCGAGGCCAGCCGGATGCGCTGGCTCTCGCCCCCCGACAGCGAGCCCGAGCCGCGGGCGAGCGTCAGGTATTCCAGCCCGACATCCACGAGGAAGCTCAGCCGGTCGCGGATTTCCTTGAGAATGCGGACCGCGATCTCGTTCTGCTTCGACGTGAGTTTCTCGGGCAACTCCGTGAACCAGCGGTGGGCGTGCGCCACCGACAGGGCGGTGGCGTCGCCGATGTCGGCCATCGCCACCTTGACCGCCAGCGCCTCGGGCTTGAGCCGCTTGCCGCCGCAGGCCGCGCAGGGCGTCTCGCTCATGAAGCGGCCGATCTCCTCGCGCACCGCGTCGGAGTCGCTCTCCTTGTAGCGCCGCTCCAGGTTCGGGATCACGCCCTCGAACGGCTTGTTGACCGCGTACTTGCGCAGGCCGTCGTCGTACTGGAAGCGGATCGCCTGGCGGCCCGACCCGTAGAGCACCACCGCGCGGGCCGCCTCCGGCAGCTTCTCCCAGGGCACCGTGGTCTTGAAGCCGTAATGCTCGGCCAGCGCGTCGAGGGTCTGCCCGTAATAGGGCGAGGTCGACTTCGCCCAGGGGCCGACCGCGCCGCGCTTCAGGGTCAGCCCCGCGTCGGAGATGACGAGGTCGGGGTCGATCCGCATCTCGTGGCCGATGCCGCCGCAGGTCGGGCAGGCGCCGAACGGATTGTTGAACGAGAACAGCCGCGGCTCGATCTCGGCGATGGTGAAGCCCGAGACGGGGCAGGCGAAGCGCGACGAGAAGGTGATCGTCCGGGGCACTTCGCCCTCGGGAGCGTCGGCGAACACGACCTCGGCGATGCCGTCGGCCAGCTCCAGCGCCGTCTCGAACGAGTCGGCCAGCCGGGCGGCGATGTCGGCCCGCACGACGATCCGGTCGACCACCAC
Source organism: Methylobacterium amylolyticum (assembly GCF_030700245.1). Classification (GTDB taxonomy): domain Bacteria; phylum Pseudomonadota; class Alphaproteobacteria; order Rhizobiales; family Beijerinckiaceae; genus Methylobacterium. The sequence goes on from NZ_JAUYZI010000018.1 coordinate 14,481, forward strand.
GTCGATGTCGTGCTTGAGCTTCTTGTCGAGCTTGGGCACGTCGTCGATCGGGTAGTACTCGCCGTCGACCCGCAGCCGCTGGAAGCCCTTCTTCTGGAAGTCCGCGATTTCTTTTCGATACTCGCCCTTGCGACCGCGCACCACGGGGGCCAGCAGGTAGAGGCGGGTCTTCTCGGGCAGCTCCAGCACCCGGTCGACCATCTGCTGGACGGTCTGGCTCTCGATCGGCAGGCCGGTGGCGGGCGAGTACGGGATGCCCACCCGTGCCCACAGCAGGCGCATGTAGTCGTAGATCTCGGTGACGGTGCCGACCGTCGAGCGCGGGTTCTTCGAGGTGGTCTTCTGCTCGATGGAGATGGCCGGCGACAGGCCGTCGATCTGGTCGACGTCGGGCTTGGCCATCATCTCCAGGAACTGGCGGGCGTAGGCCGAGAGCGACTCGACGTAGCGGCGCTGGCCCTCGGCGTAGATCGTGTCGAAGGCGAGCGACGACTTGCCCGAGCCCGACAGGCCGGTGAACACCACGAGCCGGTCGCGGGGGATCGTCAGGTCGACGTTCTTGAGATTGTGCTCGCGCGCGCCGCGCACCGAGATGACCCGCGCGTCGCGGCCCGGCGGTCCCGAACGGTCGAACAGGGCTTCGAGCTTCGCGTCCGCGACGGCTTCCGCCTTCACCGCCGACTTGGCCGCACCCTTGGTCCCGCCCGCGGCCCCGGGCTTGGCATTGGGCTTGGCATCGGGCTTCTGACGCGCCGGCTTGGCGCGCGGCGTCTCCGAGACGGATTTCGGGGCGGCTTTGCTGGCGCCGGCTTCGGCTCCGGCTCGGGCTCTGGCCATGAGGGCGGCGGTCTTTCGAGGCGTCGACGCGGGCGGACACGGAGCCGGCCGCAGCACCGGCTCATGTCGCTCCCGCGGGAGCGATGGCAAGGTGCGGCGGCCCGGACGCGGCCCCGTCATGCGGCGCCTTGCTAGAACGGAACGCGTACATGGGCAACCGCGGAGCAGGGCTGACCGGCGCCGGCCGGCGTTGCCTCGCGCCGCCCCGTGCCGCACCTGGGGCGCTCCCCCGCTCCGACAGGTGCCGATGCCCGCCCTCAGCGCGACCGACACGCTCCGCCCCGCCGCCCGCACCGAGATCCTGGCGACCCGCCTGCTGTTCCTGATCGTCGGGATCGGCACCGCCACCTGGGCGCCGCTGGTGCCGTCGGTGAAGGCGCGGGCCGGGCTCGACGACGCCGGGCTCGGGCTGCTGCTGCTGTGCCTCGGGCTCGGCTCGATCGCCGCGATGCCGAGCGCGGGGGCCGCCGCCGCCCGCCTCGGTTTCCGGCCGGTCGCGGCCGGGACCGTCCTGGCGCTGTGCCTGTCGCTGCCGGTGCTGGCCACCGCCGCCGATCGCGCCGCGCTGGCGGGCGCCCTGCTGCTGTTCGGCGCCGGGATCGGGGCGCTGGACTGCATCATGAACCTCCAGGCGGTGGCGGTGGAGCGGGCATCGGGGCGGCCGATGATGTCGGGCTTCCACGGCCTCTACAGCCTCGGCTGCATCGTCGGGGCGCTGGCCTTCAGCGGCTTCCTCGCCGCCGGCCTTCCGGACGCGGCCGCGACGCTCGCCGCGGTGGCCGCCATCGCGGCGCTCTTCGCCGCCGCGTGGCCGGGCATCCTCGCGCGGGCCGCCACCGCCGCCGGCCCCGCCTTCGCGCTGCCGCGCGGATCGGTGCTGTTCATCGGCCTCCTGTGCTTCACCGTGTTCCTCACCGAGGGCTCGGCGCTGGATTGGAGCGCGGTGTTCCTGATCCAGGAGCGCGGGCTCGACCCGGCACGGGCGGCGCTCGGCTACGCCGCCTTCGCGGTGACGATGACCGCGGGTCGGCTCGCGGGCGACCGGATCGTCGCGCGGCTCGGCCGGGTGCGGATCGTCGCGCTGGGCGGGCTCGCGGCGGCGGCGGGGCTCGCCCTGGCGGTGCTGGTGCCGGCCTGGGAGGGCGCGCTCGCCGGCTACGCGCTGGTCGGGGCGGGCTGCGCCAACATCGTGCCGGTGCTGTTCACGGCGGCCGGCCGCCAGACGGCGATGCCCGAGAGCGTCGCGGTGCCGGCGGTCACGACGCTGGGCTACGCGGGGGTGCTCGCCGGCCCCGCGGCGATCGGCTTCGTGGCCCACGCCACCAGCCTGTCCACCGCCTTCCTCGTGGTGGCGGCCCTCCTCGTCGGCGTCGCGGCGAGCGCGCGGTTCCTGCGGCTGTGACGGTCCGGCCGCCCGGGGGTGGGCGTCACCCCGGCGGGCCAGCCGGCGTTCGAGGTCGCGCGTGCGCGCGAAGCTCCAAGGCGCGCGTGGCGCTCATCCCCGCGCCTCACGGCCGTTACCGTGTTCGCAAGGATCGTGTGCGAGGATCCGCCGCTTCCTTCCGGAGAACCGACGATGCGCCCGTTGCTGCCGACCCTCGTGATCACAGGCCTCCTGACGGGGGTCGCCGCCGCGCAGAGCCCGCAGACCGTTCCGAACATCCAGCAGCCCCCGATCCAGAGCCCGCAGGACGCCTATTGCCGGCAGCAGGCGGAGGCCCAGGTCTTCAGCGCACCCAATCCGAACAAGCTGAGCCTCTACGATCTCGGCTCGCAGATCTGGCACCTGTGCATGGCCTCCGCCTACGGCCGGGGCCCGAACCCGGGCCGGAACGACACGAAGTTCTAGGACGCGCTCGCGCCGACGCGGGTCCGGCCCGATCGCGGCGCGATCGGGCCGGACCCTATGGCCGTGGGGGCTGGAGCAGCAGCGTCGCAAGGGCTTCACCCAACTCCGCGACGTCGCGCGTGACGCCCTGGCGGCCTTCCGCAGATCACCGCGGCGTCGGGCAGGCCGGGGCGGGGCTCACAGGATGCGCCCGCGCACGAAGGTCACGATCACCTCGGCCAGCACGACCACGGTGAAGATCACCGCCAGCACCACGGCGACCTGATCCCAGTAAAGCAGGTTCAGGGCGGTATCGAGCGCCACGCCGATGCCGCCCGCGCCGACGAGGCCGAGCACCGCCGATTCGCGGATGTTGATGTCCCAGCGGAACAGGGCGATCGACCAGAAGGCGGGCTTCACCTGCGGCCAGTAGCCGTAGTTGAGGATCGCCGGCCGGCCGGCGCCCGCCGCGGTCAAGGCCTCGATCGGCCCGCGCTGCGCCTCCTCCAGGCTCTCGGCGAGAAGCTTGCCGGTGAAGCCGATGGAGCGGAAGGCGATGGCGAGCGTGCCCGCGAGCGGCCCGGGCCCGAACACCGCCACGAACAGCAGCGCCCAGACCAGCGAGTTCACCGAGCGCGAGGCCACGAACGCGAACTTGGCCACGAGGTTGAGCGCGAGGCTCGGCGTGACGTTGCGCGCGCCGATAAGCGCGAGCGGCACCGCCATGACGAGCGCCAGCAGGGTGCCGAGGGTCGCGATGTGCAGGGTCTCGACCAGCGCGGTCAGCGTCGGTTCGAGATAGGCGGCGTCCGGCGGCCACATCCGCCCGAACAGGTCGCCCATCTGTTCGGGGGCGTCGTAGAGGAACTCGGGGATGATCTCGATGGTGCGCAGGCTCACCACCAGGGCGGCCACCGCGAACAGGTAGAAGGCGAAGCGGGCGAGCCGCAGGGGGAGGGGGAAGCGGTGCCAGACCCGCGGTCCCGGGTGGACGGCGGGCGCGCTCACTGGAACACCTTCCGCGCCCAGCCCGAAAAGATCTCGGCGACCATGATCAGCGCCACGATCACGATCAGGATCGCCAGCACCACGTCGAAGTCGAAGCGCTGGTAGGCGGTGAACAGGGTGGCGCCGATGCCGCCGCCGCCGACGATGCCGACCATCGTCGAGTTCCGCAGGTTCGAGTCGAGCTGGTAGGTCGAGAAGCCGATGAAGCGCGGCAGCACCTGCGGGACCACGCCCATGATCAGCACGGCGAAGAAGCCGGCTCCCGTGGCCCGCACCGCCTCGACCTGCTTCAGGGAGATCTCCTCGATCGCCTCGGCGAACAGCTTGGCGATGAAGCCGATCGAGGCGACGATCAGCGCCATCACCCCGGCCAGCGCCCCGAAGCCGATCGCCTTCACGAACAGGATGGCGACGATGATCGGGTGGAAGGAGCGGCAGAGCGCGATGAGCGCGCGGGTCGGCCACGTCACGAAGGCCGGCATCAGGTTGCGGGCGGCCAGGAACCCGATCGGCAGCGCCAGCGCGATGCCGAGCGCGGTGGCGATCACCGCGATCTGCAGGCTTTCGAGGATCCCGGACTGGATCAGCTCCCACCGGGAAAAGTTCGGCGGGAACATCCGGGCGAGGAAGCGGCTGCCGTGTTCCAGGCCGCTGGCGAACCGCTCGGGCACGAAGCCGAGGCGGCCCGCCGCGTAGACGACGTAGACGGCGAGCAGCAGCCAGCCGGCCCGCGCCCACCAGTTCGGGCGGAACGCGATTTTTTTGGGGGTTGCGGTCGCGGGCCTCATCGGACGGCCCGGCACGCCGCAGGTGCCCTCCCTCCCCCCTCTGCGGGGGAGGGTACCCTGCGCAGCGGGGGGGGAGAGGGGCGGCGCGACGTCTCAGGATCGGTCGTGCGGCGCGACCTTTCCGGACGCGGCGCTCCCCTCTCCCGACCCCTGCTCACGCAGGGGTCACCCTCCCCCGCAAAGGGGGGAGGGAGGGGGCGCGTGGCGGTCGTCGGAGAACCCGAAAAAATCCTGCCCCGCACGGCGCTCATTCCTGCCAGTTCTCGCCGCCGTAGATGCCGTTGAGGTCGCGCTCGGTCAGGCCCTCGGGCGGGCCGTCGTAGACCACGTGGCCGCCGGACATGCCGACGACCCGGGTGGCGAAGCGCCGGGCCAGGGCGACGTTGTGGATGTTGACCACCACCGGCACGCCGCGCTCGGCGGCCAGCCGCGACAGGATCTCCATGATCTCCACCGAACTCTTCGGGTCGAGGGAGGAGGTCGGCTCGTCGGCGAGGACGATCTCGGGTTCCTGCATCAGCGCCCGGGCGATGCCGACCCGCTGGCGCTGGCCGCCGGACAGCGCGTCCGCGCGGCGCTCGGCGAAGCCCGCGAGGCCGACCGCCTCCAGCAGGTCGAAGGCGCGGTCGATGTCTCCTTGCGGGAACTTGCGCAGCCACGCCCGCCAGACCGGCACGTAGCCGAGACGGCCGCAGAGCAGGTTCTCCATCACCGACAGGCGCTCCACGAGGTTGTACTCCTGGAACACCATGCCGATCCGCCGCCGGGCCCGGCGCAGGCCGGTCCCCGACAGGGTCGCGAGATCCTCGCCTCGGAACAGGATCTGCCCCGCGGTCGGCTGCACCAGCCGGTTGATGCAGCGGATCAGCGTGCTCTTGCCGGTGCCGGACGGTCCGATGATCGCGGTGAGCCCGGTGCCGGGGATCGTCAGGTCGATGCCGCGCAGCACCGGCTGGCCGGGGCGGTAGGCCTTGACGAGGCCGCGCAGCACCAGGGCGCGGGGATCGTCGGTGGCCGCCTGTGCGCCCGCGGGAGCGGTCACGGCCAGATTCACGGCTTGCTACCGGCCTCGGACTTCTTGCGGGCGGCCTCGGCCTCCCGGGCGGCCTCCCGCTCGTAGGCGGCCTTATTGTAGGGGGTGCCGGATTCCTCGGCGACCTTGCGCACGATCGCCCAATCCTTCTGGTAGGTGATCGGCGCGAAGCGGTCGTCGCCCTCGAAATCCTTCACCATGTCAGGGGGAAAGCGGAAGTCGTAGAAGCACTGCTTGAGCTTGTCGGCCAGCTCCGGCTTGAGGTCGTGGGCGTAGGCGAAGCCGGAGGTCGGGAAGCGCTCGCTCCGGTAGATGATCCGGTAGTCGTCGGCCTTGATCGTGCCGCGGGCGACCATCCGGTCGTAGACGTCGGAGGCGACCGGGGCAGCGTCGTAGTCGCCGGTGCCGACGCCGAGCGCCGACTTGTCGTGCCCGCCGGAGAACAGGATCTTGTAGTCCTCGCCGGGCTTCAGGCCCTGGTCGGGGAACAGCGCCTTGGGGGCGAGGTTGCCGGAATTCGAGGACGGCGCGGTGTGGGCCACCCGCTTGCCCTTCAGGTCGGCCAGCGTCTTGTAGGGGCTGTCCTTCTTCACGAGGACGACGAGGTTGTAGCCCTGGGCGCCCGCCTCGGTCCCCTTGGCGGCGAAGGGCACGGCGCCCGCCATGTTGACCGCGAAGCCGAGCGGCCCGGTGGAGAAGCCGGCCACGTGCAGGCGGCCGGAGCGCATCGCCTCGATCTCGGCGGAATTCGACTGGACCGGGTAGTACACCACCCGCTTGCCCGTGCAGGTCGAGAGGTAGGTGGTGAACGGCTTGAAGGCGTTCTCGTAGACGGCGGGGTCCTCCACCGGCGTGTAGGCGAACACGATCACGCTCGGGTCGCGGGTCTTGGCCGGCACGTCGGCGACGAGGTCGTTGTTCGCGTCGCAGTAGGCGGTGTCGAGCTGGCCGCGGTTGGGGCAGGCATCCGCGGCGAGGGCCGGAGCGGCGGCGAGGCCGGCGACGAGGGCGAGGGCAGGCCCGACGGTTGCTGTTCTCACGCGCACTCTCCTTGGCGTCCGGGCGCTTCGTGGCGGCGCCCTCTCCCCGGGCGCCCCGCGACGACACCGTCGCGCCCTTGTTGGCAGCCCGCTCACCGGCGCGCAAGGAAGGCGTGCCGCCCCCGGTGACGGTGCGGGCGACCGCGTCCCGTGCCAGGGGCCTGGACGTGCGGCACAGACGTTTTGCCGCCACAGAGGGGCTGCAAACCGGGACGGGTCTCCGGTGGCGCCCGCGCCGCACGGGTGACCTTCTTAACAGGAATGGGCTAGACCCGGGGCAGGGGTATCGGGGGCGCGGCGTCGATGGAAAACCGGATGATCGGCCCGGCCGCGCGCGGCCGGGACTGACGGCCGCGGTTGCGCGCGCGTCCTCGCCAGAACCCGCCGGCCGCCGCGGGGCGCCGCCGCGCCCCCGGGGTCCTGCTCGCCTGCGCGGTGCTCGCCGGGCTCGCCGGACCCGAGCCGGCCCGGGCCTTCGACCTGTTCGGGCTGTTCGGCTCGGAGCCGGAACCGCCGGCGCCGAGCCCGGCGACCGTGCCCTACGCGCTGCGCATCGCCGGCACGGACGATTCCGACGTGCTGCGCGCCCTTCAGGACGTGTCGTCCCTCTACCGCCTGCGGGGCGACCCGCCGCCGGACGGGGAGGGGCTGGTGCGCCGCGCCGAGGCCGACCTCACCCGGTTCGCCGACGTGCTGGCGGGCTACGGCTACTACCAGGGCACGGCGGCGATCCGGGTCGACGGCGTGCCCGTGGTCCCGGGCGCGGGGATCGAGGCGGCCGCCCGCGCCGCGGAGAACTGGCGCAACCGCGGCCTGGTGCCGGTGAAGGTCGCGGTCGATCTCGGGCCGCTCTACCACCTGCGCAGGATCACGGTGCGCGACCCCGCCGGCCGGCCGTTCCCGGAGGCGGTGCTGCCCCCGCGCTTCACCCGGGTCGAGCCCGACGTGCCGGGCCGCTCGGCCACGGTGCTCGCCCGCGAGGCGGCCATCGTCGACCGGTTCCGGGCGCAGGGCCATCCCTTCGCCAAGGCGGTGGCGCGCGATCCCGTGGTGGACGACGCCGCCCACGTCATGGACGTGACCTTCACGATCGATCCCGGCCCCGCCGCGGGGCTCGGGCCGATCACGGTGAGCGGCGCGCCGGGCATCGACCCGGCGACCATCCGCTCCTTCATCTACGCCGAGCCCGGCGACCCGTACTCCCCGCAGGCGGTGGCCGCGATCCGCCGCTCGGTGGCGCGGATCGAGGGGATCGGCTCGGTGCGGGTGCGCGAGGGGACGGCGCTGGATGCGGACGGCAACCTGCCGCTGTTCGTCGATCTCACCGAGCGCGAGCGCAACCTCGCCGGGATCTCCGCCCGCTACTCCACGGTCGACGGGCCGGGGGTGCGCGCCTACTACGCCAACCGCAACCTGTTCGGCGGCGGCGAGACCTTCCGGATCGACGCCGACCTCTACTATCTCGGCCTCGGCTACGACCCGTTCGCGACGCAGCGCAAGCTCGCCGGCATCGGCACCAACGGCCTGGGCGGGCGCCTCTCGGCGACCTACGTGCAGCCGGCCCTGTGGGGCAGCCGCAACGACTTCCTGGCCAACGTGTTCGGCACCCGGGAGGTGCAGCAGAGCTACCTCGTCGACGGCGGCGGCGCCTCGGCCGCGATCCGCCACCGCTTCTCGGACACGTTCTCCGCGCAGATCGGGCTCGACGCGCAGATCGGGCGCTCGAAGGACGCGCTCGGGACGGTGAAGTACCGCCTGATCGGCGTGCCGGTCTCGGTCACCTACGATTCCACCGACAGCCTGCTCGACCCGACCCGCGGCTTCCGCGCCATCGCCTCGCTCGCGGCCTATCCGGGAGCGATCTCGGATCCCGGCATCCTCGTCGCGAAGGCGCAGGGGTCGGGCTACTACTCCATCGACGACGAATCCCGGATCGTGCTGGCGGGCCGGGTCGGCTTCGGCTCGGTCTCGGGGGCGCCACTCGCCGAGATCCCCGACAATTTCCGCTTCTTCGCGGGCGGCGGCGGCTCGGTGCGCGGCTACCCCTTCCGGACACTGGGTCCGGTCGGCCCGTTCAACCTGCCGATCGGCGGCCGCAGCCTGCTGGAAGCCTCGATCGAGGCGCGGATCAAGGTCACCGACACGATCGGCGTGGTGCCGTTCTTCGACGCGGGCACCGCCTACGCCTCCGCCCTGCCGGATTTCGACGAGACGATCCGCAAGTCGGTCGGCATCGGCCTGCGCTACTACACCAGCATCGGCCCGATCCGCGCGGACGTCGCCTTCCCGCTGGACCCGTACAAGGGCGGCCACGTCCGCCCGGCGGTGCTGTATCTCGGCCTGGGACAGGCGTTCTGAATGTTTTTTGGAGATGCAGATCGCGCCGCTTGTCCCTCCCCCCTCTGCGGGGGAGGGTGGCCCGCGAAGCGGGTCGGGAGAGGGGAGCGCCGGTGCCGAACGGTGCACCCGGCATCAGCCGCAGGGTCCCTCCTGAAGCCGGGCTCCCCTCTCCCGACCCTCGCTGACGCGAGGGCCACCCTCCCACGTAGATTGGGGAGGGATGCGTTGGCCGTCGTCCTGTCTATCTTCGTCTGTCTCCTCCTCGCCCTCGCGCCCGCCCGCGCCGACGAGTCCGAAAAGGGCGTGCTCGCGGGCCTCCTCTCGCGCGCCCTCTCCACCCCGGCCTCGCGGGTCTCGATCGGCGCCGTCGACGGCGCCCTGTCCTCGGACGCGACGATCCGCGACGTGGCGGTGAGCGACCGGGCCGGCGTCTGGCTGCGGCTCGACCGGGCCCGCATCGTCTGGCGGCGGCTGGCGCTGCTGTCGGGGCGGCTGGAGGTCGACAGCCTGGAGGTCGGGCGGCTGGAGATGCTGCGCCGGCCGCTGCCCGGGCCGACGCCCCCGGAGGCCAAGCCCGACGGCAAGCTGCTGCCGGACCTGCCGGTCAAGGTCGAGATCAAGGGGTTCAAGCTCGCCGAGCTCGTCCTCGGCCCGGAGGTGGTGGGCCAGCCGGCGCGATTGACCGCGGAAGGCCGGGCCAAGCTCGGCGCGGCGAGCGAGGGGCTCGACCTGCGCGCCGAGGCCCGGCGGCTCGACGCCGCCGGCCGGTTCGCCCTGACCCTGCTCTACGTGCCGCAGGGCGACCGCCTGGAGCTGAAGGCGCAGCTCATGGAGGAGGCCGGCGGCCTGCTCTCGAAGGCCGCCAACATCCCCGGCGCGCCGCCGATCGCCTTCGACCTCGATGGCACCGGCACCCTCGACGCCTGGAACGCCCGGCTCGACTTCACCGCCGGCCCCGAGATCGGCGCCAAGGGCGGCGCGCGGATCTCGCGGATCGGCGCCGAGCGGCGTCTGGCCCTCGACCTCGCCGCCCGGGTCGAGGGACTGGTGCCGGGCCCCGCCGCGGCGGTGTTCGCGGGCACCACGAAGCTCGACGGCAGCCTCGGCTTCGCCGACAGCGGCGCGGTGCGGATCGACCGGCTGGAGCTGACCTCGCGCACCGCGCGGCTCGCGGCCGGCGGCACCCTCTCGGCGGCCCGCGTCGCCGACCTGACCCTCCAGGCCCGGGCGATGCCGACCGACGGGGAGCTGACGAAGGCGGGCGATGCCGAGATCGCCCGGCTGGTGTTCGACGGCAGCCTCAAGGGTCCGCTGACGACGCCGACGGTGCGCGGCAGCCTCGACGCCGCCGGCCTGAAGAGCCGCGGCTCGGCGCTGGAGCGGGTCGAGGCGCGGCTCGCGGTCGAGCCGGCGGGGGACGCGTCCGCGGGGCGCTTCGCCATCACCGCCGACGGCCGCGCCGAGGGCCTGCGCCTCGCCGACCCGGCACTCCGCCGGGCCCTCGGCGGCCAGGCGAGCCTGACGCTCCGCGCCGCCTCCGGGCCGGACGGGGTGATCGACGTGACGAGCCTGAAGCTCGAATCCGACACCGCCCGGGCGTCCTACGCGGGCCGTGTCGGCCAGAACACCCTGACCGGCACCCTGGACGCGGCGCTCCCCGACCTCGCCGCCTTCTCCGGCCTCGCCGGGCGGGGGCTCGCCGGCAGCCTCGACGCGCGGGCGCGCCTCACCGGCGATCCGGCGCGCAAGGCGGTGGCCGCCGACCTCACCGTGACCGCCGCGCGGCTCGCCACCGGCCTCGCCCCCGCCGACCGCCTGCTCGGCCGCTCCCCGACGCTCCAGGGCCGCGTCTCGCAATCCTACGACGGCTACGGCTTCGACCATCTGCGCCTGGAGGGTGCCGGGCTCACCGCCACGCTCCAGGGCGAGGCCACCGCCGCGGCAGCCGACGTGCGGGCCCGGGTCGACCTCAAGAGCCTGTCGGACCTCGACGGGCGCTTCACCGGCCGGGCCGCCCTCGACGGCCGGCTCACCGGCTCGCTGGAACGCCCGGACCTCGCCGCGACGCTCACCGCCCCCGCGGCCACTACCGACGGGCGGCCGATCCGCAACCTCGCCGTCGAGGCCCGGGTCGCCGACCTCACCGGCGCACCCGACGGCACGCTGAAACTCTCCGGCGAAGTAGCCGGCAAGCCGCTCGCGGGCGGCGCCCACCTCGCCCGCACCGGCCCGGACTGGGTCCTCGACGGGCTCTCCCTGGGCCTCGGCTCGGTGGCGGTGGACGGCCGCGCGACGGTGGCGGCCGACACGTGGCTCTCGGCCGGCAGCCTGACCGTGCGGGCCGCTGACCTCGCCGACCTCGCCCCGCTCGCCCCCGAGCCGATGGCCGGGCGCCTCGACGCGTCCGTCACCCTCGCCCGGGACGGCGGCCGCCAGGACGCGGCGATCCGCGCCACCGGCTCCGGGATCCGCTACGGCGCCTACGCCCTCAACCGCCTCGACGCCGACCTGCGGGGCCGGGATCTGCGCGCCCATCCCGTCCTCGACGGCCACCTCGACGCCGACCGGCTGGTCGCGGCGGGCCAGAGCGTCGAGTCCCTGCGCCTCGCGGCCACCGGTGCGCCCTCGGGCAGCGACGTGACCCTGACCGCCCGCGCCCGCGGCTTCGCCCTCGACGCCGCCGCCCGCGTCGTGCCCGCCGCCGACACCCGGATCGCGTTGCAGCGCTTCGCGGCGGCCCGCGGCGGCGACCGCTTCGCCCTCACAGGACCGGCGACGATCACCCTGCGCGACGGCGGCGCGGCGATCGACGGCCTCACGATCGCGGCCGGCTCGGGCCGCGTCGCCGTCCAGGGCCGCGCCGGCCGCGACCTCGACCTGCGCGTGACCCTGCGGGCCCTGCCGCTGGCGCTCGCCCGCATCGCGGCGCCCGACCTCGCCCTGTCCGGCACCCTCGACGGCGAGGCCGAGCTGCGCGGCTCCCCCGACCGGCCGGAGGGGCGCTACGCGCTGACCGTCTCGCGCCTCGTCGCCCCGCAGACCCGCAGTGCCGGGCTGCCGCCGGTGGACGCCCAGGCCAAGGGGGTGCTGTCGGACGGACAGGCGAGCCTCGACGGGCGGGTGACCGCCGGGCGCGGCGTGGCGCTCACCCTCTCCGGCAGCCTGCCGGTTGAGCCGGGGGGGGGCCTGGCCCTGCGCGCCCACGGCACCCTCGACGCCGCGCTCGCCAACACGGTGCTCTCCGTCGGCGGCCAGAGTGTCGCCGGCCGGGTGGCGATCGACGGCGGCGTCACGGGTACGCTGGCCGCGCCCCGGGCCGAGGGCTCGGCCGTGCTCACCGGCGGCAGCTTCACCGACCCGCTCAACGGCATCCGCCTGACCAACGTCGAGGGCCGGGTCACCGGGCGCGGCGACAGCCTCGTGGTCGAGCGCCTCACCGCCGCGACCCGCAACGGCGGCCGCCTCGCGGTGGCCGGCCGCGTCGGCCTCGACCCGGCCGGCGGCTTCCCCGGGCAGTTCCGGGTCACCGCCGAGCGGGCGGAGCTGGTGTCGAGCCCGCTGCTCACCGCCATCGCCAGCCTCGACCTGTCGCTCGCCGGCCCGCTCGCCCGCACCCCGCGGGTGAGCGGCCGGGTCGACGTCGCCTCGATCGACGTGGCGGTGCCGGACCGGCTGTCCGCCACGGTGCGGCCGCTGCCGGGGGTCCGCCACGTCAACGCCCCGCCGGAGTTGCGCGCGCGGCTGGCACGGCAGTCCGAGAAGAAGAATGCGGCGCGGCGATCCCCGAAAAAGCCGGCGGTGCCGTTCGACGCGACGCTGGATGTGGCCGTCGACGCGCCGAGCCGGATCTTCGTGCGCGGCCGCGGCCTCGATGCGGAGCTGGGCGGTTCCCTTAGGATCACCGGGACGTCCCGCGACCCGAACGCGGTCGGCGCCTTCACCATGCGCCGGGGCCGTCTCGACCTCGTCGGACAGCGCATCGACTTCGACCGCGGCAAACTCACCTTCCTCGGCAGCCTGACGACCCCCGATCTCGACTTCGCGGCGCAGACCAAGGCCGGGGACGTGACCGCCCGGGTCGCCGTCACCGGCCCGGCGGACATGCCCCAGTTCAGCCTGACCTCCGACCCCGCGCTGCCCCAGGACGAGATCCTGTCGCGCCTGCTGTTCAAGAAGGCGGCCGGCGGCCTGTCGCCGTTCCAGGCGCTCCAGCTCGCCCAGGCCGTGGCGCAGCTCTCCGGGGGCGCCGCCGGTCCGGACGTGTTCGGCGAGGCGCGCAAGAGCCTCGGCCTCGACAGCCTCGACGTCTCCACCGGCGCGAGCGGCGGACCGGCGCTCGGTGCCTCGCGCTACATCTCCGACCGGATCAGCGTCGGCGTGAAGGCCGGCGCCAAGCCCGCCGACACGGCGGTGGGCGTGGATTTCGACGTGACCCGCCGGATCAAGCTCAAGGGCGAGACCGGCAGCGACGGCCGCACCAGCGTCGGCGTCGGCGCCGAGGTCGAGTGGTGATTTTTTGGGACTCGGCCGCAGTCCTCGGATCCGAACGTGGATCGATGGGCCGGCTTGACTGTTAAGCTGCCGACACGGCCGTGCTTGCGCAGATGGGCACGGGGGATGGAAGGGCGATGGACGACCTCTACGAGACCGACGAGAACCCGCCGGTGCCCGAGGGCGGGCTCCTGCGGATGCTGCCGATCATCAACCGCCGCGGCCTGCACGCCCGCGCCTCGGCCAAGTTCGTGCAGACGGTGGAGCGCTTCGACGCCACGGTGGCCGTCACCCGGGCCGGGGAGACGGTCGGCGGCCGCTCGATCATGGGCCTGCTGACGCTGGGCGCCGCCAAGGGCACCCGCATCGCCGTCACCGCGGTCGGCCCGGACGCGGAGAGCTGCCTCGACGCGATCGAGGCCCTGCTCGCCAACCGGTTCGGCGAGGACGAGTAGCGCGGGCGGCGGGCGCCGGGCCGGTCACAAAGTCGCCCCGGCCGGCGACGGTCCCCCACCCTCGGGTTCCGTTCCCCCCGAAAATCCTCTACGCCCCGGGGCGATGACCCGCACCGCCCTCTATGCCGGCTCGTTCGATCCGGTCACGAACGGCCATCTCGACGTCGTGCGCCAAGCCTGCCGGCTGGTGGACCGCCTCGTGATCGCCATCGGCGTGCATCCCGGCAAGGCGCCGCTGTTCTCCGCAGACGAGCGCGCAGCGATGCTGACCGAGACCTGCGGGCCGCTGGCCGCGGCCGAGGGCGCGACGCTCGACATCGCCACCTTCGACGACCTCGCGGTCTCGGCGGCCCGCCGCTGCGGCGCGGCCCTGTTCATCCGTGGCCTGCGCGACGGCACCGACCTCGACTACGAGATGCAGCTCGCCGGCATGAACGGGGCGATGGCGCCGGAGGTGCAGACGGTGTTCCTGCCCGCCTCGACGGGCGTGCGCCCGATCACCGCGACGCTGGTGCGCCAGATCGCCGGAATGGGCGGCGACGTCGCCCCCTTCGTGCCGCCCACGGTGGCCGCGCGGCTCCGGGCCCGCTTCGCCGACACGACCTCCTGAAGACCGAAAGGAACCCCGATGAACCGCCGGCTTGCCCTCCTCGCGCTCGCCCTGACCCTCGGCACGGCCACGGCGGCGCGGGCCGCGGACGCCAACACCGTCTACCTCCAGACCAAGGACGGGCGCATCACCATCGAGCTGCGGCCGGATCTGGCGCCCAAGCACGTCAAGCAGATCAAGACGCTCGTGGGCCAGGGCTTCTACGACGGCCTGAAGTTCCACCGGGTGATGGACGGCTTCATGGCCCAGACCGGCGATCCGAAGGGCAACGGCACCGGCGGCTCCAGCCTGCCGAACATCCCGGCCGAGTTCTCGAAGACCGCCCAGTTCAAGCGCGGCACGGTCGGCATGGCCCGCTCCTCGGACCCGAACTCGGCCAACTCGCAGTTCTTCATTTGCCTCGGCGACGCGCCGTTCCTCAACGGCCAGTACACGGTCGTCGGCAACGTCACCGACGGCCTCGACGTGCTCGACAAGATCAAGAAGGCCGCCCCCGGCGCCCCGGGCGGCGCCGTCCAGGACCCGGACAAGATCGTCAGCATGACGCTCGCCGAGAAGGCCCGGTAGCGCCGGCCGCATGCTCGCCCGGCGCGCGGTCGCTTTCGCCGTCCTGGCCCTGGTCCCGGCCGCGGCCCGCGCCTACGATGGCGGCCGCCTCGATGCGGGCTACGCCGACGAGGCCGGGCCGGGCTACCCGCTGAGCCTGCCACAGACCCTGCGGGCGACGGTGACGGTGCCGCTCGACGCAGCGCCCGCTGAACCGGCCGGCACGCTGGCCGCCCTCTACCCGGCGCTCGCCGCCTGCTGGCGCGCGCCGGCCGCGATCACCGGCCAGGCCGGCATCGAGGTCACGGCGCGGCTGGCGCTGCGGCGGGACGGCGGTCTCGTCGGGCGGCCGCGGATCACCTACGCGGCCGGCGTGGCCGGGCCGGCGCGGGCGCTCCTCGTCCGCGCCACCCTCGACGGGCTGGACCGCTGCACGCCGGCGCGGATCACACCGGCGCTGGGCCGGGCCATCGCCGGACGCCCGGTGGCCCTGCGCCTCGTCTACCGCCCCCCGGCCTGAGAGGCCGCCGAAAGGGCGGCGGCGACAGACCTCTTCACCGGCGCCCGCTTGCAGGATGCGGCGGGCGCCCCAAACCCACCCCAGTCTCGAAACCGACGGAGGACCACGACCATGGCAGACACCGAGACCATCGTGCTGGAGACCACCAAGGGCCGCGTGGTCATCGCCCTGCGCCCCGACCTCGCGCCCAACCACGTCGAGCGCATCAAGACGCTGGCCGGCCAGGGCTTCTACGACGGCGTGCCGTTCCACCGGGTGATCGACGGCTTCATGGCCCAGACCGGCGACCCGACCGGCACCGGCTCCGGCGGCTCCGACCTGCCGGACCTGAAGGCCGAGTTCAACGCCGAGCCGCACGTGCGGGGCACCTGCTCGATGGCCCGCACCAACTTCCCGCACTCGGCGAACTCGCAGTTCTTCATCTGCTTCGACGACGCGCGCTTCCTCGACAAGCAGTACACCGTGTGGGGGAAGGTGATCGAGGGCATGGACGTGATCGACACGATCAACAAGGGCGAGCCGCCGCGCTCGCCGGACAAGATCGTCAAGGCGACCGCCGGCGCCGCGTAGGCGCGGGGACACACGGGGAGGGCGGGCCGCATCGCCTGCCCTTGCCCCGCACGCCTTGCCCCGCGCGGCCGAGTCTGTGACACGGCCCGGGACGGCGCCGCTTCGCGCCTCCCTCACACAGGACTCCCCGATGTCGACGACCCCGGACCGGACAGCCCTCGTGACCGGGGCGGCGCGCGGCATCGGGCTCGCCGCGGCGCGCCGCTTCCTCGCCGACGGCTGGCGCGTGGCGCTCCTCGACATCGACGGCCCGGCGGTGGAGGCCGCCGCCGCGGCGCTCGACCGCCCGGAGGCGACGCTGGCGCTCACCGCCGACGTGTCCGATCCGGAGGCCGTCGCCGCCGCAATAGGCCGGGTTGCCGAGCGGTTCGGGCGGCTCGACGCGCTGGTGAACAACGCCGGCATCGCTGTGTTCAAGCCACTTCTTGAGACGCGCTTCGCGGAGTGGTCGCGGGTGCTCGCCGTGAACCTGTCGGGCCCGTTCCTGTGCACCCAGGCCGCCGCGCCAGTGATGGCCGCGGGCGGGGGCGGGGCGGTGGTGAACATCACCTCGATCTCGGGCCTGCGCGCCTCGACGCTGCGGGTCGCCTACGGCACCAGCAAGGCCGGCCTCGCCCACCTGACCAAGCAGCAGGCGGTCGAGCTGGGGGAACTCGGCATTCGCGTGAACGCCGTCGCGCCCGGGCCCGTCGATACGGCGATGGCCAAGGCGGTCCACAGCCCGGAGATCCGCAAGGACTACCGCGACGCCATCCCGCTCGGGCGCTACGGCCTGGAGGAGGAGTTGGCCGAGACGATCGTGTTCCTCTGCTCGGAGCGTGCCTCCTACGTGACCGGGCAGGTGCTCGCGGTCGACGGCGGCTTCGACGCCGCGGGCATCGGTCTGCCGACGCTGCGGCGGGACGCGCGGGACCGGTAATCGGTCAACCCGCCCCGCTTGTCAGGGCCCGCTCCGCGGCGGCCAGATCCTCCGGCGCGTTGACGTTGAGGAACGGGTCGCATGCCGCGACCGGCCACGCGACCGTCGCCGCTCCGTGCCGCGCCAGCACCGCGCCGACCCGGCGCTCGCCCCCCGCAAGCGCCGCCCGCAGTTCCGCGCGCAGGGCCACCGGCCAGAGGGCCACCGTGTGGTGCGCCCGTCCCCCGGAGGCGGCGCGCGCGATCGGGGCTGCGGCGAGCGCCGCGGCGAGACGCGCGGCGAGATCCGCCGGCAGGAACGGGGCGTCCCCCGGCACGCACAGCACGTGCGTCACCGCCGGGCGCTCTGCCGCGCAGTGTTCGAGCCCGGCGAGCACCCCGGCGAGCGGACCCGGACGGTCGGGGAGGGGGTCGGGCAGGACCGGCCCGGTGAAGGCCGGCGCGAACCGGGCCGGGTCGCCGTTGGCGCTGAGCGCCAGACCCGCCGGGCATTGCGGCGCCAGCCGCTCGGCGACGCGGGCGAGCAGGGGGCGGCCGGCGAGCGGCAGCAGCGGCTTGTCCATCCCGCCCATCCGCCGGCCGAGGCCGCCGGCGAGGATCAGGCCGAGGATGGGCCCCAAGGATCTGCTCCCAAAGGGACCTACTCGATGACGATCTTCGGCGCCGCGCGGCCGGCGGGGGCGCCGGACAGGTTCGCCCAGAGAGCGCTCGCTATCTCCCGGTAGACCCGCGCCTGCGGCCCCTCGGGGTCGGTGGCCACCACCGGCCGGCCGGCATCCGAGGTCTCGCGGATCGTCATGTTGAGCGGCACCTCGCCGAGGAACGGCACGCCGAGGCGCTGCGCCTCGTTCCGCGCGCCGCCGTGGCCGAAGATGTGCGAGGCGTGGCCGCAGTTCGGGCAGACGAAGGTCGCCATGTTCTCGACGATGCCGAGGATCGGCACGGCGACCTTCTTGAACATGGTCACGCCGCGGCGCGCGTCGATCAGCGCGAGGTCCTGGGGCGTCGAGACGATGACGGCGCCCGAGAGCGGCGTCGCTTGGGCCATCGTGAGCTGCGCGTCGCCGGTGCCGGGCGGCATGTCGACGAGCAGCACATCGAGTTCGCCCCAGATCACGTCGCGCAGCATCTGGGTGATCGCCGACTGCACCATCGGCCCGCGCCAGATCATCGCCGCCTCGGGCTCGATCAGGAAGCCGATCGACATGACCTTGAGCCCGTAGCCGACCATCGGCTCCATCGCCCGGTTGTCGACGACGGTGGGCTTGCCGGTGAGCCCGAACAGCTTCGGCACCGAGGGACCGTAGATGTCGGCGTCGAGCAGGCCGACCTTCAGCCCCTGCGCTTGCAGGGCCAGGGCGAGGTTGCAGGCTGTGGTCGACTTGCCCACCCCGCCCTTGCCGGAGGCCACCGCCACGATGTGGCGCACGCCCGCGATCTGAGGCCCCTGGTTCGGCGGCGCGCCCGGCCGCGGCGGGGCGACGGGCGGCGGGCTCACCGGCCGCGGCGCCGCCGTGCTCTGCGCCGGGTGGGCGGGGCCGCGCTCGGAGGTGAGGCTCGCGAACACGCCGGAGACGCCGGGGATCTGGAGCACGCGCCCCTCCGCCTGCCGCCGCACCGGCTCGAACCGCTCGGCCTCGGACGCGTCCACCAGGATCGAGAACATCACCCGGCTGTTGGGATCGACCACGACCTGCGAGAGCCGCCCGGAGCCGGGCAGGGTGGTGCCGCCGGCGTCGATCGTGACCGCCTCAAGGGCGCGCAGGACGTCGTCGCGGGTGATCGCCAAGGGTTTCGGGCTCCTCAGGTGGGGACGCGGGCGGGGTCGATCTCGGCTGCCGCCGCCGGGCGTTGCCACCTCTCATGTAAACGCGCTCGCGGGAAACGCCAGCCCGCGCCGGGAGCGTCGGCGGACCCGGTGCTCCGGCCCCTGAACCATTGGAAGGCTCGTCCGTTGTCGAGACGATTCGCGCGGCCCCGGCCGCCGCAGACCGTTCACGAGACAGGAGAGTGCCGCCGATGCATCAGGGCAACCACCGCGACCACGAGGGCGCGAAGAAGCTGTTCGAGCTGATCAAGGACGTGAAGATCGCGATGATGACCACCGTCGACGCCGACGGGACGCTCAACAGCCGCCCGATGTGGAACAACGACGCGGACGAGAACGGCGACCTGTGGTTCTTCACCAAGCTGCACTCCCCCAAGACCGAGGAGATCAGCCGGGACAACCAGATCAACCTGGCCTACTCGGACCCGTCGAGCCAGAACTACGTCTCGGTCGCCGGCAAGGCGGAGATCGTGCGTGATCGCGCCAAGATCGATGCCAAGTGGCAGGAGAGCCTGAAGACGTGGTTCCCCAAGGGCAAGGACGATCCCGAGGTCGCCCTGATCCGCGTCCATCCGGAGAAGGGCGAGTACTGGGACAGCCCGAATGCCACGATGGTCCACCTCTACGGCTACGTGAAGGCGGCGCTCACCGGTGAGAGCCCCAAGACCGAGACCAAGAAGGTCGATCTCGCCTGAGGCGAGACGCCGGACCGCGAAGGCTGGGGGCGACGCGCCGCGTTTGGCGGTCGTCCCCATTTTTTCGCCGACCGGGCGCGCACCTGCGGGACGCCGGGCCTCAACCCCTCCGCTGCTCGGCGAGGTCGCGCACGAAGCCCAGGACCGCTGCGCGGTCGACATCGCTGGTGAGGGTGCTCCACAGGCGCAGGAGTTCGGTCGTCGCCGCGAGATCCGAGAGGGCATCGGTCCCTTCCGCCGCGTTGAAGAAGGCGGCGGGCGGCTGGCCGAGGGCCTCGGCGATGCGCCTCAGGCTGAGGAGCGCGCGCGCCGAGGCTTCCGTATCGTCGCGCGGGTCATCCAACACAGCGTCCTCACTTGCTATGGCCCAAACACTTACCACCCCCACGCCGCCCGGTGAAATTACAGGATCATTAATTTGGGTCCATAAACGTCGATTGGCGGAAGTCGCTGCGACCGAGCAAGACTGTCCGCTTCCTTGCGGGCCCTATCCGAGATATGTTTTGGCCGATTCCGATCGGCACCCGATCGGGATCCCGTCGGCGGCATCGCGGGCCGATCCGCGGCTCCGCCCGATCGGCAGCCGCCGCGGTCCGGCGGTCCTGGCCCGCCCCCATCGCCCCGATCGGACCGCCGCCGCCGCGCCGCGGATCCGTTGACGGGCCGCCCCGAAACGTGCGCCCCTGCCGGTAGCCTTCAGGACGCCGAGCCCGAATCCATGCTCGACCTCGCGACGCGGGTCTACGACCACAGCTTCCGCATCGACCCGATCGTCCGATCGCTGCTCGACACCGATTTCTACAAGCTGCTGATGGCGCAGACGATCCTGCGCCGGCACCCGACGGTCGCGGCGACCTTCGGCATCACCAACCGCACGGCCCGGGTGCGCATCGCCGACGAGGTCGACGTGGGACTGCTGCGCGAGCAGCTCGACCACGCCCGGACGCTCCGCCTGAGCAAGGGCGAGGCGACATGGTTGCGCGGCAACGTCTTCCGCGGACAGGGGCGGATCCTGAGCCCGGAATTCCTGGCGTGGTTCGAGGCCTTCCGGCTGCCCGAGTACGACCTCTCGGTGCGCGACGGCCAGTACGAGCTGACCTTCCACGGCCCCTGGGTCGAGACCACGATGTGGGAGGTGCCGGCGCTCGCCATCCTCAACGAGTTGCGGGCGCGCGCCGTGCTGCGCGGCCTCGGCAAGCTCGCCCTCCAGGTGCTCTACGCCCGGGCGATGACCCGGGTGTGGGAGAAGATCGAGCGGCTGCGGCGGCTGCCGGACCTGTCGATCGCCGATTTTGGCACCCGCCGCCGCCACGGCTTCCTGTGGCAGGACTGGTGCGTGGGGGCGATGGCCGAGGGCCTGGGCGAGCGCGCCTTCCTCGGCACCTCGAACTGCCTGATCGCCGCCCGCCGCGAGGTCGAGCCGGTGGGCACCAACGCCCACGAGCTGCCGATGGTCTACGCGGCGCTGGCCCCCGACGACGCGGCGCTGCGGGCTGCCCCCTACGCCGTGCTCTCCGACTGGCAGGAGGACTACGCCGGCAACCTGCGCGTGATCCTGCCCGACACCTACGGCACCACCGGCTTCCTGGCCGACGCCCCCGACTGGGTCGCCGACTGGACCGGCATCCGCATCGATTCGAAGGACCCGATCGAGGGCGGCGAGGAGGCGGTCCGCTTCTGGCAGGCGCAGGGGCACGACCCGCGCGACAAGCTCGCGATCTTTTCCGACGGCCTCGACATCGCAGAGATCGAGCGCATCCACGCCCGCTTCCACGGGCGGATGCGCATCGGCTACGGCTGGGGCACGCTGCTGACCAACGATTTTCGCGGCCTGACGCCGGACGGGCGGCTCGACCCGGTATCGATCGTCTGCAAGGTGACGGAGGCGAACGGCCATCCCACCGTCAAGCTCTCCGACAACCCCACCAAGGCGCAGGGACCGGCCGAGGAGGTCGCGCGCTACCGGCGGGTGTTTGGCGTGGGCGAGCAGGAGGCGCTGCCGGTGACCGTGTGAGGTTGCAGCAGACCGGCCCTGCAGCCGGTCTTCACGGCCCAACCCGCCGCGCGGTATGGGATCGACCGGAGCGGGCCGGAGAGGCGGCCCGCCCGGGAGGACGCCATGACCCTGAACCGCCGCTCGCTGATCGGCGCCGCCGGCCTCGCCGTCACAGTGCCCGCGCTCCAGGTCGCGCGGGCCGCCGAGACGGCCGCCCCCGCCGCGAAGAGCACGACACCGCCGCCGCCCGTCACGAAAATCCTCGCCCGGTGGATCCAGGAATCGTCCTACGACGCGCTGCCCGAGGCGGTGCGGCGCGAGGGCGTGCGCAGCTTCCTCAACTGGGTCGGCGTGGCGATCGGCGGCTCGCACCACGAGACGGTGGACATCGCGGTCTCGGCGCTCCAGCCGTTCTCCGGGCCGCCGCAGGCCGGGCTGTTCGGGCGCTCGGAGCGGTTCGACATCATGAACGCCGCCTTCCTCAACGGCGTGTCGAGCCACATCTTCGACTTCGACGACACCCACCTCAAGACGATCATCCACCCCGCCGGCCCGGTGGCGTCGGCGATCCTCGCCTACGCCGAGATGAAGCCGGTCTCGGGCAAGGACTTCCTCGCCGCCCTGGTGACCGGGATCGAGGTCGAGTGCCGGATCGGCAACACCGTCTACCCGAACCACTACGATGCCGGCTGGCACATCACCGGCACCTGCGGCCCGTTCGGCGCGGCGGCGGCCGCGGCCAAGCTGATGGGGCTCAACGACGAGCAGACGGCCTACGCGCTGGGGCTCGCCGCCTCGCAGCCGGTGGGCCTGCGCGAGTCGTTCGGCTCGATGAACAAGAGCTTCAACCCCGGCCGCGCGGCCGCCAACGGCCTGTTCGCGGCGATCCTCGCCGCCAAGGGCTTCACCTCCTCCGACCGGATGATCGAGGTCCGCCGCGGCTGGGCGCAGACGATCTCGACCAAGCAGGACTGGTCGCAGATCACCGACGGGCTCGGGACCCGCTACGAGAGCGCGCTCAACACCTACAAGCCGTTCGCCTGCGGCATCGTCATGCACCCGACGATCGACGCCGCGATCCAGATCCGCGACGCGGATCACGTGAAGCCGGAGGAGATCCGGCGCGTCGACCTCAAGGTCCATCCGCTCGTCCTGGAACTCACCGGCAAGACCGCGCCGAAGACCGGGCTGGAGGGCAAGTTCAGCATCTACCACGCCGCCGCGGTGGCCTTCGTCGAGGGGGCGGGCGGCGAGAAGCAGTTCAGCGACCGGGCGGTGAACGATCCCCGCGTCGTCGCCCTGCGCCAAAAGGTCTTCCCGGTGGTCACCCCCGGCATCGACCCCGCGCAGGTGGACATGACGGTGACGCTGAACGACGGCCGGACCGTCCACCGCCGCATCGAGCACGCGATCGGCAGCGTCGAGACGCCGATGAGCGACCGGCAGCTCGAAGCGAAGTTCCTCGACCTCGCCGACGGCGTGCTGCCGCAGGCCCAGGCCAAGCGGGTGATGGGGCTGTGCTGGTCGCTGCCGGACCTCGCCAGCGCGGGCGACGTGGCGCGGGCGGGGGTGCCGGGGGCCTGAGGCGGAGACCGTCCGGGTGGGTCCGTTGACTGCGTCCGACAGACCCGCCACTTCTGGACGATGTCCCATCTGCACGCGGCCGAGATTCGCAGGCTCAGCGGTGAAGCCTTGCAGAGCGTCGCCGGGCGATCTGCTGCGGCGGTCGAGGTCGATCTCGCCCCGGATGCGGAGGATCGCCTCGCCTATTTCATCGCCTTCGTGTTTGCGCAGGATCGTGGGGGGCCTCCCGACGCGCTCACGCGCATCCGCGTGGCGCAGACGATCCGCGACGGTCTGATCGCGGCCGGCGACGAGCACTATCCCTTCGTGCGTTTCCTTTCCCAAGCCGATTGGAACGACCGCGGGCATGCTCGAGCCGGCTGACCTCCTCGGCGTCGCCCGGACGCTCGCCTCCGGGGCGACGCCGAGCGATGCAGCCCACCGGCGGGCGATTTCTACGGCCTATTACGCCCTCTTCCACGCCGCTCTGCGGACGGCGGCCGAGCGGTTCATCGGCCGGGACGAGGGCGAAACGGCGGCCTACGCGCTGCTGTACCGCGGCTTCGCGCACGGCCGGATGCGGGATGTCTGCGTCGCGATCGAGAAGCCGCACCTCGCACCCCGGTACGCGAAGCTGCTGCGGCGGCCCCGGGTCTCGCAGGAGATGCGCACCTTCGCGAGCGCCTTCGTCGACCTTCAGCAGCGCCGGCACACGGCCGACTACGACCCACAGGCGGAACTCGGACGCGCCGACGCGGCCGACGCCTGCGACAGCGCCGAGCTCGCCATGACGGCCCTTGCACGGGCGGGCGACGGCGAGATCGCCGACATCTTCGCGCTCCTCCTCGTCGATCCGCGATGACTGATCCCCTGGGGTTGATCACCGAGGCCGGCGCCCGCCGTCACGCGGTGCAAGGATCGAAGCGCCCCCGCGCCCGTTCCCACCGGACGCGACGGGTTCGTGCAGAAGTCCCGCGCGGGAGGAGCCCAACCATGTCCTTCCCCGACCGCTCGCCCACCGCCATCAGCGACGAGGGCCGCCACGCGCGCGAGCGCGGCGACCCGCCGGAGGCCAACCCCTATCTCGAGGGTTCGGACGAGCACGCCACGTGGCGGCGGGGCTACGCCATGCCCGACCGGGAGGGCGCGCCCCAGGCCGCCGGAGACGCCGGTCCGGCCTCCTGACCGGCCCGGGCCGCGCCCGTCCACGCTGGAATCGTTCCGGAACATAGCGGTTGCACCCCCGCACGGCGCGCTGTTACCCGGCGGCATGGCTCGGCACAGGCGCGGAGATCCCCGATGAGCGGACGGCCGGCGATCGGTCTCGTCGATCGGCTCGGCGTGGCCGGGCGCGTCGCGCTGGCGGCCTTCGGCGGATACGCGGTCGCCGCCCTCGCCGCCGCGCTGCTCGCCCTTTCCCTGCCGCTCCCGCGATCCGAGGCGGTCTCGGCCGGCACGCTGGGGAGCTTCGCCCTGATGGCCGCCGCCGTGGTCTGGGTGTTCGCCGCGCGTACGCTCGCCCGCGCGGCGCTCGGCCTCGGGGTGGTCGCGGCCGGGCTCGGCGGCGGCGTATGGCTCGCGGGCGGGTTCGCGTGACGGCGCCGCGCCCGTTCCGGCCGGCGATGGCGTGGCTGCACGCGTGGTCGGGCCTCGTGGTCGGCTGGGCGCTGTTCGCGGTGTTCGTCACCGGCACCGCGAGCTACTACCGCGACGACATCACCCGCTGGATGCGGCCGGAGCTGACCGAGACGGCGGTCGACCCCGTGCAGGCGGCCACGACCGCCGGCGCCTTCCTGGCGCGGCAGATGCCGGACGCCGCCGGCTGGTACGTCGTGATGCCCAAGCCCGAGATGCCGGCGACCGAGGTCCACTGGTGGAAAAGTCTGGAGGGGCCGTTCCACCGCGCGCTCCTCGACCCGGCGACCGGGGAGACCGCCCGGGTCCGCGACACGCGGGGCGGCGACTTCCTCTACCGCTTCCACTACGAGCTGAGCCTGCCGCCGCTCTGGGGCCGCTGGATCGTCGCGATCTGCGCGATGGTGCTGCTGGTGGCCCTGATCTCCGGGATCGTCACCCACCGGCGCATCTTCGCGGACTTCTTCACCTTCCGCCGCGACCGCTCGGCCCAGCGCGGCTGGCTCGACGCGCACAACGTCGTCGGCGTCCTGGCGCTGCCCTTCCACCTGATGATCACCTATTCGGGCCTCGTCACGCTGGCGCCGCTGCTGATGCCGTGGGGCCCGCAGGTCGCCTACGGGGGCGATGTGCTGCGCTACTACGCCGAGGCCGGTCTGATGCCGGCGACGCGCATGCCGGCCGGGCGGCCCGGCACACCGCCGTCCCTCGGCGAGATCCTGGCGCGGGCGGTGCGGGACGGCGGCGAGGCGCCCGAGGCCCTGTTGGCGACGATGCCCGGCGACGCCGCCGGCACCGTCACAGCCGTCTTCGAGGAGCCGCACGGGCTCGCCCACCTGCACCCGCAGATCGCCTACGACGTCGGCAGCGGGGCGGAGGTCGCGCGCACCGGCGCCGCCGGCGGGGCCACCCGCACCGGCGCGGTGATGATCGGCCTGCACGAGGCGCATTTCGCCGCCCCGGCGCTCCGCGCCCTGTTCATGCTCTGCGGCGCGATGGGCGCGGCGACGGTGGCCACCGGCCTCGTGCTCTGGGCGGTCGCCCGGACCCCGAAGGTCGCGCATCCCGCGGGCTTCGGCCTGCGCCTCGTGCGGATCCTCAACCTCGGCGCCATCGCCGGGCTGCCCACCGCGCTCGCCGCCTACTTCCTCGCCAACCGCCTCCTGCCCCTCGGGCTGGCGGAACGGGCGGCGTGGGAGACCCGGACCTTCTTCGCCGCCTGGGCCCTGACGGCGCTGCTGTGCGCGCTGCTGCCGCGGACGCGGGGCTGGCCGGTCGGGCTCGGGCTCGCGGCGGCGGCCTTCGCGGTGGTGCCGGTCGCCGACGCGGTGCTGGTCGGCGAGGCGCGGTTCCTGGGCTTCGACCTCGCGATGGCGCTGCTCGCGCTCCTCCTCGCCCTGGGCGCCCGGCTGTCGCTGCGGGTGCCGGGGCGGCTGCGGGGGGCTTCCATTCCTGAAGGCACCGCCCGCGCATGACCGCCGCCGCCCTCGCCGTCAGCCTCGCCCTGGCCTTCTCCGGCCTCGCGGCCCTGGCCCTCAGCCTCGACCGTCACCACCGCGCCGCCCTGCAAACCCCCGCGGTCCGCGGGCGGGCCAAGGCCCTGCGCGCGGCCGGCTGGTGCGGCATCGGGCTGTCCTTCGCCGCCGCGATCGCCTGCGGCGGCTGGGCGTTCGGGCCGGTGCAGTGGCTCGGCGCGCTCACCGCCGCGGCGCTCGCCGTCGTGGCGCTCCTGTCCTGGCGCCCCGTCTGGCTGCGGGCGGCCGCCCTGGCCGCCCTGCCGGTCGCAGCCCTCGTGCTGCCGCTCGCGCTGGCGGGCTGAGCCCCACCGCGCGGATACCCCGCGCCCCCCGTCGCCATCGCCGCGCGGCGGGCGTAGGATCGCCGCCGGAGGGCACTGGCCAAAAGTCCACCTTGATTCGCCCGCCCTTCTGCCATTGGCTGCACCTCGAGCCGAAGCGGTCGCGGCCGCCCAAACGACCGGGCCCGACTGAAACTGAAAGAGCCGCGGTTCACGAGGCTCGGGGCCTCACGGAAGGAAAACGCCTATGAACAAGCCGGAATTCCTCGGTGACGCCCGAGTCAAGTCGCCCTTCTCGGCCCGCTACGAGAACTTCATCGGCGGCCAGTGGGTCGCCCCCAGCGCCGGCCGCTACTTCGAGAACACCTCGCCGATCACCGGCAAGGTGATCTGCGAGGTCGCCCGCTCCGACGCCTCCGACATCGACCGGGCGCTCGACGCGGCGCACGCCGCCAAGGAGTCCTGGGGCCGCACCGCCCCGGCCGAGCGCGCCCGCATCCTCCTCAAGATCGCCGACCGGATGGAGGAGAACCTCGACCTGATCGCGCTCGCCGAGACCTGGGACAACGGCAAGCCGATCCGCGAGACCACCCACGCCGACATCCCGCTCGCCATCGACCACTGGCGCTACTTCGCGAGCTGCGTGCGCGCGCAGGAGGGCTCGATCTCCGAGATCGACCACGACACGGTCGCCTACCACTTCCACGAGCCGCTCGGCGTCGTCGGCCAGATCATCCCGTGGAACTTCCCGATCCTGATGGCGGTGTGGAAGCTCGCCCCGGCGCTGGCGGCGGGCAACTGCGTGGTGCTCAAGCCCGCCGAGCAGACACCGGCCTCGATCCTCGTCGTGCTGGAGCTGATCGCCGACCTGCTGCCGCCGGGCGTCGTCAACGTCGTCAACGGCTTCGGCCTCGAAGCCGGCAAGCCATTGGCCTCCTCGCCCCGCATCGCCAAGATCGCCTTCACCGGCGAGACGACGACGGGCCGGCTGATCATGCAGTACGCCTCGCAGAACCTGATCCCGGTGACGCTGGAGCTCGGGGGCAAGTCGCCGAACATCTTCTTCGCGGACGTGGCCAACGAGGATGACGACTTCCTCGACAAGGCGCTCGAAGGCCTGACCATGTTCGCCCTCAACCAGGGCGAGGTCTGCACCTGCCCCAGCCGCGCGCTGGTGCACGAGTCGATCTACGACCGCTTCATGGAGCGGGCGGTCAAGCGCGTCGAGGCGATCACGCAGGGCTCGCCCCTCGACCCGGCGACCATGATCGGCGCCCAGGCCTCGTCCGAGCAGCTCGAGAAGATCCTCAGCTACGTCGACATCGGCAAGCAGGAAGGGGCCGAGTGCCTCACCGGCGGCGAGCGCAACGTCAAGGACGGCGAGTTCGCCGACGGCTTCTACATGAAGCCGACCGTGTTCCGCGGCCACAACAAGATGCGCATCTTCCAGGAGGAGATCTTCGGCCCCGTCCTGTCGGTCACGACCTTCAAGGACGACGCCGAGGCGCTCTCGATCGCCAACGACACCCTGTACGGCCTGGGCGCCGGCGTCTGGACCCGCGACGGGACCCGCGCCTACCGCTTCGGCCGGGCGATCCAGGCCGGCCGCGTCTGGACGAACTGCTACCACGCCTACCCGGCCCACGCGGCCTTCGGCGGCTACAAGCAGTCCGGCATCGGCCGCGAGACCCACAAGATGATGCTCGATCACTACCAGCAGACGAAGAACATGCTGGTCAGCTACTCGGCCAAGAAGCTCGGATTCTTCTGAGGCGTCTGGCCGGGTCTCCCGAGACCACCTTGACCCCGGCCGCGAGGCCGGGGTTTTTTCGTTGCGGGCGCGATGGTGGACATCCGCCCCCGGGGACGCATATCCGATCGGGTGTCCGGAGGGCGCGCCCTCCGGCAGGGTGCCGGGGCGGAGCCCCGGCCGTGGGCGGGCGCCCCCCCCCCCCCCGCAACGGCGCGCCCTTTCGAAACCCGGACCTTCGACAGGGCAGGGAGGCCAGCATGGACGGGGCAGGGACGGTCGAGGCCACCACAGCCGAGCAGGCCGGCGCCGACGGCACGCCGCTGCGGGTCACCGCGACGCCCGCGGCGCTCGCGCTGATCGAGGAGTTGCGGGCCGAGTACGGCCCGGTCATGTTCCACCAGTCGGGCGGCTGCTGCGACGGCTCCTCGCCGATGTGCTACCCGGTCGGCGACTTCCTGACCGGCGACGGCGACGTGCATCTCGGCCAGGTCGGCGGGGCCGACTTCTACATCTCGCGGTCGCAGTTCGGCGTCTGGAAGCACACCCACATCATCCTCGACGTGGTGCCCGGCCGCGGCGGCATGTTCTCCCTGGAGAACGGCCGCGAGAAGCGCTTCCACATCCGCTCGCGCCTGTTCACCGAGGCCGAGAACCGGGCGCTCGACGGCGCCTGCAAGCTCTGAGGCGCAAGCTCTGAGGCGCAAGCTCCGAGGTGATCGCCATGGCGACCGTGACCCTGTGGGACGACGCGGCGGCCGAGGCCGACCCGCGGGTGCGGGCGGTGTTCGCCGACATCCGGGCGACGCGCGGCTCGGACTTCGTGAACAACTTCTGGCGGGGGCTCGCCAACGACCCGGCGCTGCTGGAGCGGACCTGGGCCACCCTGAAGGCGGTGATGGGTCCGGGGACGCTCGACCCGCTGACCAAGGAGCTGGTCTACATCGCCGTCTCGATCGCCAACGGCTGCCCCTACTGCATCCACTCCCACACGGCGGCCGCCCGCGCCAAGGGGCTCACGCCGGAGCAGCACGGCGAGTTCCTGGCGGTGGTCGGCATGGCGAACCAGACCAACGCCCTGGTCAACGGCCTGCAGGTGCCGGTAGATCAGGCCTTCCGCGTCGAGGAGCGGCCGCAGGAGGCATGATGGCAACCGGATCCGACCGTCCCCGCGAGGGGCTGATGGTGGTGCAGGCGGGCAAGCCGTTCCGCGGCAAGCAGGGCCACACCTACAGCCCGGCGATCTCGGCCGAGGCGGTGGGCTCGAAGGCGATCCACCTCCAGCTCCTGGAGATCGCCCCGGGCGAGCGCGCCTACGCCCACATGCACGCGGCGCACGAGACCGCCATCCACGTGCTCTCCGGCGTCTCCGGCTGCTTCTGGGGCGAGCGCCTGGAGCACCACGCGATCGCCGGGGCGGGGGAGTTCGTCTACATCGCCCCGAGCGTGCCCCACCTGCCCTACAACCGCAGCACGACCGAGCCGGTGATCGCGGTGATCGCCCGCACCGACCCGAACGAGCAGGAGAGCGTGGTGCTCCTGCCGGAGCTGGAGGCGGGGGTGGACTGGTCGAAGGCGGAGTAGGGCGCCGGCCGCGCCCTACCGCTGCTCGATCCGCTCGTTGGCGAGCCGCTCGGCGCGGGCCCGATCGTCGGCGGAGAGCCCGGCCAGCGCCTGGTCGAGCCACGCGTCCGACAGGCCCTGGCCGGCCGCAGCGAGGTTCCAGGCGGCGGCCTCGACGAGGTTCTTCGGCACGCCGCGGCCGGTGGCGTAGAGCCGGGCCAGCCGGTTCTGGGCGATGGCGTTGCCGCGCGAGGCCGCGTGCGAGAAGTAGCGGGCGGCGAGCCGCTCGTCCTTCGTCACGCCGATCCCGTTGAACACCAGGATCGCGAACTCGACCTCGCTCGCGAGATCGCCGTTGTCGGCCCCGCGCCGGAACCACTGGGCCGCCTGGGTCGGGTCCTTCGGCAGGCCGCGCCCCTGGAGGTAGAGCACGCCGAGGTCGTGCTGCGCGGGCCCGACCTCCGCGTCCGCCGCCTTGCGGAACTGCCGGGCCGCCTCCGCCTCGTCGGCGGCGGCGCCGGTGCCGACCAGGATCAGGCCGAGATTGTAGGCGGCGGTGGGCGAGCCCTGCGCGGCGGCCTGCTCCAGCCAGCGCCGGCCGGCCTTCGTATCCTTGACCACGCCGCGGCCGTCGAGGGCCATCAGCCCGAGGGACGACATCGCCGCGGCGTCGTTCTGCGCCGCCGCCAGCCGGAACCAGTCGGCGGCCTTCACGGGGTCCTGCCGCACACCGAGGCCCTGGTTGTACAACTCGCCGAGCAGCGTCATCGCCGCCGCGTCCTTCGGGTCGGCCTCGATGCGCTTGGTCGCCTCGCGGAAGGCTGTGATGTACTGCCCGCGCTGGTAGGCCCCGTAGGCGAAGTCCGGCGCCCGCCCCGTGGCCGGCGGCACTGCCCCGAGCGGCGCGCCCGGCGTGTACGGGCTCGGGAGGTCCCGCATCGGTTTTTTTGGGGACTGGGTCGCTGTGGCCTTCGGGTCGGTGGCGCTCGACGCGGCCCGCGCCGGACCGGCCGCGAGCAGGACCGCGAGCGCCAGGGCCAACGCCCTCACGCGGCGTCCCCCGCGAGCACCGCTTGCGCCCGCGCCACCGCGTCCGGCCCCGCCATCCAGATCCCGCTCTCCAGTCCGACGAACTCCGCCCCCGTCTCGGCGAGCGGTACGATCTCGGCCTCCGCGGCCGCCACCGCGATGCAGGGGGTCTCGAAGATCTCCGCCCACCACGCCGCCCGCGCCCGCACCGTCTCGGCGTCGGGGGCGGCGCCGTCCGGGTAGAGGCCGCCGAACATCAGGTAGTCGATCCCGGCCTCGCCCGCCTCCATCGCGGCGTGCTTCGTCTCCAGCCCGCCCGCGCCGAGGATGCGCCCCTCGCGCAGGCGGCCGCGCAGGTCCTTGAGGTCGCGCGCCAGATCGCGCGGTTTGTCGACGTGCACGCCGTCCGCGCCGCCGCGGGTCGCCACGGCGGCGAGGTCGCCGGCAAACCCTGCGCAGGCGACGACCAGCGCGGCGCCGTGCTCCTGGGCGACGGGCGCCACCCGCTTGACCAGGCCGGTCAGCGCCCGCTCGTCGGCCTGGGCGAGGCGCAGCACCACGGCCGCCACGTCGCCCGCCGCGCAGGCCGCACCGAGCCCGGCCGCGAAAGCGTCGACACCGCCGGCGTCGAGGCCGTGCGGCCCGAGCAGGGCGAGACGCTGCGCGCTCATCCGCGCCTCAGTTGGCGCCGATCTTCGGGTCGAGCGAGCCGCTGGCGTAGCGCTTGGCCATCTCGGCCACCGAGATCGGGCGGATCTTGCCCCCCTGGCCGGCCGTGTTGAACTCCTCGAAGCGCTGCTTGCACAGCTTGGTCATCGCCTCCATGGCGGGCTTGAGGTACTTGCGCGGGTCGAACTCGGAGGGGGATTCGGTCAGGATCTTGCGGATCTGGCCGGTCATGGCCATGCGGTTGTCGGTGTCGATGTTGATCTTGCGCACGCCGTGCTTGATGCCGCGCTGGATCTCCTCCACCGGCACGCCCCAGGTCGGCTTCATCTGGCCGCCGTACTGGTTGATGATGTCCTGCAGGTCCTGCGGCACCGAGGAGGAGCCGTGCATGACGAGGTGGGTCGTCGGCAGCCGGCGGTGGATCTCCTCGATCACGTTCATGGCGAGCACGTCGCCGTCGGGCTTGCGCGTGAACTTGTAGGCGCCGTGGCTGGTGCCCATCGCCACCGCCAGGGCATCGACCTTGGTGGCCTCCACGAACTTCACCGCCTCGTCCGGGTCGGTCAGGAGCTGGTCGTGGGACAGGGTGCCCTCGGCACCGTGGCCGTCCTCGGCCTCGCCCTGGCCGCTCTCCAGCGAGCCCAGCACGCCGAGCTCGCCCTCGACCGAGACGCCGGCCCAGTGGGCCATCTTGGTGACGTTGCGGGTGATCTCGACGTTGTAAGTGTAGTCGGCCGGGGTCTTGCCGTCGGCCTTCAGCGAGCCGTCCATCATCACCGAGGTGAAGCCGTACTGGATCGCGGTGGCGCAGGTCGCCTCGTTGTTCCCGTGGTCGAGGTGCATGCAGACCGGGATGTGCGGGTAGATCTCGACGAGGCCGTCGATCAGCTTGGCCAGCACCACGTCGTTGGCGTAGGCCCGCGCCCCGCGGCTCGCCTGGAGGATGACCGGCGAGTCGGTGGCGTCGGCCGCCGCCATGATCGCGAGCCCCTGCTCCATGTTGTTCAGGTTGAACGCGGGCACGCCGTACTCGTGCTCGGCCGCGTGGTCGAGAAGCTGCCTCAGGGTGATGCGTGCCACGGTGAATTCCTCGTCCGAAAGGGCCTGCCCCGGCCCGACCCTGTGCGTCCTGCCCCCCGGGAGAGGCGTGATCTCAGCCCTTCGCTCAGCCCTTGGCCCGCAGCGCCTCGACGCCCGGGAGCGCCTTGCCCTCCAGCCATTCGAGGAAGGCGCCGCCCGCGGTCGAGACGTAGGTGAAGTCGGTGGCCGCGCCCGCGTGGTTGAGGGCGGCGACCGTGTCGCCGCCGCCGGCCACCGAGACCAGCGCGCCGGCCCGGGTGCGCGCGGCCGCGTGACGGGCAGCGGCCACCGTGGCGGCGTCGAAGGGCGCGAGTTCGAAGGCGCCGAGCGGGCCGTTCCAGACCAGGGTCTTCGCCTCGTCGATGGCGGCCTCGATCGCGGCGACCGATTGCGGCCCGGCGTCGAGGATCATGCCGCCCTCGGGGACCGCGTCGACCGACACGGTCTCGTGCGGGGCCTGCGCCTTGAACTCCGAGGCGACGACCGCGTCGACCGGCAGGAGGATGCGGCAGCCGGCCTTCTCGGCGGCGGCGCGGATGCGGGTCGCCGTCTCGGCGAGGTCGCGCTCGCACAGCGACTTGCCGACCGGCTTGCCTTCGGCGTGCAGGAAGGTGTTGGCCATGCCGCCGCCGATCACAAGGATGTCGACCTTGGCGACGAGATTCTCGAGGAGGTCGATCTTGGAGGAGACCTTGGCGCCGCCGACGATGGCGATCACCGGGCGGCTCGGCGCCTCCAGCCCCTTGGTCAGGGCGTCGAGTTCGGCCTGCATCTCGCGGCCCGCGAAGGCCGGCAGCCGGTGGGCCAGCCCCTCGGTGGAGGCGTGGGCCCGGTGGGCGGCGGAGAAGGCCTCGTTCACGTAGACGTCGCCGTTGGCGGCGAGCGCGTCGGCGAAGGCCGGGTCGTTCTTCTCCTCGCCCGCGTGGTAGCGGGTGTTCTCGAGGAGCAGCACGTCGCCGTCGGCCAGCGCGGCGACCGCCCGCTCGGCGTCCGCGCCGACGCAGTCGGCGGCGAAGGCGACCGGGCGCCCCAGCGCCTCGGACAGGGCGGGCACCACCGGCTCCAGGGAGTCCTTCGCCTCGCGCTTGCCCTTCGGCCGGCCGAAATGGGCGAGCAGCACGACCCTGCCGCCCTGCTCCGCGACCTCGCGGATCGTCGGTGCCACCCGCGCGATGCGGGTGGCGTCGGTGACGCGGCCGCCCTCCATCGGCACGTTGAGATCGACGCGCATCAGCACGCGCTTGCCCCGGAGCGAGCCGGCGTCGTCGAGGGTGCGGAAGGCGCTCATCTGGGCTCGCGTCGGGACAGGTCGATTACTGGGCGGACGTGGTGCCGGCCGGACGCGCCGGCAGCAGGGTGTCGAGGTTCAGGCGCTGCACGGCCACCATCAGCACCACGGTCAGCACGGCGGTGATCACCGCGGTCAGCACCAGGGCACCGGTGCCGGGCACCCGGCGGACGCGCTCGGACAGCGCCCGCGTCTCGGAGCGCAGGGCAGCGAGGTCGGACTGGCGCGCGGCCTCGTTCATGCGCGTGGCGGCGCCGTCCATCTTGTCCTCGACGCGCGAGAGCAGCGCCTCGGAGCGGGCGTACTTGTCCTCGATGCGCGAGGCCTTGTCCTCGATCCGGGCGAGCTGGTCGAAGACCTGGTTGGCCGAGAAGGGCGAGACCGGCTCGGGCGCCCGGGCCGGGACCTGCGCGGCGGGACGGGGCGGCTCGGCCGGGGAGGGGGCGGGCGTCGGCGGGATGAAGCCCTGTCCGCTCGACGAGCCCTGCGAAGCGTCGATCATTCCACTGATCCCGTGCAAGGAATTGTGCCGCCCCTCGTCGCGCAGACCCGCCGCCCGAAGGCGGCGGGCGTTCGTCACCGATCAGAAGAGGTCCCTGATCGGAGGAAGTCCTCGATCAGAAGAACTTGGCCATCGCCACGGCGGTGTCGGCCATGCGGTTCGAGAAGCCCCACTCGTTGTCGTACCAGGACAGGATGCGCACGAAGGTGCCGTCCATGACCTTGGTCTGGTCGAGGTGGAAGGTCGAGGAATGGGGGTCGTGGTTGAAGTCGATCGACACGTTCGGCCGGTCGGTCACGCCGAGCACGCCCTTGAGCGGGCCGGCGGCGGCCGCCTTGATCGCCGCGTTGATCTCCTCGACGGAGGTCTCGCGCTTGGCGGTGAAGACGAGGTCGACCGCCGAGACGTTCGGAGTCGGCACGCGGATCGAGGTGCCGTCGAGCTTGCCCTTCAGCTCCGGCAGGACGAGGCCGACCGCCTTGGCCGCGCCGGTCGTGGTCGGGATCATCGACAGGGACGCGGCGCGGGCCCGGTAGAGGTCCTTGTGCATCTGGTCCAGCGACGGCTGGTCGTTGGTGTAGGAGTGGATCGTGGTCATGAAGCCGCGCTCGATGCCCACGGCCTCGTGCAGCACCTTGGCGACCGGCGCGAGGCAGTTCGTGGTGCAGGAGGCGTTCGACACGACGAGGTGGTCGGCCGACAGCTTGTCGTGGTTCACGCCGTAGACCACCGTCAGGTCGGCGCCGTCGGCGGGGGCGGAGACGAGGACGCGCTTGGCGCCGGCGTCGAGGTGGGCCTTGGCCTTGTCCTTCGACGTGAAGATGCCGGTGCACTCGAAGGCGATGTCGACGCCGAGGTCGCGGTGCGGCAGCTCGGCCGGGTTGCGCACGGCGGTGACCTTGATGCGCTTGCCGTCGACCACGATGAACTCGCCGTCGACCGCGACCTCGCCGGGATAGCGGCCGTGGACCGAGTCGTAGCGGAGCAGGTGGGCGTTGGTCTCCACCGGCCCGAGATCGTTGATGGCGACGACCTCGATGTCCTTGCGGCCGGCCTCGTGGATGGCGCGCAGCACGTTGCGGCCGATGCGCCCGAACCCGTTGATGGCAACCTTCACCGTCACGGCGTGACTCCTTACGTTAGCGGGGCGCCGCGCGCCGAGCCCCTGGGACGGTCCTCGGCGCGGCCTCGGCAGCCCTGGGCCGCACCCTCCGTGGCGGGCGGATCTGTGCGGGCGGGTTTGAACCGGCGATGAACCGGATCCGCGCCGGCCCGGCCTCCGACGCCGCGTCCCGTCGGATCGGACGGCGCGGGCGCGGGCCACGGGAACGTCGCGGACCGGTCAAGCGGCATGCTGGGCGGCCCCTTCCGGGAGCGCGGGGCTGTCTAGCATGGCCCCCCGACCTGTCAAACGCGCGGCCGTGACAATCGCCGTCCCCTGCCGACATCCTGTGCACGGCTGTGCAGGACGGCGCGGAGGCGGCCGGCCCGCGCGGAGGACGTGCATTTCGGGCTGGAAATCCGGGCGACATCGGCCGAAACCTGTGCCCGGACACGCGACGAGCCCATGACACCCAGGACCATGACACCCAGGACCGACACGTCCCCGCCCGACACGAATCCGACCGGCACGAGCCCGACCGACGTCGCGCTGGCCCGCCTCGACGCGGCGCTCGCCCGCGTCGAGGCGGCGGTCAACCGCCGGCTGGAGGCCGAGGCCGAGCCGGACGACCGCGACGCGGAACTCGCGATCCTCGACGCGGACCGCGCCCGGCTCGCCGCCGCCCTCGACGCGGCGAGCGCCCGGCTCGCCGAGGTCGAGGCCACGAACGGCGCGGTCGGGCAGCGCCTTGACCGGGCGATCGAGGCGGTCGAGGGCGTGCTCGGGCGGCCCTGAGCGAGGCTTTGACGGATGCCCACGATCAACGTCACCATCGACGGCCGCCAGTACCGCATGGCCTGCGGTCCCGGAGAGGAGGCGCACCTGACCGGGCTCGCCGCGGATCTCGGGGGGCGCATCGGCCGGATGCGCGCCGATTTCGGCGAGATCGGCGACATGCGCCTGCAGGTGATGGCGGCGCTGACGCTGGCCGACGAGCTGGCCGAGCTGCGCGGGCGGCTCTCCGGTCTGGAAGGGGAGGTCGCCGCCCTGAGGAGCGCCGCCGACGCGGCCGAGCGTGCCCGGGCGGACGAGGCGGCGCGCGCGGCCGACGGGATCGCGCGGGCGGCCGAGCGGATGGGCCGCCTCGCCGACGCGCTGGGCGAGCCGGGCCGCCCCTGAGGCTCGGCCCGCGCCCGAGATTCAGCCCGCGCCGGTCTCGGCGATGTAGCGGCCGAGCGCCGCGGCGGCGCGCAGCATGTGGGCGCGCATGCGCCTCGCTGCCGCCTCGCCGTCCCCCTCCGCGACCGCGGCCAGGATCTCGCCGTGCTCCTCCCGGGAGCGGCGGATGCGGTCGCCGTGGCGGAGCTGGGTCCGGCGGAAGGCGGCCAGCCGCTCGCGGAGCGCCAGCGCCTGCTCGGCCATGAAGGCGTTGTGGGTGCCTGCGTAGAGAGCCTCGTGGAAGGCGCGGTTGAGCCGGTCGTAGGCGTCGAGGTCACCGGTCTCCACCGCGGCGGCGGAGGCTTCGTGCAGGTCCATCAGCCGGCCGCGCTCCAGCGGGGTCATCCGGTGGGTGGCGAGCCGCGCGCACAGGGCCTCGATCTCGGCGGTGACCTCGAACATGTCGGCGATCCGCTCCGGCGTCAGCCGCGCGACGACCACGCCCCGGCGCGGGCGGATCTCGACGAGCCCGGCGGTCGCGAGCTGGCGCAGCGCCTCCCGCACCGGCGTGCGCGAGGCGCCGTAGCGCTCGGCGAGGTGCTGCTCGTCGAGCGCCGTGCCGGCGGCGAGGTCGCCGGAGGCGATGGCGTCGGTCAGGGCGTCGCGGATCCGGTCCGAGAGGAGCTCGCGCCCCCCGATCTCCGGCGCGCTCTGGTTGTCCATGACCCTGGTCCCCCGTGCCCGACCGGGCGCCGCATGCTCAGCCGCAGGCCGGCGGCACCGTCAAGTCGCGGCCCGGCGCCGCCGTGAACCGGGCCGCGGATCGGGCGTTTGGCAGCGGAGGTGCGGCCGGCTCGCGGGCTGGACCGCGGGTTCTGCGCGCGGGCGCGAGGTCTTTGACAGGTCGGCCGTTCCGTATACAGATTGGTCGAACAGGCGGTTCTGAGAATGCGATCGAGCGGTTATGAGGCCGTGCTCGCATACGGAGGAGGCCCGGATGGCCGATTGGCGCGGGGACAGGCAGGCCCGCGACGCGCGCCTCGACGCGGGCCGCGCCCATCTCGCCGGACGCGGCAAGGTCGTGGCGGCGCAGGCCGCGGTCGATCTGCTGGAGGCGGTGCTGCGGCCGGGCGACCGGGTCTGCCTGGAGGGGGACAACCAGAAGCAGGCGGATTGCCTCGCCCGGGCGCTCTCCGCGTGCGACCCCGGCCGGGTCCACGACCTGCACATGGTCCAGTCCGGCATCGTCCTGCCCGAGCACCTCGACGTGTTCGAGACCGGCATCGCCCGGCGGCTGGACTACTCGTATTCCGGCCCGCAGGGGGCGCGGATCGCCCGGATGCTCTACGGCGGCCAGATCCAGCTCGGGGCGGTGCACACCTACCTGGAGCTGTTCGCCCGCTACTTCATGGACCTGACGCCGAACGTGGCGCTGATCGCCGGCGTCTGCGCCGACCGGGACGGCAACCTCTACACCGGCCCCAACACCGAGGACACGCCGACCGTCGTCGAGGCGACGCACTTCAAGAACGGCGTCGTGATCGCGCAAGTGAACGAAATCGTGGACCGGGTGCCCCGGGTCGACATCCCCGGCGACCGGATCGACTTCGTTGTGGCGGCGGACAAGCCGTTCTACGTCGAGCCGCTGTTCACCCGCGATCCCGGCGCGATGACCGAGACGCAGATCCTGATCGCGATGATGGCGATCAAGGGGATCTACGCCGAGTACGGCATCCGCCGGCTCAACCACGGCATCGGCTTCGGCACGGCGGCGATCGAGTTGCTGCTGCCGACTTACGGCGAGCGGCTGGGCCTGAAGGGGAAGATCGCCACGCACTGGGCGCTCAACCCGCACCCGACCCTGATCCCGGCGATCGAGTCGGGCTGGGTGGAGCAGATCCACTGCTTCGGCTCGGAAGTCGGCATGGACCGCTACATCCGGGCGCGGCCAGACATCTTCTTCACCGGCTCGGACGGCAGCCTGCGCTCGAACCGGGCCTTCTGCCAGACGGCCGGGCTCTACGCCTGCGACATGTTCATCGGCGCGACCCTCCAGATCGACCTGATGGGGCACTCCTCCACCGTGACGCAGTCGCGGGTGGCGGGGTTCGGCGGCGCGCCGAACATGGGCTCGGACCCGCACGGCCGGCGCCACCCCTCCGATCCGTGGATGAAGGCGGGCCGCGAGGGGCAGGTCGTCGGCGACCCGGCGCTGATGCGCGGGCGCAAGCTCGTCGTGCAGCTCGTCGAGACCTTCGGCGACAAGCTGGTGCCGACCTTCGTCGAGCGCCTCGACGCGCTGGAACTGGCGCGGAAGATCGGGCTCGAACTGGCGCCGGTGATGATCTACGCCGACGACGTCACCCACATCGTCACCGAGGAGGGCATCGCCAACCTCCTGCTCTGCCGCGACGCGGACGAGCGCGAGCAGGCGATCCGCGGGGTGGCGGGCTACACCGAGGTCGGCCGCGGCCGCGACCGGGCGAAGGTCGAGGCCCTGCGCGCCCGGGGCGTGATCCGCCGCCCGGAGGATCTCGGCATCGAGCCGCTGGACGCCGACCGCTCCCTGCTCGCCGCGCGCTCGATCAAGGATCTCGTCCACTGGTCGGGCGGCCTCTACGAACCGCCGGCCCGGTTCCGGAACTGGTGAGGAATCGTTCCCCTCCCCCTTGCGGGGAGGGGTCAGGGGTGGGGGTGGTTCAGGATCGAGCGATCCGGTGCCTTCTGCACCACCCCCACCTCCAACTCCTCCCCGCAAGGGGAGGAGCGACGCCCGTGAGGAGTCCGCGGATGGAATCTCTGACGTTCCGGCACACGACCAAAAAGCCGCTTCCCGGCGCCAAGCCCCAGGCGATCACCGGCGTGGTCGCCTCGGGCAACCTCGAAGTGCTGCTGGAGCGGGTGCTGCCGCCCGACGCCTGCGAGGTGGCGATCGAGACGCCGATCACCGGCTACGGCCCGGTCTGGGAGGCTGTGGTGGCCGACTTCGTCGCCCGCGCCGAGCCCGGCGGGATCCGGATCTCGATCAACGACGGCGGCGCCCGGCCGGACACCGTCTCGCTGCGCCTCTTGCAGGGCGCCCGGCTGATGGAGGGGTGAGCGTGGCGATCGATCGCGATGCCTTGAGCTGGTACGAGGCGAGCGCGCGCCAGCGCGTCGATGCCCTCCTCGATACGGGCAGCTTCGCGGAGTTCCTCGGGCCGGAGGAGCGGCGGATGAGCCCGCACCTGCCGCTGTTCGACCTGCCGCGGGCCTTCGACGACGGGGTCGTCGTCGGGCGCGGCCGGCTCGACGGACGGCCGGTGCTCGTGGCCGCGCAGGAAGGCCGCTTCATGGGCGGGGCCTTCGGCGAGGTGCACGGGGCGAAGCTCGTCGGCCTGCTGCGCGCGGCGCGCGAGATAAAGCCCGCCGCCGTGCTGATCCTGTTCGACACCGGCGGCGTGCGCCTCCAGGAGGCCAATGCCGGCGAGACCGCCATCGCCGAGACGATGCGGGCGATCGCGGAGGTCCGGGCGGACGGGGTTCCGGTGATCGGGCTGATCGGCGGCCGGGCCGGGGCCTACGGGGGCGGCGGCCTCATCGCCGGGACCTGCTCGCGGCTCGCCGTGTCGGAGGGCGGGCGCATCTCGGTCTCGGGGCCGGAGGTGATCGAGACCAACAAGGGCGCGGAGGAGTTCGATTCCCGCGACCGGGCGCTGGTGTGGCGCACGATGGGCGGCAAGCACCGGCGCCTCACCGGGGGCGCCGACGCGTTCTGCGCCGATTCCGTCTCCGCCTTCCGGGAGGCCGCCCGCGCCCTGATCGGCCGCGCCCCGGCCTTCGACCTCGCCACGCTGGAGGCGGAGCACGCGCGCCTCCGGAATCGACTGGAAGAATTCGGGGATTGCCGGGACGCGACGGAGGTGTGGGCGCGGCTCGGGGTCAACGATCCCGACGCCGTGCCGGCGATGGATGCGCGGGCCTTCGACGAGACGGTGGCGGGCGTGGGAGGCGCGAACCATGACGCTCGCTGAGATCCTGGCCTCGCTGTTTCCCGGCGGGCACGCCGTCACGGTCGCGGACGGGCTGGTGAGCGGGGAGGGGCCGTTCGCGGGCGGGCGGCTGCACGTGATCGGCGTCGACGGCGACACGCCGCTCGGGATCGAGGGCGCCCTGGCCCTGGCGGGCCGGGTGCTCGACGCGGTGCGCGCGTGCGACCGGTCGCCGATCCTCGTGGCGGTCGATTCCGACAGCCAGCGCATGAGCCGGCGCGACGAGTTGCTCGGGCTCAACGAGTACCTCGCCC
The DNA here is from genome assembly GCF_030700245.1 of Methylobacterium amylolyticum. GTDB lineage: Bacteria > Pseudomonadota > Alphaproteobacteria > Rhizobiales > Beijerinckiaceae > Methylobacterium. Next base: position 55,406 of record NZ_JAUYZI010000018.1, read on the forward strand.
ACCTCGCCAAGGCGCTGCTGCTCGCCGACCGCTCCGGCCACCCCACCGTCGGGCTGATCTACGGCCACTCGGCGGCGGGCGCCTTCATCGCGACCGCGCTGGCGACGCGGGTGCTGGCGGCCCTGCCCGGCGCCAACCCGAGCGTGATGGACCTGCCCTCGGTCGCCCGCGTCACCAAGCTGCCGCTCGATACGCTGACGGAGATGGCCAGATCGACCCCGGTCTTCGCCCCGGGCCTCGACAACATGGTCGCCGCGGGCGCCGTGCACGCGGTGCTCGACCCGGGCAAGTCCCTGGCGGAACAGGTCGGCGCCCTGATCGCCGGGCTGGCGGACGGGGACGCGCGCGACCGGCTCGGCGCCGAGCGCGGCGGCCGACCGGTCGCGGCGGAGATCGCCGACCGCGTCGCCGAGCGGGCGCGCGGTGCCTGAGGCTCACGCCCGCCACGACCTCGTGCGGGCCGCCCCCGCCGCCTGGGCCGCGCTGCTGCGCGACCGGCCGGACCTCGACGGCCTGCCCCATCTCGCCGGCTGGGCGGGGGCCCGGCGGCCGCTGATCGTCCGCCGCTCCCACCCGGGGGAGGGGACGGACCGCGTGCCGCTCGGCCTGCCGCTGCCGCCGGCCGACGGCAAGCGCCGGATCGGCCTCGCCCTGCCGGCCGCCGACCTCACGCCCGTGACCGCGCCGACGCTGGCCGAGGCCGCCGCGCACGCGCCCGCCGCGTGGCGCCCGACGCTCGACGCGCTGGTCGCCCTCGGCGCGCGCTGCGGGAGCCCGCCGCGGCCGTTCGGCGGCCTGCTCTGGCAGGCGATGACGGGGCTCGCCTATCTCACCGCGGCCTCCGACCTCGACCTGCTGTGGCCCTGCCCCGAGCCGGTGCCGTCGGACCTCCTCGACGGCCTCGTCCGGATCGCCGATGCCGCGCCGATGCGCCTCGACGGCGAGATCCTGCTGCCCGACGGCGGCGGGGTCCACTGGCGCGAGCTTCGCGACGCGCCGGCGGGCGGACCGGTGCTCGCCAAGTACCGGGACCGCGCCGCGCTGCGATCCGTCCCGGTGGGCGCCCGGGCCGCCGCGTGACTCTGGCCATCCTGCTCTCCGGCCAGGGCGGCCAGCACCCGGGGATGTTCGACCTCACCGCCGACCTGCCCGAGGCGCAGGGCGTCTTCGCCGCGGCCGCAGCCCTGCTCGGCGCCGACCCGCGCGCGCTGGCCCGGGCGGGCGGGTCGGCGCTCCACGACAACCGGACGGGGCAGATCCTGTGCTGCGTCGCCGGCCTCGCCGGCTGGCAGGTCGTGGCGGCGGCGCGGCCGGAGCGGGCGATCGTCGCCGGCTACAGCATCGGCGACCTCGCCGCCTGGGGGGTGGCCGGCCGGTTCGGTCCCGATACGGTGCTGCGGCTCGCCGCCGCCCGCGCGGAGGCGATGGACGCGGCCTCCGGCGACGGGTTCGGCCTCGCCGGCATCCGCGGGCTCGGCTTCGACGCGCTCGCCGCGTTGGCGGAGCGGCACGGCTGCCACCTCGCGATCCGCAACGCCGCCGACAGCGGCGTGGTCGGCGGCGCGCGGGACGCCCTCGACGCGCTCTGCCGGGAGGCGACGGGACTGGGCGCGCAGCGCGCCGTGGTGCTGCCGGTGCACACGCCCTCGCACACGCCGCTCCTCGACGCGGCCGCCGCGCGGTTCCGCGGGATCCTGGCCGGGGCCGAGACCCATCGGCCGGCCGCGGGCGCCCCCCGCCTCGTCAGCGGCCTCGACGGCGCGCCGGTGTTCGACGCGGCGGCGGGGCGCGAGAAGCTCGCCCTCCAGATCGCGCGGACGATCGACTGGGCCGCCTGCCTGGACGCCTGCCGGGAATACGGGGCGGACCGGGTGATCGAGCTCGGCCCCGGCCACGCGCTGGCGACCATGGCGGAGGCCGCGCTGCCCGGGGCGCGGGTGCACGCGCTGGAGGCGTTCCGCTCGCGGGACGGGGTCCGCGCCTGGATCGGCCGGCCCTGAGCATCCGCCCGGAATACCGACCCTGCGTCGAGGCCGCGCTGTATCCGTACAACTTCAGGCGACCGGCCGCGCCTTGACGGCGGCGGCGGATCGGTCTTAGCAGCCCTGAACTTTCGAAGAGGCGGTTTTGATGAGCGGCAAGCGTGCTCTGATCACGGGCGTGACGGGCCAGGACGGGGCGTACCTCGCGCAGTTCCTGCTGGGGAAGGGCTACGCGGTCACCGGCATCGTGCGCCGCTCCAGCCATGCCGGCGTCTACGACCACCGCCTCAAGTGGCTCGGCATCCTCGACGACGTCGAGCTCGTCGACGGCAACCTGCTCGACCTGTCGGCGCTCACCCGCATCGTCCAGGCGGCCAAGCCGGACGAGATCTACAACCTCGCCGCGCAGTCCTTCGTCACCTCCTCCTGGCAGCAGCCGCTGCTCACCGGGCAGGTGACGGGCCTCGGTGCCGTGCACATGCTGGAGTGCCTGCGCAGCGTCGCCCCGCAGGCGCGCTACTACCAGGCGTCCACGTCGGAGATGTTCGGCCTGATCCAGGAGGCGCGGCAGAGCGAGACGACGCCGTTCTACCCGCGCTCGCCCTACGGCGTGGCCAAGCTCTACGCGCACTGGATGACGATCAACTACCGTGAGAGCTTCGGGCTGCACGCCTCGAACGGGATCCTGTTCAACCATGAGAGTCCGCTGCGCGGCGTCGAGTTCGTCACCCGCAAGGTCACGGACGCGGTCGCGCGGATCAAGCTCGGCAAGCAGACCGAGCTGCGGCTCGGCAACATCGACGCCAAGCGCGACTGGGGCCACGCGCGCGACTACGTCAAGGCGATGTGGCTGATGCTCCAGCAGGAGACCCCGGACGACTACGTGATCGCCACCGGCCGCACCACGACGGTGCGGGCGATGTGCGAGATCGCCTTCAAGCATGTCGGGCTCAACATCGACGATCATCTGGTGATCGATCCGGCCCTGTTCCGCCCGGCGGAGGTGGAGGTGCTGCTCGGCGAGCCGGCCAAGGCCAAGGCGGCGTTCGGCTGGGAGGCGGAGACCAGCCTGGAGGCGCTGATCACCGAGATGGTCGACGCCGACGTGAAGCGCCTCTCGGCCAACGCCTGAGGCGCCGCGGGGCTCGCCGCTCCGGCGCGCGGGCCCATATTCGGGCGGGTCCACCGGCAACCGGGACCCGGCCCATGAAGACCTACCAGCTCTACATCGACGGCGCCTCCGTCGATCCCGTCGAGGGCCAGTGGCTCGACTCCGTCGATCCCTATCGCGGCGAGCCCTGGGCGCGGATCCCGCGGGGCACGCGCGCCGACGTGGACCGGGCGGTGGCTGCGGCCAAGCGGGCGATGTGGGAGGGCCCCTGGGCGACGATGACGGCGTCGGCCCGGGGCAAGGTGCTGCGCCGGATCGGCGACCTCGTGGAGCGCGAGGCGCGGGCGCTCGCCGAGGTCGAGGTCCGCGACAACGGCAAGCTGTTCGCCGAGATGTACGGCCAGACCCGCTACCAGCCGGAATGGTGGTATTACTTCGCCGGGCTCGCCGACAAGATCGAGGGCGCGCAGGTCCCGATCGACAAGCCCGAGACCTTCGCCTTCACCCGGCACGAGCCGGTGGGCGTGGTGGGCGCGCTCACCGCCTGGAACTCGCCGCTGCTGTTCGTCGCCTGGAAATGCGCCCCGGCGCTGGCGGCGGGCTGCGCGGTGGTGGTCAAGCCGTCCGAGTTCGCCTCGGCGAGCACGCTGGAATTCGCGGCGCTCACCAGGGAGGCCGGGCTGCCGGACGGTATGTTCAACGTCGTCACCGGCTACGGCCAGGAGGCCGGCGCCGCGATCGTCGAGCACCCGGATGTCGCCAAGATCACCTTCACCGGCTCGGACGCCACGGGCGCGCGGATCTACGCGACCGCGGCCCAGCAGATCAAGCGCGTCTCGCTGGAACTCGGCGGCAAGTCGCCGAACATCGTGTTCGAGGATGCCGACCTGAAGGCCGCCGCGTCGGGCGCCATCTCCGGCATCTTCGCCGCCACCGGCCAGACCTGCATCGCCGGCTCGCGGCTGCTCGTGCAGAACAGCATCCGGGAACAGTTCACCGAGCAGCTCGTGGCGCTGGCCAGATCCGCCCGGCTCGGCGACCCGATGGCGCCTGAGACCAATATCGGCCCGATCACCACGCCGCCGCAATACGCCAAGGTGCTCGACTACATCGCGCTCGCCAAGAGCGAGGGCGCGCGCTGCCTGCTCGGCGGCGGCCCGGCCACGGGGGAGGGGGTGCAGGGCGGCCAGTTCGTCGCCCCGACGATCTTCGCCGACGTCACCAACGACATGCGCATCGCGCAGGAGGAGGTGTTCGGCCCGGTCCTGTCGATCATCGGCTTCGACGACGAGGCCGAGGCGCTGAGGCTCGGCAACGACGTGATCTACGGGCTGGCGGCCGGGGTCTGGACCCAGGACATCGGCCGGGCGATGCGGATGTCGAAGGGCCTGCGCGCCGGCACCGTCTGGGTGAACACCTACCGGGCGGTGAGCTACATGATGCCGTTCGGCGGCATGAAGCGCTCCGGCATCGGCCGCGAGAGCGGCATCGAGTCGATCCGCGCGTATCTGGAGACCAAGAGCGTGTGGATCTCGACCAGCCGCGACGCGCCGGAGAACCCGTTCGTGATGCGGTGAGCTTCGCGGCAAGCGCGCCGCTCGCTCTGATGGAGGGAAGCCGGAGTTTGTGGCGGGCACGACGTCCGCCCTCCGCGGGTTACGACATCTGCGCATCGTTCTGCGGACGGTCGCCGACGGGCCTCTCCTCCCCCTTGTGGGGAGGGGAGCCGCGCGCCTGCCAGACGACGCCCGACAATCCCTGAACTCAACCTCCGGCAACGCCATGAAGGCTGAAATCCAGACGATCCGGTACGTGCACGAGGGGTGGAGCCGGTTCGGGATCGCCACCGTGCGGCTCGCCGACGGGGCGATCGTCGAGCGCGAGATCGAGGACCACGGCGACTCGGTGGGCGTGCTGCCCTACGATCCCAGGCGGCGGGTCGCGACCCTGGTCCGGGAGCTGCGGGTGCCGGCCCTGCACGCCGAGGGCCACCAGACGCATCTGGAGGCGCCCGCCGGGCTCATCGACGACGGCGGGCCGGAGGAGAACGTCCGGCGCGAGGCGCTGGAGGAGGTAGGACTGCGGCTCGGCGCGCTGGAGCCGGTCGGTGCGGCCTATTCCTGCGCGGGCATCTCGACGGAGCGGATCCACCTCTTCCTCGCGGCCTACGGGCCCGGCGACCGCGTCGAGCCCGGCGGCGGGGCCGAGGGCGAGCACGAGAACATCCGCGTGGTCGAGATGCCGCTGGCCGAGCTGGGCCGGCTGGCGGACGCGGGCGGGCTGGTCGACCTCAAGACCCTGACTTTGGTCCTGGCGCTGCGCGCGCGCCATCCGGATCTCTTCACGGGATGAGGCGGAACGCCCGCTGGCTGCTCACGGGGATCGTGCTGCTGGCGGTGGCCTGGGTCGCGTTCCACCTGCGGTGATCCGCAGGAGCGCGAGGAGGAGGGGTTGAATGACCGGCACGATCGACCCAGAGCGCCTGCTCGCCTTCGCCACCGCGGTCTACGTCCGCTGCGGGATGCCGGAGGCCGACGCGCGGCTCAGCGCCGACACCCTCGTCCAGGCCGACCTCTGGGGACACCAGTCCCACGGGGTCATGCGCCTGTCCTGGTACGTCGCGCGGCTGCGCTCCGGCGTCTGCGCCGCGGTGGCGGAGCCGGAGACGGTGGTCGATGCCGGCGCGGTGGCGGTGATCGACGGGCGCGACGCGATGGGGCAGGTGCTCACCGCCCGCGCCATGGACGAGGCGGTCACCCGGGCGCGGGCGCACGGGATCGGTGCCGTGGCGCTCCGGAACTCCGGGCATTTCGGCACCGCCATGTACTACACGCGCATGGCGGCGCGGGCGGGCTGCGTCGGCTTCCTGTCCACCAACGCCAGCCCGTCGATGGCGCCGTGGGGCGGCCGGGAGAAGGTGGTCGGCAACAATCCGTGGTCGTGGGCGGCGCCGGCCGGCCGCCACGCGCCGATGGTGCTCGACATCGCCAACACCGGCGTCGCCCGCGGCAAGATCTACCTCGCCCGCCAGAAGGGACTGCCGATTCCGGAAGGGTGGGCGCTCGATGCCGCTGGCGCGCCCACCACCGACCCGGCGGCGGCGATCGAGGGGATCGTCCTGCCGATGGCCGGGCACAAGGGCTACGCCATCGCCGTGATGATGGACATGCTGTCGGGGGTGCTCGCGGGCAGCGCGTCGGGCACCGGCGTCGCCGGCCCCTACCAAGCCGAGCGCCGCAGCGGCGCCGGCCAGTTCCTGCTCGCCCTCGACATCGCCCGCTTCCAGCCCCCCGAGGATTTCGCCGCCCGCATGGAGGCGCTGATCACCGAGTTGAAGGGCGTGCCGCTCGCCCAAGGGTTCGACGAGGTCTTCTATCCCGGCGAGATCGAGGCGCGGGCCGAAGCCCGTCACCGCGCCGAGGGGCTCGTCCTGCCCGAGGATACGCTGGCGGACCTGGGCCGGCTGGCGGAGGAGACCGGGGTGCCGCTGGCGCTCGGGTGAAGGCGGCGCTTCCCTCCCTCTCTCCCCTATGCGGGAGAGCGTGGCGCCCGAAGGGCGTCGGGTGAGGGGAGCACCGGTGCAGACGGTGGCGGACGGCTATCGGCCGCGAAGACCTCTGTTGGAGCTGGGCTCCCCTGTCCCGACCCGGCCGTGAGGCCGGACACGATGCCGGCAGATCACGAGCGCTGCCCGATCATCCCTGCACCGGCCTTGATCGCGAGCCCCGCCGGGCCCATCGTCCGGGGAACGGGAGACATCTTGGAATGACGCGCGCCTGCATCGTGGGCTGGGCCCACACCCCCTTCGGCAAGCTGGAGGATCCGGACGTCGAGAGCCTGATCGCCCGGGTCTCCGGCGAGGCGCTGGCCCATGCCGGCGTGGCGGAGGCCGACGTCGACGGGATCTACGTCGGCGTGATGAACACCGGCTTCTCGAAGCAGGGGTTCGAGGGCGCGCAGGTCGCGCTCCACCGCCCGGGCCTCGCCCACGTCCCCGCGACCCACCTGGAGAACGCCTGCGCCACCGGCTCGGCCGCCCTCTACGCGGCCCTCGACTTCGTGGACAGCGGCCGCGGTCGGATCGCCCTGGTGGTCGGCGCCGAGAAGATGACGGCCAAGTCCGTGCCCGAGACCAGCGACATCCTGCTCAGCGCCTCCTACCGCAAGGAGGAGGCCGACATCGAGGGCGGCTTCGCGGGCGTGTTCGGGCGGATCGCGGCGGGCTACTTCCAGCGCTACGGCGACCGCAGCGAGGAACTGGCGCGGATCGCCGCCAAGAACCACCGCAACGGCGTCGCCAACCCCTACGCGCAGATGCGCAAGGATTTCGGCTTCGACTTCTGCAACCGGATCTCCGAGAAGAACCCCTACGTCGCCGCGCCCCTGCGGCGCACCGACTGCTCGCTGATCTCGGACGGGGCCGCGGCCATCGTCGTCGCCGACGCCGAGACGGCGGAGGGGCTGGAGCGGGCGATCGGCTTCCGCGCCCGGGCCCACGTCAACGACATCCTGCCCCTGTCGCGGCGCGACCCCACCGCCTTCGAGGGCGGCCGCCGCGCCTGGGACAAGGCCCGCGCCCAGGCGGGGATCACCAACGACGACCTCTCCTTCGTCGAGACCCACGACTGCTTCACCATCGCCGAGCTGATCGAGTACGAGGCGATGGGGCTCGCCGCCCCCGGCGAGGGCTACCGCGTGGTCCGCGAGGGGCTGGCGGAGAAGGGCGGCCGGCTGCCGATCAACCCGTCCGGCGGCCTCAAGGCCAAGGGCCACCCGGTGGGCGCCACCGGCGTGTCGATGCACGTCATGGCCTGCCTGCAACTGATGAACGAGGCCGGCGAGATGCAGGTGCCGGACGCCAAACTCGCCGGCATCTTCAACATGGGCGGCGCCGCGGTGGCCAACTACGTGTCGATCCTGGAGCGGCGTCGATAAGGCGCTCGGTCCGCGGCGTCCCGTCGGGATCGCCGCGGATCAGGCAGATCGGGGGTGCGAGAGCCCCCGCATCACCGCAGGTCGGCGCGTCTCGGTCCAGCGCCCGGCTTCACACCGTGCCTGCGGCCGCCCTTCGCCCCCGCGCCGGTCGAGACGCGGGCGTGACCGTCGATCATGCGAGGGGCCGCCGCGACGTGTGGCGGAACCGGCGCAGCACGATCTCGTCCTCCCCGACCGAATAATCGAGGAGATAGGGATAAGTGCCCAGCGGGAAGCGCCGGATGTCCCGCTTGCTGGTCTCGCGCGCGCTGTGGAGGTGCATTCGCAGCAGTGCGACCACAGCGGAGATACGATCCCGCAAACCGCGTGCGGCCTGGGGGTTCTGCGTCGCCAGATAAATCACGGCGGTGTCGATCTGCCGGATGATGGTGCGCGTGTAGCGGACCTTCACAGGCCGTGCTTCGCCCACATCGCGCGGACTTCTTCGTCGGTGGCGAAGTCACCGCGCGCCACCTCTGCGTCGGATTCGGCCAAGTCCGCCTCCTCCTCCGGGGTAAGCTGATAGATCGAGGCGTCATCCCCGGCCAGCGTGAGCACGACGCGCGCGATGTCGTCCTGCAGGGCGGGAGGGAGGCCGCGCGCGGCCTTCAACGCCTTCTCGAGAAGGTCGGTCATGGGCTCATTCTGCACCGGGACCCTGCACACAGAAAGAGCTTATCCTTCGAGGGATCCGCGCGGCGCGCGAAGCTTCCGGATTGTCCAGGTCCCGAGCCGGCGGAACGACGCGGGCCAAGACCGCGCATCCGTCCGATCAATCGACCCTGTCCAGCGCCTGCGCGATGTCGGCGATCAGGTCCTCCGCGTTCTCCAGGCCGATCGACAGGCGCACCGTCTCGGGGCCGACGAAGGCGGCGGCCTTCTCGGAATCCGGGAGCTGGCGATGCGTGGTGGTGGCCGGATGGATCGCGAGCGACTTGATCTCGCCGATGTTCACGAGGTGCGAGACGAGTTCGAGCCCGGCGATGAAGGCCAGCGCCGCCGGCTCGCCGCCCTTCAGCGCGACCGTGAAGATCGAGCCGGGCCCCTGCGGCGTGTAGCGCCGGGCGTTCTCCTCGCCGGTCTGGCCGGGCAGGCCGGGGTAGCTCACCCAGGCGACCTTCGGGTGGTCCTTGAGGAAGGCGGCCACCGCCTTGGCGTTGGCGCAGTGGCGCTCCATGCGCAGCGGAAGGGTCTCGATGCCGGTGAGCGTCAGGAAGGCGTTCATCGGCGACAGGCCGGGGCCGAGGTCGCGCAGGCCGAACAGCCGGCAGGCCACCGCGAACGGCGTCTCGGGGAAGCGCTCGGGGATGACGAGCCCGTCGTAGTCGGGCCAGGGGCCGTTGATCAGGTCGTAGCCGCCGGCCTTGACCCAGTCGAACGAGCCGGCATCGCAGATCACCCCGCCGATGGTCTGGCCGGAACCGCCGAGGAACTTCGAGGTCGAGTGCACGACGATGTCGGCGCCGTGCTCGATCGGCCGGATCAGGGCCGGGGAGGCCAGCGTATTGTCCACGACGAGCGGCAGGCCGTGGCGGCGGGCGACCGCGGCGACCCCTTCGAGATCCGTGACGTAGCCGCACGGGTTGACGATCGATTCGCAGACGATCGCCCGGCACTCCGGCGTGATCGCCGCCTCGAAATCCTCCGGCGTCATGCCCTTGGCGAAGCGGGGCCTGAGGTCGTAGCGGCCGTCGAGGCGGCGCATCAGGCCGAGCGAGCCGCCGAACAGGCGCGGCGAGGCGACGTAGGCGTCGCCCGAGCGCAGCAGCGTCATCAGCACGAGCAGCACGGCCGACTGGCCGGAGGCGACGGCGATCGCCGCCTTGGCGCCCTCCAGCGCCGCCACCCGGCGCTCCAGCGCGGCCACCGTCGGGTTCGAGCCGCGCGAGTAGGAGTAGCCGGTCTTGCGCACGGCGAAGATGTCGGCCGCCTGCTCGGTCGAATCGAACACGAAGCCGTTGGTGAAGTAGATCGGCTGGACCCGCGCGCCGGTGGCCGGGTCGGGGCTCGCGCCGGCGTGGATCGCCTGGGTCGCGAAGCGGTGCGGTCGGGTGCTGTCCGTCATGGCTCTCGATACGGCCTCGAAGCCGGATCGTCGAGGCCGACCGGTCCCATGCCTCAGGCGGCGCGGCGGATGAAGGCGCGCAGGGTGCGCACCAGGGTCGACGGCTCGTAGGGCTTGGGGATGAAGCGGGCGCCGTCGGGCATGTCGTCGGGCCCCGGCGTGCCCATCCCCGAGACGACCAGCACGGGAATCGTCGGCCATCGGTGGGCGACCAGACGGGCGAGCGCGAAGCCGTCCATCGAGCCCTGGGGCATGTCGACGTCGGTCATCAGCACCTCGACGTCGTCCCGGTTCTCCAGCACCTTCAGCGCCTTGTCGGCGTGGGTCGCCTCCAGCACCGTGAACCCGGCATCCGCCAGCGTGTCGGACGCCTCCATCAGCAGGAGGCCGTCGTCCTCGACCAGCAGCACCACGGGTTGCTCGGACGGGCTGTCTGTCATCAGTCCTGCGGCTGCGTCACGCGATAGGGTCGGCCCGGGCCGTATTCCCCGACCCTCCCCCCGTCAAGGCGCGGCGATCACCGGCTTCCGTGCGCGCGAACGCCGTTCGCGCGCGATGAACCTCTCACGAACGCCCCGATCCTGCGACGTTTGGCCCCCCGACCAGGGCCGCTCAGGCGGCCTCGTCGCGCTTGCCGAGGCGCTTGTCGAGGTAGGTGTCGACCGTCTGCGTCAGCTCCTCGACCTTGCCGTCGAAGAAGTGGTTGGCGCCCTCGACCATCTGGTGCTCGATGATGACGCCCTTCTGGGTCTTCACCTTCTCGATCACCGGCATGACCTCCCGGGCCGGGGCCACCCGGTCCTCGGAGCCGTGCACGAACAGGCCCGAGGAGGGGCAGGGGGCGAGGAAGGTGAAGTCGTAGCGGTTGGCCATCGCCGCGATCGAGATGAAGCCCTCGATCTCCGGGCGGCGCATCAGGAGCTGCATGCCGATCCAAGAGCCGAACGAGACGCCCGCGATCCAGCACGACTTCGCCTCGGGGTTGACCGACTGCACCCAGTCGAGGGCGGCGGCCGCGTCCGACAGTTCCCCGGAGCCGTGGTCGAACGCCCCCTGGCTGCGCCCGACCCCGCGGAAATTGAAGCGCAGGGCCGCGAATCCGCGGTTGGCGAAGGTGTAGAAAAGGTTGTACACAATTTGATTGTTCATGGTGCCCCCGAACTGGGGGTGCGGGTGCAGCACGATGGCGATGGGCGCGCCGCGCTTCTTCGGGGCCTGGTAGCGGCCTTCGAGGCGGCCGGCGGGACCGGTGAAGATGACTTCGGGCATACCTGCTCACTCGCTCGCGCCGCCGCTCGCGCCGCCGACCGGGGCGCGAGACAGCCTTGACTCGCCGCGCGCGCACCATACAAGCGCTCTTAGAACGATTCCAGACGATTGGAATCGTTCCAAACAAGGCGGCCCGGCATCAAGCGCCGACGGCCCGCCCGAGAGCCCGTCGGTCGGCGGGACGAAATTTCGGTGGCGCGCCATAGCACGGGGCGCCGGCCCGCGCGCAAGCAAATGTGGCGCGGGATCAACGCGGAACAGGGAATCACGAGGCCGGATGAGCCAGCCGCGCGCCTATCTCGACCACAACGCCACCGCCCCGGTCCGCCCGGCCGTGGCGGAGGCGGTCGCGCGCGCGCTCACCCTGCCCGGCAACCCGTCCTCGGTCCACGCGGAGGGGCGCGCCGCCCGCGCCGCGCTGGAGGCGGCCCGCGGGCCGGTGGCGGCGCTGGTCGGCGCGCAGGCCCAGCAGGTGGTGTTCACGAGCGGCGGCACCGAGGCGGCCAACGCCGTCCTGTCCGGGGCGCTGCGCCGGGGGAGCACGAGCCCGACGCGCCTGCTCTACGGGGCGAGCGAGCACCCCTGCGTCGCCGCGGGCCACCGCTTCGCGCAGGCCGAGACCCTGCCGGTGACGGCGGACGGGGTGATCGACCTCGACGCCCTGGAGGCGCGGCTCGCGGCGCTGGCGGGGGAGGCGGTGCTGGTCTCGGTCCACGCCGCCAACAACGAGACCGGCGTGGTCCAGCCGCTGCCCGGGATCGTCGCCCTGGCCCGCGCCCACGGCCGCGCGCTCGTCCACAGCGACGCGGTGCAGGCGGTGGGCAAGATCCCCCTCGACATGGCGGCGCTCGGCCTCGACGCGCTGACCCTGTCGGGCCACAAGTTCGCCGCGCCGAAGGGCGTCGGCGCGCTGGTGCTCGCTCCGGGCGTGAGTCTCGACGCGGCCTTCGTCCGCGGCGGCGGGCAGGAGGCGCGGCTGCGCTGCGGCACCGAGTGCCTGCCGGGCATCGTCGGCCTGGGCGAGGCGGCCCGTATCGCCGGCGAGACGCGCGACGGGGAGGCCGCGCGCCTCGCGGACCTGCGCGACCGGATCGAGGCCGGCGTGCTGGCCCGCGCCCCGGACGCGGTCGTGTTCGGCGCGCACGCCCCGCGCCTGCCCAACACCCTGGGCTTCGCCGTGCCCGGGCTCGACGCGCCCGCGGCGCTGATTGCCCTCGACCTCGCGGGGGTGGCCGTGTCCTCGGGCTCGGCCTGCGCGTCGGGGAAGGTGGCCCGCTCGGCGACGCTGGCGGCGATGGGCGTGAGCCCTGCGCTGGCCGCGGGGGCGCTGCGCGTCAGCCTCGGCTGGAATACCGTCGAGGGGGACGCCCTGCGCTTCCTCGACGCCTTCGAACGGATCGCAACATCCCTATATGAGCGGCGAGGGCGCGCGGCCTGAGAGCCGCGTCCCAAGCCATTCGCACACGCTTCCCGGCCCTTGACGCCGGGCTTGCCAGGAGACGCTGATGCCTGCCGTGCAGGAAACCATCGACCGGGTCCGCGCGATCGATCTCGATCAGTACAAGTACGGGTTTGAGACCACGATCGAGATGGAGAAGTCCGAGAAGGGCATCTCCGAGGACGTGATCCGCTTCATCTCAGGCAAGAAGAACGAGCCCGCGTGGCTGCTCGAATGGCGCCTCGACGCCTACAAGCGCTGGCAGACGATGAAGGAGCCGGAGTGGGCGCGGGTCTCCTACGACCGGGTCGACTACGACGACATCTACTACTACGCCGCCCCGAAGCGTCAGGGGCCGGAGTCGCTCGACGAGATCGACCCCGAGATCCTCAAGACCTACGAGAAGCTCGGCATCCCGCTGCGCGAGGTCGAGGTGCTGGAGGGCATCGCCCCCGAGCGCCGCGTCGCCGTCGATGCCGTGTTCGACTCGGTCTCGGTCGCGACCACCTTCAAGAAGGAGCTGGAGAAGGCCGGCGTCATCTTCATGCCGATCTCGGAGGCCGTGCGCGAGCATCCGGAGCTGGTGAAGAAGTACCTCGGCTCGGTCGTCCCGGTGACCGACAACTTCTTCGCGACGCTGAACTCGGCGGTCTTCTCGGACGGCTCGTTCGTCTACATCCCGCCGGGCGTGCGCTGCCCGATGGAGCTGTCGACCTACTTCCGCATCAACGAGCGCGATACCGGCCAGTTCGAGCGCACGCTGATCATCGCCGACAAGGGCTCCTACGTCTCGTACCTCGAAGGCTGCACGGCCCCGAAGCGCGACGACAACCAGCTCCACGCCGCGGTGGTCGAGCTCGTCGCCCTTGAGGACGCCGAGATCAAGTACTCCACCGTCCAGAACTGGTACCCGGGCGACAACGACGGCAAGGGCGGGATCTACAACTTCGTGACCAAGCGCGGCGACTGCCGCGGCGCCCGCTCGAAGATCTCGTGGACCCAGGTCGAGACCGGCTCGGCGATCACCTGGAAGTACCCGTCCTGCATCCTGCGCGGCGACGATTCCCGCGGCGAGTTCTACTCGATCGCGGTGTCGAACGGCATGCAGCAGGTCGATTCCGGCACCAAGATGATCCACCTGGGCAAGAACACCACCAGCCGGATCATCTCCAAGGGCATCTCGGCCGGGCGCTCGCAGAACACCTATCGCGGCCTCGTCTCGGCCCACAGGAAGGCCAAGGGTGCGCGCAACTTCACCAACTGCGACAGCCTGCTGATCGGCGATCAGTGCGGGGCGCACACCGTGCCCTACATCGAGTCGAAGAACGCCTCCGCGGTGTTCGAGCACGAGGCCACCACCTCGAAGATCTCCGAGGACCAGAAGTTCTACTGCCAGCAGCGCGGCCTCTCCGAGGAGGAGGCGACCGCGCTGATCGTCAACGGCTTCGTCCGCGACGTGCTGCAGCAACTGCCGATGGAGTTCGCGGTGGAGGCCCAGAAGCTGATCTCGATCAGCCTGGAAGGCTCGGTGGGCTGACGGCCTAGGAAAGATAAGTGCCATCTCCCTCCCCCTTCGGCGGGGGAGGGTGCCTGCGGAGCAGGCGGGAGAGGGGCAGCGCGACGCGGCCGTATGTGGCGCCCGCTGCGACCTCTCCGGATACGGCGCTCCCCTCTCCCGACCCTCGCTGACGCGAGGGCCACCCTCTCCCGCAACGGGGAGAGGGACGATCGGATTCGAACAGGACTACGAGAACGATGCTTGAGATCAAGAACCTCGTCGTGCAGATCGAGGACAACCGCATCCTCAACGGCCTCGACCTCACCGTGAAGGATGGCGAGGTCGCCGCGATCATGGGCCCGAACGGCTCGGGCAAGTCGACGCTGTCCTACGTGATCGCCGGCAAGGAGGATTACGAGGTTCTCGACGGGCAGATCCTGCTCGACGGCCAGGACGTGCTGGAGATGGCCGCCGACGAGCGCGCCGCCGCCGGGCTGTTCCTCGCCTTCCAGTACCCGCTGGAGATCCCGGGCGTCGGCACCATGACCTTCCTCAAGGCGTGCATGAACGCCCAGCGCAAGGCGCGCGGCGAGGACGAGCTCTCGACCCCCGACTTCATCCGCGCCGTGAACGCGGCCGCCGACCGGCTCGAGATCAACAAGGAGATGCTCAAGCGGGCGCTCAACGTCGGCTTCTCCGGCGGCGAGAAGAAGCGCATGGAGATCCTCCAGATGGCGCTGCTCCAGCCGAAGTTCTGCGTCCTCGACGAGACCGATTCCGGCCTCGACATCGACGCGCTGCGCATCGTCTCCGAGGGCGTGAACCACCTGCGGGCGGCGGGCCGCTCGTTCCTGGTCATCACCCACTACCAGCGGCTCCTGAACCACATCGTGCCCGACACCGTGCACGTCATGTCGAAGGGCCGGATCGTGAAGAGCGGCGGCAAGGAGCTGGCGCTGGAGCTGGAAGCCTCCGGCTACGCCGAGTACCGCACGAACGAGGCCGCCTGACATGGCCGACATCGCCAATCTCCGCACCGCCGCCGAGACCGGGCTGTCGAGCCTGTTCGAGGCGGGCCGCAAGAGCTTCGCCACCGAGGAGGCCATCGGCCGCGAGGAGGCGTTCAAGTTCTTCGAGGCCACCGGCCTGCCGAGCCGCCGGGTCGAGGCGTTCAAGTACACCGACCTGCGCGCCGCGATGACCGAGGCCGCGCCGCCGGCCGAGGCGCCCTCGGACGAGGCCGCCCGGGCGGCGGTCGCCGGTGCCAAGGGCTTCGCCGGGATCGAGGCCGCGCGTCTCACCTTCGTCAACGGCCACCTCGTCCCGGCCCTGTCGGACCTCGACGGCCTGCCCGAGGGCGTGCGCGTGACGCCGCTCAACGCCGCGCTGGCCCAGAGCGACGCCCGCCTCAAGCTGCTCGCGCCGGTGGAGCAGGCCCGGGCGAACCCGATCTACCAGCTCAACACCGCCTTCCTGGCGGACGGGGCCCTGATCTCGGTGGCGGCCGGCGCCAAGCCGGAGCGCCCGCTGCACCTGCGCTTCGTCGGCGCCGGCACGGACGGCTTCTCCACCGCCACGCGCGTGCTGGTGGAGCTGGCCGAGGGCGCCGAGTTCACCCTGCTGGAGAGCCACGAGGGGCCGGACGGGGTGACCTACCAGCCCAACGACGCCCTCGACGTGCGGGTCGGCAACGGCGCCGCCTTCCGCCACGCCCGGCTCAACCGCGAGGGCAGGGGGGCGATCGCCCTGTCGACGATCAGCGTGCGCCTCGACGACGACGCCCGGCTGGAGACGGTCAACGTCGTCACCGGCGCGGTGCTGTCCCGCCACCAGATCTACATGCACGTGGCCGGCGAGGGCACCAGCGCCGTCGTCAACGGCGCCGCCATGCTCGGTGCCGGCCAGCTCGCCGACTCGACCCTGCTCGCCGACCACGCCGCGGTGGGCGGCGTCGGCCGCGAGATGTTCAAGACGGTGATCGACGGCGACGCCACCGGCGTGTTCCAGGGCAAGATCATCGTCCGGCAGGCCGCCCAGCAGACCGACGGCAAGATGAAGTCCGACTGCCTGCTGCTGACCGACGAAGGTCAGATGATGAACAAGCCGGAGCTGGAGATCTTCGCCGACGACGTCGCCTGCGGCCACGGCGCCACCTGCGGCGCGCCGGACGAGGACCTGCTGTTCTACCTGATGGCCCGCGGCCTGCCGCGCGCCACCGCGGAGAGCCTGCTGGTCCAGGCGTTCCTCGGCGAGGCGGTCGAGGCGGTCACGCACGAGGGCGCCCGCGCGGCGCTGATCGGCGAGATCGAGGCGTGGCTCGAGGCCCGCGGCTGAACGCCATGTCGGCCGGCCTCCGTCAAGGCCGGCCGGACCCCGCTCTCCCACCCGGTCCCTCATCCTGAGGCGCCCGCGTCAGCGGGCCTCGAAGGAGGGTTCCAGGGATCGCGGGACATCTGGAGGGCTCCTTCGAGGCCTCCGCTTCGCTCCGGCACCTCAGGATGAGGGCTGCGGTCGGGAGGGGCGAGGCACTGTACCGGCACCCGGATCCAAGGTCGCGACGATGAACGCACCCGTCCTCAACCCGGCCTACGACGTCGCGGCGATCCGGAAGGAATTCCCGATCCTGTCCGAGACGGTCTACGGCAAGCCACTGGTCTACCTCGACAACGCCGCCTCGGCGCAGAAGCCGAAGGCCGTGATCGACGCGATGGTGGCGTGCATGGAGACGGGCTACGCCAACGTCCACCGCGGCCTGCACTTCATGGCCAACGCCGCCACCGAGGGTTTCGAGGGCGCCCGCGAGACGACGCGCCAGTTCCTCAACGCGGCGTCCACCGACGAGATCATCTTCACCCGCAACGCGACGGAGGCCTACAACCTCGTCGCCTCCTCGATGGGCTGGGCCGGGCTGATCGGCGAGGGCGACGAGATCATCCTGTCGATCATGGAGCACCACTCCAACATCGTGCCCTGGCATTTCCTGCGCGAGCGGCGCGGTGCGGTGATCAAGTGGGCCCCCGTCGACGACGACGGCAACTTCCTCGTCGAGGACTACGAAAGGCTGTTCACGCCGCGCACCAGGATGGTGGCGATCACTCACATGTCGAACGTGCTCGGCACGGTGACGCCGGCCGCGGAGATCGTGCGCATCGCCCACGCCCACGGCGTGCCGGTGCTGCTCGACGGGGCGCAGAGCGCGGTCCACCAGCCCGTGGACGTGGCCGCGCTCGACTGCGACTTCTTCGTGTTCACCGGCCACAAGGTCTACGGGCCGACCGGGATCGGCGTGCTCTACGGCAAGCGGGAATGGCTGGACCGGCTGCCCCCCTACCAGGGCGGCGGCGAGATGATCCGCACCGTGAGCCAGGACGCGATCACCTACAACGATCCCCCGCACCGCTTCGAGGCCGGCACCCCGGCGATCGTCGAGGCGGTGGGGCTCGGCGCCGCGCTGGAATTCATGATGGGGCTCGGGCGCGAGAACATCGCCGCCCACGAGGCGATGCTGACGGACTACGCGCAGGCGCGGCTGGGGGCGATGAACGCGCTCCGGCTGATCGGCACGGCCAAGGGCAAGGGCGGGGTCATCGCCTTCGAGGTGAAGGGCGCGCACGCCCACGACATCGCGACCGTG
Source organism: Methylobacterium amylolyticum (assembly GCF_030700245.1). Lineage (GTDB taxonomy): Bacteria > Pseudomonadota > Alphaproteobacteria > Rhizobiales > Beijerinckiaceae > Methylobacterium. Next base: position 73,377 of record NZ_JAUYZI010000018.1, read on the forward strand.
ATCGACCGGCAGGGGGTCGCGGTCCGCGCCGGCACCCACTGCGCCATGCCGCTGCTGTCGCGGTTCGGCGTCACCTCGACCTGCCGCGCCTCGTTCGGCCTGTACAACACCACCGCCGAGATCGACGCGCTTGCGGAAGCGCTCGCCAAGGCCGAGATGCTGTTCACCTGATTTTCTGGGACATGGGCCGGTCGCCAGCCAGACGGCGCCCGGAGGAGGTTCGAGCCATGAGCACCGACGCCACCATCACCGGCGGCAGCAACGCACCCGCGGTGGCGGGCGCCACGGCCATCCCGCCGGCCGAGCTGGACCGCCTCACCGACGACATCGTCGCCGCGCTGAAGAGCGTCTACGACCCCGAGATCCCGGCCGACATCTACGAGCTCGGCCTGATCTACAAGGTCGACATCGACGACGACCGCAAGGTGGCGATCGACATGACGCTCACCGCCCCGGGCTGCCCGGTGGCCGGCGAGATGCCGGGCTGGGTCGAGAACGCGGTCGCGGCGGTGCCGGGCGTGCAGTCCTGCACGGTCACGATGGTGTTCGATCCCCCGTGGGACCAGAGCCGGATGTCGGACGAGGCCCGCGTCGCCCTCGACATGTGGTGAGCCGCCGCCGCGGTTAAGGTCGCGGTAACCACCGCAGCGCACCAAGGCCCGGAACGGACGGGGCTTTGCGGGACGCGGGATGGAGCCGGGATACGGGATCGCGCTGGCGCTGGAGGCGGCCGGCCTCTTCGGCCTCGCGCTCGGGCTGCTACGGCTGCGCGCCGAGCGGCGGGCGCGGGCGGCGGAGCTGTCGGCCGCGCTGCGTCCGGGTACGGCCGCGCGGCGGAGGTCTTCGCCGGCCCTGCGCATCGTCGCCCTGCCGGCCGCGCCCGCACGGGCGGCGCGGGCCGGGTCCTCCGCATCCTCCGCGCGCGCGGCCCTGCACCGGGCCGTGGCGCCACGGCGGCCTATCGCAGCATGAGGTCGAGCGCGCTGCCGAGCAGCACCGCGGCGGTGAGCGCCAGGAGGAACTTCAGGTCGTCGAGGCGGGCGCTCATGGGGCGTCTCTTGCGGGGGGCTCGGGCCGGGCGGCGTCGGGGATGCCGGACCATCGCCGGATCGCGGGTGCCGGGCGAGTCCTTTCAAGGTCCGTGGCCGCCGCGCCGAACGCTTTCCCCGGGGCAGGGTTGACCGACCATGAACGCGCCGCGCCCCGCCGGACCGCCCGTTACCCCCCGCTCGGGGGAGCCGCCCGGCCGGGGGCCGCTCGCCGCCGCCCGCGACTGGGCGTTCCGGGACCGGCGGACGGGGGCCATCACCGTGGCGCAGTGGCCGAACCCGCCGCTCTGGCTGTTCCTCGGCCTGTCGGGGCTGGCCTGGGCGGGGGAGGCGCTCGCGCCCGCCGCGCTGGGCCCCGCGATCCCCTGGATCCGCGGCGCGGCCGCCCTCGCCCTGGTCTGGTGGGCCGGCGACGAGATCCTGCGCGGCGTGAACCCCTGGCGGCGCGCCCTCGGCGCCGCGGTCCTGCTGGGTTACGCCGCGCTGCGCCTGTGGCCGTGAGGGTGCGGCGTCCGCACGCCGCCGGAACCGGATGACGGGTACGGCAGGTTGCAAATATGCGCCGCATCCTGAAGATGCGCCGCGGACCTGGACGGGGTCGCCGCGCGCGGCCCCAGCCGCTGCGGGCGGCGCGACGACGGACGAAGCCATGACGGACGCGGGAGGCTTCCTGCCCGATCGAGACACCTCCGCGTCCGACGAGCGGGCCCGGCTCCTGCGCCAGATCGCGGACGCGCTGAACCTGCCGGTCACGGCCTTCGCCCGCGGCCTCGCGCCCGTGGCGGTGGCCGGCCCGTCGAGCGCCGAGTGCGCCGCCGTCCTGTCGGCCTTCTCGCGGATCCGCGATCCGCGGCTGCGCAGCCAGTGCCTGCAGATGCTGGAGCGCTGCGCGGAGCCGTGAGGGCGCGCGGGACCGGGCGGCGCCGTGCGCGGGCGCACCCGGCGCCGCTGGAGGGTCGGGCGCCGCGTGCTATAGGGCCGCCCGCGTGAGCGCCCGGGCCTGCATGCCGATCATCTCCATCGCGAACCTGTCCAAGACCTACGCCACGGGCTTCAGCGCCCTCAGCGGGGTCGATCTCGCGATCGAGCGCGGCGAGATCTTCGCCCTGCTCGGGCCGAACGGCGCCGGCAAGTCGACGCTGATCAACATCGTCTGCGGCATCGTCACGCCGAGTTCGGGCACGGTCACCGTCGACGGCCACGACATCGCCGGGAATTATCGCGCCGCCCGCCGGGCGATCGGCCTCGTGCCGCAGGAGCTAACCACCGACGCGTTCGAGACGGTGTGGAACACGGTCAGCTTCTCGCGCGGCCTGTTCGGGCTGAAGGCCGATCCGGGCCATATCGAGCGGACCCTGCGCGCCCTCTCGCTGTGGGACAAGCGCGACAACCGGCTGATGACCCTCTCGGGGGGCATGAAGCGCCGGGTGCTGATCGCCAAGGCGCTTTCGCACGAGCCGCGGGTGCTGTTCCTCGACGAGCCGACCGCGGGCGTGGACGTGGAGCTGCGCCAGGACATGTGGCGGCTGGTGCGCGACCTGCGGGGGCAGGGCGTCACCGTCATCCTCACCACCCACTACATCGAGGAGGCGGAGGAGATGGCCGACCGGATCGGCGTGATCCGCAGCGGCCGCATCATCCTCGTGGAGGAGAAGGCGGCCCTGATGCGCAAGCTCGGCCGCAAGCGCCTCACCCTGCACCTCCAGACGCCCCTCGACGCGCTGCCGGACGATCTGGCGGGCTTCGACCTCGACCTCGCCGCGGGAGGCCAGGAGTTGGTCTACACCTACGACACCAAGGCCGAGCGCACCGGCATCACCGGCCTGCTCACCGGGCTCTCCGCCGCCGGCATCCGCTTCAACGACCTGCACACCGAGCAGAGTTCGCTGGAGGACATCTTCGTCGGCCTCGTGCGCGAGGAGGCGCGGGCGGCAGAATGATGGGCAAGGACATGGGCGAACGGACGGGCATGAACTGGCCGGCGGTCCGCGCGATCTACCTGTTCGAGATGGGCCGCTTCTGGCGCACCGCCGGGCAGAGCATCCTCGCGCCGGTGATCTCGACGACGCTGTACTTCGTGGTGTTCGGCGCCGCGATCGGCTCGCGGGTCTCGGCGGTGGACGGGGTGCCCTACGGGCTGTTCATCGTGCCCGGCCTGATCATGCTCTCGCTGCTGACGCAGAGCATCGCCAACGCCTCGTTCGGCATCTACTTCCCGCGCTTCGCCGGCACGATCTACGAGATCCTGTCGGCGCCGATCTCGCCGCTGGAGGTGGTGCTGGGCTACGTCGGCGCCGCCGCCTCGAAGTCGATCCTGATCGGGCTGATCATCCTCGCGACCTCGGCCCTGTTCGTGCCGCTGCGGATCGATCACCCCGTCTGGATGCTCGCCTTCCTGCTGCTCACGGCGGTGACCTTCAGCCTGTTCGGCTTCATCATCGGCCTGTGGGCGGACGGGTTCGAGAAGCTCCAGCTCGTGCCGCTGCTGGTGGTGACGCCGCTGACCTTCCTCGGCGGCAGCTTCTACGCGGTGAGCATGCTGCCGCCGTTCTGGCACACGGTCAGCCTGCTGAATCCGGTGGTCTACCTGATCAGCGGCTTCCGCTGGGCCTTCTTCGGCACCGCCGACGTCGGCATCGGCGTCAGCCTCGCGATGACCGGGCTGTTCCTGGCGATCTGCCTCGGGCTCGTCACCTACATCTTCCGGACGGGCTACCGGCTGAAGAGCTGATACGGCTTCCGCCGAAGCGGAGGCCGATGCGGCGTCACGGGGCGCGGCAACCGGCTGAGATCACGGCTGCGCGGCGAGGAACGCCAGCACGCCTTCCCGGTGCGGCCGGGCGCCGACCGCGGTGGAGTGGTCCTTGCCCGCGATGTCGAGGGCGCGGGCGTCCGGCATCAGCGCCGCCAGCCCCGAGGCCGAGCCCGCCACCGTGTCGAGGGTGCCGACCGAGACGAGAACGGGCACCTCGATCTGCGCGAGTTCGCCCCGGCTCAGGGTCTGGCGCGAGCCGCGCATGCAGGCGGCCAGCGCCCGCAGGTCGCTGCGGGTCTGCTCGGCGAAGGTCCGGAAGGCGGCGGCCGTCGGGTTGGCGGCGGGCGTGCCGGGGGGCGCCTCCAGCGCCTCGGCGATCCCCGAGGGCAGGCCCCGCCCCTCGACGAGGTGCATGCCCAGGCCGCCGATCAGCGCCGCGCGCACCCGGTTCGGGTGGTCGAGGGCGACGTGGGCGGTGATGCGCCCGCCCATCGAGTAGCCCATCACGTGGGCGCGGGCGATGCCGAGATGGTCGAGGAGCCGCACCGCGTCGCCGGCCATGTGCTCGGAGGAATAGAGCGCCGGATCGTAGAGCTTCTCGCTCTCGCCGTGGCCGCGGTTGTCCAGCGCGATCACCCGGTAGCCGGCCTGGGCGAGCGCGCGCACCCACTGGGTGTTGACCCAGTTCACCGCGTGGTTCGAGGCGAAGCCGTGGATCAGCAGGATCGGGTCCCCGGACCCGGAGGGGGCCGGCGGCACGTCGATATAGGCGATCCGCACCCCGTCCGAATCGAACTGGTCCATGCCCCGGCCGTCTCCCGCGCTGATGGCGATGGCTTAGACCAGCGCAGGGAGCCGGGGCAACGCGGCGCTCGCAGCGGCCCTTGCGGCGGCCCCGCCCTGCTGGCATCACCCGGCCGGTGAAGACGGACGCGCAGCCCTACGGCACCTACGCCCCGGCCGGCCTCGTGGCGGCCATCACCCGCCGCACCGGCGCCATCCCGGCCGAGTCCTGGCACGGGCGCCGCCTCGCGCTGTTCCTGCGCCGGATCGCGATCTCGCTGCTGGGCGGCAGGCCCCTCGACGTGACCCGCTACGGGGCGCGGATGCGCCTGCACCCCTACAACAACAACTGCGAGAAGAAGGTGCTGTTCACGCCGCAGTTCTTCGATCCCGCCGAGCGGGCGATCCTGCGCGAGCGGCTGCCGCGGGACTGCGTGTTCCTCGACATCGGCGCCAATGTCGGCGCCTACGCCCTGTGCGTGGCGGCCTTCTCCGGCCCCGAGGCGCGGGTCGTCGCGGTCGAGCCGCAGCCCGACGTGTTCGAGCGGCTGAGCTACAACATCGCCCAGAACCCGTTCCACACGGTCAAGGCGGTGGCCTGCGCGGTGGCCGACAAGGCGGGCGAGCTGACCCTGTTCATCGATCCGCGCAACCGGGGCGAATCCTCCCTGCGCATCGTCGGCACCAACGAGGCTGCGCGCATCACCGTGCCGGCGGTGACGCTCCTCGACCTCCTGGCCCGCGAGGGCCTGACCCGCGTCGACGCGATCAAGCTCGACGTGGAGGGCGCCGAGGACCTGATCCTGGAGCCGTTCCTGCGCGAGGCGCCGGCCGCGCTGCTGCCGCGCTTCCTGCTGATCGAGAACGGCACCGGCCAGTGGCAGCTCGACCTGCCGAAGCTCCTGGAGAACCACGGCTACCGCGAACTGCACCGCTCGCGGCTGAACCTGATGTACGAGCGCGGCTGACCCGTCGCGTCAGAGGCGCCGCGGATCGAGATGCGTGTCCGCGTAGATCTCGGCGAGGGTGCAGACCGCGCCGAGCTCTCCGAGCACGATCGCGTCGCCGGGCCTCGAGAGCGTCTCGACGTGCCACGTCTCCGAATCGCTCCGGACGTGCAGCGTCGCGGCCAGCGCATCCTGCTCGACGATCAGGATGAAGCGGTTGTGCGGGTGCGCCCGGTAGAAGGCGATCTTGCGCTCCAGCACGCGCCCGCGGTCGCTGGCGGAGGGCACCTCCATGACGAGGTAGAACCGGTCGGTGTAGCTGCGCTCGGTGTCGGTCGCCGCGTCGATCACCGTGACCTCCGGCTCGGGCCGGTAGCGCGACCGGCTCGACACCTCGATGCCGATCTCGCGATCGGCGCGCCAGGCGGGGCGGTGCAGGCGGAGCGCGGCGTTGAGGTGCCGCTCGAAGTTGCTCGCGATCCGCTGGTGGGCGATCCGCGGCGCCGCCGACTGCATGGCAACCCCCTCGATCAGCTCCCAGCGCTCGCCGTCCGGGCGGGTTTCGAGGAACGCGCGGAAGCCGGCGGCGTCGAAGGCGGCGTGCGCGCTCAGGGCGGGTTCGGCCATCGGGACGGGTCCGGAGCGAATGCCTCAGGATTCTACCACGCCCGGCGGGCGCCTGCGACGTCCCTCACGCCGGCGTGACGACCGGGATCTCGTCGGCGAGCGTCACGCCCTCCGGCCCCACGGCGCAGCGGTAGGCGCGGGTCTCGACCCCCGCGGCCCGGGCCTCGCGGAAGGCGCGGTCGAAGGCCGGGTCGATGTCGCGGGCGACGTCGAAGGAATCGGCCCGCATCTGCACGACGATCACCACCAGCGCCCGGCCGCCCGTGGCCACCACGGCGGCGAGCTCCCGCATGTGCCGGGCGCTGCGGGCGGCGGTGCAGTCGGGGAACTCGGCGAGCCCCGGCACCCGCATCATGTGGCAGTTCTTCACCTCGACGTGACACGGGCCCGCGGTGCCGCCGCTCGCCAGGAAGTCGACTCGGCTCGCCTGCCCGTAGCGCACCTCCGGCCGCAGCGCGTCGTAGCCCGCGAGCGCCGCGATCCGCCCCGCGTGAAACGCCTCGGCGACCAGCGCGTTCGGGCGCAGCGTGTTGATCCCGACCCATTGCGGGCCGCCGGGCAGGTCGGCCTCCACCAGCTCCCAGGTGAGCGGCAGCTTGCGCGCCGGGTTGGCCGAGCGGCTGAGCAGCGCGCGGGCGCCGGGCGCGGTCAGGCCGAGCATCGCCCCGGGATTGGGGCAGTGGGCGGTCACCGGCCCCTCCGCGGTCTCGATATCGGCGAGGAAGCGCTTGTAGCGGCGCACCAGCCGGCCTTCCACGAGCGCGCCGGTCCATCGCATCTGTCGCCGCGCTCCGTGGATGCCGGGAGGGAGACGCGCTATCTGCACGCCCGAGCCCGCCGCCGACAGGTCCGCATGAGCACGCCCGAGGAAAATCCCGTCACCGCCGCGATCCTCGTCATCGGCGACGAGATCCTGTCCGGCCGCACCAAGGACAAGAACATCGGCACCATCGCCGACTACCTCACCGCGGCGGGCATCGACCTGCGCGAGGTGCGGATCGTCCCCGACGAGCCGGCGATGATCGTCGAGGCGGTCAACGCCCTGCGCACCCGCTACACCTACCTGTTCACCACCGGCGGCATCGGCCCGACCCACGACGACATCACCGCCGACTGCGTGGCGCAGGCGTTCGGCGTCGGCATCGACGTGGACGAGCGCGCCCGCGCCATGCTGCTGGAGCGCCACAAGCCGGAGGACCTGAACGCCGCCCGCCTGCGCATGGCCCGCATCCCGTTCGGCGCCGACCTGATCCCCAACCCGGTCTCCAAGGCGCCGGGCTTCCGCATCGGCAACGTGATGGTCATGGCCGGGGTGCCGGCGATCATGCAGGCGATGCTCGACGCGGTCGGCCCGACGCTCTCCGGCGGCGCCCGGATGCTGTCCGAGACGGTGGAGGCCCGGGGCGTGCCGGAGGGGACCTACGCGGGCGACCTCGCGGAGATCGCCAAGCGCCACGCGGCGGTGTCGATCGGCTCCTACCCGATGATGACGCCGGAGGGTTTTCGGAATCGCATCGTCGTGCGCGCGCGCGACGCCGCCGCGCTCGCCGCGGCCCGGGACGAGGTGGCGGCGCTGGTAGCGCGCCTCGCCCCCTGATCGGCGCCGCCGCTGTCACCGGGCGCGGTCGCCGTCGCTCGCCGTCGCCATAGATCCCGGCGGTGCGCCGCTCCGACCCGGACCGGGCGCCGGGGAGCGAGGCGGAGATGGCGCGCAACGGCAAGGAGAAGGAGGAGCGGCGCGACGAGCTTCTGAAGGAGGTCTCCGAGATCGGCCGGCCGGACGCCTACGTCCTGCACGAGGTGATCCGCCTGGAGGGCGACGAGGAGCTGCGCCGCCACGGCCTCGCCCTGTTCCTCTCGGCCTTCTCCGCGGGGCTGAGCATCGCCCTGTCGCTGATCGTGCCCGGGGTGCTCAAGGCGCACCTGCCGGATGCCGAGTGGGCGAAGATCGTCACCTCGATGGGCTACGCGGTCGGCTTCCTCGTGGTGGTGCTCGGGCGCCAGCAACTGTTCACCGAGAACACCATCACGCCGATCCTGCCGCTGCTGCACGACCGCACGGCCAAGACCGCGTGGCGGGTGCTGCGGCTCTGGGTGATCGTGCTGGCCGGCAACATCCTCGCCACCGCGGCCATCGCCACGCTGCTCGCCTATGCCGGCGCCTTCCCGCCGGCCGTGCTGAAGGCTTTCGCCGAGCTCAGCCACGACGCCATCGCCCACGACTTCACCGCGACCTTCACCAAGGCGGTGTTCGCGGGCTGGATCATCGCGCTGATGGTGTGGTTCCTGCCGGCCACGGCCAGCGCCGCGCCCTTCGTCATCCTGCTGATGACGTGGCTCGTCTCGCTCTGCGGCCTCGCCCACATCGTCGCCGGCTCGGTGGAGGCCTTCTACCTCGTGGTCACCGGCGCCGCCACGCTGGGCACCTACGTCGAGCGGTTCTTCGTGCCGACGCTGCTCGGCAACGTCTTCGGCGGCACCACCCTCGTGGCGGTGCTGAACTACGGGCAGGTCGCACCGGAGGTGGAGGAGACCAAGGAGGTCGAGGTCGAGCGCACCGACTGATCCTGTTCGGGATTTTCCTCCGCCCGCGCCCCCCTCTCCCCTCCGCGGGAGAGGGCGGCCCCCGAAGGGGGTCGGGTGAGGGGAGCCCGGCTTCAGGCAAAGTCGCGACGACCGCTGCCGGGCGCCATGTCCGGCAGCGTCGCTCCCCTCTCCCGACCCGGCCTGACGCGAGGGGCGCCTTCTTGGCCACCCTCCCCCGCAGAGGGGGAGGGACGAGACGTGAGCCCTCAGGCGCCGAGGCCGCCGATGCAGAGGTACTTGGTGTTCAGGTAGTCCTCGATGCCCTGGTAGGAGCCCTCGCGGCCGAGCCCCGATTCCTTCACGCCGCCGAAGGGCGCCACCTCGGTGGTGATGATCCCCTCGTTGACGCCGACCATGCCGTATTCCAGCGCCTCCGAGACCCGGAAGGTCCGGCCGAGGTCGCGGGTGTAGACGTAGCAGGCGAGCCCGTACTCCGTGGCGTTGGCCATCCGCACGGCCTCGGCCTCGTCGCGGAACTTGAACAGCGGCGCCAGCGGCCCGAAGGTCTCCTCCCGGGCCACCGCCATCTCGGGCGTGGCGCCGGTGATCACCGTCGGCTCGAAGAACTGGCCGCCGAGCCGGTGCCGGCCGCCGCCGGCGATCACCCGGCCGCCCTTGGCCACCGCGTCGCGGATGTGCTCCTCGGTCTTCTCCACCGCCGCCATGTCGATGAGCGGGCCCTGCATCACCCCGTCTTCGAGCCCGTTGCCGACCTTCAAGCCCTTGGCCGCCTCGGCCATCCGCTCCGCGAACGCCTCGTAGATCCCTTCTTGCACGAGGAAGCGGTTGGTGCAGATGCAGGTCTGGCCCGAGTTGCGGTACTTGGCGAGCATCGCGCCGGCCACCGCCCGGTCGAGGTCGGCGTCGTCGAACACGATGAACGGCGCGTTGCCGCCGAGTTCCATCGACACCTTCTTCACGGTGCCGGCCGCCTGCTCCAGGAGCACCTTGCCAACCTCGGTCGAGCCGGTGAACGTGATCTTCTTGACGAGCGGGTTGGAGGTCAGCTCGCCGCCGATGGCCCGGGCCGAGCCGGTGACCACGTTCACCACCCCGTCCGGGATGCCGGCCATCTCGCACAGCACGCCCCAGACGAGGCCCGAGAGCGGGGTCTGCGAGGCAGGCTTGGCCACCACCGTGCAGCCGGCCGCGAGCGCGGGCGCGATCTTGCGGGCGAGCATGGAGGAGGGGAAGTTCCAGGGCGTGATCGCGCCCACCACCCCCACCGGCTCCTTGGTGACGAGGATCTTCCGGTCCGCCCAGGGGGAGGGGATGGTGTCGCCGTAGACGCGCCGCGCCTCTTCGGCGAACCACAGCACGTAGGCGGCCGACATGCCGACCTCGCCGCGGGCCTCGGTCAGCGACTTGCCCTGCTCGGCGGTGAGGATCTGGGCCAGATCCTCCTGGTTCTCGGTGATGATCGCGGCGAGCTTGCGCAGCAGCATCGCCCGCTCGTTGGCGGTCTTGGCGCGCCAGCCCGGGTAGGCGGCGTGGGCGGCGGCGACCGCCCGGCGGGTCTCCTCGGCGCCCGCGTTCGGCACCCGGGCGATCTCGGCGCCGGTGGCCGGGTTGGTGACCGCGATGCTCCCCGAGCCGGCCTTGGTCCAGTCCCCGCCGATCAGGCAGGCCTCGACCAGGAGCTTCGGGTTCTTGAGCGACAGGGCCGTGTCAGGCATCCAACGGTTCCTTCGGCGGCGCAGGCCGCCTCAGGGGCACGCTCTGTGCCGTGTTGCGGGCTTGCGCCTCGGCGCGGGTCTCGTACACGTGCGGTGCGAGATCGCGCGACTGCAGGGATACACCCAGCTTCAACCGCATGAAGGCGCTCGTCGTGTACCGCGAGGCCGTGGCGTAGTAGCGGCTTTCCAGATAGGCGATGGTCGAGAAATACGCATCCGACACCGCCGGATCAAGTTCGAAGCCGTCGTAGTTGACGATCAGGTGAACCTTGCGGCCGATCTCCTGGCAGGTGCGCTCGAATTCGCGCCGGACCAGCTCGACATCCTCGATCGTGCGGACCTGGAAGCTCTCGAAGTTGCCGAACAGCGTGTTGCGCTCGGGATCGTAGGAGATCCGCTCGGCCAGGCTCATGCCGAGCAGCCACGGCTCCAGCCCCATCACCGCGTCGCGGAACAGCCGCGGGTCCATCGGGCCTGGGTCGTTCACGATCGGCGCGAAGTCCATCTGGGCGAGGATGTCGCGTTCCACGTCGATCCCCGGCGCGACCTCGACCAGCTCCATCCCGGCCCGGGTGCGGCGCAGGACGCAGCGCTCGGTCACGTACAGCACCGGCTGGCCGCGCTCGGCGGCGTAGTCGCCCGAGAAGGTGATCTGCTCCACCGCCGCGATGAATTTTTTCGATTTGCCCTCGCGGACGATGCGGAGCCCGCCGTCCTCGACCGCCACGTCGAGCCCGTCCGCGGTGAAGGTGCCGGCGAAGACGAGGCGCTTGGCGTTCTGCGAGATGTTGATGAAGCCGCCCGCCCCGGCGAGCCGCTTGCCGAACCGGCTGACGTTGACGTTGCCCCGCGCGTCCGCCTGCGCGAGGCCGAGCACCGCGATGTCGAGGCCGCCGCCGTCGTAGAAGTCGAACTGCTGGTTCTGGTGCAGCACTGCGGCCGGGTTCAGCGCCGCGCCGAAATCCAGCCCGCCCTGCGGCAGGCCGCCGATCACCCCCGGCTCGGCGGTGAGCGTCAGGTACTTCAGCACCCGCTCCTCCGCCGCCACCGCGGCCACCCCCTCCGGCATGCCGATGCCGAGGTTGACCACGCCGCCGGGCGGCAGCTCGAAGGCGCAGCGCCGGGCGATGACCTTGCGCGCGTCCAGCGGCAGCGGCGCGATCCGGTCGAGCGGCACCCGCTGGCGCCCGGTGAAGGCGTGGTTGTAAGGCGTCGCGTAGGTCTGGCGGTGGTTCTCGGGCTGGCTCAGCACCACGCAGTCGACCAGCACCCCCGGCACCTGCACCTCGCGCGGCGCCAGCGAGCCGGACTCGGCGATGCGCTCGACCTGGGCGATGACGAAGCCGCCCGAATTCTTCGCCGCCATCGCCGCGGCGAGGTTGTCGAGCGTCAGCGCCTCGCGCTCCATGGTGATGTTGCCGGCCGGGTCCGCGGTGGTGCCGCGGATGAGCGCGACGTTCACCGGGAACGCCTTGTAGTGCAGCCACGGCTCGCCGTTCAGCTCGATCAGGCTGACCAGATCCTCCGTGGTGATCGGGCTGAGCTTGCCGCCGCCCTGACGCGGGTCGACGAAGGTGTGCAGGCCGACCTTGGTGATGTGGCCCGGGGTCTTGGCGGCGATGTCGCGGTAGAGGTGGCTGACGACGCCGAGCGGCAGGTTGTAGGCCTCGATCTCGCCGGCGAGCGCCATCTGCCCGAGCTTCGGGACCAGCGCCCAGTGGCCGCCGACCACCCGGCGCACGAGACCGGGCTTGGCGAGGCGATTGAGACCCCGCTCCTTGCCGTCGCCGGGGGCGGCGGCGAACATCAGCCCGAGGTCGCGCGGGCTGCCGCTGCCCTCGAAGCGGCGGGCGAGCGCCAGGATCAGCTCGTCGGGCGTGCCGATGCCGACGAAGCCGGAGACCGCGACCATGTCGCCGTCCTGAACGATCGCCGCCGCCTCGTCGGCGCTCACGATCTTGTTCTTGAGGCCCGACATCACGCGGTTCTCGATCGTCTTGCGGTCGGAGGATCCGGCCGGGGAGCCGGCCGGCGGGTCGGATGTCGGATCGGCCGAAGACTCGGCCGAGGGATCAGCCACGCGCGGCGATCCAGTCACTGATGCCGCTGCCGAGCAGCTTCTGCGCCTTGCCGCCGACGAACACGCCGACGTGCCCCCCCGGCAGGCCGAGTTCCGTGTAGTCCCCGGTGCCGACCTTGCCCCGGAGCGCCTGCGAGGTCGCGGGCGGGATGATGTGGTCGTCCTTGGCGAACACGTTCAGCACCGGGCAGGTGATGTTCTTCAATTCGACCCGGCGGCCGCCCAGCTCGAACGCGCTGTCGACAAGCTTGTTGTCCTGGTAGAGGTCCTTCAGCCACTGCTTGGCCGCCTCGCCGGGATGGTCCGGCCGGTCGGCGATCCACTTCTCCATGCGGAGGAAGTTCAGGAATTTCTTCTTGTCATCCAGCGCGTCGAGCAGGTCGAGGTTGTACTTCGTCATGGTGCGCATCGGCGTCATCATCGAGAACACCGAGCCCATGAACGCGCCGGGCAGCGACCCCTGCGCCTCGATCAGACGGTCCACGTCCTCGGGGCTGAGCGAGCGCATCCAGATGTTGATGAAGCCGTGCCCGGCCCGGTTCTCCGTCTGGTCGGCGTGGAAGTCGATCGGCGTGATGGTCAGCACCATCGCGTTGACCGTCTCGGGGTAGAGGGCGCTGTAGCAGGTGGTGAACACCCCGCCCTCGCAGATGCCGAGCAGGTTGACCTTGTCCCGCTCGGCCCGCTCCTGGATGAACGCGACGCACTCGGCGAGGTAGCCGTCGACGTAGTCGTCGATCGTCACGTAGCGGTCGGCGCGGCTCGGGTTGCCCCAGTCGACCACGTAGAGGTCGAGGCCGGCGTTCAGGAGGTTGCGCACCAGCGAGCGATCCTCCTGGAGGTCCGCCATCGTGTAGCGGCCGATCAGCCCGTAGACGATCAGCACCGGCGGCAGGCCCTTGGACTCGGCGAGTGGCCGGTAGCGGTAGAGGCTGACCTTGTCCTGGCTCCAGACGAGGTCCTTCGGGGTGGTGGCGATCTGCACGTCCTCGTCGCGCACGTCCGAGAACAGCTTGGCGCCGTCCGCCATCCGGCGCCCGAGCGTCCCGGCCTCGGCCAGCATCTCGGCGGGGGTGAGGGCGAGCGGCGCGGCGCCCTTGCGTGTCCCGTCAGCCATGCGCGTCCTCCCGATGTCCGCCGTTCGCCCGTGCCTTCGCCGCGCGGTTCGCCCGGCGCAGGGCGCGGACCTCGCGGCGCAGGTCCGTCAGGCTCTTGTGCACGTCGTCGAGTTCGGCCCGGGTCGGCTGGCCGTAGAGCTCGCTCGCGAAGGCGGCGACCTCCTGCTGGGCGAGCCGGAGGTCGGTGGAGGCCTTGAGCACGTCGCGCTGCGAGGCCAGGAACGCGTCCGAGCGCTGGACCTCCAGGAGCACCGTGTTGGCGGTCTCGATCCAGGCCTGCATCATCTCGCGGGCCGAGGCGAAGCTCTCGCCGCGCGCCGACCGCTCGTTGGTGTCGCGGGCGAAGGTCCCCGCAGCCCGGGTCCAGGCGTCGAGCATCACCGCCTGATGCCCGGCCTGGGCGCGGCGCAGGGCCGTCCAGGCGGTGAACAGGGCGCCGTAGCGGCGCTCGGCCTGCCACAGGTCGGCGAGCTGCGGCCCCTCGGCCATCCGGTTGAGGGCGGCGTCGAACTCGGCGGTGCCGCCGAGCCACGCCTGCGGGTCGAAGATCCGGGCGAGCACCGCCCCCGCGGTCGGGTCGGGGGCGTCGCGGCCGCCGCGCAGGGCGCTGGTCAGCGTCTGGGACAGGGCGGTCGCCGAGGCCCAGGACTGCGCCAGCGCGGTCTGCGCCTCGGCGAGCTTCGCGAAATCGGCCGTGGGCAGTCCGGGCCAGGGAGATCCGGCCTGCCCCGGCGCCATCGCCCGGCTGATCCCGGCGGGATCGAAGAAGGCGGTGCCGGCCCGGGCCCAGAACTCGCCCATCTGCTTGAACGCGTCGAACTGATCCATCCCGGCGCCTCCCTCACCCGTGTCGGGGCCTGCGGCCGACTCCGCTGCGTCAGGCCGCCGGGCGCGCTTGCCCGAGCGCCTCGGTGTAGATCGCGTAGGCGTCGTCGTAGGTGACCTCGCGCGGGTTGTTCACGAGGAGCCGGGTCTGCTTCATCGCGTCCCCCGCCATCCGCTCGAGATCGGAGGACTTGACGCCCACCTCCGACAGCGAGGCCGGCACCTCGCAGTCCCGGCAGATCGCCGCCAGCGCCTCGACGAACTGGGCCGCGGCCTCCGGCACGGGCCGGCCCGCGGCCTCGGGGTCGAGGATCGGCGCGAGTTCGGCGTAGAGATCCTCGGCGTGGCTGAGGTTGAACCGCATCACCCCCATCAGCACCAGGGCGTTCGACAGCCCGTGCGGCACGTGGAAGATCGCGCCCACGGGGTAGGCCAGCGCGTGCACGGCCGCCACCGGGGCGTTGGCGAAGGCCATGCCGGCGAGCATCGAGCCGAGCAGCATGCCGGAGCGCGCCTCGACGTTCCGGCCGTCCGAGCAGGCCGTGCGGATGTTGGCCGAGAGCAGCGCCAGCGCCTGCTTGGCGAGCTGGTCCGAGATCGGGTTCTTCTTGTGCTTGCTGGTGAACGCCTCGATGGCGTGGACCATCGCGTCGATGCCGGTGGCCGCGGTGACCGGGGCGGGCAGGCCCAGCGTCAGCTCGGGGTCGAGCACCGCCCAGTCCGGCAGCAGGCGGGGGGCCACCACGCCCTTCTTCTCGGTGGTCGGCGTGGTGACGATCGAGATCGGCGTCACCTCCGAGCCGGTGCCGGCGGTGGTCGGCACCAGGATCAGCGGCAGCCGGTCGCCCTTGGCGAGCCCGACGCCGTAGATGTCGTCGAGCTTGTCGTCGGACTTGGCGAGGTAGGCGACGAGCTTGGCGGTATCGAGCGCCGAGCCGCCGCCGATCGACAGGACGAGATCTGTGCCGAGCTCCCGCGCGCGGGCGGCGGCGGCCTCGATCACGGTGGAGGGCGGGTCGGCGACCACGTCCTCGTACACGTCGATGGTCACGCCCGCGGCGGCGAGCGCCGCTTCGGCGGACTGCGTCAGGCCGGCGGCGCGCACGCCCTTGTCGGTGACGAGGAGGACACGCTTGGCGCCGAAGCCGGCGACGATGTCGGGCAGCTTCTTGGCGGCGCCGGCCTCGAACAGGACGTTGGGCGTGGTCTGGAAGGTGAACGGGTTCATGCGGCTGTCCTCAAACGTCCGGCCGGGGCGCCCGCCGGTCCGGCATGCGGCGACGGATCGAGCGACGGATGGGAGGCCGCCGCGGGTCTGGCGCCCGCGGCGGCCCGAAACCTCACTCGGCCGGCTCGAAGTCCTTCACCTTGGCGCGCAGCTCGTCGACCAGCACGCGGGTGTTCTCGGAGTAGTCGATCGGCACCGCCACGAGGTGGACGCCGCCGGCCGAGAACGCCTTGTCCAGCGTCGGCACGAGGCTGTCGACCGACTCGATCCGGTGGCCGGTCGCCCCGTAGGACTCGGCGTACTTCACGAAGTCCGGGTTCTTGAACGTCATCCCGTAATCCTGGAACGCGTCCACCGCCTGCTTCCAGCGGATCATCCCGTAGGCCGAGTCGTCCAGCACCACCACGACGAGGTTGAGCCCCAGCCGCACCGCGGTCTCCAGCTCCTGCGAGTTCATCATGAACCCGCCGTCGCCGCACACCGCCATGACGCGCCGCTTCGGGTAGAGCATCGCCGCCATCATCGCGGACGGCAGCCCCGCGCCCATCGTGGCGAGCGCGTTGTCGAGCAGCAGCGTGTTGGCGACGTAGGTGCGGTAGTTCCGCGCGAACCAGATCTTGTACATCCCGTTGTCGAGGCACACGATCCCGTCCTCGGGGATGACCCGGCGCACGTCGCGCACCAGACGCTGCGGCGTGACCGGGAAGCGGTCCTCGCCGGCCCGGTCGGTGATGTGGCTGAGGATGTGGTCGCGCAAGGAGAGCAGCGCGTCGGCGTTCTTGAGCTTGCCGTCGAGCTGGTCGGCCAGCAGCTTCAGGGTCGGGCCGAGGTCGCCCACCACCTCGGCGTCGGGGTAGTACACCTCCTCGACGTTGGCCGGCATGTAGCCGATGTGGACGACCTTCTGGCCCTTCTGGCCCATGAAGAACGGCGGCTTCTCGATCGTGTCGTGGCCGATGGCGATGATCACGTCCGCCCGGTCGATCGCCTCGTGGACGTAGTCGCGCTCGGAGAGCGCCGCCGTGCCCATGTAGAGGTTGGTGCCGCCGGCCACCGTGCCCTTGCCCATCTGGGTGGTGAAGAACGGGATGCCGGTGCGCTGGACGAAGCCGCCGAGCTCGCCCGTGGCCCGGGGCCGGCTGGCGGCGGCGCCCAGCATGATCAGCGGGCGCTCGGCCTTGAGGATCATCGCGGCGGCGCGCTCGATCGCCTTCGGATGGGCGACCGGGATGTCGATCGGGTGCGGGGGCACGAGACCCGCGTCCGCCTCCTCCGAGGCGATGTCCTCGGGCAGCTCCAGCAGCACCGGGCCGGGCCGCTCCTCGGTAGCGACGCGGAAGGCGTCGCGCACGATGGTGGGGATCGAGGAGGCCGAGACGATCTGGCGGGCCATCTTGGTGATCGGCCGCATCGAGCCGATCACGTCGACGATCTGGAACTTGGCCTGCCGGGAGGAGAGGATGCCCTTTTGGCCGGTGATGATGATCATCGGCATGGCGCCGAGATGCGCGTAGGCCGCGCCGGTCGAGAAGTTCAGCGCGCCCGGGCCGAGCGTCGAGAGGCAGACGCCGGGACGGCCGGTCAGCCGGCCGTGGGTGGCGGCCATGAAGCTCGCCGCCTGCTCGTGGCGGGTGAGCACCAGCTCGATCTTCGAGGTGCGCAGGGACTCGACGACGTCGAGGTTCTCCTCGCCGGGGATGCCGAAGATGCGGTCGACGCCCTCGTTCTCCAGCGCTGCGACGAGAAGATCTGATCCTTTGGGCATGTCGGGTCCCTGATGACGGTGCGGGAACTGCACAGAGGCGCGCGCACCGCCATCCGACCCACCGTGCGCCCCGCGGAAGCGATCCGCGCGGCGGGGTGGGAAGACGCGGCGCCTCCCGGATTTCAGGGCGGTTAGATTCCTCCGGCCGCGATCCGGTCAAGGGCCGCGCGGGCCGGATTGTCACAGAGCGCCGCCGCTCTCACCGGCCGTGGGCCGGCCGGCGAGAGCGGCGGCGGGCGGGCGACGCATCCCGAGGCCGGATCCGAATGGCGACTGCACATTCTCGCGAGCGCGCCGGGGCGGCGACCGCGCCCGCCGACCGGCGCGGGGATCCGGTCAGAGCACCCCGAAATCCGGCGCCTCGCCCGCCAGCCGGACCAGCAGGTCGCGCAGCCAGCGGTGGGCGGGGTCGCGGTCGTAGGAGGCGTGCCAGAGCATCGTCACCGCCACGGGATCGAGGTCCACCGGCACCGGGCTGACGCTGAGGCCCAGCGCGCTGGCGAAGGCGGTGGCCAGCCGCGCGTGCATCGTGGCGATCACCGGCGCCGCCCGCACGAGGAACGGCACCACGAGGAAGCGCGGCGTCGTCACCGCCAGTGTCCGCGTCCGGCCGAGCCGGGCCAGGGCGTCGTCGACCACCCCGTGCGCGGTCTCGCGCAGCGAGGTCAGCACGTGCGGGAAGCGCAGGTAGTCGTCGAGCCCGATCGGCGCGTCGAGCCCGACGAGCCCGGCGTTGAACAGCACCACGTAGCTGTCCCGGTAGAGCAGCCGGCGCTTGTGGTGGGCCTGCCCCTCCGTGAAGAAGCCGAGCGCGAGGTCGACCCGGTCGGCGTCGAGTTCCTCCAGGATGCGGGCGGCGTCGACCGAGCGCAGCAGCAGGCGCACCCCAGGGGCGTGGGCGCGCAGATAGGCGATCAGGCGCGGGCCGAGCAGCACCTCGACGCTGTCCGGCAGGCTGACCGTGAAGGTCCGGGCGACGGTGGCCGGGTCGAACCGCTCCTCCCGGTGGACCAGGGCCTGGACCTGCCGGAGCGCCCCCCGCAGCGGCTCGGCCAGCGCCAGCGCCCGCGGGGTCGGGCGCATGCCGTCGGGGGCGCGGGTGAGCAGCTCGTCGTCGAACAGCCGGCGCAGGCGGGCGAGGCTGGCGCTCATCGCCGGCTGGCCGACCCCGACCCGGGCCGCCGCGCGGGTGACGCTGCGCTCCTCCAAGAGCGCGTCGAGGGCGACGAGCAGGTTGAGGTCGAGGCGGGCGAGATCGACGTGATCGATAGCCATGGGCGTCGCAATCTGCCGGGCGCGCCGGCCGAGGCGGTGGCGATCGCCCGGGTGGGGCGACCGGGTCTGCGTCACCGCCCGCCGCCTCGGCGACGCGGTTCGGGAGGCCGATGCGACGGCACCGATCCCGGGGACGGGTGCGGGGCCGACGACCCGCTCAGCCGGTGCGCCGCGCGGCGCGCCACAGGCGCCACAGCCGGCGCCAGCGCGGCAGCTCGACCGCGCTGTTGAGCGGGTCGTAGGCCCCGCGCTCCATCACCGCGAGGTAGGGCTCGACGAGGGCCACCGGCAGGAAGGCGGTGCGCGCCGCCGGGGCGATCGTCGGCCGCGCCGCCTCGTAGGCGGCCAGATGCCGCCGGGCGAGGGCGCGCAGGTCGGCGCAGGCGCCGCGCAGGCCGGGCCCGCCGCGGCCGGTGACGATGTCCTCGCGGGTGACACCGTGCGGGGCGAGCACGTCGGCGGGCAGGTAGACTTGGCCGGCGCGGGCGTGCCAGGGCAGGGCGCGCAGCAGCCCGGTGATGCCGTAGGCCACGCCCGCGTGGCCGGCCGCCGCGGCGCCGCCCGGCTCGGAGCCGCCGCCGATGACGAGGCTCGCCAGCCGGAACAGGGCCGAGGCGGTCTCGCCGCAATAACCCTCCAGATCGCTCACCCGCGGCATCGGATCCTCGTAGAGGTCGAAGACCCGGGCGTCGATCAGGTCGACGAACGGCTGGCGGGTGAGGCGGTTGGCCCGGATCGTCTCCTGCAGCGCCGCCGCGACCGGGTTGGCGCGCACGTCGCCGCGGGCCTCGCCCTGGAGGGCGTCGCGCCACCATTGCAGGCGGATCTCGCCGGCCATCGGGTTCGAGGCGGCCTCGCGAACCCGGGCGACCGTGAGGCTGAAGGCGTAGAGGGCGAACAGGTGCGGCCGGGCCGCGGCCGGGGCGAAAAGGGTGGCGAGGTAGCGGTCGGGGTCGCCCTCCCGCACCAGCGCCTCGCAATGGCCCTGCGCGAAGGCCAGCCCCGTGGCGGGCGCGTCGGCCTTCTCGGTCCGGCCCTCGGCCATCAGGCCACCGCGATCAGGGCGGCGGCGACCTTGCGGTTCTCCGCCACGAGGATGTTGTAGGTGCGCGCCGCCGCCCCCGTCTGCATCACGTCGAGGCCGACGCCGAAGTTCTTAAGCCAGCCGCGCAGCGCCGGGTCGATCGCCGCGATCTCGAGCCCCGTGCCGACGAGCAGCAATTCGATGTCGGCGGCCTCGGCCTGGATCGGGCGCAGGGCGCCCCGGTCGATCTCCCCCGGCGCCGTCGGCACCCAGGCGCGCACCCCCGAGGGCAGCAGCAGGATCGAGCCGCGGTGCGACATCCCGGCGAAGCGGAAACCGCCGTTGCCGTAGGTGTCGATGATGTGCCGGCCCGGGACGAAGCCGGGATCGGGGAGGGCGGCGGGATCGCTCATCGCGCGCCGATCCGGGTGCCGTCCGACGCTACATCCACGACGAACCCCAAAAGACTACTCCGCCGGCTGGGGCACGCCGGAGCGCTCGGCCGCCGCCCGCGCCCCGGACAGCATCAGCCCGAGATAGATCAACACCGGTGTCGAGACGAAGATCGCCGAGTAGGTGCAGATCACGACGCCGCACAGCATCACCACGGCGAAGCCGTTGATCGCCTCGCCGCCGAACAGCACCAGCGCCAGCAGCGACAGCCCGGACGAGATCGAGGTCATCACCGTGCGCGACATGGTCGAGTTGATCGACAGGTTGAGGAGTTCGACCGTCGGGATCGTCTTGTAGCGGCGCATCAGCTCGCGGGTCCGGTCGAACACCACCACCGTCTCGTTGAGCGAGTAGCCGACGATGGTGAGGATCGCGGCGATCGAGGTCATGTTGAACTCGATGCGGGTGATGATGAACACGCCGACCGTGAGCACGATGTCGTGCAGGGTGCCGACGATGGCGCCGAGGGCCAGCTCGCGCTCGAACCGGAACCACAGGTAGAGCAGCACCGCGACCACGGAGAGCACGACGCCCAGCGTGCCCGACTGCACCAGCTCGCCGGAGACGCGGGGGCCGACCGTCTCGGTGCGGCGGAAGTCGTAATCCTTGTCGAAGGCGGCGTGCGCCTTGTTCATCACCGCCGTCTGCCCCTGCTCGCCGGGCTGGAGCGGCAGGCGCACCAGCACGGTGCCCTGGTTGCCGAGTTCCTGCACCTCCGGCTCGCCGAAGCCGAAGCCGGCCGCGGTGTGGCGGATCGTGGCGACGTCGGCGGTGCCGGACTTCGCCTGGAGCTCGACGAGGGTGCCGCCCTTGAAGTCGATGCCGAAGTTCAGCCCGATGGTGAGGAACAGCACCACCGTGACGACCGACAGCACCGCCGAGAGCGGGAAGGTGATCCGCCGGAACCGCATGAAGTCGAAGTGCGATTCGTCGGGCCAGAGACGGAGCAGGCGCATTGTTTTCGGACCTTACGGTCGGGAGGCGGTCGTCGCCCGAGAGGGGCGCTCGGAGCGGCGGGGCCTCAGAAGGGCAGGGCCTTGGGCCGGAACGTCTTGTACCACACGGCGATCATCATCCGGGTCAGCGTCACCGCGGTGATGACGGTCGTCAGGATGCCGAGGATGAACACCACCGCGAAGCCCTTCACCGGGCCGGAGCCCAGGAAGAACAGGATCAGCGCGGCGATCGCCATGGTCGAGTTCGAGTCGATGATCGTCGCGAACGCCCGGTCGAAGCCGGCCTGGAGCGCCGAGACCAGCGAGCGGCCGGCGCGGCTCTCCTCGCGCATGCGCTCGTAGATCAGCACGTTCGAATCGACCGCGGTGCCGATGGTGAGCACGATGCCGGCGATGCCGGGCAGCGTCATCGTCGCCTCCAGCACCGACATCAGGCCGAGGATCAGCCCGACGTGGACGATCAGGGCGATGTTGGCGATGAAGCCGAAGGTCCCGTAGGTGGCGAACATGAAGGTCACGACGAGGCCCGCCGCGACGAGGGTCGCGAGCTTGCCGGCCTCGATCGAGTCGCGCCCGAGGCCCGGCCCGACGACCCGGCGCTCGACCACCGTGAACTTCGCGGGCAGCGCGCCGGCGCGCAGCAGCACCGCGAGGTCGTTGGCCTGCTGGACCGTGAAATTGCCGGTGATCTGGCCCGAGCCGCCGGTGATCGCCGAG
Source organism: Methylobacterium amylolyticum (assembly GCF_030700245.1). Classification (GTDB taxonomy): domain Bacteria; phylum Pseudomonadota; class Alphaproteobacteria; order Rhizobiales; family Beijerinckiaceae; genus Methylobacterium. Next base: position 95,241 of record NZ_JAUYZI010000018.1, read on the forward strand.
CGGATGACTGGGGCGGAGACCACCTCGTTGTCGAGGACGATCGCCATGCGCCGGCCGACGTTCTCCGAGGTCGCCTGCCCGAAGCGTTGCGCGCCGCGCAGGTTGAACTTGAAGCTCACCATCGGCTCGCGCGTCTGCTGGTCGAAGGCCGGCTGCGCGTCGGTCAATTCGCCGCCGTCGGCCATGACGCGGCGCTCCACCGGCACCTTGGCGCCCTTCTCGTCCTTCGAGGGCAGCATGTCGACGTCGCCCGAAGGGCTGTCGGCGAGCATCCGGAACTCGAGCTTGGCGGTGGAGCCCAGCAGCTTCTCCAGCCGCTCGGGGTTCTGCTCGCCCGGCACCTGGATCAGGATGCGGTCCGCGCCCTGCTGCTGGATCGACGGCTCCGTGGTGCCGGTCGAGTCGAGGCGGCGGCGGATGACCTCGATGCCCTGGCTCACCGCGCGCCGCGTGCGGTCGGTGATGCCGGCATCGGTGAGCGTCAGGCGGATCACGCCGCCGGGCTGCTCGGTCACGTCGACGGTGCGCGCGCCGGTCTGTCCGACCAGCGGGCTGGAGATCGGCTGGCTGAGCTCGCGCAGCTTGGGCATCACCTTGGCCCGCGCCGCGTCGTCGGCGATCTTCACCTGCACGCCGCGCGGGAGCAGGCTGATGCCGCCGTCGGCCCGGACGTTCTCCTGCTGGAGCGCGCGGCGCACGTCGTCGCGCAGGGCCTTGGCCTGGGAGGCGATCAGCTCGTTCTGGTCGACTTCCAGCAGGAGCTGGGAGCCGCCCTGGAGGTCGAGACCCAGCACGATCGCCCGGGTCGGCACGATCCAGGCCGGGAACCAGGACGGCAGCGCCGCGACGAAGCCCTTGCGCTGCTCCGGCGAGAAGAAGCTCGGCACGGCGAGCCCGAGGCCGATCAGGATCACGCCCAGCGTCGCGATGATCTTCGCACGAGAGAAGCGCAGCATCGACCGTCTTTTTCTCTTTCAGGCCGGCCCTTTGAGCCGACCCCTTCAACGGATGTCTGAGGGACGCCGGCTCACGCCGCCTTGGCCGGGCCGCCCTTGGCGCGGACCTCGGAGATCATGGAGCGCACGACCTTGACCCGGACGTTCGGGGCGATCTCGACCTCGATCTCGGCGGCGTCGTCGGCCGCCTTCACCACCCGCCCGACGAGGCCGCCGTTGGTGACGACCGTATCGTCGCGGCGCACGCCCTTGATCAGCGCCTGGTGCTCCTTGACCCGCCTCTGCTGCGGCCGCAGGATCAGGAAGTACATGATCACGAAGATCAGGACGAAGGGGATCACCTGGAAGGCGATCTCCGCACCGCCGGCGGCCGCGCCGGCCCCTTGCGCGAAGGCGGGGGTGATCAACGTCTCATCTCCTGCGATTGCGGCGCGGGCCGCCCGCCTCATGCGCGGGGCCCGTCGAAAAGCGCGCGGACTATAGCCAGGGGCTTCCCGAAAGCAACGGCAGCCGGTTGCGGCGGGTCGCCCCGAAGCGCCAGCCGACGCGGTCAGACCAGCGACCGCACCGCCTCGGCGAAGGCCTCGGGCGCCTCCTGCGGCACGTTGTGGCCGATCCCCGGCAGGCGGCGATACGCGTAAGGGCCCGTGAACCGCTCGGCGTCGCCGCGCTCGGATTGCGGCGGGAAGACGCCGCCGTCGCCCCCTTCGAGCACGACCGTCGGCACGCCGATCCGCGGCTGCGGCGCCAGCCGCGCCTCGATCTGCGCGTAGGCGGGATCCCCCGGGACGAGGCCGTAGCGGACCCGGTAGGAGTGGATCACCACGTCGACGAAGTCCGGGTTGTCGAAGGCGGCGGCGCTCGCCGCGAAGGTTTGCGCGTCGAAGGCCCAGTTCGGCGACCATTGCCGCCACAGCAGCCGGGCGATCCCGGCCCGGTCCGCGGTCAGGCCGGCGCGGCCCCGCTCGGACTGGAAGTAGTACTGGTACCACAGCCGACACTCGGCCTCCGGCGCGGCGGGCCGGCCGGACCGGGCGACGTCGTGGATGTTGTAGCCGCTGCCGCAGGTCACGAGCCCCGCCGCGCGCTCCGGCCAGAGGGCGGCGACGACGCAGGCCGCGCGCCCGCCCCAGTCGTAGCCGGCGAGCACTGCCCGCTCGATCCCGAGGGCGTCGAGGAAGGCCAGCAGGTCCGCCCCCAGCGCCGCCTGCTCGCCCGAGCGCGGGGTCGCCGCATCGCGAAACCGCGTCGCGCCGTAGCCGCGCAAGGATGGGATCAGGCAGCGCACGCCCGCGCCCGCTAGGATCTCGCCCGCCGCCGCGCAGGCGTGCGCGGCGTAGGGAAAGCCGTGCAGGAGCACCGCGGGCGGCCCGTCCGGCGGCCCGATCTCGGCATAGGCGACGTCGAGGACGCCGGCGCGGACGCGTTTCATGGAGGCGGCTCCCGTGGGGGGATCGACCCTACACGATCATTCCGCCCGTGCGATCGCGTCGCGCGCGCTTGCCGCCGGGCGTCCCCGCACGATCTTCCGCGCTCGGCTTGGGACCTGTGACGGGAGCGGCGGACGATGGGGCTGATGGACGGAGCGCGGAGCGCGTTCGGGGACGTGGCGGCGGCGACCGAGCGGGCGGTCGCCCGCGCCGGCAGCGGCAAGCTCGCGATGGCCTTCGCCAAATTCTACCCCGACGGCCTGCCGGCCTTCCTCGACCGGCTGCGCGCCGAGGGGCAGGGCGAGGCGGTCGACGCGTGGCTCGGCGGCGACACCGGCCGGTCGGTGCCGGCCGCCGTGATCGCCGCCTGCCTGCCGGAGGCGGTGACCGCGCGCCTCGCCGACGACCTCAGCCTGCCCCCCGGGCGCGTGCCGGTCTCGCTGGCGGAATTCCTGCCCGCGGCAGTGGCCAAGGTCAGCGAGGGCGGGCGGCTGAAGCCGCAGCCGAACTTCAGCACGCAGATCCGCTGAGGGCGCCGGCCGGGACGGCGGCTCCGCCCCCGAACGCGAAACGGCGGCCCGCAGGGGGCCGCCGCTCAGGAACCGGAGAACCTCCGAAACGCTCAGTTGCTGGCGAGTTGGGACATCGGATCGACCGGCGCGCCGCCCTTGCGGATCTCGAAGTGGAGCTGCGGCGAGGTCACGTTGCCCGAGGCGCCGGACTTGGCGATCGTCTGGCCGCGCTTCACCTTCTCGCCGGGCTTCACGTCGATCTCGCCGTTGTGGGCGTAGGCCGAGACGTAGCCGTTGGCGTGGCGCACCAGCACCAGCTTGCCGTAGCCCTTCACGTCGGAACCCGCGTAGGCGACCGTGCCCTCCTCGGCGGCCTTGACCGGCGTGCCCTCGGGCACGGCGATGTTGATGCCCTCGTTGCCGGACGTGCCGTAGCCGGTGATCACCCGGCCCTTGGCCGGCCAGCGGAAGCTCTCCGAGGCGGCCTGCGCGGCCGGGGCGGGCTCGGCCTTCGCCTCCTTCACGGGCTCCCGGGCCGCTTCCTTGACCGGTGCGGGCTTGGCCTTCTCCGCGGCGGCGGCCTGCTTGGCCGCGTCCTTGGCCGCCTCCTTGGCGGCCTTGGCCTCGGCGAGCTTCTGGGCGGCCTCGGCCTTCGCGGCGGATTTGGCAGCCTCCTTGGCCGCTTCCTTAGCCGCTTCCTTGGCCTCGGCGGCGGCCCGGGCCTTCGCCTCGACCTTGGGGTCGGCCTTCGGGTTCGCCTTGTCCGTCTTCGCCTCGGCCGTCCGCTTCTCGGGCTTGCCCTTCTCGTCCGCCTTGGCGGTCTGGCCGGGCCGGACGTGGCGCTTCTTGTCGGCCTCCTTGAGGGCGGCCTCCTTGAGGGCAGCTTCCTTGGCGGCCTTGGCCTCGGCGAGCTTCTGGGCGGCCTCGCGGGCGGCGGTCTCCTTGGCCTCCTTGGCGGCGGCCTCCTTGCGGGCGGCCTCGCGCTTGGCTTCCGTCCGGGCGTCGACCGCCTTGGCATCCTCGCGCCGTTCCTCGGCGGCGCGGGCGGGCCGGGCCGTCATCGGGCCGGCGGCGGGGTTCATGCCGGAGGCGTTGTAGACCGGGATCACGAGCTGGCGCCCGGGGGTGATCTGATTGGCGCTGGAGAGGCCGTTGGCCGAGAGGATCGCCGAGGCCGGCACGCCGAAGCGGGTCGACATCTGGTTCAGGCTGTCGTTCTGCGAGACGGTGATGGTGGTGCCGCCCTGCGCGCTCCAGCCAGGCGCGCCGGTGGCGGCCGTGCGCGTCGCGGCGGCGGGCGTCGTGACCGGGGCCGCGGCCGGGGTCGCGACGGCCGCCGACCGGGTCGGCGCGCCGGGGGCGGGCAGCGCCTCGGACTGGATCCTGCCGGTGCGGATCGCGGGCGCCGGCTTGAGGCCGTCGTCCGGCAGGCTGCCGGTGGCGGCCGGCTCCGACGAGAACGGATTCGAGAACGGGTTGCTCAGACGCGAGGCGTCCGAGGAGCAGGCGGCCGCGCCCCCGCCGATGATCCCGATGAGGGCGAACCGCGACAGCGTCCGCAACCCCCGCCCAGCTCCGCGCACCCGCATCGACGCACCCGTCTGCCCAACGCAACCCGATGCCCGAATGAAGCCGGATTCAGGTTAAGCAACCGTTCCCGTTCACCACGTTCGCGCGCGGACCGGCGCCCCCACGGGGCCGCGCCGACGCGGATGGCCGGGAACCGCTTCGACGCCCCGGCCGCCGCGGTGCACCGAGGCGTCCCGCCGCGCGGGCTTCGTGCCTTCCCGGGGCCGGGGGCGACCCCACATCCGCGGGATGTTGTTCGGCCGCGCCCCCCGCGACAGCCTCGCCGACCTGCCGCCGCTCGCGACCGCGCGCCTGTCGATCCGGGGGCTGGCGCCCGGGGACGCCGACGCCCTGCGCCGCCTGACCGACGACCCGGCGATCACCGGAGCGGTCGATTTCCTGCCCGCGCCGTTCACCCTCCAGGACGCGCACGACCTGATCCGCGGCGGCGCCCGCGCGCAGGACCGCTTCCTCGGGATCTGGACACGTGAAGCGGGTGCGCCGGCGCTCGTCGGGGTGGTCGGCGCCCACCTGCGCGGGCCGGGCACGATCGAGATCGGCACCTGGATCGGCGGCGCGGCGCGGGGGCGGGGCCTCGCCTTCGAGGCGGTGTCCGCCCTCCTCGCGCTGCTCGCGCGCCGCTTCCCGGCGCGCGCGGTGGTGGCCGAGTGCCGCCCCGGCAACGTCGCCTCCTGGGGCCTGCTGCGCAAGCTCGGCTTCCGCGACACCGGCGAGGACGGCCACCGCCCCGGGCGCCGGGTGCTGCGGCTTGAAGCAGGCGGCGGACAGGGCTGATCCCGGGCCAGAACGCCGGCCCGGACCCAGAAAAAAGCCGTCCGGGATCGCGCGATCCCGGACGGCTCGGTCCGTGCGGTGCCGCCCCGGGGGGCGGCGCGGGCCTCAGAAGGTGATGCCCGTCTCGATCATGTACCGGTCCTGCGTGGTGCGGTTGCCGGTGCGGCCGAAGCCGGTGCCGAGGGTGCCCTCGGCGATGTTGCCGCGGGTGATGCCGCCGAGTTCGACGTGGGCGTATTCGAGCCGCAGGAAGTAGCGATCGAAGGTGAAGGTCGGCGTCACGGTGACCGAGAACGCGTTGCTGCCCGCGCCGAAGCCCAGCAGGTTGGTGGTGCCCGAGCCGCGCACGCCCGTCTGCTCGATGTACTCGACGCGTCCGGCCAGGGCGAAGTTCTCGTTGAAGCTGTAGGCCGCGAGCAGCGCGCCGCCGTAGGTCGAGGCGCCGGTGAGGATGCCCACCCGCGGGTCGCGCTCGACGTTGGTGAACTGGAAGTACGGCTGGATGATCCACGGGCCGTTCGAGTAGGTGTAGTTGACGCTGAGGATGCCCGAGTTCTGCTGGAGGTTCGGCGTCGCGTACTGGTAGCGCAGGCTGCGGTCGAGGGCGTTGGTGCGGTCGAGGTTGAGGCCGCCGTTGATGCCGATCGTGTTGAAGTCGTCGAGCTTGTAGGTGACCGCGCCGGTGAACCACGAGATCTGGTTGGAGAAGAAGCCGTCGGTGCCGGCCACCGAGACCGCCCACGGCCCGTCCGCCCAGTTGAGCTGGACGCCCTGGTTGATGAAGTTCTCCTGCACGAACAGCAGGCCGCGGTTGATGTTCAGGTTCTGGTAGGTGAACAGCAGCTCGGTGCCGATCAGGGTGAACATCCGGCCGCCCTGGATCGACCAGTTGTCGTTGATCTGGATCTTGCCGAAGGCGACCGGGACCGGGCCGAACAGGAGGTCGGTCTGGTTGAGCGTGCCGAAGATCGGGAAGCCGAGCTGCGGGATCGAGTAGGCGCCGGCCTGGACGTAGAACTGGAACGCGCCCTCCGGCTTCTGGATGATGCCGTGGACGTTGGTGAAGTCGACCCGCGCGGCCCGGTCCGGGGCGTCGCCCGGGGGCACGAGGAAGTTCTGCGGGAACGGGTTGGTCTGGGTGTAGGCGTAGCCCGAGATCGCGCCGCCGACGTAGATGTCGCCGAGCGGGCCGGCCGAGAAGCAGGTCGGGTTCGGGTTGGCCTTGATCACGCCGCCGAAGGTCGGGCCGAGCAGCGTCGCCTTGCACGGCTCGACCGGGACTGGGGCAGGGGCGGGGGCCATGTCGGCCGCGAGCACGCTGGTGGAGGTGAGCAGCGCGGTCGCCAGACCGGCCAGGGTGGAACGCTTCGGCATGATCTCGCAGCTCGGTTCGGACTATCCACGGCCAAGCTGACATCGCTCGTCGAATGACACAAAATCAAAGAATCAGCACTTGCACACATTATGGGCAGAGTTGCGCGTCTCACCGCCGCTCGTAAACTGTTGTGGCATTCGCGCCACAAACACATCCCGGGCCGGCGCCGAAGACTGGGGAACGACCGTCGTCGCGGGTCTCACCGCGGCGCATGCGGCTTCGACCTGACGGCTCGCCGCGCCGCCCATCCGCGCGAGCGGCGCTTGCGCGGACTCGGACCGGCGCCGACTCAGGTCGGCGGCGCGCCGAGCGGATCGCAGCGGAAGCCGCCGAACCCGCCCCGGGCCAGCCGCCCGGCGAGCGCCGGCAGGACCGCCAGCATCTCCGCCTCCAGCCGCCAGGGCGGATTGACGACGATCAATCCGCTGCCGTTCAGCCGGGTCGGGTCGTCCGGCCGGTCGATCAGCAGGTCGAGGCGCAGGGCCGGGCGGTCGAGGCCGGCGCCGAGATCGGCCGCCATCCGGTCGATCGCCGCCATGTCTTTGATCGGGTACCACGCGAGGAAGATCCCCGTCGGCCACTTGGCGACCGCCCGGGCCAGGGCGGTGCCGAGCCGCCCGACCTCGCCCGGCACCTCGTAGGGCGGGTCGATCAGCACGAGCCCGCGCCGCTCCTGCGGCGGCATCTGGGCGTTCACCGCGGTCCAGCCGTCGAGCTGCATCACCTTCACCCGGCGGTCGCGCGCGAAATGCCCCCTGAGCACCTCTGCGTCGGCCGGGTGCAGTTCCACGAACACGCCCCGGTCCCCCGGCCGCAGCGCCTCGCGGATCAGGGCCGGCGAGCCGGGATAGATCCGCTCCGATCCCGCGCGGGCCTGCACGGCCGCCACCGCCGCGCGGTAGGGGGCGAGCACCGCCTCGACGGCCGGGTCGAACGGAGCACTGAGCCGGCCCCAGCCCTCCAGCCACTCGCCGGTGCGCCGGGCCTCGTCGGCGTCGAGGTCGTAGACCCCGAGCCCGGCGAAGGCGTCGAGCGCCCGGAACGGCTTGTCCTTGAGGGCGAGGTGGGCGAGCACGCGGGTCAGCACGAGGTGCTTGAGCACGTCGGCGTGGTTGCCCGCGTGGAAGGCGTGCCGGTAGTTCATGGCAGCCGGTCAACCGGATCGACTCGCCCCCGTCCAGCCGGGGTCCCGTGAAAGTCCGAAAAAATCAGCGAGCGGCGTCGAGGGCGATCTCGGGGGCGCGGCAATTGCCGCGGGCGACCTCGGGGCAGGGGGTGAAGCCGCGCAGGTCCTTCGAGAAGCAGATCCGCACCTCGGTCAGCCGGCCGCGGGCGCAGGCCACCGCCATCATGTCGGGCCGCAGGCCGCGGTTGGCGGTGACGAACTGGCGGGCGATCTCGATCGGGGCGAGCGTCTGGCCGCCGGTCTTCAGCCCGTCGGGGATCGTGACCGCGGACCGGGCGTCGCGGGCGGCGGCGAAGTAGGCGGCCGGGTCGAGGCCGGAGCAGGTGCCGTGCTTGCGCCACTCGTAGCGGGCCAGCCCCTCGCTCGGGAAGACCTGCCCCGCCACCTCCAGCGCCTGCCGGCTGACCGGGCGGGGATAGGCGCCGCAATTCTCCGGGTAGCCGCGGGCGTATTGCGGCCACAGCCCGTGCACGACGAAGCCGAGCCCCCGTCCCGGGGCGCACTGCGCCTCGTCGCGGCGCTCGCCCGCCCCCGCGCAGTAGGTCGGCGACCAGGACAGGGCGAGGACGTAGAAGTCGAAATCGCCGGGCTCCGCCTTGCGGCCGAAGCCGCCGTAATCCTGCGCCGCGGCCGCCCCGGCACCGGCCAGGAACGCCGCGGCGGCCAGGGCGGCGGCCCGCCTCACGGCCGGGCCATGCGGCAGGCCGTGGCGTAGGCGTAGGCGAGGTCGCGGTCGAGGCCGTGCACGCAGAACTCGACGCCCCAGGTGGCGCCGATGATGCCGAGGCTCTCGCGCACCGAGTAGTCGACCTTGCGGCGCAGGCCGTCCGAGGTGGTGGCGACCGCGGTGCAGAACCGGCGCGGGTAGGTGTCGAGGCCCCAGGGCCGCCACGCGGTGCGCTCGATCGAGTCGAACGACCGGATGGTCATCGACGAGTTCCAGAACTTCGCCTCCTTCTCGGCGAAGTTGGTGGCGACCCGCTCCAGCACATTCGGGTCCTGGCAGCCGGGGATCTGCGCGTCGAAGGGGAAGATGCGCTCCTCGGCCGGCTCGATGTCCTCCCGCGCCGAGCGGGCGAGCGCCGGGTCGAGCGCGCCGAGAAGCGTCAGGGCGGCGAGGCCGAGGCGGAACGCGCGCATGCTGTGGCTCCTGTCCTGCATCGCGCGACGATGGCCGGCGCCCGGCGCCAGTCAAGCAGCGGCGCGACCTGGGCGATGTTTTGGGCGAGTGGTGCGGCGCAGCGGCCACGGTCGCATGTCAATGCCTCGTTCGCCGGGATACAGCTCGCCGTGTCCGACCACGTCGAACCGTGGCGTCGATTGCGGGCGCGATGCGTCTCGCGCGCCCAAGGGCAGCGACTCAGGTCTGAAAGTCGTCCGAAGCAAGGCCCAAGTAGCGACAACGCACACGTATCAGATCGATGCCCCCGCGCATCGGTACTGTAGAACAAGATGTAGTTCCCGACGGGGAAACTTCGGAGTCTTTCGGCGAGTTCGGGACGCTCGCGCCCCAGCATCGGGCGATCGGACAGCAGGCTGAGCGTCGTTTTCATCCGCTCAAGCAGGGTGGTCGCCGCGATCTCATTTTCATCGGCGACATACGTCCAGATCGCGACGAGGTCGTCGCGGGCGCGAGGCCGACGCCTGATCCTACCCACGCTCGCGGGCGGCCCGGCGTCGTTTGGCCTCGGCGATGATCTCCGCCATGTCGAACGGCTCGGGCGGTCCGCTCTCCAAGCCCTCGCGGATATCCTGGCGCAGGGCTTCGAGCTTGGCCGCGCGCACCTGCTCCCGCTCCCCCACGAGTCGGAGGCCGTCGCGCACCACCTCGCTCGCCGAAGCGTAACGTCCGCTCGCCACCAGTTCGCGCACGAAACGCTCGTCGTGCTCGCCCAGGGTATAGCTCGACGGCATGGCTTCCTCGCAGGGCTGCGAAACTATCACTTGATGATAGCCTTGGAAGGGAGCCCCGCCTCAGTAGATCGGTCCCCCCACCGCCGGCGGAGGCGCCCCGAGCTGGAGCGGCTCGTCGTACGCCTCCCCGGCGGGCTCCGCAGCGTCGGCGATCTGCGGGGCGGGGCGGGGCGCGGGGCGCGCGGCCGGCGCGGCCCGGGGCGGGACCGAGGCGTAGGCCGACGCCGCGGACACCCGCGCCGGGGCGCGGGCGACCTGCGCCGCGCCCGGCGCCCGCGCGGTCGGGCTGAGGCCGTAGGGATCGTCCTCCTCGATGTCGACCGGCGCCTGCGGCGGCGCCGGCTGGCGCGGCGGCGGCAGGGGGCGCGACAGGGGCCGCTCGCCGCCCGCCCCGAGCTGGGGCGTGAACTTGATCATCGGCTGGCAGATGCGCCGCAGGCCGCGGGGATCGTGCCGGGCGAGGTCCACGTGGATGTGGTCGTAGTGGAACACGTTCGAGCCCGGCGCCAGCACCGTCGTGAAGCGCTGGCACGCCCCCAGGAAGACCTCGCGCAGGAACCCCTGCTCGGCCTCGGTGCCGCGCCAGCCGCCCTTCACGGTGATCACGTGGCCGTCGGCCAGCTTGAAGGACATGATGTCGAGGGCGTTGCCGAAGCCGTGCTCGGAGAGCTTGGCGCCCGGCTGGTTGTTGCGCCCGCGGCAGGCATAGGTGCCGGCGTTGATCTCGGCCACGGCCACGCCGAAGTAGAGCTCGGCGGCGGGCTGGATCGTGTCGGCGAGCCACGCCTCGGCCTCGGCGAGCGCCGGGCAGCCGAGCGTCATGCGCTGCTTGAGCATCACCGTGCCGCCCGCGAGCCGCGTCACCCGGAACGGCTGCTGCATGCCGCAGGGGCCCGGGCCGTCGATCGCCGCCACGGCGGTGACGTACTCGGTGGTCTGGACGAGCTTCTTGGCGAGGCAGATCTGCTCGGCCTGGTCGCGCCACGGCTCGCGCCGCTCGAACCGGTTGACCGAGCAGGCCGTGAGCCCCGCGCCGAACAGCGCCAGGGCGGAGAACGCGAGAACGCTACGCCGCATGATCCGGACGATGCGCGCGATCCCGTAAAGCCTTCGTCAACGCCGTTTCGCGTTCGCCGCCCCGCGTTGACGCCGTGTTGACAGGCGCGCCCCATCCCCGGCTGATGGCGGGATGCAATCCCTGATCGACATCCGCGCCCGCATCTCTGCCGGCACCCTGACGCCCGCCGGCGCGCTCGACCTGTGCCGGGAGGCGATCGCCGCCCGCGAGCCGGCGCTCAAGGCCTTCGTCGCCATCGACGCGGCCCCCGCGATCCCGGAGAGCGGGCCGCTCGCCGGGATCGCGGTGGGGGTGAAGGACATCATCGACACCGCCGACCTGCCCACACAGATGGGCTCGGCGATCTATGAGGGCTGGCGGCCGCGGGCCGACGCGGCGGTGGTGGCGCGGCTGAGAGCGCTCGGCGCTGTGGTGCTGGCCAAGACCACGACCACCGCCTTCGCGAGCCTCGACCCGACGCAGACCCGCAACCCGCACGATCCCGGCCACACCCCCGGCGGCTCCTCGGCGGGCTCGGCCGCCGCGGTCGGGGCCGGCCTGATGCCGCTGGCGCTCGGCACCCAGACCGGCGGCTCGGTGATCCGCCCCGCGAGCTTCTGCGGCTGCGCGGCGATCAAGCCCTCGTTCCGGCTGATCCCGACGACCGGCGTGAAGACCTATTCCTGGGCGCTGGACACGGTCGGCCTGTTCGCGGCCGGCGTCGGCGACCTCGCCTACGCGCTCGCGGCGCTCACCGGCCGCGCGGGCATCACCGCGCCCGCGACGGCCTCGAACCCCCGCATCGCCGTCGTCCGGCAGGACTTCGCGCAGGCCCCCGGGCCCGAATCGGTCGAGGCCCTGGAGCGGGCTCGCGCCGCCGCTGAGGCCGCGGGGGCCACGGTGTTCGACCTCACGCTGCCGCCGGAACTGGCGAGCGCCTGGGAACGCCACGCGACCATCCAGGATTTCGAGGCCCGGCAGGCGCTCGCCTGGGAGTACGACCGGCACCGGGACCGCCTCGCACCGCTCGTCCGGGGCCATCTCGACGCGGGCGCGGCGATCACGCCGGCCGCCTACGACGACGCCCGTCGGCACGCCCACCGTGCCCGGCGCCTGCTCAAGGACCTGTTCGCGGAGTTCGACGCGATCCTAACCTACTCCGCCCCCGGCCCGGCCCCGGAGACGCTCGCCTCCACCGGCGACGCCCGCTTCAACCGGCTGTGGACCCTGATGGGCGTGCCCTGCGTGAACGTCCCGGTCCCGGGCTTCCGCCTGCCGGTCGGCGTGCAGGTGATCGGCCGGTTCGGCGACGACGGGCGGGCGCTCGCCGTGGCGGCCCTGGTCGAGGGGGCCCTGCGGGGCTGAGACCGAAAGAACCGGGCTCCACCCGGACCCGCCGAAGGGACCCGTCCCTTCGGGATCCCCGCTATGAATCCGGCTGCTCGCCGAGCGTGTCCTCCACGTAGAGCTGCTCCAGCAGCACCTTGATGACGGCGAGCAGCGGCAGCGCCAGGGCGATGCCCCAGAGACCGAAGATCACGCCGAGGATGAGCTGGCCGGCGAAGATCGTGGCGGGGGGGATGTCGAGCGCCCGCTTCTGGATGAACGGCGTCAGGCCGTAGCTCTCCAGGCACTGCACCGCGAGGTAGACGCCCAGCGCCCCGAGCAGCGCCTTGGTGCCGGAGGCCAGAGCCGCGAGCAGGATGACGAGGCCGGCGACCAGCGGCCCCACCGTCGGCACGAAGGCGAGCAGTCCCGCCTGGAGCCCGAGGATCAGCGAGCCGCCGATCCCCAGGAAGGCGAGCCCCGCCCAGGTACACAGGAAGATCACCGTCATGGTCACGAGCTGGCCGAACAGCCAGTGCCGCAGGGTCTCGCCCGCCCCGTCGAGCACCTGCGCCGCCCGCCAGCGCTTGCGCGGCGGCACGAAGCGGACCGCCCCGTCCCGGTAGCTCTTGGGATCGGCGGCGAAGGCGAGCCCGAGGAACACGATCACCAGCAGGTTGCCCAGCGCGTCGAACACCCCGAGGATCACGGTCGCCGCCGGCCCCAGGACGCTGCCCGCGTCCGAGAGCACCGAGCCGGACCCCTTGAGCAGCCCCGAGGCGAGGCCGCCCAGGCCCCCCTCCTGCTGGCCGGGCTCGCGGCCGGAATGGCCGTCCCCGGGCTTGGCCAGGATCGGGACGTCGATGCCCCGCTGCGAGAGCCAGCCGTTCACCGCGTCGGCCTGGGCCTTGATCGTGCCCCCGAGATCGCGGCTCTGCTGCACGACCGTGGCGCTGCCGTAGACGGCGAACCCGACCCCGAGCGCCGCCACCGCGACGCTCGCCAGCGTCAGCCGCAGGCCGCGGGGCAGCGGCAGCACCCGCCCGAGCCCGCGCGTCAGCCCGTCGAGGAACACCCCGAGCAGCACCCCGGCGAAGATCAGCAGCAGCGTGCCCGCCGACATCCAGGCGAGCGCGAGTGCCGCCACGAAGCACACCACCGCGATGCCCGATCCGGCGAGCGGCGCTGCGCCCCGCCACGGCCCCACCGGGCCGGACAGGTCGTTCTCTCGGCTCTGCGTCATTCCGGCTCCTCGGGTCGCGGCGCTCCTCGAACGCCGCCGGCCGGGCGCGGTCAAGCCCGGGGGCGAACGGGGCGAGACAAAAGCGCCCCTCGCGCGTTGACAGCGTCGCCGCCCGGAAGCGGCTGCAGCGCAGGAGAGAGGGATGGCCATGCACGACACCGCCCACGGGACGCCCCATGGGTCCGCCTACGTCCAGTCCCTCGGTCCGGGCCAGACCGTCGACACGGGCGATCAGGTCAGCAGCGTCGTCCTGCTCGGCATCGCGGTCGTCGGCAGCACCGTGGCGGTGTTCCTGAACGCGCTGGTGACCTGACCGGTCCGGGGCGCGCCGCCTACCGCGCCACGAACACGCCCGGGATCACCGTGCCGGTCGGCCCGAACATCGTTTGCGCCCGCTCGCAGCTCGCCGTCGGATCCTTCCGATAGGCGTCGATGTAGCCCTGGGCGCGCAGGCGCAGTTCGCCCTGCTCCAGGTCCTTCATCCCCACGCCGAGCGCCTCCACGGCGGACCGCAGGCGCTCGGTGTCGGTGCGGATGCCCGTGCACGCCATGTTCACGAAGCCGGCGAGCCCGGCGAGCTTCGCCGCGCTGTTGCGCGCGTCGGGCGCGGCCGGCGCGTCGGGGACGGCCTGGGCCGACGCCGCGACGCAGGCGGCCAGGAGTACGACCAAGCCCAGGGATATCCGCATCGCGATCGTCGCCCTCCCGACAGATGAAGCGATCCTCCGCCGCAGTCTCTTCGCGCCGGCATCTCGCTCGGCGCCATCCCTATCCTATCTGGCGCCCTGAAACCAAGGTGGAGGCGGCGCGATGATCCGGATTATTACTGGAGTCTTATTAACTTTTGCCGCCGTTACGCCCGCCCCTGCGGCGACGCGGCTGACGCTCGACGACAAGGCCTCGGTCTGGCCGCGCGCCGCCATGGACGCGAAGATCGACTTCACGGACCGGATGGGCCGGGCGATGCGCGCGCTCTCGCCGGACCTCGACAACCGCTACTTCATGCGCTGCCTGGAGGAGACCGCCAATATCGGCGACACCAAGGACCTGACCCTCAACGACATGGTCCGGACCTGCGTGTCGCTGCACGGGAGCGGCGCCCCCGAGTAGGGGCCGTCAGGCCCAGCGCCCGGCGGCGGCATCGTCCGCCTCAGTCGCCTCGACCCAGCCCCCCGTGGTGCCGTCGGCGCGGTGCTCGCGCTTCCAGAACGGCGCCCGGGTCTTGAGGTAGTCCATCAGGAAGCTCGCGCCCTCGAAGGCGGCGACGCGGTGGCTCGACGCGGTGACCACCAGCACGATCCCGTCCCCCGGGGCGACTCGGCCGTGCCGGTGGATCACCCGCACCGCCTGGAGCGGCCAGCGCGCAGCCGCCTCCTCGGCGACGCGAAGAATCTCGGACTCGGCCATGCCGGGGTAGTGCTCCAGCTCCAGCGCCGCGAGCCGCCCGCCCTCGTCCCGGCACAGGCCGGTGAAGGTGACGACGGCGCCCGCCCGGCCGGCCAGCGCGGCCTCGATCCGGGCGATCTCGGCGCCGGGTTCGAAGGGCTCGGCCTGGATCGAGACGCTCGGCGCGGTCATGCGGCCTCCGGCGGCACGGGCGGCGCGGGCCCCGCGCCTGACACACCCGGCCGCGCCCTATATGGCACGCGGGATCGCGCCTCGCCGCCCCGCGGTTGAGGTGCGACGTTCGGACGGCAGCCCCCGCCGCCCGCGCGACGAGCCGCGGAGCCCGCATGAGTCCCGACCTGACCCTGCCCTACGACGGGCACGCCCCGGACTTCGCGAGCCGGCCGGTCTGGTGCGGCCGGGGCAGCACGGTGATCGGCGCGGTCCGGGTCGGCGCGCAGGCCTGGATCGGCGACGCGGCTGTGATCCGCGCCGACGGGGAGGCCGTGACGCTGGGCGACCGCTTCTGGCTCGGCCACCGCTCGACGGTGCACATCGCCACCGCCACGCGGGGGACGGTCTGCGGCGACCGGGTGAGCGTCGGGCGCAACAGCGTCGTCCACGCCTGCACGGTCGGCTCGGACGTGGTGATCGAGGACGACGTGGTGATCCTCGATCACGCCGAGATCGGCGACGGCGCGGTGATCGAGGCGGGCGCGACCGTGTTCCCGCGCGCCCGGCTGGCGGGGGGCTTCGTCTACGCCGGCAGCCCGGCGCGGCCGCGGGGCGCCCTCACCCTCGCGGAGGCGGCCGAGCGCGGCGAGCGCCTGCGCGAGCGGGCGGGGGAGGGGGAGGCGCCGGAGCCGGGCGACCCGGTCCAGGTCGAGGACGGCGTCTACGTCGCCCGCAACGCCCGGCTGCGGGGCCGCGTGGGCCTCGGCTCGGGTGCCAGCGTGCTGTTCTGCTGCGCCCTCGACGCCGAGGTCGGGCCGATCGTGGTCGGCGCCGACACCAACATCCAGGACAACACCGTGATCCGCACCCGCGGCGCCGGGGTGGTGATCGGCCGCGACGCGTCGATCGCCCACAACGTGCGGATCGCCGATTGCCGCATCGGCGCGCGCACCCTGATCGGCATCGGCGCGACGATCGCCCCCGGCACGCTGATCGCCGACGACGTGATGCTCGCCGCGGGCGCGGCGACCGACCCGGGCCAGATCCTCGAATCCGGCTATCTCTGGGGCGGGCGCCCGGCGCGGATCCTCGCCCCCCTCGACGCCGAGCGGCGCCTGATGATGACCCGCATCGTCGAGGCCTACAGCCGCCACGGGCGGGAGTACCGGCAGGCGGAGGCCGAGCTGGGCTGAGAGCCCGTCGCCCTGATACGGTTTCCGGTTGAGGGGCTCGCGCTCACCGCCTCCGTCCTTGCGAGCGCAGCGAAGCGATCCAGCAGTGCGACGGTCTGATACCAGCGGCGGCTGCATCTGATACCAATGGCCCTAGATGTTGACCTGTGCCCAGTCACGCGAGGTCATGGATGTAACGAGGTCTGGGTCGTTGGCGAAGAAGTTCCAAGCGTCGCAGCAGGCGTCGACGATCTGTCGGTAGTCGCGGTCGGTAGTCGCGGAAGACCCGGTTGGCGAGCTTGTTCTGGCGCAGGTACTGCCAGACCAGCTCCATCGGGTTCAGCTCGGGCGATGAGGCCGGCAGGTGGAGCAACGTGATGGTGTCCGGGACCACCAGGCCACGCGGTCGGCGCGTCTTGGCGGTGCCGTGATAGCCGGCACCGTCCAGAACCAGGATCGCGTGCGCGCCGGGCGCGACCTGCTTGCTGATCTCAGCCAGATGCAGCGACATCATCGTGGTGTTGACCGTCGGCAGCACCAGGGCCGCGCTGGTGCCGCGCGCTGGGCAGGCCGCCCCGAACACATACGTCCACTTGTAGCGTTGGTCGCGCGGCGCCCGCGGGCGCGTGCCCTTGCGCGCCCAGACCCGCGTCAGCGTGCCCTGCTGGCCGACGCGCGCCTCGTCCTGGAACCAGATCTCGAGCGGCTTGTCGCGGGCGGGCTCGGGCAGGATCTCCGCCACGCGCGCGGCGAAGTTTTTTTAAAAGCCTGCTGGGTCTCGTCGGTGGCCTTGGGATGCTGCGGGCGCACCGACAGCCGCACGAAGCCCAGTGCCGCCAGGTGCTTGCCGACCGTGCGCTCGTGCATCTCGACCCCGAACAACTCCTTGATCCGCGCCTGCAGGTCGACCCGGCGCCAGCGCACGACGCCATCCTTGTCGACGTCCGGCCCCGCCTCGACCAGGGCCGCCAGTTGCTGCTTCTGCTCGGGCGTCAGCTTGGCGGAGCGGCCCGGTGCCTGGCGGTCGCGCAGACCCGCCAGCCCCTC
>NZ_JAUYZI010000019.1 GCF_030700245.1 Methylobacterium amylolyticum
GACCCGGGCCGGCGCGTCCGCGGGCGATGGCGTGGTGGGGCGCCGGCGTCTGGACCACCTGCTCGCAGGCCCGGCAGGCGAAGGCCTCGCGCACGTGGCGCACGACCTTGAACCGGCCCGGCACGTAATCGAGGCTCTCGGTCACGTCCTCGCCGATCCGGCGTAAGCCCCCGCCGCAGGCCGGGCAGGTGCAGGGACCGGCATGAACCACGCTCTCGCGCGGCAGGTGCCCGGGCAAAGCCCGCCGGGCCGGCCTGAGGCGCGCGGCCTCCACCGCCTCGGCCACGACCGGCGCGGACCCCAAGCGTTCGGCCGCGTCGGTCTCCAGCGCCTCGATGGCCAGTTCGAGCTGCTCGACCCGCTCGCCGAGCTTCTCGGAGGAAGCACCGAACCGCGCCCGCTTCAGCCGGGCGAGTTCGCTGCGCAGCTTCTCGATCAGGGTGCTCGCGTGGACGGCCTCGCGCGCCATGCCGACGATCAGGCGCTTGAGCGCGTCGACGTCGTCGGGCAGCAGGGCGGGATCGAGAGCCACGCCAACAGCTTAGCTCGCATCGCGAGGCGCCGCCACATCCATGCGCCCGGACGCTGCCGCCTCGGTAGTCTTCCACCCCAGCCCGCGATCCTCGGTCGGTCGGTGCGCAGCGGCGTGCGCCAGTCGATGCCCTCCAGCAGCATGGCGAGCTGGGCCGGCGTCAACGCCGCCGCGGCCCCGGCGGTGGCCGGCCAGACGAAGCGGCCCTTCTCCAGGCGCTTGGCGAACAGGCACAGACCCTGGCCGTCCCACCACAGCACCTTGATCAGGTGTCCCTGTCGCCCGCGGAACACGAAGGCCTGTCCCGAGAACGGATCGCGGAAGAGATGGTCCTGCACGAGCGCGGCCAGCCCGTCGAAGCCCTTGCGCATGTCGGTGTGTCCGGTGGCCAGCCAGACGCGCGAGCCGGACGGGACCGGGATCATCGGTGGAGCAGCGCCGCGATCACGCCCTGCAGCAGCGTCAGGTCCGCACCGGCTTCGGCCCGTAACCGATGGCCGCCGGCCAGCTCGATCTCGACGACGCCCGACCCGGCCGGCCTCTCTGCGGCCGCAGCGGCGGGAGGCGGCAGGGCGAGCGGGACGAAGGCCGGGCGGGGCGGAGGTCGCCCGGGCCTGCTGCTCGGCCAGCACGGCGCGCCGCCAGCGGAACAGCAGGCTGGAATGCAGGCCGTGTCGACGCGCTATCGCCGAGGCGGTCGTGGCGGGATCGTCCGCCTCGGCCAGGATGGCCCGCTTCTGCTCGGGCGACCAGTTCCGGCGCGTGCCGGCGACCACGACGTGCGAGGGAGAAGTCATAGGTCCAGACCCAGGGCCGATACAGCGCCATCCGACGCCAGCTCCTGTATCCAAAGCGAAGCACTACCCGCACAAAGCGGCCGTCACCGAGCGCTTACCGTTGCGCCGGCATAGGGCCACGAACAGCTTCACCAAGCCCGCATCGGTCGGGGAGAACTTCATCGCGATCGGTGGATCGCGAGAGGCTCGCGGCGAGCCAAGCCTTCAGCTGCCCGACGGCGGCCGCGGCCGCGTCGCGCTTGCTGGCTGTGCTCGCGCCCGCCACCAAACGTTTGGCCTTCAGAAGCCGCTCCCGCAGCCGGTCCTCGATCGCCATGGCAGCCCCCTCACGGCCGCCACCGCATCATCCCGCATCCGGGGTCATCAACTGAACGCGCCCGCCGTCAACCGCCAAGCCGCCGTGGGCCTGTCGCGCCGGTTGCGTTCGACGGCGCCACTGACGGCACGCGATGGCCTCGCTTCCGACACTGACACCTTGGTCCCGGTGCTAACGCCCGGCGACACTGTGGCCCTGGACAACCTGCGCGCCGACAAGGTCGCTGGCGTGCGCGAGGCGATCGAGGCGGCTGGCGCACGGATCCTCTGCCTCCCAGCCTACTCATCCGCCTTCGACCCGATCGAGCAGGCTTTCGCCAAGTTCAAGGCCCGGATACGAGGTAACTTGGCCGTCGCTACCTGACCGGAAATGTCGCTAGCAAACCATAAGGCAATCCGAAATGCTATAATGTCGTTGCATTTACAAGTACCCATACCAATATTGAAAATGTGAAGTGTTCAGCGCTGCAACCACAGCATGATTCACGCCGAAGTTTTGCCAACGACTGTCTTCAAGGCGAAAAGCCCAATGGTCAAGCATGTTAGCGCGCACATTATGACGTACAGAAAATCAATTTGCAGAACAGCCGATGGGTAATAGGCCGATCGCATCCACTCAGATAGTTGCAGCACTGGATTAAATTTTAACCAATAGTATATCTTCTCTGGCATATAGCTCGGCATGAATATTACGCCGCTGGTAATGTATACAATGATACTGAACAAGGCATAACCGATCAACCATCCAGGGAAAAAGCTAATGATAGAGACGTTGATAGCGCCGAGACCAATTCCAAGTAGGATTGCAGTCAAGTAACCACAAACTGCGAGGAAGGGATCGTGCGGCCGTGGGTCCACCCCGATGGAGACGAGAACACCGCACACAACAAGCAAACTCAAGAATCCGGTCACGATTTCTACGAGTATTCGAGAAAATATTAAATCAAAAAGCTTAACTTGAGGATAGTAAGTCAGCGGCCGATTCATGACCACCGATTTCATGACTTCACGGGATATGTACTGAAACATCAATACGGGAACTGCCCCTGTCGCGAAGAACAAGGGTCGGTTGTCACCCAGTGGTACAGGCATCTTTTGGAAGGTATAGATCGCGATTAACACGAAGACGTGGACGCAAGGCCACAGGACCACGACCCCGTAACCCCACAGGGAGCTCCCGAACCGCGTTCGCATGTCGCGCAGGATCAGCGCGTAGAGAACGTGTAAGTACGTTTCGACGGCATTGGCTTTCGCCCTTGCCTCAACGGTGATCGCCATGCCTTCGACCTCGATTCTGGCTGGCATGCATTGGCAATGAAAGCGGCCAAACTGCGTCGTATTGGGCTGGCGTGATGATCACCCGGCGCGGCTGCGGCTTCGCATCGCGGTGACCCGGCATGCCAGGCCGCAGCCGTCGCAGGCTTACGCGCCAACGTGCTGTCGTGCGGCGGCGTCCGCACTCCCATCGATCTCGCCTGATCTCGACCGCCCCGGATTTGCCAGCGAATAAAAAGGCGCCGATCGGCCACGCGATTGGCGGAATTCAGGTGTCTGCCTGCCCTCACGCCTCGATCCCCGCAACCGACTCGCGCGGTCGGACAGGGTCGGTCGAGGAGCGGGAGATCGAGCTGATGAACATGGAAGTCCGGGAGCCCCGGGGCCGAGCGATCTCACCGGCCCACCGGCAGGGCGTCATCCTGGAGCAACTCCGCCAGCTCGCGGATCTGACGCGCTTCGCCGACCGCAAGACCGGCATCCGCTCCTACCAGAGCCACGTCAGGAGCGATCCCTGGCTGCCGATCCTATTCATCGTCTGCTTCGTCCTGCCGACGCTGCTCGGGGCCGTGTACTACGGCCTGATCGCCTCCGACCAATACGTCACGGAAGCACAGTTCGCGATCCGCCCGGCCGTCGGTTCCGCCGATAAAGCTACGCCCGACGCGATCGGCACCAATGCCGGCACGCCGAACCCGATGATCGCCCAGGACACCCTGATCACCTACGAGTACATCCGCAGCCAGCCGATGCTCGAGGCCATCACCGCCAAGCTTCCGATCCGCGAGTGGTACGGCCGTGACAGCATCGACTACTTCTCCCGCTTCGATCCTGAGAAGCCGATCGAGAAGTTCCAGCGCTACTGGAGGCGCAGGGTCGATGCCGACGTCGAATCGCAATCGGGCGTCATGTCCCTCACGGTTTCGGCCTTCGATCCCGCCGAGGCGCTGGCCATCGCGCAAGCCGTGATGAAGGAGGCCGAGCGGATGGTGAACAGCCTCAGCGCGAACGCCCGCAACGACGCGCTCGCCGAGAGCGCCCGTGAGCTTACCATCGCCCAGGAGCGGGTGACCAAGGTCGAGCGCGAGATGCGCGACCTGCGCAATCAAGACGGCGTGCTCGATGCCAAGAAGGAGAATGAGGCGACCATCAAGCTGGTGGGCGAGCTGCGCGCCGCACGGATCAACCTCGCGGTGCAACTCGCCATCGGCCAGCGCGATCTCGGGCCGGAGGCGCGGCGCATCGTCGACATCAAGCAGCAGATCCGCGATCTCGACGCCAACATCGCCCGGATCGAGAAGACCTCAGCCAGCCAGGATCCGGAGCAGAAGCGGCTGCTCTCCGACGCGCTGACTCGGTCCGAGGCGCTTGAACACAAGCGGAAGGTCGCCGAGAAGTATCTAGAGCAGGTCCGCGCCGCGCACGAGCGGGCACGGATCCTCGCCGCGCGCCAGGTCGAGTACTTCAGCTCGATCGTCGAGCCGGTGAAGGCCGAATCCTCGACCGAACCCAGGCGCTTGCTGATGATCAGTCTGATCACTGCCGGGTCCGCCGTCCTGTTCGCCGCGACGATATTCGCCCGCAAACTGATGGCCTGACTCAAACGGCCTCGACGCACCCGCGGGGGGCCAAAGGATCGATCGGCCCTTCGCTTCCCAACAGCAACAGCAACGCCTTTCGCCAACCCGCATGCGAAGAAGAGTGGCACGCGGCCTACAGCATCGAAGCTGAGCAAGAGGCCTGGACTGAGGCGCGCGTTAAGAGCGACGCATGCAAGCCGCTACCGTCAGTGACCGGCCGCGGCCACCGATCATAGACGGGGGTGGCCAAAAATCGGTGCCCACGTGCCGGGCCCTGCGTGACTGTCGTGCAGGTCAGGGGTGGAAACGGCGGCCGCGAGCGGGCGGCCGTCCGTGTAGATCAGCGCGTGCCGCATGCACCCGACCACACGCCAAGCCGGATCGAAGCCGCGCGTACCTGTCACAGCGACGCCGCCGAAGCGGGCGGTCTGCGCGTCGTGGATAGAGCCCGCTGGGCTGACCTTTCGCCCGGCGCGCTCGCGGTAGGCTATCGTGCGGGCCTGGGCGAGGTGGACGCTCTTCGGTTTGGTTGAGAGCGGTTTGGTGGGTGACGCCCTCTCAAACCGTGCGGGACTGGTGAAACCGAGCGCAGAGTGACGGCGGAACTGTCACGATGACGTACTGGGTCGATGACCCGCCGCGGGTCGCAGTGGCGGCGCAGTAGCGATCTCACCCAGATCTCGCAGCGCGGCTGCGTTACCGGCACGGATCGCCTGATCCCGGGCGAGCTGAAGTTTGAGGCGTTCGAGCAGGCGGTAAGGTGGGTGACCGAGCTCTGTTCCCACTGCGCGCTCGACCTCCGAACAGAGATGGTGCGCGACGTCCGCCGCGATATGCCCCCGGCCATCGCTCAAACACGGCGCAAGCGCGCCGTTGGGCGTTTCGTAGCGTTTCGGGACCGCGATGAACACCACGCCGCGCTCCGCGCATTTGGTCTCGAGCGCGGCATTCAGAGCCACCCGCACCGCGCGCCGGTCTTCGAAGGAGCCATAGGCCGGTGATCGCGGATCATCCCAGAACGGGCCTGCCGGCGGCATCACGCCGACGATGGCGACCTTGAGTGGAAAGTCGAGAAGCGTCGTGAGCCAGTGAACCGCGGCGACGTACTGCTCAGCTAGATCGGTTATCGCGACGGAGACATCGTCCCGCTCCTTGAGCCTAAAGCGAAACAGATCTTGCCGGACGTCTTGTCCACCGAGCATATAGATCAGCGTATCGCCTGACTTAACCATGACGATCTTGAGGGTCTCAAAGGCCCCACCGTGGCCAAACCGATGCATGGTGTAGGGCCCAAGCCATCTCAGTTGAACGTTGTCGCACCGTGCGAAGACCGCACGCGCGTGATCATCGCCGACGACGAAAGTGGTCACGGACAACCCTCCTCAGGATACCGATGTGTCTGCCGTGGCTCCGCCCATCTGAGCTAGGGAAGCGCCTCGCCACGCGTACCGTTCGGGGGGCCGAGGGCGAGGCCAAGCAAGGCCCTCCTGGCGGAACAACATCAGGCAGGACGGGACGGCTCCGAGCGTCGCTCAACGATCATAGCATGCGCTTGGCGGCCCGGCCGTTGCGAGAGCATCTTGGCGTTTTCACTCTCGCAGCGGTCGTCAGCGGCGTGTTCCTGCTCGCCGGACCGGCTGTCGGCCATGCCCGAGGCAGCCGCCCTCGCCTAACCTGGGCCGAAGTCAGCCGTGCGGCGACCGGAAAGCTGCTCAAGGGCGCTCGAGCGGCGTTCTAGCGCCAACTCGCGATCGCTGAGCTCCTGGCACTTCAGCCGACCCGTTCCCACCCGCCTCGTGGCGAAAGGATCGGAACGGGTTTGGATGAGGGGGTCCACTACTATCATCAAACGCGCCGCTGGCTGCCATTCCCGGCATGGTTGTAGCGCGGCAGCAGCGCAGAATGGACCTTCGGGTCAATCCCATCGATCGATCCGGTAGCACGCCGTCCCCGTCGTGGCGGTCACGCGGCTTCGATGTTCACCCCCACGCCCAACCGAGTGCCTATTGGCGTCCGACGATCTGCCGTGTCCGGCTGAAAGTCTCCACGACCGGCTGGATGCCGTGCGGGTTCGAACACACCGTCTTTGGGAACGGGCATCCATTCGCCTTCATTCAATGGTAGTGGTGGCATGCATTTTCCTGATAATTGACCGGATCAATGAATCGACCAAACATCGCCAAGCTTCACTACTGGTCGCCTGCACCAACATAAAATTTGAACGCGCACCATTAATTCACAGTACAAACACTTTATCGAGGTGCAGGTACGTCCGCTCCGTGAGTTGCAGCCGGACGAACCGCGCCCGCTCACCCCCCAGCATCACCCGCAGCGGGCGCCCGTCGGCGCCCCCGAAGGTGTGGCCGGCCTGAACGTGCACGAGGCGCCAAGCGACCCCGTCATCCGAGAGCAGCACCCGCAGCGTCCGCGACCGCTCCCGCGCCGAGTCCATCCGATTGAACACCCGCACCTCGTTCAGCGCTCGCACCGCTTCCAGATCCACCTGCCACCACGGCGCGTCCTCGATGTCCGTGTGGAACCCCGGCCGGCCGGTGGGGGCACCGTTGAGGCACCCGCTCGGGCTGTCGGCCACGTCGAAGTGGGACCACTCGCAGTAGCTGCTCTGCGCCGCGGGCTTGCCCACGCTCACGACACCGTCGAAGAGAGGCAGCGCGGGGTAGGGCGGTTGGGGGCGGCAGTAGAATGCTTCGCCGTGACCCACCGCGTTGAGCTGCAGCCAGTGCGGGTGCAGGTCGAACCCGCGCAGGAACGCGGTTATCTCCTCCAGCGTGCACCCACCCTCGTAGAGCGGCGTTTGGCTCACCTCGACATACACACCGTCCACGTGGGGCAAGCTGCCCGTCGCCCCGCGCAGCACCCGCAGGTCCGCCCCCTGCGCGTCGACCACCAGCAGGTTCGGCACGCGCCCCGGGCTGTGCTCGGCCACGATCTGATCGACCGTCGTCGTGACCATCCGCTGCACGCCGGTGTAGACGATGTCCGGGTGATGCTCGGCATGCGCACCCAGCGCGAACAGGCTCGACGATTGCCCGTCGTTGCTGGCCACGTTGAACAGCACCGCGTCCCCCGCCCGCTCGGCGCAGACCGCCTGGATCGCCGTGTGGAACGGCAGGTCGGCGAGGTTGGCCTTCAGGATGGCGAAGGCGCTGTCGACCGGCTCGACGTACAGGCACGGGCTCGCCCCGTTCGCCGCGTAGTCGTTCCGCTCCTGGCCCTCATTCGCCCCGACGTGCAGAATCCCTTCCACGCGGAAGCCCGCCACATCCATCTGTTTCAGCGCGTCCAGCATCGATCGATTCCCGGCGGGGCGGCCCGCGGACCGCGTTTGCGCGCTCAGTAGCAGACTTCGCACCGGCGATCGTGCGGCACGACCATCGGCCTACCCCGGCGATGGTGTGGCACCCTCCGGCGTGAGGCGCGGGCGCTGAAAGAGACGCCACGCGTGGCCGTCAACCGCCTCACCGTCCGCGGTGCATGCCGCGCAGACGCCCTGCACGCACCCACCGTGGCATCGAAGGAGATCGTCGCGGCGCGTCCGCGGATCGCGACGGGGCGCGCGTCGGCCACTGACAGACTGAAATCAGTGCATTCCGTGAACCTGTTCAGCCGCGCACGGCCCCTGTTCGCGACCTGTTGACCGAGCGTGTGCCGAATGCGTGCGGGCGACCTAACGGTCTGCACAACCTCGTTATTTCCGCCCGCGGGTCTGACCCGACACCCCGCGCGCACCTGATTTCGCGCGGGAACAGGTCGCCGGGCCCGGCTCGCGCCGCGCGCGTCCCGGCCAGGCGTCCCGTGGCTGAGGCTCGGCAGCCCAACGGCCTCGTTCCGGCCTCAGAATCGCCTGGGCCGATGTCTCGCCACAACTTATGGGCGCGCCCCTCGATCAGCCGCGGGGCGCGCCGGCCTCAAGCCTGTGCCACGCCACGACGGCCGAGCCCGATGCGCGTCAGGGCCTGATGCGCCCGGCCGCGAAAGCCGCGGCGGCGCGCGCGGGCGAGCGCCGCCGACACCTCGGCCGCCAAGCGCCGCGCCACGATCTCCCGCCCCGCATCGTCGTAGTGCACGATATCGGTGAAGGTCGCAGCCTCGCGGTCGCGGAAGATCGAGCCGAGATCGACCGCCGTGAAGGTGCGCCGGAAAGGGCGCCGCGCGGCAAGATCCGCGTAGAACGCCTCCAGCCGGACGTACTGCCGGTCGAGATAGGCCAGGAACTCGCCGGAGGCGACCTCTCGCTCGGGCTCCGCCAAGTGCCGCTTGCGCATCACCACGGGCTGGAGCGCCGCCACTATCGCTACTCCGTGGTCGCTCGACAGCTTCGTCAGCCGGTGCATCGCGCGCTGATAGTGGTGGACGACCGCCTCCTCCCAGGCCTCGGTCTGCCAGTCCGCCTCCGCCCGCAGCCGCGCGCGTTCCTCGTAGATGAGCGTCACCAGCCCGTCGTAGCTGAGGCCATTCTCCCGTGCCCGCGGCGCGTGCGTGTCGAAGAAGTGGTCGTAGAGCCGCTCGACGATGAAGGCGTTGTACGGGTGGCCCGGTCTCGGATCGTAGGTCCAGGGCTGGAACTGGTCGGTGCAGCCGCTCACCACCACGATCGCGTCGGGCCGGTACTCCAGCAGGTGCGACCAGACCAGGTGCGCCATCTGGGTCAGGCAGGAGGACATCACGCCGAAGTTGAACACCTTCGCGCCCGGTAGACCCTCCGCGCGCAGGACGCGCTCCATGCGCCCCGGCAGAGTGCTGATGAGATCGCCGCCGTCGATGATCGTGCTGTCCCCCACGACGAACACCCGCGTCTCACCCGCCGGCTTCTCGTGGGTGACGGCCGTCGCGTTGAGGAAGCCGTGCGCGTCGAACGGCACGCCGTAATGACTCGATCCCGGCTTACCGGCGAACTGGATGAACGGGCGCGGCAGCCGCGTGTTCGAATCGAGATGGCCGAAGTGGCGCAGGAACTTGCGCCGGCTCGCTTCCTCGTCCGTCTCCGCCGGCGCGTGGATCGGCTCCAGGCCCGGCGCAGTGAGGGCGTTCCGCATCACCGGCTCGATGGCCGCGTAGCCGGCCGGGCTGAGGCCGCCGTCCGGCGCGGCATACTCGGCGCGGAGATGGCCGCCCTCGCCCAGCAGGGTGCCGTAATAATCGATGTAGCGGCCCCCCGTGTCCCGGGCGTGATCGCGCAGCCACGCGTTGACCGTGACGGCGATGTGCTCGGCTCCGGGCTGCCACCTCCGCCCGGCCGGCGGGATCGCGCCGACGAAGGCCACCACGTAGAGGTCACGCGCCGCCGTGAGGATCGCGGCGATCTGGTTGACGATCGCCGCGATCGACGCCTCTCCGCGGGCGAACTCGTTGAAACCGCACAGCAAGTGCAGGCCCTTGGCGTCGGAGGCCGCGATCTCGGAGCGGATCCGCAGGGCCATGTCGTGCATGGTCTGCCCGGAAATTCCGCGGGCGAGGCCGGTGGGCACCCGGAAGAGATCGGGTCGCAGAGCGGCCCAGCGCTCGGTGATGTCGTCCCCGACGAAGATCGTCGGACAGAGGGGATACGTCATTGGATCCTGCGCGAACGGATGGATCTGCACGCGGCGGTCCGGATCCCCCTCAGGCCCCGCACCCCGCGACTGACGCTCGCAATGCGCCAACGGATGAGCGCTCTGCATCCGACGGTAGCTTTGACTCTACAAGTTCAATCACGTGCATGTGATGGCTACCGGTGCAAACCCGCGCCGGTCGCGCTGTACGGAAGCCGACTTCGTCCGCTGCCCCTGGGCACCCGATCGGCCCGCCTCCGGCACGGGCCGAGGCTCTGTTTGCATTGGAGCGTCGAGCGCGCAGCCTGCGAACGCGACCATCGCCAGCCGTCGGCCGGCCGGGCCGCCGTCAGCGCCCGGAGCTGCCCGAACCACCGGACAGGGAATTGCCCAGTCCGCCGCCGCTCGAACTCGAGAACGCATCGTTGCCGGACTGGACGCCGGCCGTGCCGAGCTGGAAGCCGCGCGGATTGAGGTTGTAATCCGGATCCCGTCCCTTCATCTCGCGCGGCGCCGGATCGAAGGGCTGGACCGTGTCGTACTGCGGTTGTCCCCCGGCGAGCGGGCGCGTCACCCCCTCCGCGCGGATCTCATCCGAACACAGGCCCTGGCAGATCGGCTGGACGAGGTCGGTCGGCTGGCAGATCGGCGTCATGACGCCCCGGACGCAGGCACAGCGGCACAGGGCCGAGGCGGGTAGCGGCAACAGAAGCAGCGAGCAGGCGAGCAGGAGCGTGCGCATGGCGTGCTGTCCGGGACCCACGGGGGCGAGACCGCTCCTTTAGCAGGCCCGGGGCCCGATCGCGAGCCGCATCGTCCCGAGTCAACCGCGCGGAGGAGTTCGGTCGCGGCTTCATCCGCGCGGGCCTTGCAGCGATGACGCGATCACGGCTGCGGCTTCTGGAGCGCGCACCTGGGCCGATCGCCCTCGATACGGGACCGCAGGGTGTCGAGCGGGTCCCCGAACGTGATGCCGCGGTTAGCGCAAATGCCGCGGGCGGACGCGGATTCCATCGGCCGGCGATCCGGAATCGCCCACCGAGATGTGAGGGGCTCGCACGCTGCCGGCGGTGTTTCGATGAAGCGGAACGGGAGCGGCGAAGGCCCGTTGATCCGGCGGCAAACGGGAGGACCATCATGCGGACGGTGGCTACGGCGTCGGTTTTCGCGCTCATCACAGCGCTGAGCGTCGGCGCGGCGGAGGCGAAGGGCTGCATCAAGGGCGCGATCATCGGCGGCATCGCCGGACATTACCTGGCCGAGCGCGGCGTCGTCGGGGCTGTCGCGGGCTGTCTCGCCGGCCGCGCCCTCGCCAAGCGGCAGGCGCAGCGCGAGATCGACTACGGCGCCCGCGTCCAGCCGCGCGGCGCGGGTTACGGGCCGCCAGCCGGCTACGACGGGCGGCGCAGCTACGGTTACTGAGCGTCAACCGGAATCCGCGGACATGCGGGCCGCCGCCCATCCTCGACGAGCGGCCGCTTCGGGAGATCGTTCCCGCGATTTGCCCGGACCGTTCGCGACGACCGGCAGGGAAAGCCGCTTGGTCTGACCGGAATTGGTGCGGCCGGCGTGCTTCGGGGTCGGCAGCATCCTGAGTGGGGGGCCGGCGAGGTTGCGCCGCCGCGCGCGGCACTCATTGCTGGCAGGAACCACCGCTGCCGCTCCGCTTCGACCGTGTGGATGAGGCGTCTCGTTCCCGTCTTACGGAGCAAGAATCGCCCCGTGAGTGCCAGGATCGCGCCGCGTGGGAAGAGGGATCGTGCGCCAGCAGGGCGAGCGCGGCCGTGAGCGGCATCGATGGTACGGGTCCGCGCACGATCCGCGGTCGACGCCTTACATCACCGGTCTGATCGATGAAGATCCTGTCCGGTGGTGGCGGCCCGAGTCGTCCCGCATGCGTTGCCAGATTTTGTCGAGCGGCGCGTGGCCAACCGCCGCCCTCTAAACACTGATCATGCCATCTTATGTGATTTTGGTTCGCGCTGAACGGGCGCAGGCTGAGCTGAGCGCCTGAGAGGCGGATCGGGACTCATGGACATGACTGACGATTATCGAAGGCACGGCCCCGACATCATCGAGTTCACGGGCGACATCGTTGCGGCGTACGTGTCGAACAACCCGGTGCCGGTGTCTGAATTGCCGGCGCTGATCACGCGCGTGCACGCGGCGATCAGCGGCCTGGGCATGGGCGGGGTGGGTGCGGCCCCCGCAGAGGCCGAGGTCGAGAAGCCCACGCCGGCCCAGATCCGCAGGTCGGTGCAGCCGGACGGCATCGTCAGCTTTCTCGATGGCCGGGCCTACAAGACGCTCAAGCGCCACCTCACCAGCCAAGGGCTGACGCCGGACGGCTACCGCGCCCGCTACGGCCTGCCGGCCGACTACCCGATGGTGGCCCCAGCCTACAGCCAGGCGCGCTCGAATCTCGCCAAGGCGATCGGCCTCGGCCAGCCCGGCGCCATGGCCGAGCGCGAGACCTGGGGTGACGACGACAAACGGGACACCGGTGGTGAGTCCAAGGGGCGCCGCAGGGCTGCCTGACGTCTGCCCCGGCCGTCGCGCTGCCGCTTCGGAGGATTGCACCCGTCGATGCGCGAGCGTGAAGGTTTCGGAAGGTGCTGTGATGGCCGGCCGGGCGTCCGACCGCGGCACTTCCCGGCCGCCCCGCGTTGATGGTGAAACGCGGGAGACACCACACATGAGCGACGCGCAACGGCTGCTCTACGCCAGCGCCAACGGCGACCGCTGGTTCCTCTGCCGGGGCGACCGGCCCGCCGAAGTCTACGTGCTGCACGCGCCGAATGCGCCCTCCGGCGGCCAGGTCTCCCGGGTCGATCTCGGACACTTCCTCGCCGCCGAGCCGGAAGGGCCTCAGCAGCAGGCCCTGCTCGGCCTCATCGGCGCGCTGGTCGAGCGGAGCGAGGTTCCTCCGGCCAGCGGAGCCGTCCCCGAGCCCGGCGCCTCGGCCGCAGAGCCGACGCCGGGCGAGGCCCTGGGCTGACGCTCCCCGGCGGCGGGGAGACGGGTTCGGCGGAGTGCGCGCCGCGAGAATCGAGAGGTGCGCCCGATCCGCCAAGGCGGGCGTCGCCCGGACCGCGGCTCACGGGATCAGAGCCGAGCGAACGCTGCTGCCGCACTGCCCAGCATCCGATATCCGTCGGTGTGGCAGGCGCCGAGGCCGCATTGCAGGATCGCGGAGACGAGGTTGAGGGCGCAGAGGGTCAGCACGTACAGGCCGACGTAGCCGGCGACGCGCACCAGTCGCGGCGACGGGACCCGGCCTTCCGCCGTTCCTCCGACGACGGCGACCTGTGCCGCCAGCGCAGCGATCACCGCCAGGGCGATCAGCACCGACCAGACCGGCATGTGCAGCCCGAGCACGGCGTCGCCGACATACTCGTGGCCGGGGCGGGGACAGATGTCGAGCAGGGTCTGGCGTCCTGCGATCACCAGCAGCGACAGGGCGCCGAGCAGGGCGACGCCGACGCCCCGGCCCCGGTCGTCGGGTCGGAAGTGACGGATCAGCCCGAAGCACACGCCGAACAGGGCGACGCGCTGCAGCAGGCAGAGCGGGCAGGGCAACTCGCCGTCGACGTATTGCAGGACCATCGCCACCGTCAGCACGGCGGCGAGGCCGGTCAGCATGGCCAGAAGCCCGAGATCGCCGAGACGGGCGAGGTCCGCGCCGGGCGCGGTGCGTGCGGCCCGAATCATCCCCGGAGCCACGGCATGCGGAACCCGTCGACCGGGCTGTCAATCTCGAACAGGAACAGGCCGGTCGAGAGCGCGAAGCAGAGGGCGAGGGCGGCGACCGCGAGCCTGCCGCGGCCGCCGTACAGCGCCCCGAGAGCGGCCGTCATCGCCGCGAAGCACAAGACCATCAAGGCCGCCCATCCTCGTCGAGGCGCGTCGAGGCCGCCGCGCGTCGCCCCGACCGCGCCGCCTCACCGTACCGCGTGCCGACGCGGGGGCGCCAGCCGGGATCGACGCGGCGCGGGACGCGCCCGCGCGCGGCTTGCCGAACAACCTGCGATAGTTTTTATTCGGGCCCTGGATCCTCCTGCCGGTCCAGGGAACCTCGACAGCAAGATCAACGCGCCGCCGCCCCGCCGCAGCGGGGCTTTTTTGTGGCGAGAAACGGTTCAGATACGTCCGCTGACCGAGATCAGGAGCTGGAGCGCGCGGGATGTGCTCAAGCGCACCTTGCCGCATACGGTGTCTGGACCTCGCCGGTGCTGTTGCAGACCTGCACTATCGCCACGCTTCGGTCTGGCGTCCTGTCGCGCGGCACCCATCCCACCCCCGGGATACGAGGATCTGATGATCAAGAAACTTCTTCTGGCCAGCGCCGCCACGGCGCTCACGACCGTCGCCGCCTCTGCGGCGGACCTTCCGCGCCGCGCGGCGCCGCCGCCGGTGTTCGCGCCGGTGCCGGTGTTCACCTGGACGGGCGCCTACTTCGGTATCAACGCCGGCTACGCCTTCGACGCCAGCAGCCGCAACACCGGCTCGGCCTTCGGCGTCCCCGCCCCCTTCGCCGCCCCCGGCACCATCGCCGTCTTCCGCAACCGCAGCCAGGACGGCTTCTCCGGCGGTGGCCAGGTCGGATACAACTTCCAGTTCACCCCGGGCTCGGGCGTGGTCGTGGGCATCGAGGCCGACGCCCAGTACCTCGACTTCGGCCGCAACCGGAACAGCGCCTTCATCGCCGGCGGCCTCGCCCCGGGCTACTACGTCACCGACCCGCGCGGCCTCTCCAGCCTCGACTTCTTCGGCACCGTGCGCGGCCGCCTCGGCTACGCCTTCGACCGCACCCTCGTGTACGGCACCGGCGGCTTCGCCTACGGCTCGGGCAGCGCCGACCGCTCGTTCGGCGGCTACGCCGGCAACGACAGCTTCCGCACCGGCTACGCCGTCGGCGGCGGCATCGAGTACGCGCTCCCCACCGACTCGTTCCTGAACTTCTTCCGCTCCAGTGCGGTCACGCTCAAGGTCGAGGGCCTGTACGTCAACCTCGACCGCGGCACCCGCAACCAGGGCGCCCTGGTCGTCAACGCCGCCAACCTCCTGCCGGTCGCCTTCAGCCCGGTGGGCCGCCGCGACGACGAGTTCGCCGTCGTCCGCGCAGGCCTGAACTACAAGTTCGGATCCTACTGAGGTCGGTGCCTGATCGGTCGGCCTGAGCATCCCCAGCCCGATCAGACTGGCGGCTTGGCCGAGAAGCGCCCCGGGATCCGTCCCGGGGCGTTTTCTTTGACCGGCGCATCGGCCGCCGGCGAATGGTCGGACGGCCGGTCCGGGTGCCGACGCGCAGGTTCTTCTACCCGAGTTCCGGTGTACGCCCCGTCGGCGGGGAGTCCTGCACCACCGGTGCCCCGAAGACCGACATGAGGGTGCGCACGTCGTCGATGCAGGCCTCGGCCTCTGCCCGGGTCATCAGGCCCTGGCGCCGGAAGATCCGTCTCGGACGGATGATCGCGACCACGTCGAAGCGGCCGTCCGGCCTGTCGATCACGTGGCAATTCACGGGTCGTGCCATAACCCTCGATCCCGCACGGGAGAGCGCCACCCGCGACCAACGTTTCACGCGCTCTAGGCTCGGCAATGCCCGGTCGGTCCCCCCGGTTGCGTCCGCCGGCAGGAGATTTGCGCGCTCACGTGCGGAGGAGGGCGACCCGCCGGATCGAGCGGGCCGCCACGCGTCGGACGGGGCGGGCGCGGTCAGCCGAGGGCCGGGACGCGCCCGTCGGGGGAGTAGCGGTCCACCGCGCCGGGAAGCTCGCGCGACAGCCGCGTCAGTAGCTCGCTCCGGCTGAGGCCCGTCCGCTCTTCGAGGGCTGCCAGGGTCTCGGGGCCGATCGCCCGTTCGAGATCGGCCGCCGGCATGTCGCGGTTGGGGCCGTGGTCGATCCACGACTTCGCGGTCTCGCCGTGGCCGCCCTTGGTGAAATGCTCGACGATCTCGCCGAGGCCGCTGGCGATCAGCCCGCCGATGCCCGCCGCACCGGCGCCGCCCAGCAGGCGCTCCAGGTTGGCCGGCATCCCCGATCCGGTTCCGCCGGCGCTGCTCGGCACCTGCGGTACGGGCGACGGGTGCCTGTCCTTGCCGGAGCCGCCGAGCCAATCGGCGATCTTGTCGCGGTTCTGGTAGCCGGCGACAGCCAGCAGCCCGAGCAGGGCCGTCATCGAGGGGTATCCCTTGCTCATCGTTCCATCCTTCGGTTGCGCGTGTCGCTGGGCCTGAGGGGGACATTACGGATCGGCCCCCGTTACGAACGATCGCCCCGCCCGATCGGTGCCCTCAAAGCCCGCCGCCGGCTTCGCGTGGGTGTCGCGGCGGCGAGAATCGGGTCGGAATCAGGGCGTCCCGGCCTCGGGGGCGATGGCATCGACGAGCCGCCCGCGCTGGGCGTCGAGCGGGAAGCGGAGGGTGCAGCGCAGCCCGTCGGGCTCGAAGGCCAGCGCGGTGCGCGCCCCAAGGTCGTCGCACAGGGTCCGCTCCAGCACCTCGCGCCCGAAGCCGCGGCGCTCCGGCTCGCGCAGGCCCGTTCCGCCCACTTCCTTCCAGACCAGGGTGACCACCGGTCCCGCGCCCTCCACGGCGACCGACCAAGCCACCGCGACGCGGCCGCCCGGCTCGCCGAGCGTGCCGTGCTCGATCGCGTTGCTGGCCAATTCGTGCAGCGCCAGCGCCAGGGTCTGCGCCGGCCTCGGCCGCAGCCGCACGGTCGGACCGGAGATCGCCGCCCGGTCGCCCTCGCGCACGAGATGGAACAGCAACTCGTCCGACACGAGGCTGTGCAGGTCGGCCTCGCCGAAGGTGCCGAGCGTGCTGCGCGCCCGACCGATCGCGTCGAGCCGTCCCTCCAGGTGGGCGACGTAGCCGTCGAGGTCCACGGCGCTCGTCGCCGACCGGCGCAGCACCGCCCGCAGCATCGCGATCGTGTCGCGCAGTCCGTGGCGCAGCCCGTCCGTCTGGCCCGACGCGTCGAGCAGGCGGCGCAGCCGGGCGTTGTCCG
This sequence comes from Methylobacterium amylolyticum, assembly GCF_030700245.1. Lineage (GTDB taxonomy): Bacteria > Pseudomonadota > Alphaproteobacteria > Rhizobiales > Beijerinckiaceae > Methylobacterium. The sequence continues at coordinate 17,068 of NZ_JAUYZI010000019.1, forward strand.
CCTCCAGGTGGGCGATGCGGTCTGTTGGATCGGCGGATTCGGTCATGGAAATGGTCCTCTGCCCCGGGCGGCGCGCGCCGCCCCGGGACCGGTCACCGATCGACCGCGTGCTCGGTGAGATGCAGGTAGGCGGGATCGAACAGCGCCAGCTCGCGCAGGCGGGCGGGGTCGTGGATGGTCAGCCGCCGCCGCTCCAGGGTGATCAGGTTCTCGGCGCGCAGGTCGTGCAGGACGCGGTTGGTGTGCACAGCCGTCTGACCGAGCACGTCGGCGAGATCGACCTGGGTCAGCGGCATCGGGTACGTGTTCCCCGCAGCGAGGCCGACCGTCGCGAGGCGGACGTGCAGCTCGCAGAACAGGTGGGCCATCCGCTCGATCGCCGAGCGGCGCCCGAGGCTGACCGAGCCCTCGCGCTGGACGGCGGCGGTGATCAGCGTTTCGCGGCGGAACGCCTCCTGCAACGGCGGGCTGCGCGCTTCGAGGTCGAGGAAGGCCGGCCCCGGGATGCGGGCGAGCGTGACGGTGGTGAGGGCGGTGATGGCGTGATCGCGCCTGTCGAGCAGGAAGACGTGCGGGTCGCAGCAATCGCCGGGCAGGAGCAGCGCGACGATCTGCCGGCGACCGTCCGCGAGCTGCCGGTAGCGGCCGGCCCAGCCGTCGAGGATGACGAATACGGCCGTGGGATCATCCCCCTCCTCGACGATGTCGGTCCGGGCCGCGACGGTCCGCGTCGGTCCGAGGGCGGCGGCGAGCCACAGGTGGTCGGCGTCGGAGAGACGGACGAAGTGTTCCAGCTTGCGTGCCAGCGGGTTGTCCACGCCGCGTTCCCCCGATCGTTCACCGGGGGGCGAGGCTACCGTCGGGTCGCGGAGCCGCCTCTAACCTGGGTTACCCTCGCCCCGGGCCGGTCGCCTCGCACACGGGATGCGGCGGCGGACGGCGCATCGGCACGCCCCCGGGCGTCGGCCGAGCCCTCCGCGTATCGACCGCGTATGGCCGGAGATGCACGCATCCCGCGGCGGGGCATCGCCCCGCGCAAACCCCGGCCGCGTCTCAGGAATGTGGGATGGAGCGGGTGAAGGGAATCGAACCCTCGTATTCAGCTTGGAAGGCTGCTGCTCTACCATTGAGCTACACCCGCGCGGCCGGAGCGTTAGCACGGCGGCCGCGCGCTGAGAAGGCGTCAGGCCGCGAGTCCGAGGGCGGCGCGGGCCTCCGCCGGGCTGGCCGTCCGGCGACCGTGCCGGGCCACCGACTCGGCGGCCAACCGCACGAGTTCGGCGTTGCTCGCCGCGAGGCGATCCCGGCTGATCCGGATGTTGTCCTCCAGCCCGGTTCGCACCGCATCGGCCCCGCGCGCGAGCGCCCAGTCCATGACCACCGCTTGGTTGCGGCCGATCCCGGCCGCCGTCCACGTCGCCCGCGGCAGCACCCGCCGGCACTCGGCGAGCAGCAGGTCGAGCAGGTGTTCATCCGCCGGCATCGCGTTCTGTACGCCCATCACGAACTGCACGTGCGGGCGCTCGTCCATCAGCCCGGCCTCGATCAGCCGCCGGGCACCGTGCAGGTGCGACAGGTCGAAGATCTCGATCTCGGGGCGCACGCCGTGGCGCTGCATCTGCGTGGCGAGGTCGGTCACCAGCGCGGCCGGGTTCTCGTAGACGATCGTCGGGAAGTTGACCGAGCCGGTGGACAGCGAGGCCATGTCCGGCCGGTGCTGGAGGGACAGGCCGCGGGCGGACGGATCGCGCCCGCGCCCGCCGGTGGAGAACTGGACGATCATGCCAGGGCAGTGCTTGCGCAACCCCTCCTGCACGGCGGCGAACCTGTCCGGGTCGGAGGAGGGCGACTCGTCGTCGTTGCGCACGTGGATGTGGCACAGCGTGGCGCCGGCTTCGAACGCCTCCTGGCTCGATTCGACCTGCTCGGCCACCGTCACCGGCAGGGCCGGGTTGTCCGCCTTGCGCGGCACCGACCCGGTGATCGCCACCGCGATCACCACGGGCGCCGCTGAACCGCCTTCCGCCATCGTCACCTCCCGCATCGCTCCGCCCCGACCCGGTGATAGCGCCCGGGCCGCCGAATCTGAACCGGTTCGGCGGGCTTGAGTCCGGGCCGGGCTTGACGCACCTCTCGATCCGTTCCGCGGAGCGATGCGATGGACGACACCGTGCTGGTCCTGAACGGGCCGAACCTCAACCTGCTGGGCAAGCGCCAGCCGGAGATCTACGGGCGCGAGACCCTGGCCGATGTCGAGGCTTTGTGCCGGGAGACCGCCGCGGGCCTCGGGTTGCGCGCCGAGTGCCGTCAGAGCAACGCCGAGCACGTGCTGATCGAGGCGATCCACGCCTTCCGGGTCGGCACGGCCGGCATCGTGATCAACGCGGGCGCCTACACCCACACCTCGGTGGCGATCCTCGACGCGCTCAACGCCTGCGAGGTGCCGGTGATCGAGTGCCACATCTCGAACGTCCACCGCCGCGAGGCCTTCCGCCACCACTCCTACGTCTCGCTCGCCGCGACCGCGGTGCTGGCGGGCTTCGGCACCCACGGCTACGCGCTGGCGATCCGCCATCTCGCCCGGCTCCGCGCCCGGGCGGGACAGGCGGGCGGCGAGGGTTGACGCTCAAGCCCCCAGGGCGGAGGAGAGCACGAGGATCCCACTGCCCGCGGGAGCGCGCCGCCGCATGACCACCTTCCTGCCGATCGACCGGACGCTGATCGCCCGCGAGGCGGCCAAGATGTTCCTGGAGATCAAGGCCGTCCACTTCTACGACGGCGAGCCGTTCAAGTTCACCTCCGGCTGGGCGAGCCCGGTCTACATCGATTGCCGCAAGATCATCTCGTTCCCGCGGCTGCGCTCGACGCTGATCGACTTCGCCGCCTCGACCATCGTGCGCGAGATCGGCTACGAGTCGCTGACCCACATCGCCGGCGGCGAGACCGCGGGCATCCCGTTCGCCGCCTGGATCGCCGACCGGCTGTCCCTGCCGATGCAGTACGTGCGCAAGAAGCCGAAGGGCTTCGGCCGCAACGCCCAGATCGAGGGCGAGGTAGTAGCGGGCGCCAAGACCCTGCTGGTCGAGGATCTCGCCACCGACGGGCGCAGCAAGGTCAATTTCTGCCAGGCGCTGCGGGATGCGGGCGCCGACGTCGACCACTGCTTCGTGCTGTTCTACTACGACATCTTCCCCGACAGCGCGGCGCTGATGCAGGAGATCGGCATCAAGCTGCACTTTCTCACCACGTGGTGGGACGTGCTCGCGGTCGCCAAGGAGGCCGGGACGTTCGATCCCAACACCCTGCGCGAGGTCGAGAGCTTCCTCAACGATCCGGCAAGCTGGTCGGCGGCGCACGGCGGCATCTCCGCCTTCGGGCAGGCTTGAGCGATGGGCGTGGTCGAACTCTTCCCCGAGGCGGCGGCTGACAAGGCTGCTGCCAAACCGGACCGCCTCGTCATCCGCCGGCCGGACGACTGGCACATCCACCTGCGCGACGGCGCGATGCTGCGGGCGGTGCTGCCCTACACCGCGGCGCAGTTCGCCCGCGGCATCATCATGCCGAACCTCGTGCCGCCGGTGACGAATGTGGACGCGGCCTCTGCCTACCGCGCGCGGATCCTGGCGGCGCTGCCCGACGGCGTGCCCTTCACGCCGCTGATGACCTGCTACCTCACCGACGCCACGAGCCCCGACGAGATCGAGCGCGGGTTCGCGGAGCGGGTCTGGATCGCGGCCAAGCTCTACCCGGCCGGCGCCACCACCAACTCGCACGCGGGCGTGACGGATCTGGCGAAGATCGCGCCGGTGCTGGAGCGGATGGAGCGGATCGGCATGCCGCTCCTGATCCACGGCGAGGTCACCGACCCGGAGGTCGACATCTTCGACCGCGAGGCGGTGTTCATGGAGCAGAAACTCCTGCCGCTGCTCGCGCGCCACCAGGGCCTCAAAGTGACGGTCGAGCACGCGACCACCGCCGAGATCCTCGACGTGGTCCGCGCCCATGCCCCCCGCGTTGCGGCGACGATCACGCCCCATCACCTCGTCATCAACCGCACCCACATCTTCCAGGGGGGCCTGCGCCCGCACCTCTACTGCCTGCCGGTGGCCAAGCGCGAGCGGCACCGGCTGGCGCTGCGCAAGGCCGCGACCTCGGGCGAGGACTGCTTCTTCCTCGGCACCGACACCGCCCCCCACGTCCGGGGCGCCAAGGAGGCGTCGTGCGGCTGCGCCGGGGTGTTCTGCGGACCGACCGCCCTCCAGACCTACGTGCAGGTCTTCCACGAGGAGGGCGCGCTGGAGAACTTCGAGGCGTTCGCCTCGCTCAACGGCCCCCGCTTCCACGGGCTGGAGCCGAACGCCGACACCGTGACCCTGGAACGGCGCGAAAACCGCGTCGCCGAGAGCGTGGCGGTGGACGAGACCGCCGTCGTCGTGTTCCGCGGCGACGAGACCCTACCCTGGGGCATCGGAGGCTGATGCGATGGCGGACGCGGCGGACGGGATCACCGAACTCAGCGCGGTGCAGCTCGCCGCCGCGATCCGCGGCCGGGGCGTGTCCTGCGTCGAGGTGATGCGGGCCTACCTGGGGCGCATCCACCGTCACAACCCCACCTACAACGCGATCGTCGGGCTGCGCGACGACGGCGACCTGCTCCGCGAGGCGGCGGAGCGGGACGCGGCGCTCGCCCGCGGCGACACGGTCGGGCCGCTGCACGGCTTCCCGCTGGCGGTGAAGGATCTCGACCCGGTCCGCGGCCTGCCGTTCACGCAAGGGACGCCGATCTTCTCGGACCGGATCGCCGAGACCGACTCGATCATGGTCGCGCGCCTGCGCGCCGCCGGCGCGGTGTTCACCGGCAAATCGATGGTCCCGGAATTCGGCCTGGGTTCCCATACCTTCAACCCGGTCCACGGCGTCACCGCCAACGCCTACGATCCGGGCAGGAGCGCGGGCGGGTCGAGCGGCGGGTCCGCGGTCTCGGTAGCGCTGCGGATGCAGCCGGTCGCCGATGGCAGCGACCACGCGGGCTCGCTGCGCAACCCGCCGGCCTTCAACAACCTCTTCGGCCTGCGCCCGGCCTGGGGCCGCATCCCGGCGCAGGCCCCGGACGTGTTCAGCCCCGGCCTCGGCGTGCTCGGCGCCGTCGGCCGCAGCCCCGCCGATATCGGCCTGATGCTCTCCGTCATCGCCGGCTACGACCCGCGCGCGCCGAATTCCATCCGGCAGGACCCGGCCGGCTTCGCGGGCCCTCTGGAGCGCGACGTCCGCGGCACCCGGATCGCGTGGCTCGGGGATCTCGGCGGGGCGATCCCGTTCGAGCCCGGGGTGCTCGACCTCGGCCGATCGGCGCTGGCGACGTTGACCGACATCGGCTGCACGGTCGACGAGATCGCGCCCGACCTCGACGTGGAAGGGATGTGGCGGGACTGGCTGGTGCTGCGCGCGCTGACCGTCGCCGCGGCCCTGCGCCCCCTCTACGATGTGCCGGCCCACCGGGCGCGGATGAAGCCCGAGGCGGTGTGGGAGGCCGAGCGCGGCCTCGCGCTCACCGCCGACCAAATCACCGCCGCGCAGGAGGGCCGCACCCGCTGGTACGAGGCCCTGCGCCGACTGATGGAGACCTACGACTTCCTGGTGATGCCGAGCGCGCAGGTCTTCCCCTTCGACAAGGGGATCCGCTGGCCGGAGACGGTCGGCGGGCGGGCGATGGACACCTATCACCGCTGGATGCAGATCGTGCTCCCGGCGACGATGGCCGGCCTGCCGGCGCTCAACGTGCCGGCGGGCTTCAACGCGGTAGGTCTGCCGACCGGCATCCAGATCGTCGGCCGGAACCACGGCGAACTCGCTTGCCTGCAACTCGGCGCCGCCTACGACGCGGCGAGCGGCTGGGTGCGGCGGCGGGCACCGCCCCTGACGTGAGGGCGGGACTGACCCGCATCGCGATCGTTGACGGTCCCGACCGCGTTCGATATGAGCCGGACACTTCGCGCGACTCGATCGTCAGGATCGACCGGATCCGGCAGGGTCGCCGCGAATGGCGGTACGAGCATCCGATGCGCGCGGGTCTTATTGTAGCGGTGGCGTCACCGACGGGGCGGCCTTAAGGGGCCGCGATCCGGGCGGTGGCGCATGCAGGGTCCCTCCGGGGCCCTTTTTTGTTGCCCGCGGGACACGTGCGTTCGAGGAGAGGCGAGGGAGACGGGCATGGGCGGCGAGGTCATGACCGGGGCCGAGATGGTCATCCGGGCATTCCAGGATCAGGGCGTGGACACGCTGTTCGGGTATCCGGGCGGCGCGGTGCTGCCGATCTACGACGTGCTGTTCCACCAGAACCACGTGAAGCACATCCTCGTGCGCCACGAGCAGGGCGCCGTCCACGCGGCGGAGGGCTACGCGCGCTCCTCCGGCAAGGTCGGCTGCGTCCTCGTCACCTCGGGCCCGGGCGCCACGAACATCGTCACCGGCCTGACCGACGCGATGCTCGATTCGATCCCGCTCGTCTGCATCACCGGGCAGGTGCCCACCCACCTGATCGGCACCGACGCGTTCCAGGAATGCGACACGGTCGGCATCACCCGGCACTGCACGAAGCACAACTACCTCGTGAAGTCGATCGACGAGCTGCCGCGCATCCTGCACGAGGCGTTCTACGTCGCCTCGAACGGCCGGCCGGGCCCGGTCGTGGTCGACCTGCCCAAGGACATCCAGTTCGCCACCGGCCTGTACGCGCGCCCGTCCTCGTCGGAGCACAAGACCTACCGCCCGGCGGTGAAGGGCGACGCCGACCGGATCCGCGCCGCGGTCGAGCTGATGGCCACCGCCCGGCGCCCGATCTTCTACACCGGCGGCGGCGTCATCAACTCCGGGCCGGAAGCGTCCCGTCTCCTGCGCGAGCTGGTCGCCGAGACCGGCTTCCCGGTCACCTCCACCCTGATGGGGCTGGGGGCGTTCCCGGGCTCGGACGAGCGGTTCCTCGGCATGCTCGGCATGCACGGGACCTACGAGGCCAACCTCGCGATGCACGAGTGCGACGTGATGGTCTGCGTCGGCGCGCGCTTCGACGACCGCATCACCGGCCGGCTCGACGCGTTCTCGCCGTTCTCGAAGAAGATCCACATCGACGTGGACGCCTCCTCGATCAACAAGGTGGTCAAGGCCGATATCGGCATCGTCGGCGATTGCGGCTCGGTGCTCGCCGACATGCTGGCGGCGTGGCAGGCCCTGCCAGAGCGGCCGGAGAAGTCGAACCTCGACCCGTGGTTCCAGAAGATCGCCGCGTGGCGGGCCCGCGACTGCCTCGCCTACTGGCCGTCGGGGACGATCATCAAGCCGCAATACGCGGTCCAGCGACTCTACGAGGCGTGCAAGAACCGTAAGACGTTCATCACCACCGAGGTCGGCCAGCACCAGATGTGGGCGGCGCAGTACTTCAAGTACGAGGAGCCGAACCGCTGGATGACGTCCGGCGGCCTCGGCACCATGGGCTACGGCCTGCCCGCCGCGATCGGCACGCAGCTCGCCAACCCGGACGGGCTGGTGATCGACATCGCCGGCGAGGCGTCCATCCTGATGAACATCCAGGAGCTGTCCACCGCGGTGCAGTACCGCCTCCCGGTCAAGGTGTTCATCCTCAACAACGAGTACATGGGCATGGTCCGGCAGTGGCAGGAGCTGCTGCACGGCTCGCGCTACTCGCAGAGCTATTCGGAGAGCCTGCCGGACTTCGTGAAGCTCGCCGACGCCTACGGCGCCAAGGGCATGCGCTGCGAGAAGCCGGGCGACCTCGACGCGGCCATCGCCGAGATGATCGCCTACGACGGCCCGGTGATCTTCGACTGCGTGGTCGACAAGACCGAGAACTGCTTCCCGATGATCCCCTCGGGCAAGGCGCACAACGAGATGCTCCTGTCCGACTACCTCGGTGAGACCGGCGTCGAACTCGGCGACGCGATCTCCGAGGAAGGCAAGGTGCTGGTGTAGTTTTCTGGCGGGCCGGCGCCGCGGACAGGCGTCGGCAGCCGGTAGCTGGGATTGGACGACGAGGACTCTGGGCTCGATGAACGCGATGAACACCCACTACCCCGAGCCGGTCCGGGTCGAGCCGGTCAACCGGCACACCCTGGCGGTGATCGTCGACAACGAGCCCGGCGTGCTGGCGCGCATCTCGGGGATGTTCTCGGGCCGCGGCTACAACATCGAGAGCCTGACCGTCTCCGAGACGGAGGAGGCGCGCCACCTATCGCGTATCACCATCGTCACCGCCGGCACGAACGCGGTGATCGACCAGATCAAGGCGCAGCTCGACCGGCTGGTGCCGGTGCACCGGGTCGTCGACCTGACGCTCCACGGCGGCGCGATCGAGCGCGAGATCTGCCTCGTGAAGGTCCGCGGCGAGGGCGAGCACCGGAGCGAGGCCCTGCGGCTCGCCGCCGCCTTCGGCGCCAAGACGCTGGACGCGACGCTCAACTCCTTCGTGTTCGAGCTGACCGGCTCGACCGAGGAGGTCGACCGCTTCGTGCGCCTGATGAGCGTGATCGGTCTCGTCGAGATCTGCCGCACCGGCATCGCCGCGATGGCGCGGGGGGCGGAGGCGCTTTAGAGTGGCGTGATCTGCAATATCGCCCCCATCCGTGGAGACGCCTTCATGGAAGCAAAGCTTATCCGTACCGGCGATGAGTTCGTCATACGGATTCCGGTGAAGAAGGCCGAGGAAGCCGGATTGCGAGACGGCCAGACGGTGACGGTCTCGCGCTCACCCGCCTTTCTGACCTATGCCGAGATGATCGCCGAGATGGACCGTCTGGGGCCCGCATATCGCCCGGAGGTGATCGATTGGGGTCCCGACGTCGGCGCGGAGATCATCCGTGACGACTACACGTGAGATCAATCCGCTCGATGCAGGCGACATCGTCTGGTTGGACCTGCGGCCGACATTGGGGCGCGAGCAGTCGGGTGTGCGGCCAGCCGTCGTGCTGACGGACGCCGACTTTCACAGCCGGCATGCGACAGCGATCATCTGCCCGATCACGAGCAACGTTCGGCCTTGGCCCTCGAAGGTTGTGCTGCCCGAAGGAGTGGCAGTGACCGGCGCAGTGCTGGCGGATCAGATCAGATCGGTCGATCGTGCGTCGCGCGGTTTTCGCCGGGTCGGTTCCGTCCCGCCGGTCGTCATGACAGAGATCAGGAACCGGGTCATGCTGCTGATCGGTGGTTCCTTCGACGCCGCCGGCTCAAAAGGTGAAACGTGACCGTCCGCACCCTCTACTACGCCCCCGGCGCCTGCTCCCTCGCCGCGCACATCGTGCTGGAGGAATCCGGCCTCGCATACGAGGGCCACAAGCTCGACCTCGCCGCGGGCGACCAGCGCGCGCCGGAATTCCTCGCGGTCAACGAGCGCGGCCGCGTGCCGGCGCTGGTCGAGGACGGCTGGACGCTCACCGAGTGCGCCGCCATCCTCCGCCACGTCGCCCGGCAGGTGCCGGAGAAGGGCCTGTGGCCGGCCGACCTGCGCGAGCAGGCTTTGGCCGACGAGTGGCTCGGCTGGCTCGCCTGCAACCACCACGTCGCCTACGCCCATATCCGCCGGCCGGGGCGCTACACGGCCGACGAGGACGCCCTCCCGGGACTGCGAGCCAAGGGCGCCGACACCTACGGCGACCTGTGCACCATGACCGAGGTGCGGCTGTCCAACGGCGGCTGGGCGGTGGGCGAACGCTACGGCGTCGTCGACGCCTACCTGATGGTCTTCTACGTCTGGGCCTCGCGCCCGGACATGGGGATGGACGTGGCCGCGCGCTTCCCGGCCTGGACGGCGCATGCCCGGCGCGTCGCCGAGCGGCCGGCGGTCCAGGCGATCTTCGTCCGCGAGGGCCTGCCCCTCCCGCGCTGAAAAGACGGCCGTCGGGACCGCTTGCCCCGAAGGCCGAATCACACTAACGCACGTACCGTACGGTACGGTACTGACAAGCCGGACGATGCAGACGAGCTCCGCGACGCAGCACGAGACGGCGCCCGCCGGCGAGACTGGTGCGCTCCGCGAGGCACCCTCCGCCCGCCAGCGGGCGGTGCTCGATGCCGTCCTCGCGCTCATGGTCGAGGGGGCCGACCAGCTCACCATGGACGCCGTGGCCCGGCGGGCGAGCTGCTCGAAGGAGACGCTCTACAAGTGGTTCGGCGACCGCGACGGCCTGCTCACCGCGACGGTGCAGTGGCAGGCCTCCCGCGTCCACGCCGGCCGCTACGCGGTCGAGGGCCTCGACGGCGCGACGCTGCGGGAGAGCCTGCTCGACTTCGCCGCGACGTGGCTGACGGTCATCGCCAGCAGCACGTCGGTGGCGCTCAACCGGATCGCCATCGGCCATGCCGGGTCGCACAAGAGCAATCTCGGCGGCATCGTCCTGGCCAACGGGCGCTTCGCCATCGGGGAGCGGGTGAAGCCCGTCCTCGAAGCGGGCCGCGCGGCGGGCCTCCTCGCTTTCGAGGATGGCGAGACCGCGTTCCGCACCTTCTTCGGCCTCGTCGGCCGCGACGTCCAGATCCGGCTGCTGCTCGGCGACGCCACCGTCGCCGATCCGGCGGAGATCCGGCGCGACGCGGCCCGGGCCGTCGACCAGTTCCTGGCCCTCTACGGCCGGGGTAACGCCAACCGCGCAAGCTAGAAGAGGAAGCCAATCATGCGGGTTTACTACGATCGCGACGCCGACCTGAACCTGATCAAGGGCAAGAAGGTCGTCATCGTCGGCTACGGCAGCCAGGGGCACGCCCACGCGCTCAACCTGCGCGATTCGGGCGTGAAGGACGTGGTGATCGCGCTGCGCGAGGGCTCGGCGACCGCCAAGAAGGCCGAGGCCGAGGGCTTCAAGGTCCTGTCCGTCGCCGAGGCCGCCAAGTCGGCCGACGTGGTGATGATGCTCACCCCGGACGAGCTGCAGGGCGACATCTACCGCGAGTCGCTCGCCCCCAACATGAAGCAGGGCGCCGCGCTGCTGTTCGCGCACGGCCTCAACGTGCACTTCAACCTGATCGAGCCGCGCCCCGACCTCGACGTGCTGATGGTCGCTCCGAAGGGTCCCGGCCACACCGTGCGCTCCGAGTACCTGCGCGGCGGCGGCGTGCCGACGCTCATCGCCATCGCCCAGGACGCGTCTGGCAACGCCCACGACCTCGGCCTCTCCTACGCGTCGGCCAACGGCGGCGGCCGCGCCGGCATCATCGAGACCACCTTCAAGGAGGAGTGCGAGACCGACCTGTTCGGCGAGCAGGTGGTGCTCTGCGGCGGCCTCGTGGAGCTGATCAAGGCCGGCTACGAGACCCTGGTCGAGGCGGGCTACGCCCCCGAGATGGCCTATTTCGAGTGCCTCCACGAGGTGAAGCTGATCGTCGACCTCATCTACGAGGGCGGCATCGCCAACATGAACTACTCGATCTCCAACACCGCCGAGTACGGCGAGTACGTCACCGGCCCGCGCATCATCACGCCGGAGACCAAGGCCGAGATGAAGCGCGTGCTGGCCGACATCCAGGGCGGCGTCTTCACCCGCAACTGGATGCTGGAGAACCGGGTCAACCAGACCTCGTTCAAGGCGACCCGCGCCAAGCTCGCCGCCCACCCGATCGAGGAGGTCGGCACCAAGCTGCGCGGCATGATGCCGTGGATCTCGGAGAAGGCCCTGGTCGACAAGACCCGCAATTGATTTGGCACTGCGCGGCCGTGCTTTGCTCGGCCGCAGCCGACGCGCAAGGGGCCGGACTCGTGGAAGCGGGGCCGGCCTCATCCCGTTCCGGGTTGCGCCTGTCCTCCGCTCCCGGCGATAAGGCCCGACAACGGCCCCGCTCCAGAGGGCCGGGGAGGGACACCATGACCGACGCGGCCAGAACCTCGCTCTACTTCGAGGACCACCGTGCGCTCCAGCAGGAGTTCGGCACCACGAAGCTCGCCGTGCGCCTCGACGAGGACTGGGTGCACGAGGCGATCCAGCCGGAGGAGGCCGCCTTCATCGGCTCCCGGGACATGTTCTTCCTCTCCACCGTCGATCCCGACGGGATGCCGACCGTCTCCTACAAGGGCGGGCCGGCCGGCTTCGTGAAGGTGCTCGACGCGGCCACGCTCGTGTTCCCGGGCTACGACGGCAACGGCATGTTCTACTCGATGGGCAACATCGCGGGTCAGGCCAAGGTCGGCCTGCTGTTCATCGACTTCGAGACCCCGCACCGGGTGCGCGTGCAGGGCACGGCCACGCTGCTGCGCGACGACCCCCTGATGGCCGACTACACCGAGGCCAAGTACCTCGTCCGCGTCGCCGTGACGAAGATCTGGGTGAACTGCCCGCGCTACATCCACAAGCACCGGAAGATCGAGCAGAACAAGTACGTGCCGGTGCCCGGGCGCGAGACGCCGCTGGCCGCCTGGAAGCGCCTCGACCTCGCGGGCGACGTGATCAGCGACGCCGACAAGGCCCGGGTCGCCAAGGAAGGCCGGCTGGAGGTGGCCGAGTACGAGGCGCTGGTGGCGCGCGGAGAGGCCTGACGCTGGTTCCGGCGAGGAGGCGTCGGCTCAGCCGACCTTCCGCGCCACGATGAACACCCGCGGGAAGGCGAGGAGACGCCGCCCGTCGGCGCGGGGCGGGTAGGCCCGGTCGATCTCGGCCGTGTAGGCCTCCAGGAAGCCGGCCCTCTGGTCCGGATCGAGTGGGTCGAGGAACGGCCGCAGCCCCGTGGCGCTGACCCAGGCGACGATCGCCGCCGCATCGTCCATCCGGTGGTGGTAGGCGGTCCGCCACACGTCGACCGCGTCGGCGCGCGGCGCGAGCACGTCGTAATACGCCGCCGGATCGAGCATCCGCCCGAGCCGGCCGGCGACCGCCGGGTCTCCGATCGCCGCGGCCCACGGCCCCGCCGCGGCGACCGCGCGCATGAGCCGGTGCGAGGGCTCGGCGAGGTTGTCGGGCATCTGCACCGCCAGCACGCCGCCGGGGTTCAGCAGGCCGAACAGCCGCGGCAGCAGGGTCGCGTGGTCCGGCAGCCATTGCAGCACGGCGTTGGCGTAGATCAGGTCGGGCGCGCGCTCGGGCGCCCACGTCGCGGCGTCGGCCTGCGCGAAGGCGAGCCCCGGCAGGCGGGCGCGGGCAGCGTCCAGCATGGCCGGCGAGGTATCGAGGCCGACGACCTCCGCCTCGGGGAAGCGCGCGGCGATCAGGGCGGTGGAGTTGCCCGGCCCGCAGCCGAGGTCGATCGCAAGACGCGGGCGTTCGAGCGGCACGCGCGCGAGCAGCTCGGCTGCGGGCCGGGTGCGCTCGTCCTCGAAGCGGGTGTAGAGGGCGGGGTTCCAGTCGGCCATCGCGCCCTCTCCCCCTCAGCAGCCGAGCCGGTCGGCCAGATCCGCGAGATCCGAGGCCGCGTGGGTGACCAGCACGCTCGGGCCGGTCTCGCCGCCGGCCGGGCCGTGCTCGTGCGGCCGGGCGATGTGGGCGGTGGACAGGCCGTGGCGCGCCGCCGCCGCGAGGTCGTTCGAGTGGGCGGCGACCATCAGCACCTCCTCCGGCGCGAGGCCGAAGGCGGCGGCCGCGTCCCGGTAGAGCGCGGGCTTCGGCTTGTAGTCGCGCGAGTAACCGGCGCCGAGGATCGCGTCGAACGGCAGCCCGTTGCGGCGGGCGAGATCGACCATCAGCCGCACGTGCCCGTTCGAGACCGGCGCCAGGAAGAACCGCGTGCGCAGCCGGACGAGCGCGTCGGGCACCTCGGGCCACGCGTCGAGGCGGTGCCACGCCTGCACCAACTCGGCCCGCACGTCCGCGGCCACGCCCTCGATCCCGAGCCCTGCCAGCACGCCGGGCAGCGATTCGGCCTGGAGGGTGTCGAGATCGACGAAGGGGCGCTCGCCGGAGCGCACGCGCTCCATCGACGGCTGGTACCGATCGCGCCACGCGTCGGCGAAGGCGCCCGCGTCGAGGTTCGGCGCCAGCGGCCCGACGAGCCGCGCCGCCTCCCGCGCGACGCCCGAGCGCCAGTCGACGAGGGTGCCGAAGACGTCGAAGACCAGCGCCCGGATCGTCATCCCACGGTCCTCAGGGCCGGCCCGCGCCGGACGAAGCCGACGATGTCCTTCACCGCGTCGAGGGTGCCGGCGGCGATCTGTTCCGCGCGCGCCGCGCCGTCGGCGAGCACCGCGTCGATGTGGCCGGGGTCGGCGGTCAGCCGGCGCATCTCGGCGGCGATCGGCGCGAGGCTCGACACCGCGAGGTCGCTGAGCGCCGGCTTGAAGGTCGAGAACTGCGCCCCGCCGAAATCGCGCAGCACGCCCTCGCGGGTGGTGCCGGCGAGCGCCGCATAGATGCCGACGAGGTTGTCCGCCTCCGGCCGGTCCTTCAGCCCGGCGACCTCGGAGGGGAGGGGCTCGGGGTCGGTCTTGGCGCGGCGCACCTTCTGGGCGATGGCGTCGGCGTCGTCGGTGAGGTTGATGCGCGCGTTGTCGGAGGCGTCCGACTTCGACATCTTCTTCGTCCCGTCGCGCAGCGACATGACCCGCGCGGCCGGGCCGCCGATCAGCGGCTCGGTGACGGGGAAGAACACCTCGCCGTGGCCGTGCGCGGTGATCGAGCCGGCGAAGTCGGTGTTGAACTTCTGGGCGATGTCCCGGGTCAGCTCCAGGTGCTGCTTCTGGTCCTCGCCCACCGGCACGTGGGTGGCGCGGTAGGCCAGGATGTCGGCGGCCATCAGCACGGGGTAGGCGTAGAGGCCGATCGAGGCGTTCTCCCGGTCCTTGCCGGCCTTCTCCTTGAACTGGGTCATGCGGTTGAGCCAGCCGAGCCGCGCGACGCAGTTGAAGATCCAGGCGAGTTCGGCGTGCTGCGGCACCTGGCTCTGGTTGAACACGATCGAGCGCGCGGGGTCGATGCCCGCGGCGAGGAAGGCGGCCGTCACCTCGCGGATCTGGGAGCGCAGGGCCGCCGGGTCCTGCCAGACGGTGATCGCGTGCAGATCGACCACGCAGTAGAGGCACTGCGCCTCGCGGTCCTGCATCTCCACGAAGCGCTTGATCGCGCCGAGATAGTTCCCGAGGTGCAGGTTGCCGGTGGGCTGCACGCCCGAGAACACCAATTCCTTGAACGCGGCCATCGACGCCGTTCCCCAGAGTGCGAGAGTCCGGGGCTCCGCGCCGGCCGGCCGCGGGTTACTCGCACCCGCGGCGCGGGGGGGTCAAGGACGCGCCGGCCGGCCCCGGGGCAGCGCCGCGCTCGGGCAGAGGTCGGCGAGCACGCAGCGCCCGCAGGCGGGGCTGCGGTGGTGGCAGACCTTCTGCCCGTGCAGCATCAGGATCTCGTGGTTGTCGTAGAGGTCCTGCGCGCTCCAGTCGGCGGGAAGCTGCGCCCGCAGGACGCCATGCGACGGCCCGACATCGACCCGCGGGCCGATCAGCCCGAGGCGCTGGGCCACCCGGTGATGGTGGCTGTCCACCGGCAGGGCCGGCATCCGCAGGGTCGAGAACGACAGGACGGCCGCGCTGGTCTTCGGCCCGATGCCGGGGATCTCCTCCAGCCAAGCCCGGGCCGCGTCGACGCCCATCCCGGCCAGGAAGCCGAGGTCGAGGGTGCCGCGGCGCTCCCGCAGGGCGGCGAGGATCGCCCGGATCCGCGGGGCCTTCAGCTCCGGCCACGTCACCCCGCGGATCGTCGCCTCGACCTCGGCGGTGTCGGCGTCGATCACGTCCTCCCAGGCCGGGTAGCGCGCGCGCAGCGCCTTGAAGGCCCGGCCGGACTCGGCGTTCCGCGTCCGGTGCGAGAGCAGCGAGGAGACGAGTTCCGAGACCGGGTCGAGGCTGTGGAAGTAGGGGATCGGGCAGCCGTAGACCGGACAGAGGCGGGCGTGGACGACCAGCGCCTTCTCCGCGAGCGACGGGTCCGGCGCCGGCTCCGCCCGGGCGCGGCGGGGGCGCGGTGCGGGTTCGGTGTGCGGGATCTGCGCGGGCATGGTGGGCGAATCCGCGGGGGTGGCCCGCTGTTCCGGTCCGGCACGGGGGGCGGCGATCTGTCCAAGCCGCCCCGGCCTCGCGGCCGGACCGACGGCGGACGAGCCGACCCTTTGCGGACCATCGGAGATCGCATCTCCGGCTGGTATCGTTTCCGGATGAACCGTTCGGTGATCCTGGCCCGCGCCGTCATCGCGAGCCGTAGGCGAAGCGACCCAGGGCAGCGCGCGGTTTGAAACGGTGGCGCCCCTGGATTGCTTCGCTCCGCTCGCAAGGACGGAGAGCGTCGATCCCGAACCCTTCCGCCGGAAGTCATATGAGACGATCAGATCACCGGCGATCCAGGCTTGAGAATCGAAGTCGATCGATCGCAGAAGGGCGCCCCGGATTGTCGGTTACAACGCCTGAGCAGGCTTGAATGATTCTCATTCTCAAGTCTCTACTGAAGGCCTTCTGGCGCGATGCCCGCGGGACGATCCTCCTGGTGAGCGCGGCGACTTTGGTCGGGGCGCTGGCGGCGATCGCGTCTCCCTACCTGTTCTCGCGGGCGGTCGACGAACTCGCGCACGGGGCCGGGCGGGCGGGCGTGCTCGGGACCCTGGTCCTCTACGCCCTGCTGTTCGGGGTCGCGAAGGCGTTCGGGCAGGGCGCCCGCTTCCTGATCGTCCTGTGCGCCGAGCGGCTGTCCTTCATCGCCAACACGGCGTTCTTCGCGCGGCTCCTGCGCAAGACGCCCGCCTTCTTCCTGGCGCACAACGCCGCCGAGATCGGGACGGCACGCCAGCAGGGAACGCAGACCCTCAACATCGTCACGCAGCTCGGGCTCGGCGGCATCCTGCCCGGATGCGTCCAGATCGCGTTCAGCGTGGCACTCCTCGGCCATCTCGTGAGCTGGGACATCGCCGCGATCGTCTTCGCCTACGGCGCCGTCGTGGTGATTCTCGACTACGTCCGCATCGGCCGCGTGAAGCCCGCCCTCGACGCGGCGCTGGACCGGAGCCAGGCGAATGCCCGCCTCGTCGGGAACGCGGTCGCCGTGATCGACACCCTCCGGCAGACGCGCGGCGAAGCCTGGATCGCGGGGCGCTTCGCCGGCAGCGCGCGGGAGGCGCTGGCCAACTGGCAGCGCTTCGCCCTGGCGAGCAGCGCCTTCTGCGGGATCCTCGGCGTCGCGGCGGCGCTGCAACTGATCCTCACCTTCCTGATCCTCGTGCCGCGCTACGAGGCCGGGGACATCTCGATCGGCAGCATCGTCCTGTTCAACACGCTGCTGATCCAGTTGAACGAGCCGTTCCACCTCATCGGCATGGGGATCAAGGAGACGGTCGAGGCGGCGGCCCGCTTCCGGCCCCTGGCGACGATGTGGGCGGCCCCCGAGGCGGTCGAGCCCGCCGATCCCGTCCCCTATCGCACGTCGCTGGGGGACGTGGCCTTCGACGCGGTCGCCTTCCGCTACCCGAACGGGCGGGGCGTCTCCGCCCTGTCCTTCGTCGCCCGGCGCGGGACGCCCACCTTCCTCACGGGGGAGACGGGGTCGGGCAAGTCCACCGTGCTGCGCCTGCTGCTGAAGGAGCTGGAGCCCACCGAGGGCCGGATCCGCGCCGACGGCATCGATCTCGGGCGCGTCGCGAGCGCGGACTGGTTCGCCCATGTCGGCGTCGTCCCGCAGGATCTCGTGCTGCTCAACGATTCGGTGTCCGTCAACATCGTGCTGGGCCGCCCGTTCGACCCGGAGCGCCTGCGCCGCGCCGCCGCGCAAGCCTCCATCCTGGCGCGGGTCGAGGCCATGCCGGAGGGCTTCGACACGGTGGTGGGCGAGCGCGGGCTGAAGCTCTCGGGCGGCGAGCGCCAGCGCATCGCCATCGCCCGGGCCCTCTACGGGGAACCGGCGATCCTCGTCCTCGACGAGGCGAGCTCCGCGCTCGACGCGGACACCGAGCGGCAGATCATGGACGGCCTGCGCGATCTCGCCGACCGCCTGACGATCATCGCCGTCACCCACCGCACCGCGATGATACGGCCGGGCGACCGGACGGTGCGCCTGGAGGCTTCGTGACGGCCCCCGTTCGACCCTGATCGATCCGTGCGGGATCACGATACGCGGCACTGCTTGCCGGGATCGGCCTTTCCCACCCTGCACCTCAGGGGGATTGGTGGGATCCGCAGGTCCCGGCATCGGGTCGTGACGTCTCGCGGAGCGAAACCGCGCGGCCCCCTACCGCAGCAGCGCGTAGATGTTCACGTCGAGCCCGTCGTCGGACGCGTCCTTGAGGTCGCTCGCGTACTCCTCGACGAAGCGGTCCTGCACGACGATGTCCTTGGCGTCGAGGTAGGTAGTCAGGGTCTCGTAGGTGCCGTCGATGCCCTCGTAGGAGCCCTTGTGCGCGAAGCGCAGGGCTTTGCCGGACGGGGTCGTGCCGAAGCGCAGGCCGTCGCCCTCGGCCGGGGCGGGGGAGGGGGCCGCCGCCACAGGGATCATTGCCTCGTAGGTGAAGCCGTCGTCGTCGGTGTGGGTGAACACCGCGAGCGGCCGGCCGGCCGGCGCGATCCCGGCCTTGGCGAGGTCGGCCTCGATCCGGGCGAAGGCCTGCTTCAGGCTCGGCACCGCCTCGTCCCACTTGGTCTTGCCGGGGAGGATCGCCGCGGGCTTGGCCGGGAGCACCACCTCGTCCACGTCGCCGGCTTCGGCCGGCTTCTCCACCAGGGTCGGGCGGACGGCCGCTCCACCTGCCGCCCCGGCGTTGGCGCCGACCGCGGACTGACCGGCGGGCGGCGGGCGCACCGCCTGCTCGGGGGCCGGGGCCGCGCTCCGGTTGGGATCCGCCGGCGGGTTCGGGGCGGTGGTGGTCGGCAGCGGGCTCGTCTGCGCGGGGGAGGGAGCGGTCGAGGGCGGCGGGGCGGCGTTCTGCGCGCCGGCCGGCGCGGCGAGAGCCGAGAGGACGGTCGAGACCGCGAGGGCTGCCGCGAGCGCGGCGCGGGGACGGCGAGGGCGGATCAAGGGTGCGCTCCGGTCGGGGACCGCGATTCGGCGCGCGGTCCGGCCGCCAAGGTAGGGACGAACCGCGCCGTCCGCGAGACCGCCGCCCGACAGGCCTGCGGGTGCGGCGGATCTGCCACGCTGCCGCCGCCTCGCATACCGGGGCCGGTTTTGCCATAAGGGCCGCCCGCGGCGCCCGTCCGGCGCGCCGGCCCGAGACCGACACGATCCAGCGATCCCCCCGATCCCACGACGATCGGACGAGCCCGCCTCGCCCGCCGCCAGCAGCCCCTCCCGGACGCATGAGCGCACTCGCCCACAGACGCTTCCTGAAGATGCACGGCGCCGGCAACGCGATCGTCGTGCTCGACCTGCGCGGCACCGCCCTGCGCGTCGCCCCCGAGGAGGCGCGGGCGATCGCCGCCGATCCCGGCTCGGCCTTCGACCAGTTGATGGTGCTGCACGATCCCGTGAGCCCGGGCACCGACGCGTTCCTGCGGATCTACAACACCGACGGCTCGGAATCCGGGGCCTGCGGCAACGGCACCCGCTGCGTCGCCTACGCGATGCTCGACGACCCCGCCATGGCGCGGCCCGCCGAGGGCGGCCGGCTGCTCCTGGAGACCAGCGCCGGCCGGGTCGGCGTGCGGCGCGTGGCCGAGCGCTCCTTCACCGTCGACATGGGCCGGCCCCGGCTCGCCTGGGACGAGATCCCGCTGTCCGAGCCGTTCCCCGACACGCGGCGGATCGAGCTTCAGGTCGGTCCGATCGACGCCCCGGTGCTGCACTCGCCCGGCGCGGTGAACATGGGCAATCCGCACGCCGTGTTCTTCGTCGACGACGACCCCGACGGCTACGACCTCGCCCGGGTGGGACCGATGCTCGAGAACCACCCGCTGTTTCCCGAGCGCGCCAACATCTCGGTGGCCCAGGTCACCGGGCGCGAGGCGATCAAGCTGCGCGTCTGGGAGCGCGGGGCTGGGCTGACGCTGGCCTGCGGCACCGCCGCCTGCGCCGCGACCGTCGCCGCCGCGCGCCTGCGGATGATCGGGAGGCAGGCCGAGGTGTCCCTGCCCGGCGGTCAGCTCTTCGTGGAATGGCGGGCGGACGACCACGTGCTGATGACCGGCCCGGTGGCCCTGGTGGCCGAGGGCAGCTTCGCGCCGGAGCTCTTTTCGCCCCCCGCCCCATGATGGTCGAGATGACGGTCGAGACGCTGAACTTCGGCTGCCGGCTCAACACGGTCGAGTCGGAGGCGATGCGCGCCCACGCCGCGGCCGACGGGCGCGCGCGGGTGGTCGTCAACACCTGCGCGGTCACGGCGGAGGCCGGGCGGCAGGCGCGCAAGGCGATCCGGCGGATCGCCCGGGAGCGGCCCGGCGCCGAGATCGTGGTCACCGGCTGCGGCGCCGAGGTCGAGACCGACGCCTACCGACTGATGCCCGAGGTGGCGCGGCTGATCGGCAATGGCGAGAAGCTGCGGAAGGCCGCCTGGACCGGCGCCGCGACCGGGCCCGGCGCGGTGATGCAGGTGCGCGCGGCCGACCCGGCCGAGATCGCCGGCCTGACCGGGCACACCCGCGCCTTTGTCGCCGTGCAGAACGGCTGCGACCACCGCTGCACCTTCTGCGTCATCCCCTTCGGCCGCGGCACCTCGCGCTCGCTGGCCCCGGACGCGGTGGTGGCGCAGGTGGCGCGGATCGTTGCAGAGGGCGGCCGCGAGGTGGTGCTGACCGGTGTCGACCTCACCGCCTACGGCCGCGATCTCTTCGGGATGTCCGAGACGCTCGGCACGCTGGTTCGGGCCATCCTGCGCGCGGTGCCGGAGCTGGCCCGGCTGCGTCTGTCCTCGATCGATTCGGTCGAGGCGGACGACGCCCTGCTCGCCGCGCTGGCCGAGGAGGAGCGGCTGATGCCGCACCTGCACCTCTCGCTTCAGGCCGGCGACGACCTGATCCTCAAGCGGATGAAGCGCCGCCACGCCCGGGCCGACGCGATCCGCTTCTGCGAGACCGTGCGGGCGCTGCGGCCCGGCACGGTGTTCGGCGCCGACCTGATCGCCGGGTTCCCCACCGAGACCGAGGCGCAGTTCGCCCGGAGCCTCGACCTCGTCGCCGATTGCGGGCTGACGCACCTGCACGTCTTCCCCTACTCCCCCCGCCCCGGCACCCCGGCCGCCCGGATGCCGCCGGTAGCGCCCGACGCGATCCGCGACCGCGCCGCCCGGCTGCGCGCGGCCGGGGCGGCGGCACTCGCCCGCCATCTCGACGGTCAGGTCGGGACGACGCTGACAGTCCTGGCCGAGCGCGGCGGGACCGGCCGGGCGGCGGATTTCACGGCCGTCCGGCTCGGGTCCGAGATCGCGGCGGGCACGCTCCTCGACGTGCGGATCGCCGGCCACGACGGGGCGCGGCTGATCGCGGCCTGAGCCTCAGGCGCCGCAGGCGGACAGCGCCTCGGCCATGTGCGGCGGCGGCGGTGCCTCGACGCGCACGGGATCGCGCTTCGGGTAGAGCGGGATTGTCAGCCCCCGGGCGTGCAGGTGCAGGGCGCTGCCGCGGGGGGCGCCGCCGTAGACCGCGTCGCCGCGGATCGGCCAGCCCGAGGCGGCGCAGTGCACACGCAACTGGTGGGTGCGGCCGGTCACCGGCTTCAATTCCAGCCAGGTCAGGCCCTCGGCGCGGCCGAGAACCCGCCAGTGCGTCAGCGCCGGGTCGCCGGCGGGGTCGGCCTTCATCCACCAGGAGCGCGGATCGTTCGAACGGCGCGCGAGCGCGAGGTCGATCGTCCCGGCCTCGGCGCTCGGCCCGCGCTCGACCACCGCCCAGTAGGTCTTCTCCACCGAACGGCCCGAGAAGAGCTCGCCGAGCCGGGCCAGCGCCTTGGCGTGGCGCCCCAGGGCGAGGCAGCCGGAGGTGTCGCGGTCGAGCCGGTGCGCGGCCTCGGGGCGGCGGGGCAGGCCGAAGCGCAGGGCGTCGAGGTGGTCGGTCAGGGTCTCGCCCCCGCGCGGCCCCGGATGCACGGGCAGGCCCGCCGGCTTGTCGATGACGAGCAGCAGGGCATCGCGGTAGAGGAGGCGCGCGCCTATGTCGAAGGCGTTGGGCATCTGCGTCGGCTAGTGGGTCGGGCGCGGCCGGGCAAGATGCGGGAAGGCGAGGGGACATGGCGAGCGAGGACAAGCCCGGCTGGTTCGGGCGGCTATTCGGGCGCAAGGGGCAGGGCGCACCGCAGGACGCTCCCGAAGAGGAGGCCGACGCGACGCCGGAGGACGCGCCGTCCGCCGTCGATCCGGCCTCGCCGTCGGAGGGACAGCCCGACTTCGCCACCGGGGCGGACGACATCACCGCCGTCCCCCTGGACGAGGCTCCGACCCCGGACGCGGTCGAGGGCGCCGACATGCTGCCGGTCGAGGGCGAGCCGGAGCGGCCCCCGGCCGGCACCGCGGGCGACGCCCCCGAGCGGGGAGCCGAGCCGCAGCACACCGGCGCGCAGGTGCGCGAGCCGGCGCTCGCCCCCGACATCCAACCGACCGATTCCGCCGCAGCCCTCGCCCACGATGCCGGCGCCGGTCCAGCCCGCGAGCCCGAGGCGAAGGGCTGGTGGAGCCGGCTGACCTCGGGCATGCGCCGCACCTCCACGGCGCTGTCCGACCGGGTGACTGGCCTGTTCACCAAGCGCAAGCTCGACGCCACCACCCTGGAGGATCTGGAGGACGCTCTGATCCAGGCCGATTTCGGCCTCGATACCGCGATGCGGGTCTCGGAGGCGGTCGGCAAGGGCCGCTACGAGAAGGGCATCTCCCCGGACGAGGTCCGCGCCATCCTCGCGGCCGAGGTCGAGCGGGCCCTGGAGCCGGTGGCGCAGCCCCTCGCCATCGATGAGGCGAGGAAGCCGTTCGTGATCCTCACCGTGGGCGTGAACGGTGCCGGCAAGACGACGACGCTCGGCAAGCTCGCCTCGAAACTCCGCGCCGAGGGGCGCACGGTGATGCTCGCGGCGGGCGACACGTTCCGCGCCGCGGCGATCGACCAGCTCAAGGTGTGGGGCGCCCGCACCGGCACGCCGGTGGTGAGCGGCGCGCAAGGGGCGGACGCGGCCGGCCTCGCCTTCGACGCCCTGAAGCAGGCGGAAGGCGCGGGCACGGACGTGCTGCTGATCGACACCGCCGGTCGCCTCCAGAACAAGGTCGGGCTGATGGCCGAACTGGAGAAGATCGTGCGCGTGCTGCGCAAGCAGGACCCAGAGGCGCCGCACGCCACCCTGCTGGTGCTCGACGCCACGGTCGGCCAGAACGCGCTGAGCCAGGTCGAGCTGTTCTCGCAGGCCGCGCCGATCTCAGGCCTCGTGATGACCAAGCTCGACGGCACGGCCCGCGGCGGCATCCTGGTGGCGCTCGCGGCGAAGTTCGGCCTGCCGGTGCACTTCATCGGCGTCGGCGAGGGCGTGGAGGACCTGGAGCCCTTCGCCGCCCGGGATTTCGCCCGGGCGATCGCCGGGCTGGAGCGGGATTAGGGCCGCGCCGAAGCGATGTCGGTGCGCGCGAAATCGTGGCCCTTGAACAGCAGCGGCGCGTTCAGCGTGCGCGCCAGCGCGTAGGCGAAGCAGTCGCCGAAGTTGAGGCCGGCCGGGTGACGGCCCTTGCCGTAGCGGGCGAACGCGTCGGCGGCGATCCGGGCGAGCGCGTGGTCGACGGGCGCGATCTCGATCGACTCGCGTCCGAGCCACGCGTCGAGTTCCGCCCGGCCGGCTTGCCAGCGAGCACTCACGATCGCGCATTCGAGGTAGCTGGCGGCGGCCATCAGGCGCGTCCGGAAGGTGCGGATGGCGACGCTGAGTGTCGGCGCATCGGGCTCCTGCGCGAGAATCGCGATATAGACCGATGTATCGATGACGACGGTGCTCACACCGGCAACCCGTCCTCGTCATAGGCGAGAATCTCGTCGATCGGTCGCGGATCGACCATCGGCGACGCATGGGTGCGCTCGTGCAGGATGCGTCCGGACTCGATACCGTCTGCAACCTCGCGTTCAAGCCGCTCCCGCTCCCGCTGCAAGAGTGCGAGCAGCAGGTCCGGCGGGCTGCGGCGGGTCTGGGCGGCGAGGTCGGCGAGCAGCGCCTCGGCCTCGGGATTCTCGATGGTGATGGACATGAGCCGCGGGCCCTCGATACACAGCGCCGCCCTCAGCCTACCGTGAGGGTCCCCGCCGGGCCAGCCGAGCGCATGCAGATCGAATCCGTCCCCCCGCGCCGGCACCTGCCGCCGCTCGCCAAGCTCGCCCTCGAACTCGGGCCGCTCGGCCTGTTCTTCCTCGGCAACGCCTATGCCGAGCGCTTCGGCGTGGCGCCCGACCAGAAGCTGTTCGCGGCCACCGGGCTGTTCATCGTCGCGACCATCGCGGCGCTGGCGGTCCACTACGCGCTGGTGCGGCGGCTGCCGATCATGCCGCTGGTGTCCGGCGTGGTGGTGGTGGTGTTCGGCGGCCTGACGCTCCTGCTCCAGGACAAGACCTTCATCATGGTCAAGCCGACCATCGTGAACAGCCTGTTTGGCCTCGTCCTGCTCGGCGGCCTCGCCTTCGGGCGGCCGCTCCTGTCGGTGGTGCTCGATTCGGTGTTCAGTCTCACCGAGGAGGGCTGGCGCAAGCTGACCTTCCGCTGGGGCCTGTTCTTCCTGTTCCTCGCCGCCCTCAACGAGGTGGTGTGGCGCACGCAGACCGAGGATTTCTGGGTGAGCTTCAAGGTGTTCGGCATCATGCCGATCACCCTCGTCTTCGCCCTGGCGCAGACGCCGCTGCTGACCCGCTACGAGCGCAAGGAGTAGGGCGGCCGGGTCAGCGCGCCTCGGCGACCTTCCCGGCGGCGCGGATCCGGGCGAGGACGCTCGCGTAGTTCTCCGGCGTGAGGATGCCGACGAGCTTGTCGCGGATGATCCCGTCCGGCCCGACGATGAAGGTCTCGGGCACGCCGTAGACGCCGAAATCGATCGCGGCGCGGCCGGTCGCGTCGGCGCCCACCGCCGCGAACGGCACCCCGTGCTTGGCCAGAAAGCGCTGGCCGGCTTCGGGGTTGGGCTCCTTGTAGTCGATCCCGACGAGGCGGATGCCGGGCTCTCGGGCGAGCCGCATCAGCATCGGATGCTCGACCTGGCAGGGGGCGCACCACGAGGCGAAGACGTTGAGCACGGTCACGCCGCCCTTGAAGTCGGTGCTGGCGAGCCCCGGTACCGGCGTGCCGTCGCGGGTCAGGCCCGGCACCGCGGGCAGGGTGAAGGTCGGGACCGGCTTGCCGATCATCGCCGAAGGCAGGGCGGCCGGGTCGGCTCCCGAACGCAGGCGCAGGAACAGAGCGACCGCCAGCACGGCGAAGACCAGCGCCGGCAGGATCAGCAGCAGCGAGCGCCGCACCGGGGCGGGCGGGTCGCGGTCCGGGGCGCTCACCGCCGGTCCTCGCCGAAGCGCCGGAGCGCCCGTCGCTGCGCCCGCCGGTCGCGCAGAGCGTTGCCGACCAAGCCGCCCATCGCCAGGATCGTGAAGGCGTAGGCCGCCAGGATGAAGCCGCCGTGAGGCCCGAGATCCATGGCTTGTGACCTTACAGGGGCTGCGCCACGGGCATCGGCGCGGGCACGATCCGCGCCTGCCCGCGGTCGAGCCGCTCCGCCTCGCGGATCGTCAGGGTCCGCACCCGGCGGCGCATGACTTCGGTTCGCATCGTGTAGAGGTGGAGGGTGACGCCCGAGAGCGTGGCGGCGCCGATCATCACCAGCAGCGGGTAGAGCATCGACGGATCGATGGTCGAGCCGCCCATCCGCAGGATCGAGGCCGGCTGGTGGAGGGTCGACCACCAGTTCACAGAGAACTTGATGATCGGCAGGTTCACCGCGCCGACCAGGGTCAGGATCGCCACCGCGCGCGCCGCCCGGTTCGGATCCTCGATCGTCCGCCACAGGGCGATCAGGCCGCAATAGATCAGCAGCAGCACCAGCATCGAGGTCAGGCGCGCGTCCCACACCCAGTAGGTGCCCCACATCGGCTTGCCCCAGAGCGAGCCGGTGACGAGGCAGACCAGGGTGAAGGCGGCGCCGATCGGCGCGGCGGCCCGCTGCGCCACGTCGGCGAGCGGGTGGCGCCAGACCAGCGTGCCGATCGCGGACAGGCTCATCGCCCCGTAGAAGAACACCCCGAGCCACGCGGCGGGCACGTGGATGTACATGATCCGCACTGTCTCGCCCTGCTGGTAGTCCGGCGGCACGGTGAAGAAGGTCATGTACAGACCCGCCGCGAGGGTCGCGACGGACAGGCCGGCGAGCCACGGCGTCAGCCGTCCCGACCAGCGCATGAAGTGCGTCGGGTTCGACAGGCGGGTCCAGAGGGAGGGCGTCATCGGCGCGGGCGTGTCGGACATCGTCGCGGCGGTCTATCCCAAGGTGCGGTGCATCAACAATGCGGGCGTCGGGCGCGGGGCAGGGGATCCGCGCCCTATCCGCGCCCGAACGGCAGCCATGCCCGGAAGCCGGGCCGGAACGCGGGCGGCGCCGCCGGCCGCGGCACCGGACCGGCGTGCAACTCGGCGCCCCAGGACCAGAACCGGTCGGCGCGTCCGCCGACCATCGCGAGCCCGATCGCGACCCGCTCTGCACCGCGCCGGATGCGACCGGCCGCCCAGACCCGCTGCCAGCGCTCGCGCAGGCCGAGGTCGGCGTCGCGCCAGCCCAGTTGCCCCCAGCCCATCACCGCGGCGATCCGCGCGGGGTTGGCCTCGGCCGGGATCCAGACCCAGGCCGAGAACGCGTAGACCGCGTCGGGATCGAACCGGGAGGGATCGACGGTGCGGGTGTAGGCGCCGTAGCGAGGCTCCGGATGCCGGCCCCTGTGCCGGCGCAGGCCACCGCGCAGCGCCAGCGCGGGGGTGAACGGACCGGCATCCAGAACTCCGTCCGGGATGCCGTGGCGGGCGGCGTAGGCGCTGTCGCACAGCGCGAGCCACGGTTCGAGGTCGATGTCCCAGGCGGTCTCGGTCGGCGCGAAGCGGCGCACCCGCCCGGCCAGCAGCCGCTCGCCCAGGCGTCGCACCGGCTCCGGCCGCCAGCCGGACCCCGCCGCCTCCACCCGCAGGAGGGTCGAGGCGCCGTGCCGCGCGACCGCATCCGCCAGCCGGGCGAAGTCCGCCTCCGTCTCGCCCTGGCCCGCCTTCCGCACCAGGATCTTCGTGCCGCCGGCCAGCTCCTCCAGCATCCGCCGCTTGAGGTGGGCGACCCGTCCGTACTCCCGTTCCAGAAGCGCCGCCGGGTCGATCGAGCCGGCCATCTGCGCCGTGTTCGACCAGATGTTGTAGCGCCGGCTGCGGCAATAATAGGCGCCGCTCTCGGTCTCCTCGACCCGCAGGTCGCCGGCCGCGCCGAACGCCGCGAAGTCGGTGTCGAGCGCGTGAATGAGGTCGTCGATCGGCGTGTACGAGAAGCGCAGCAGGCCGGAGGGTTCGACTCCGCCGTACCGCTGGACGAACCCGAACTCGCAGTTGCCGCCCAGGCTGCGGAACGCGTGCAGGCGCTCGCCGAGACCCGGCCACGCGGCCGCACCGTGCGGAGCCGCGGCCGCGCCGCCCGGCGCCCCCATCCGCGGGGCGATGCCCATGGTCACCCTCGTACCGCTCCCGCGCCCGTTCTCCCGCGCCGCCCGCCACGTGCCGCGAGCGGCGGCCCGACGGGAGCGCGTGCAGGTCGGCATCGATCTGGAACGGGTCGAAATTGTGATCCGACCGCGTCGGCCGGATCAGGGCGGGCACCGTGGGGCGTCGCCAGATCTCGACAGCCGTGCACGCCGGCGCGGCGCTCATCGCCCGAAGCTCGACCGCGGTAGGCCGTTCGACGCGGCCAAATGCCGAGGGCCATGACGGCGATGACGGATCTCTCCGCGGCGGGATCCGGCCTGCGGCGTCGCGCGCGCGGGCATGACTGGTCCGATTCGGAGCGACGGAAGGCGCACGGCATCCGGCCGAGGGCCTTGCGGATTCCGGCACGATCCCGCATATAGACGAGAACAAACAAAGAACGAAGCGCGTCGGCCATCGAGCCTGTGGACGGCGCATCCTCGGCCACGACGGACCCCAGCGATGCGAACCGCCGACAAGCAGATCGCCGACATCCTGGTGCGCTACGGCGAGCCCTTCGGGGGCAACGTCTGGCGCGTGCAGGGCACGGCGGTGATCTACCACAAGACCCTGGAGCGGATCGCCGCGCAGGCCGGCATCGTGTTCGAGCCGCCGCAGATCATCCGGGCCGAGCGGGACGAGGCGGTGATCCTCGTCACCGGCCGCCTGCCGGGGGCGAAGCCCGGCACCGAGCGGGTGGAGTGGTCGCTCGGCGAGGCGCTGGTCAACGTCAACTACCGCGTCTCGGGCAAGCAGGCGGCCTACGTCTACGCGATGGCGGAGAAGCGCGGGAAGGACCGGGTGATCCTCAAGCTGATCGAGCTGCACGGGCTGGTCTACTCGGAGGAGGAGGCCGACGAGTTCCGCAGCGGCCAGATGCCGGTGCGCGCCGTCGACGCCGACTTCGAGGAGGCGCCGCCCTTCGACGAGGTGACCGAGGCCGAGGCCGACCTGAAGCGGCGCATCGACGCCGCCGAGACCATCAACGCGGTGACCGACCTGATGCTCGACGGCGCCACCCAGCAGATCCTGGCCGCGATGCCGCCGGGCACCCGCGACGAGGTCCGCGACTACGCCAAGGCCCGGCTCGTGGCACTGGGCTGGCCCGGCCGTCCCGGCCGCCGCAAGGCCGCCTGATCCCGACGCGACACCCGTTCCATCCCCACCCGCAGGAGAGAGCCATGCACCGTGCGAGCCGCCGCCGCGCCGCCAGCCCCCGCCACGGCTGGAGCATCGAGACCCTGACCTACAGCCCGACGCGGCTCGTGCGGCTCGAAGGCCGCAAGGTCGCGATCCTGTTCCCGCCGGCCGAGGCCGAGGGTGCGTGGCAGCTCTATCCCCACCCGGACGCCTTCCCCGGCCTCAACTTCGAGGGCCTGCCCGCGCCGCTGCGCCCGGGCTTCGCGGCGTTTCCCGACTTCGCGGCGGTGGAGCGCTTCCTCGGCATCGGTGCGGACGCGCCGATGCGGATGGCCGCCTGACCCGTCACGGGGGCCAGGGCGCGCCGCGATGGAGCGCCTCGGCCTCGGGGGTCATCCGCCCGTCGGCCCCGTGCAGCACCAGCGGGGGGCGCAGAACGAGGGCGGCGCGGCTGCCGCGCACCGCGGCGATCAGCACGCGGATCGCCGGCTCACCCTCCCGGGGGTGCACGGGCCGCACCGCGATCCCGCCGAAGCGGCCGCCCAGAGCCGCGAGGCAGGCGGGCAGGGCGTCGGCCCGGTGGATCAGCCCGAGCCGGCCCCCCGGCCGCAGCATCGCCGTGCAGGCCCGGATCCAGCCGTCGAGCCCGTCGCCCGCGAAGGTGTGCGCCATGGCCTTGCCCGCATGGGGCGAGGGCCGCTGGCGACCGGCCGCGAAGTAGGGCGGGTTGGTCAGGACGACGTCGAAGGCGTCGGGGACGAGTCCGGCCGCGCGGCGCTCGGCCGCGGGGCCCAGCAGGTCGGCCTCGATCACCGCCGCGTCGATCCCGTTCAGGGCGGCGTTCGCGCGCGCGAGCGCCGCGAGGCCGGGATCGCGCTCGACCAGGGTGAGCGCGAGGCCCGGCGTCAGCCGCGCCCGGGCGAGCCCGACCGCGCCGGGGCCCGCGCCCGCGTCGCACAGCCGCTCCCCCGGCGCCGGATCGAGCAGGCGGGCCAGCAGCACCGCGTCGGTCCCGGCCCGGTGCGCGCCGCGCGGCGGCTGGTGCAGGCGCAAGGCTCCCCCGAGGAAGCCGTCGGGCGCACCCGTCACGGCGCCCGCAATTCGTGCGCGAGCCCGGCGTCGCGGAGCAGGCGGCGGGCCTGGGCGGCGTGGTCGTCCGGCACCAGCAGGCGCGGCGCGAAGGCGCCGATCGAGCCCTCCATGAAGCTCATATGCGCGTCGGCGACGAGGACCGGAATCCCGGCGGCCTCCAGCAGCGAGCGGGCGAAGCCGATCAGCACGGGGTCGTTGGCGCGGATCAGCTCGACCATTCCAGGCTCCCGAGCGCCGGGGCGGCGCATTCGCCGCGGCGAGCGGCGCGCCCGGCAGCTCCATATGCCCGCGATGTTGCGGCGCCGCAGGTCGCGTGCGAAGGGACGGCGCCGATCCATGCCGCGCGGGACGCCAGTCCCCGCGGACCGGCCTGGGAGTCACGGATCTTGGGTATCCCCGTCACGATCGAGAACCCGAAGCCCGAGGCGGAGGCGGGGCTGAATGACCTCGTCGCGCTCGTGGCCGACGGGATGGCGCGGGTCAACACCACGATCCTGTCGCGCACCGGGTCCGAGGTGGCGATGATCCCGGAGGTGGCCAACCACCTGATCGCCTCGGGCGGCAAGCGGCTGCGCCCGATCCTGACGCTCGCCTGCGCGCAGCTCTGCGGCTACGCCGACGCGGAGGGCCGCGACGGCGATGTGAAGCTCGCCGCCAGCGTCGAGTTCATGCACACCGCCACCCTCCTCCACGACGACGTGGTCGACGAGAGCGACATGCGCCGGGGCCGCGTCGCCGCCCGGATCAAGTGGGGCAACGAGGCGAGCGTCCTCGTCGGCGACTTTTTGCTGGGGCAGGCGTTCCGGATGATGGTCGAGGTCGGCAGCCTGCGCGCCCTCGACATCCTGTCGGCCGCCGCCACGGTGATCGCCGAGGGCGAGGTGATGCAGCTCACCAACGCCAAGAACCTGGAGACCGACGAGGCCGCCTACCTCGCGGTGATCCGCGGCAAGACCGCCGAGCTGTTCGCCGCCGCCTGCGAGGTCGGGCCGGTGCTCGCCGGGCGCGGGGAGGCCGAGCAGGCCGCCGCCCGCGCCTACGGCATGGGGCTCGGCATCGCCTTCCAGCTCATCGACGACGTGCTCGATTACGGCGGCACCTCGGCCGAGCTCGGCAAGAACGTCGGCGACGATTTCCGCGAGGGCAAGATCACCCTGCCGATCGTGCTGGCCCACCGCCGCGGCACGGCGGAGGAGCGGGCCTTCTGGCAGCGCACGCTCCAGCGCGGCGAGATCGAGGACGGCGACCTGGAGACGGCGCTGGCGATCCTGCGCCGCCACGGCGCCCTGGAAGAGACGATGGCCCGCGCCGAGGGCTACGGGGCCGAGGCCCGCGCGGCGCTCGACGCGTTCCCGGACGGCCCGGTGAAGGCGGCGCTGCTCGGCGCCGTCGAATTCTGCGTGGCGCGGGCGCACTGAGCGACGCCGCCGGCCCGGAACCGGACACCGCCCGGATCCGCCGTTAGCGAAATCTTCACGGTCCGCGGCGACGCTCGCGTAACCTTGACCCGTCCCCGCGGCCGGCGCCGCGGCGGGGCGGAGATCGATCGGTGCGCGCATGAAGCCCCTGTCCCGTCTCGCCGCCGGCGCGCTCCTCGTGGCGGTGATCGCCGGACCCGCCGCCGCGGGCGAGGCCGAGTCGCATCAGGGCGCGTGGCGCTCGTGCCTCGATCGGAACTTCAGGGTCGAGGCCGCGCTGACCGACCGCACGCTGGCCGCCGACGCGGCCCTGCGTACCTGCCGCCCCGCGGAGGAGGCCTACCTCGGCGCACTCGCGACCTCGTCGCTGCTCGACGCCGACGACGTCGCGCGCGCCCGGCCGGCCCTGGCGGCCCGCGCCCGCACGTGGCTGCTCGGCGGCATGCCGGCCCCGACCCGCGCCGCCTTCGCGCGCTGACGCGCGAGCCCGCCGACGCCGATCGGATCGCCCGATCCGCGATGACGGCGTGGCCTCAATACGTCCAGCGCTGCGCCTTCTGCACGAGGAAGTCGCGGAACGCCTGGACGCGGGCCACCGAGCGCATCTCCTCGGCGTAGACGAGGTAGCTCTCCAGGCTCGGCATGTCGGTGTCGCGCAGGACCTGGACGAGGCTCTGGTCGCCGTCGACCGCGTAATCCGGCAGGATGCCGATCCCGGCCCCGGCCTCCATGGCCCGTTGCAGGGCGCCGATGTTGTTGACCGTCAGGTGGATGCCGCGCCGCTCGCGCCCCTCGCGCCCGGCATCCGCCAGCCAGTGCGCGGCGAGCAGATAGGACGGCTCGTTGCCGCCGAACGAGACGATGCGGTGCTCGTCCAGCTCGTCGACCGTCTTGGGCTCGCCGAAGCGCTTGACGTAATCCTGGCTGGCGAAGGCGTGGTAGTGCACCGTGAACAGCCGCCGCTGGATCAGGTCCGGCTGGGCCGGGCGGCGCATGCGGATCGCCACGTCGGCCTCGCGCATCGCCAGGTCGAGTTCCTCGTTGGTGAGGATCAACTCGATGCGCACGTCCGGGTAGAGGTCGAGGAACTCGCCGACGCGCTGGGCGAGCCACGCGGTGCCGAGGCCGACAGTGGTCGTCACCTTCAGGTCGCCGGTCGGCCGCTCGGCGGTCTCGACCAGCCGCGCGCGGGTGTTCTCCAGGCGCAGCTTCATGTCCCGTGCGGCCCGGAACAGCAGGTCGCCCTGCTCGGTCAGGATCAGGCCGCGGGCGTGGCGGTGGAACAGCGGTGCCTTCAGCTCCCGCTCCAGCGCGCTGATCTGGCGGCTGACCGCGGACTGGCTGAGCCCGATGTCGTCGCCGGCCTTGGTGAAGCTGCCGGCCTCGGCGACGTTCAGGAAGATCCGGATCTTGTCCCAGTCCACGGCGAGCATCCCCACCCACGCAACGCGACCGGGGCGACCGGCGCGGGACGCCGACGAGCCGGCGGCGCCGCACCGGCATGCGATACATGCATTCCTGCGCTGCGGGAAGACCTATGCGTCCGACGCGGGACTCAACGCAAGCGCGGCCGTGACGAAGCTGTTGATGGCGTGTGCGTAGACGGCGCCCTCACTCCGCCGCGGCCTGGACCGGGCTCTCGCCCACGTCGAGGTTGGCGAGGTACTTCTCGGCCTCCAGCGCGGCCATGCAGCCCATGCCGGCCGCGGTGATCGCCTGCCGGTAGACATCGTCGGTGACGTCGCCCGCGGCGAAGACGCCCGGGATCTCGGTCTCCGCGGTGCCCGGCCGGACCGTCAGGTAGCCGCCCTGCCGCAGTGGCAACTGCCCCTCGAAGATCGCGGTCGCCGGCTGGTGGCCGATCGCCACGAACACGCCGTCCGCCCTCACCTCGTCGACCGCGCCGGTGCGCGGGTCGCGCAGGCGCACGTGGGTCACGGCGGGCGCCGGCTTGTCCACGCCGCAGATCTCCTCGACCTCCCGGTGCCAGCGCACGGTGACGTTCGGGTGCTTGAACAGCCGCTCCTGGAGGATCCGCTCGGCGCGGAAGGCGTCGCGCCGGTGCACCACCGTCACGGACCGGGCGATGTTGGCGAGGTAGAGCGCTTCCTCCACCGCGGTGTTGCCGCCGCCGACCACGACCACGTCCTTGCCCCGGAAGAAGAACCCGTCGCAGGTGGCGCAGGCCGAGACGCCGCCGCCCTGGAACTTCGCCTCCGAGGGCAGGCCGAGCCACTTGGCCTGGGCGCCGGTGGCGATGATCAGCGCGTCGCAGGAATAGGTCTCGCCCGAATCCGCCTCCAGCCGGAACGGCCGCTGCCGGAGGTCGACCTTCGTGACGTACTCCGAGGCGACCCGCGTGCCGACATGCTCGGCCTGGAGCCGCATCTGCTCCATCAGCCACGGGCCCTGGATGGCCTGCGCGAAGCCCGGATAGTTCTCCACGTCGGTGGTGATCATGAGCTGGCCGCCCGGCTGGAAGCCGGAGATCAGCAGCGGCTCGACCATGGCGCGGGCCGCGTAGATCGCCGCGGTGTAGCCGGCCGGTCCCGAGCCGAGGATGATGAGCTTCGTGTGCGTGTGGGCCATGGTGGAGGATTCCTTCAGGCGGCCTCGGCGGCGCGGCGCGCGGCGTAGGCCTTCGCCAGCGCCTCCGCGATCACCGGCGTCGCGTCGATCGGCTTGTAGCTCAGAGGCTCCAACCGTCCGGTGAACGGCCGCAACGCCCCGGCGATGGCGAGCCCCGCGAACATCCGCCGATGCCGGATATAGGTGCGCGGCAGGTCGAACAGCAGGACCGGGGCGCCGGTCGCCACCGCCTCGCTCACCATGTTGGCCGAGTCCGACGTGACGACGATCGCGTCGGCCAGCGCGAGCATGCCGACGTAGGGGTTCTCGCCGGTCCCGTCCCAGAGGAAGCCGCCGGTCTCCAGGGCCAGCGCCTTCACCGCGTCGCGCAGCGGGTTGGGCGTGCGGCGCGAGACCGTGACCATCAGGCGGCATTCCCGCTCGACCAGGACGCGCAGGTCGTCGACGAGGCGGAGCATGTCGGTCTTGCGGTAGCTCAGATGGCGGCTGTCGCCTCCGACCAGCACGGCGATCCGGGTCCCGCCGATGCTGGCGAGCCGGGGATCGGGTCGAGCCCGGGCGGCGGCGATCCGGGCGGCGGTGACGAGGTGCGGGGCGGTCAGCGTGGTGAAGACGTTCGGCCCGCGCAGATCGTCGTAGTCGGGGACCCAGATGAAGTCGGCGCTGTCGGCCCCGGTGCGCGGGTCCTTCAGGAAGGCGGTGAAGGTCCGCCCGCCGGTGGCGCGGCGGACCGCCCGCAGGTAGGGCACCGCCCGGCGCCCGGAGGCGATCAACAGGTCCGGGAAGGGGCCGGCCAGGGCGCCCGTCTTCCGGCGCGGGCCCTCGCGCGGGTCGATCGGTCCCCAGGGGGCGATCCAGCCGAACGGGCCGGCCGCAGGCACGTGCCGGACCGCGTAGTCGAGGCCCAGCGTCTCGGCGATGCCGACGCACTGGTTCTCGTCGCCGGCCTTGCCGTCGGTGACGATCCAGGCCCGGGCACGGGCCAGATCGGGCAGGGGCGGGCGCGCGGCGGTCGGCGCCGCCGGGTCGTCGATGCTGGGCATGCTCGTCACGGACACCGCCTTACACCGCGGGCCCGGCCGCGCCTATTCCCGCGGCAGGTCGCGGGCGAGCCACTGGGCGTAGATGTCGCTGATCGCCGCGAGCCGCCGCTCCTCGAATTGGGGATCGTACCACGCCCCGCCGTAGCTCGACGGCGTCGCGGTGAGCTGCCGGTGGCGGCCGAGCACCTGCCCGCCCCGGCCGACGAGCAGCGCCTCGCCCTCCATGTAGTCGTTCTGCGTGGAGCCGAGGCCGAAGCGGCCGCCCCCGCTGCCCACGTAGGGGCGCAGCGACAGGCTGCTGATCACCACCACGAGGCCCGGCCCGCGCCCGCCGATGCGCCCGGCGAAGCTCTTGCGCAGAGCCTCCGTCAGGTCGGCCGCGAGTGCCTCGGCCTGGAGCCCGCCGCCCTTGGCGAGCAGCGGCTGCACGTCGACGCGCACGCTCGAGAACTGCGCGGTCGGCGGGAACGCGCCCTCCGCGGCCGCATCGGGACCGCTCGCGGCGGCCAGCAGCAGGGCGAGGCCGGCGAGCCGGCCCCGGATCCGCGGGCGCATGGCGGTCAGCCGCCGTACCGGACGTCGACCACCTCGTAGGACTTGCCGCCGCCGGGCGTCGTCACCTCGACCGTGTCGCCGACCCCCTTGCCGATCAGCGCGCGGGCGATCGGCGAGCCGATCGAGACGCGGCCCGAGCGGACGTCCGACTCCGGCTCGCCGACGATCTGGTAGGTCTTCTCCTCCTCCGTGTCCTCGTCGACGAGCTTCACGGTGGCGCCGAACTTGATCTTGCTGCCCGAGAGCTTCGACACGTCGATGATCTCGGCGCGGGCGATCATGCTCTCCAGCTCCAGCACCCGGCCCTCGTTGTGGGACTGGGCCTCCTTGGCGGCGTGGTACTCGGCGTTCTCCGACAGGTCGCCGAGCGCCCGCGCCTCGGCGATCGCCTGGATGATGCGCTGGCGCTCGACCTGCTGGCGGTGCTTCAGCTCCTCCTCGAGGGCTGCGTAGCCGCGGGTCGTGATCGGAACCTTGTCTATGCTCATCGTCTCGCGCCACAATGAAGAGGCCCGGGCGGGAGCGTGCCGCTCCCTCCGGGCCTGATAAACACGTCTGCGGGTTCCCCGCGGTCAGGCCGCAAAGTATTCCTGCAGGGCGCGAACCTTGAGATCGCCCTCTAGATAGGACCTGATCCCCTCGGCCGCGGCCATCGCGCCGGCTAGAGTGGTGTAATACGGCACCTTATGCAAGAGGGCCGCGCGGCGCAGCGAGCGCGAGTCCGACAGCGCGCCCGCCCCCTCGGTGGTGTTGAAGACGAGCTGGATGTCGCCGTTCTTGATGGCGTCGACCACGTGCGGCCGGCCCTCCAGAACCTTGTTGATCCGCTGCGCCTCGACGCCGTTCTCGACGAGGAAGCGCTGGGTGCCTCCGGTGGCGATGATGGTGAAGCCGAGGCCGGCCAGATCGCGCACCGCCGGCAGGATCCGCGCCTTGTCGGCGTCGCGCACCGAGACGAACACGGCGCCCGAGCGCGGCACCTGCGTGCCGGAACCGAGCTGGCTCTTGGCGAAGGCCACGCCGAAGCCGGTGTCGAGGCCGATCACCTCGCCGGTGGAGCGCATCTCGGGCCCGAGCAGCACGTCGACCCCGGGGAATCGGGCGAAGGGGAACACCGCCTCCTTGACCGCGATGTGCGGCAGCGTCTTGGGTTTCAACCCGAAGCCCGCGAGACCCTCGCCCGCCATCACCCGCGCGGCGATCTTGGCGATCGGCTCGCCGATCACCTTGGCCACGAACGGCACCGTGCGGGACGCGCGAGGGTTCACCTCCAGCACGTAGATGACCCCGTCCTTGATCGCGTACTGGACGTTCATCAGGCCGCCGACCTTCAGGGCCAGCGCCATCGCGGTGGTCTGGCGCTCCAGCTCGGCGATGATCTCGGGGCTGAGCGAGCGCGGCGGCAGCGAGCAGGCCGAGTCGCCGGAATGGATGCCGGCCTCCTCGATGTGCTCCATGATGCCGGCGATGAACACGTCCTGCCCATCGCAGACCGCGTCCACGTCGACCTCGACCGCGTCCGAGAGGTAGCGGTCGAACAGCAGCGGGTTCTTGCCGAGCACCGTGTTGATCTGCCCGGTCTTGTCGTTGGGGTAGCGGGCGACGACGTCGGAGGGGATCAGGCTCGGCAGCGTGCCGAGCAGGTAGTCCGCGAACTGGCTCTCGTCGCGGATGATCGCCATCGCCCGGCCGCCGAGCACGTAGCTCGGCCGCACCACGAACGGCAGGCCGAGTTCGCCGGCCACCAGCCGGCTCTGCTCCACCGAGTAGGCGATGCCGTTCTTCGGCTGCTTCATCCCGAGCTTGTCGAGCAGGCGCTTGAACTGGTCGCGATCCTCGGCGAGGTCGATCGCGTCCGGCGAGGTGCCGAGGATCGGCACGCCCGCGGCCTCCAGAGCGCGCGCGAGCTTGAGCGGCGTCTGGCCGCCGAACTGCACGATCACCCCGTGGAGCGTGCCGGCCTGGCGCTCGGTCTCGATGATCTCCAGCACGTCCTCGGCGGTCAGCGGCTCGAAGTAGAGCCGGTCCGAGGTGTCGTAGTCGGTCGAGACCGTCTCCGGGTTGCAGTTGACCATGATGGTCTCGTAGCCCGCGTCCGACAGCGCGAAGCAGGCGTGGCAGCAGCAATAATCGAACTCGATGCCCTGGCCGATCCGGTTCGGGCCCCCGCCGAGAATGATGATCTTGCGACTCTCCGTGGGTTGGGCCTCGTCCACGACGGTGCCTGCAAAGGGTGCCACGTAGGTCGAGTACATGTAGGCGGTCGGCGCCTTGAACTCGGCGGCGCAGGTATCGATGCGCTTGAAGACGGGCCGTACGGCGAGCGCCCGGCGCTTCGCGCGGACCTCCGCCTCCTCGGTCTTCGCCAGGACGGCCAGACGCGCGTCGGAAAAACCCGCGGCCTTGAGCTGGCGGAAGGCGCCGGGCGTATCCGGCAGGCCGTGGGCCTTCACCCGGTTCTCCAGATCGACGATCGCCTGGATCTGCTCCAGGAACCACGGGTCGATCTTGCACGAGGCGTAGACCTCCGCGTGGCTCACCCCGAGCCGGAGGGCCTGGGCGACCTTCAGCAGGCGGTCCGGCGTCGGGATGCCGAGCGCCGCCTTGATCGCGTTGTGGTCGTCGCCCTTGCCGAGCCCG
Organism: Methylobacterium amylolyticum; assembly: GCF_030700245.1. Classification (GTDB taxonomy): domain Bacteria; phylum Pseudomonadota; class Alphaproteobacteria; order Rhizobiales; family Beijerinckiaceae; genus Methylobacterium. The sequence continues at coordinate 55,138 of NZ_JAUYZI010000019.1, forward strand.
TCAATCTCGATCTCGTCGAGACCGGTCAGGCCGGTCTCCAGCGAGCGCATCGCCTTCTGGAGCGATTCGGCGAAGCAGCGGCCGATCGCCATCGCCTCGCCCACCGACTTCATCGCGGTGGTCAGCGTCGGCTCGGCGCCCGGGAACTTCTCGAAGGCGAAGCGCGGGATCTTGGTGACCACGTAGTCGATCGTCGGCTCGAACGAGGCCGGGGTCGCGCCGCCGGTGATGTCGTTGGCGATCTCGTCCAGCGTGTAGCCCACCGCGAGCTTGGCCGCGACCTTGGCGATCGGGAAGCCGGTCGCCTTCGAGGCGAGCGCGGACGAGCGCGACACGCGCGGGTTCATCTCGATCACGATCATGCGCCCGTTCTCGGGGTTGATCGCGAACTGGACGTTCGACCCGCCGGTCTCGACGCCGATCTCGCGCAGCACCGCGAGCGAGGCGTCGCGCATCACCTGATACTCCTTGTCGGTGAGCGTCAGGGCCGGGGCGACGGTGATCGAATCACCGGTGTGGACGCCCATCGGGTCGATGTTCTCGATGGAGCAGACGATGATGCAGTTGTCGTTCCGGTCGCGGACGACCTCCATCTCGTACTCTTTCCAGCCGAGCACGCTCTCCTCGATCAGCACCTCGTTGGTCGGCGAGGCGTCGATGCCGCGCTCGACGATGTCGAGGAACTCCTCGCGGTTGTAGGCGATGCCGCCCCCCGTCCCGCCCATGGTGAAGGACGGGCGGATGATCGCCGGCAGGCCGATCTCGGCCAGCGCGATCAGCGCCTGGCCCAGCGCGTGCTCGCCGTAGCGCTTGCGCCGCTCCGATTCGCCCGCCCCCCACTTGATCTCGAACGCCGTGAGCGCGGCCTTGCGCGCCGCGGGCTCGGCGCTGGCCGCCTCGATGCGCGCGACCTCGGCGAGGTACCTCTCGCGGTCCGCCTTCTTGGCGGCCGAGGCGTTGGCGAGCGCCGATTTCGGGGTGTCGAGCCCGATCTTGGTCATCGCGTCGCGGAAGAGGCTCCGATCCTCGGCCTTGTCGATCGCCTCGGCGGTGGCGCCGATCATCTGCACGCCGAACTTCTCCAGCACGCCCATGCGCTGGAGCGAGAGCGCGCAGTTCAGCGCGGTCTGGCCACCCATGGTCGGCAGGATCGCGTCGGGGCGCTCCTTCTCGATGATCTTGGCGACGATCTCGGGGGTGATCGGCTCGACGTAGGTCGCGTCCGCCATGTCCGGGTCGGTCATGATGGTCGCGGGGTTCGAGTTCACGAGGACGATGCGGTAGCCCTCCTCGCGGAGCGCCTTGCACGCCTGGGTGCCGGAATAATCGAACTCGCAGGCCTGCCCGATGATGATCGGTCCCGCCCCGACGATGAGGATCGAGGAGATGTCGGTGCGCTTGGGCATCGGCGGCCTTGTGCGGGCACGCGCGCCCGATCGGGCGGGGCCGGAACCGGCCCTGCGATCGGACGCGCGGCGGGAATGTCGTTGAGCCCCGCGTTTACACGCGGGGCCACGCCCGAGACAAGGGTGCGCCGGGGCAGGACAGGATTGCGAATCCGGCCCGGGTTCCGTCGAGCCGCGCAGGCACGACGGAACCCGGTGCGGCGTCGGGCGACGCGCGCCTTCGACAAGTAAAAATTGCAAATTGCGGCACCTGATGCAAATGGTCATTGCATCCCCGGCCGGCCCGGCGGCCGGAAGCGGGCAAAATATTTACGGTGTCGGCGATCGGCCGCCCGGTATTCCGAAATGTTCAGCATCGCGCGCTAGGTATCCGTCGGGCGCGATCCTGGATCGGCGCGGCGGAAGGACATCGCGATGCCGTCACGGACCGGAGTGCTCGCGCCGACGCACCAGGATGCCGAGTTGTCGGTCGCCCAGGTGCGGGCGCTCGAGCGTCAGGTCCCGACCCTGCACGCCATCCTGATCCTGGACGCGGTCGCGGTCGCCTGGACGCATTACGGCCTCGCCCCGGTCTGGCTGACGATCGTGCCGCTCTGCGCGCTGCTGGCGACCTGCGTGACCCGCCTGGTGATCTGGCGTCGGAGCCGGGGGCGGCCGCTCGACGGGCCGAAAGCGCTGCGGCGGCTGCGCAGCACCCGGCTCCTCACCGGCATCCTCGGGTGCGGCTTCTCCGCCTGGGCGCTCGCGCTGACGCGCTACGGCGACGCGACGACCAACATGCACGTGCTGTTCTTCCTGACGATCACGATGATCGCGTGCATCTTCTGCCTGCTCCACCTGCGCTCGGCGGCGCTCATCCTCGTGGCCATCGCCCTGCCGCTGACGGTCTATTTCCTGTGCATCCCGCACGCGGCGGTCCGCGCGACGGCCTTCAATTACGCCGGTGTCGTCGTGGTGATGCTGTTCATGCAGTCGGTCTGCTACGCGGATTTCTGCCGCCTCGTCCGGTTGAGCAACGAGAACGAGATCCTCGCGCACACGGACGCGCTGACCGGACTGCCGAACCGCCGCTCCTTCTTCTCGCGTCTTGAGGACCGCATCCGGCCGGCGAGCGGCGAGGGTGCCTTCGCGGTGGCGGTGATCGATCTCGACGGGTTCAAGCCCGTCAACGACACCCTCGGCCACCACGCCGGGGACGCGGTCCTGCGCGAGGTCGGCCATCGGCTGGAGGAGGCGCTCGCCGGGCGCGGCTGGGCCGCCCGGCTCGGCGGCGACGAGTTCGGGCTGATCCTCGACGGCGACCCGGATCTCGACGCGCTCGGCCGCGAGATCTGCGCGATCCTGCGCCGGCCCTACATGCTGCGCGACGCGACGGCGCAGATCGGTGCCTCGATCGGCATCGCGCGGTTCACGAGCGCCGGCCTGTCTGCCGAGCAACTGGTCGAGCAGGCGGATTGCGCCCTGTACCATGCCAAGGCGCACCGGCGCGGGGCCACCGTCTGCTTCGCGCCCGAGCACGAGGTGCGGCAGCGTCGGCACGCGGCGGTGGAGCAGGCCCTGCGCCGCGCGGATCTCGAAGCCGAGTTCACCCTCGTCTACCAGCCGATCGTCGATACCGCCGAGAACCGGGTCGAGGCCTACGAAGCCCTGGCGCGGTGGACCAGCCCGACGCTGGGCGCGGTCTCGCCGGCGGATTTCATCCCCGTCGCCGAGCGGGCGGGGCTCGTGCAGGATCTGACCCGCAGCCTGCTGCGCCGGGCGCTCGCGGACCTGCGCGGGTGGCCGGCCGGGACCGGCCTCTCGTTCAACCTGTCCGCGCAGGACATCGCGTCGCCCGAGAACCTGGCGGCCCTCAGCGGGCTGATCCGCACCGCGGGCGTGGCGCCCGAGCGGATCATCCTCGAAGTCACCGAGACGGGCCTGATGCGCGATCTGGGCGACGCCCGGGAGGCCCTGCTCGCGCTGAAGGACCTCGGCGTCCAGATCGCGCTCGACGATTTCGGCACCGGCTATTCGAGCCTGAGCTACATCCACCGGCTGCCGATCGACCGGATCAAGATCGACCGCAGCTTCGTGACCAGCCTGCGCGACGACGCGACCTCGGCCGACATCGTGCGCTCGGTCGTGGATCTCGCCCGCAACCTGCGGCTGCGCTGCGTGGTGGAGGGGGTGGAGACGGCCGAGGAGTTCCGGACCCTGCGCGCGATCGGCTGCCGCTCCATGCAGGGCTACCTGTTCCACGGCCCGGTCCCGGCCCGTCTGGTGCCGTCCGCGGGCGAGGCCGTCCTGCGCACGCTCGGCGGGATGGCCGACCGGCTGCCCTCGGCGGCCTGACGCGGCCGCTCAGAACCCGGCGTTGAGGGCCGCCACCGCCCGGTCGATCGACAGGTAGAACACGCCGAACGCCACCACCGCCGCGGCGGCGAACTCCACCGTCACGTTCGGCAGCGTCTGGGCGCGGCGCAGGGCCTCGCGGCCGGCGACGATCGAGATCCAGGCGAGCGCCAGCACGGCGGGCATGGCGAACAAGTAGGAGACGGTGCTCTCGACCCGGTCGACGCCGCCCGCGGGGTCGATCAGGGCGCGGATGTTGCGCACCCAGGGCGCGTAGAGCGCGGCGTAGAGGGCCGTCAGCCACGCGAGGGCGGTCGCCACGCCGAGATGGAAGGCGAAGGCACGGTGCAGGCGGGTGAAATCGTCGCGCGCGCCGTTGGCAATCATCGAGGAATCCCCCACCGCATCCGCCGGCGACCTCACGGATCGAGTCGCCGTTCACGGACCGTGGCGCGGGATTAGCCGTCCGAATCTGGGGTTTTTATGGCCCCGATGCGGCGCGGCGCGGCTCAGGCCTGCGCGGCCGCCTCCGGCTCCCGCGAGCGCATCAGCGCCACGAAGCGCTCGAACAGGTAGTGGCTGTCGCGGGGCCCGGGGGAGGCCTCGGGGTGGTGCTGCACCGAGAAGGCCGGGCGGTCGGTGAGCGACAGGCCGCAATTCGAGCCGTCGAACAGCGACACGTGGGTCTCGACCGCGCTGTCGGGCAGGCTCGCCGGATCGACGGCGAAGCCGTGGTTCATCGACACGATCTCGACCTTGCCGGTAGTCTTGTCCTTGACTGGGTGGTTCGCGCCGTGGTGGCCCTGGCCCATCTTCACCGTGCGGCCGCCGAGCGCCAGCCCCATGAGCTGGTGCCCGAGGCAGATGCCGAAGGTCGGAACCTTCTTGTCGAGCAGTTCGCGGATCACCGGCACCGCGTAGGCGCCCGTGGCTGCGGGGTCGCCGGGGCCGTTCGAGAGGAACACCCCGTCCGGGTTGAGGGCGAGGATGTCGGCGGCGCTGGTGGTGGCCGGCACCACCGTCACGTCGCATCCCTGTTCGGCCAGCAGCCGCAGGATGTTGCGCTTCACGCCGTAGTCGATGGCGACGACCTTCAGGCCCGCGCCGGGCGCCCGGCTGCCGTAGCCGCCCTCCAGCGCCCACACCGTCTGCGACCACTGCGACATCTCGCGGCTGGTGACCGGCGGCACGAGGTCGAGGCCCTCCATCGGCGCCAGCGCCCCGGCCCGCGCCTTGAGCGCCTCGCGGTCGAACCGGCCCTGGGGATCGTTGGCGATCACCGCGTTCGGCATGCCGTGGTCGCGGATCCGGGCGGTCAGCGCCCGGGTGTCGATTCCGGTGATGCCGACGATGCCGCGGGCCTTGAGCCACGCGTCGAGATGGGCGGAGGAGCGCCAGTTCGACGGGTTGGTCACCGCCGAGGCGATCACCGCCCCGCGCACGCCGGAGGCCGGCGCCGCGTCGAGGCTTTCCAAATCCTCGTCGTTGGCGCCGACATTTCCGATATGGGGGAAGGTGAAGGTGACGATCTGCCCGGCATAGGACGGATCGGTCAGGATCTCCTGGTAGCCGGTCATCGCGGTGTTGAAGCAGACCTCGCCGTCGGCGACGCCCTCGCGGCCGATGCCGAAGCCTTCGAGCACCGTGCCGTCGGCGAGCACCAGCAGGGCGGTCGCCACCGGCTCGGACCAGGGCGCGGGCTCGGCGGTCCGGGGCGCGGGCGCGCTCTCGTCTTGCAGCATGGGGTTCATCTCGCTTATCTCGGCGGCATCCGGCGCCTTGCGGGGCGTGCGCGGACGGTCGAGGCGTGGCTTAAGCCAGCGGCCCGGGTCAGCGTCAATGTGGCGGCAGCGGCCGCGCGGCTCAACACCCGCCGGAAGCAGACCAGACGCCCCGTTTTCGCGCGATCACAGGAATCCCACGATGCAGCTCCGCGAGCGCTTCACCGCCGAGATGAAGGAGGCCATGAAGGCCGGCGACAAGGCGAAGCTCGCCACCGTCCGGATGATCCAGGCCGCCCTGAAGGACAAGGACATCGAGGCCCGCGGCCTGGGCAAGGATCCGGCCGGCGACGACGAGATCCTGTCGCTCCTCCAGAAGATGATCAAGCAGCGCACCGAATCGGCCGGCGTCTACGAGCAGGGCGGCCGGCCGGAACTCGCCGCCAACGAGCGCAGCGAGATCGCCATCATCGAGGGCTTCCTGCCCAAGCAGATGGACGAGGCCGAGACTCGCGCCGCGGTCGAGGCGGCGATCCTGGAGACCGGCGCGGCGGGGCCGAAGGACATGGGCCGGGTGATCGCCGCCCTGAAGGGCACGTTTGCCGGCCGCATGGATTTCGGGAAGGCGAGCGGGCTGGTGAAGGCGGCGCTCGCGGCGAAGGCGTGATCCACGTCTTCGGACGTTTCTCCACACAATCCTCGACCCGATCGTCCCGCAGCCGTCTCGGCGAAGGACTCCGGTAGGGGCGGCGCGCTATACTCTCGGGTCCCGCAGACGCATCCGCATCGCCCGTGCGCTATCCGCCCCACATCCTCGAAGAGATTCGCGCCCGCCTGCCGGCCTCGGCCGTCGTCGGGCGGCGCGTGCAGTTGAAGAAGGCGGGCCGCGAATGGCGCGGGCTGTCGCCGTTCAACGCCGAGAAGACCCCGTCCTTCTACGTGAACGACCAGAAGCAGTTCTACCACTGCTTCTCCTCGTCCAAGCACGGGGACATCTTCACCTTCCTGATGGAGACGGAGGGCCTGAGCTTTCCCGAGGCGGTGGAGCGGCTGGCCGGCGAGGCCGGCGTCAGTCTGCCGGCGCCGACCCCCGAGGCGCGCGAGACGGAGCGGCGTCGCGCCGGGGCGACCGAGGTCATGGAAATGGCCGCGCGCTGGTTCGAGGAGCGGCTGCGCTCCGGCCAGGGCGCGGAGGCGCGCGCCTATCTCGACCGCCGCGGCCTGAGCCTCGAAACCCGGAAGAGATTCCGGCTCGGCTACGCGCCGGGGGACCGTTACGCCCTGCGCGATCATCTCGCCGGGCAGGGGGTCGAGCGCGACCTGATGGTCGAACTCGGCCTGCTCGCCGCGGGCGAGGACGTGGCGGTGCCCTACGATTATTTCCGCGACCGGGTGATGTTCCCGATCACCGATCTCCGCGGCCGCCCCGTGGCCTTCGGCGGCCGGGCGCTCGCCCAGGAAGTACGGGCCAAGTACCTGAACTCGCCGGAGACGCCGCTCTTCAGCAAGGGGCGCATGCTCTACAACCTGCACGGGGCGCGCGGGGCCGCGCACGACCGTGGGACGATCATCGCCGTGGAGGGCTACGTCGACGTCATCGCCATGACGCTCGCCGGCCACCCGGAGACGGTGGCGCCGCTCGGCACGGCGCTGACCGAGGACCAACTCGCGCTGCTCTGGCGGCACGCCGACGAGCCTATTTTATGTTTTGACGGCGACAAGGCCGGGCAGAGGGCCGCGTACCGCGCCCTCGATCTGGCGCTGCCGGTGCTGGAGCCGGGCCGCTCACTGCGGATCGCCCTGCTGCCGGGCGGCCAGGACCCGGACGACCTGTTGCGCTCCGGCGGCCCGGCGGCGATCGACCGCGCCCTCGCGGCGGCGATCCCGCTCTCCGAGCTGCTGTGGCGGCGCGCCGTCGATTCCGCTCCGGCCGACACTCCCGAGCGCCGGGCCGGCCTCGCGCGGACGCTGCGCGCCACGGTGGCGACGATCCGCGACGAGACGGTAAAGCGCTACTACCGCGACGACGTGGAAGAGCGGCTGCGCGGCCTGTCGCCCCGCGCCGCTCGCCCCGCGCCTCAGGGCGGGCGGGGGCCGGCCCGGCGGCAGGCGCGCTTCGGCGAGCCGGTCTCGCCGCGCATCACCGCCACCCCGAGCGCCTCGGTCACGGCCTCGGCCGGTTTCAGCGGTGCCGCACCGGTGCGCGAGGCGGTGATCGCCGGCACCCTGCTGGTCCATCCCGAGATGGTCGCCGACATGGCCGACGAGCTGGCCGAGCTGGATTTCGTCGACCCGGACGTGCGGGCGATCCACGCGATCCTGCTGGCCTGCGTCGCCGAGGACGGGTCGGCGGAGGCCGAGATGGTGCGCGAACGCCTCGCCCGTGCCGGGCTCGACGGCGCGGCCGGGCGCGTGCTGGCGCTGGCCCGCTCGCGCGACCGCGCGACGCTCGACCCCGGGGCCGACCCGGCGCAGCGGGCGGACGCGCTGCGGCAGGCCATGATCTTGCACCGGCAGGCCGGCGCGCTACATAGCGAACTTCGCGAAGCACAACAGGCATTTGCCGAAGATCCGACGGAGGCCAGTTGGGCTTGGCTGCGCGAGGCGAACGAGCGGTTGGCTGTCGTGATCGCGGCGGAGGCGGAAGCCGAGGCGCCCGCGACGAGCGATGCGAACGCGGCGTGAGCCCGGTGAGCGGGCGGCTGTGGCCTCCGCGCACTTGCGGCCATAGTTAACAGTCGGTCAAGCCTCGGGCTTGCATACGGGATTCTGAACACCCCGGTTGCCGGGGCGATTCGGCGGCACTTCATCCGCAGCACGGCGCCGGGGGCGTGGGGCGGCTCGGTTCGAGCCCCCGCTGGGCGCCGCCTCGAAACAATAGGCTCATCATGGCGACGAAGGCAACGGAACGGGACGAGACGGACGCTGCTCCCGAGCAGCAGACCGACGGGCCGCTCCTCGACCTGTCGGATGCCGCGGTCAAGCGGATGGTCAAGCTCGCCAAGAAGCGCGGCTACGTGACCTACGAGGAGGTCAACGAGGTGCTGCCCGAGGGGCAGTCGGACCCCGACCAGCTCGAGGACGTGCTCGCCCAGCTCTCCGAGATGGGCATCAACGTCGTCGAGGCCGAGGAGACCGACGAGGCCGCCGCGGGCGAGAAGCCGGCGGGCGCCGAGGGCGAGGACGAGGAGGCCGAGGGCGGCGAGGTGGCCGAGGTCGCCCCCGCGCGCGCCGTCGCGGTGACGACCACCACCAAGGAGCCCACCGACCGCACTGACGATCCCGTGCGGATGTACCTGCGCGAGATGGGCTCGGTAGAGCTGCTGTCGCGCGAGGGCGAGATCGCCATCGCCAAGCGCATCGAGGCCGGCCGCGAGGCGATGATCGCCGGGCTGTGCGAGAGCCCGCTGACCTTCCAGGCGATCATCATCTGGCGGGACGAGCTCGTGGAGGGCAAGGTCCTCCTGCGCGACATCATCGATCTGGAGGCGACCTACGCCGGCCCGGACGGCAAGAACGCGCCGCAGTTGGCCGAGGGCGAGGAGGCCGCCGAGGACGGCGAGGCGGCCCCGCCCGAGGGCGGCGACGAGGAGGACGACCTCGAGAACAACGTCTCGCTCGCCGCCATGGAGGCGGAGATCAAGCCGCGGGTGCTGGAGACCTTCGACTCCATCGCCGCCAACTACCGCAAGCTGCGGAAGCTCCAGACCGAGGGCGCCGAGCGCAAGGCCGCGGGCGACAAGGGTAGCCCGGCCCAGGACCGGAAGCAGGGCGACCTGAAGGACATCGTCGTCGCCGACGTGAAGTCGCTGTCGCTCAACAACAACCGCATCGAGGCGCTTGTCGGCCAGCTCTACGCGATCAACAAGCAGCTCATCGGCCACGAGGGCCGGCTGATGCGCTACGCCGAGAGCCACGGTGTCGCCCGCGACGAGTTCCTGCGCCACTATCAGGGCTACGAGCTCGACCCGGCCTGGATGGACCGGGTCGGCACGCTCGGCGGCAAGGGCTGGAAGAACCTCGTCGAGCGAGGCGCCAAGCAGGTCACCGAACTGCGCGCCCAGATCCTCGACCTCGCCTCCGAGACGGGCCTGGAGATCGGCGAGTTCCGCCGCATCGTGAACATGGTCCAGAAGGGCGAGCGCGAGGCCCGTCAGGCCAAGAAGGAGATGATCGAGGCCAACCTCCGCCTCGTGATCTCGATCGCCAAGAAGTACACCAACCGCGGCCTGCAGTTCCTGGACCTGATCCAGGAGGGCAACATCGGCCTGATGAAGGCGGTGGACAAGTTCGAGTACCGCCGCGGCTACAAGTTCTCGACCTACGCCACGTGGTGGATCCGGCAGGCGATCACCCGCTCGATCGCCGACCAGGCGCGCACGATCCGCATCCCTGTGCACATGATCGAGACGATCAACAAGATCGTCCGCACCTCGCGCCAGATGCTGCACGAGATCGGCCGCGAGCCGACCCCGGAGGAGCTGGCCGAGAAGCTGGCCATGCCGCTCGAGAAGGTCCGCAAGGTCCTGAAGATCGCCAAGGAGCCGATCTCCCTGGAGACGCCGATCGGCGACGAGGAGGACAGCCACCTCGGCGACTTCATCGAGGACAAGAACGTCGTCCTGCCGATCGACGCGGCGATCCAGTCGAACCTGCGCGAGACCACGACCCGGGTGCTCGCCTCGTTGACGCCGCGCGAGGAGCGCGTCCTGCGCATGCGCTTCGGCATCGGCATGAACACCGACCATACCCTCGAAGAGGTGGGCCAGCAGTTCTCGGTGACCCGCGAGCGCATCCGCCAGATCGAAGCCAAGGCCTTGCGCAAGTTGAAGCATCCCTCGCGCAGCCGGAAGCTGCGGAGCTTCCTCGACAACTGAGTGCCGGCCGCTCCCGGGGCAGATCGACCGCCGCGGGAGCGTGAAGACCGTGCACGACTTGTCGAGCCGGCTTGCTTTGTGCGGCGCCGCACCCACCTTGGCTGGATGCTGGAGCGCCGCCCGCCACAGCCCGGAACGCCGACGGCCCTGGCGGACGGGTCCGAGACCGACGATGTCCCCTTCGGCGCGCTCCAGCCCGCCGTGGGCATCCGCGACTGGCTGCTCGGCGAGGGCGCGCGGATGCCGAGCGCAGAGGACATGCTGGCCGGTCTCGCCGAGCGGCTGATCGCGCTCGGCGTGCCGGTGGACCGGGCCTCCACCGCCATCGACACCCTGCACTCGGAATATGCCGGCATCGGCCGGATCTGGACCCGCGACGGCGGCACCACCGTGCGGCTGTTCCCCCACGGCAGCCGCTCGCAGCAGGCCTATCTCAACAGCCCGTTCCACACGGTCCACGAGACCGGGCAGTGGCTGATCCTCGACCTCGCCCAGACGCCGGACGACGCCTACGACGTCGTCCCGGATCTCAAGGCCGCCGGCTACACCCACTACGTCGTCGCGCCGCTGTTCTTCACCAACGGCACCCAGAACGGCATCACCTTCGCCACCCGCGCGCCCGAGGGCTTCCGCGAGGACGACATCGCCATCCTGCGCTTCGTCATGCCGGCGCTGGCGGCGGTCGCGGAGATGCGCGTCCTCAACAAGCAGCTCGACCACGTGCTGCGCCTCTATGTCGGCGACGAGCCGCACAGGGCGATCCTGTCCGGCGACATCCGCCGGGGGCAGGTGACGCGGATCCGCTCGGCGATCCTGTTCGCCGACATGCGCGACTACACCCGCACCTCCGCCGATATGACGCCGGAGGAGGTGGTCGGCCTGCTCAACGTGTTCTTCGACTGCCTCGTGCCGCCGATCGAGCGGGAGGGCGGCGAGGTGCTGAAGTATCTGGGCGACGGGCTGCTGGCGATCTTCCGCGAATCGGGCGACGACCTCGGCGGTGCAGCCAAGAGCGCTCTCACCGCCGCCCAGCTCGCGCTGGCCGCCCTCGACGAGGCCAACGAACTCCACCAGTTCCCCGTGCCGGTGGCCGCGGGCATCGCGCTGCATCACGGCGAGGCCGCCTACGGCAATGTCGGCTCGGGCTCGCGCCTCGACTTCACGGTGATCGGCCGCGACGTGAACCTCGCCAGTCGCCTCGCGCAGCTCAACCGCGTCCTCGGCGAGCCGCTGCTCCTGTCCAAACCCTTCGTCGATTTCCTGTGGGGCGACCCCATACCGCTCGGCGAGCACCGGCTCGACGGCTTTGACGAGCCGATGGCGGTGTTCCGGCCGAAATTCCTTCGACCCCGCCGACGGGATTGAACGGGGCGGTCAGCCCCGCAGGGTCAGGGTGCCCCCTGCGATCTCGAAGCCCCGCACGCGCTTGAGGAACGACATACCGAGCAGGTTGGTCGAGAGCCGCCCGCGCGGCACGATCACCGCCTCCACGTCGCGCACGGTGATGGCGCCGACCTGGATCGCGCCGATCCGCACCGGCGCGACCCGGACCGTGCCGTTCGCCGTCGCGATCGGCTGGGTGAAGGCGGCCGGCGCCACGGTGATCCCGGCCCGGGCCGCGTCCTCCTCCGAGAAGGCGCAGAGCGTCGCGCCGGTATCGACCACCATCCGCAGCACGCGCCCGTCGACCACGGCGGCCGTGTGGAAATGCCCGCTCCCGTCCGCCTGGAGCGCGATCGCCCCGGCCTGCCCCGCCGCCGGACCCGTCACGGCTGCGGCCACCGGGGCGGGCACGGCGGCGGTCGGGCCCGGCGCGGATCGGGCGAGGATCCGGTCCCGCACCGTGCCGGCGGCGCCGACGCCGATCAGCCCGACCACGCAGGCCGCCAGGACCATCCGCACGGCACGCCTCCCGATACCGATACCAGTCCCGCTAGCAGGCCACGGGGATCGTGAAGGCGGCGTCGCCATCCTCCCCCGGCGCGCGCGGGCGAGGCCGGCTTTCCGCGGGCAGCCTCAACCGGAGATGAGTCGTTTTCCCGCAATCGTCGCGATCCCGCGCGATGCGGCCACCCGCGGGGATTGACCGGGCGGGCCGCCGGGCCCACATCTCGTTTCGTTCCAGGGAGATCCCCGGCAAGGGGCTGAGAAACCGCTGGCACGCCCGACAGGGCCTGCGGCGCGGAAATCCTTCGAACCTGATCCGGCTCATACCGGCGTAGGGATTGGACCGCGGCCGCCTTTCAGGGCAGGCCACCGCTTCTTCCGAAGCACCCGGCCCGATCCCCGCGACGGAAACCCGCGGAGGTTTTGCGTTGGTCCTTCCCCGCCCACCATCACCGATCGGACGGCGCCGGGCTCCCGACGGGCTCGACGCTGCCGTCGCGCTGCCCGAGCGGGTCGACGTGGCGGTGGTCGGCGGCGGGCTGATCGGGCTCGCCTGCGCGTGGCGCCTGGCACAGGCCGGCCGGTCTGTGGCGGTGCTGGAGCGCGACACGGTCGGCTCGGGGGCCAGCCTCGCCGCCACCGGCATGCTGGCGCCGGCCGCCGAGCACGAGCCGGGCTCCGACCCGCTGCTGCCGCTCGCCCTCGATTCGCTGCGCCGCTGGCCGGACTTCCGCGACGCGCTGGAGGCGGCTTCCGGCCAGTCGATCGATTACCGGCCCGACGGCACCCTGGTGCTGGCGGTCGGCCGCGACGAGGTCGAGCGCCTGCGCTTCCGCTACGCCTTGCAGCGCCGGTCCGGCCTCGACGCCGCGTGGCTCGACGGCGCGGAGGTGCGCCGCCGCGAGCCGGGGCTCCGGCCCTCCGTGGCGGCCGGCGTGCACTGCCCCCTCGACCATCAGGTCGACCCGCGCCTCGTGATGGCGGCCCTGTCCAGGGCCTGCCGCGCCGCCGGAGTGATCCTCGCCGAGAACGCGCCCGTCACCGGCCTCGACTGGACGGGCGGTCGGGTGACCGGCGTCCGCGTCGGCGACGGCGCCCTGCGGGCCGGGACGGTGGTGCTCGCCTCCGGCGCCTGGAGCGGGGAGGGGGGCCTGCTGCCCGAGGCCCTGTCCCTGCCGGTGCGCCCGCTCAAGGGCCAGTCGCTGGCGCTGCGCACCACCCGCCACACCGGCACGCTCGCGCACATGGTCTGGACCGAGCAGGTCCACATGGCCCCGAAGGGCGACGGCGGCCTCATCGTCGGCGCCACGGTCGAGGATTGCGGTTTCCGCCCCGGCGTCACCGCCGGCGGGCTCTACGCCCTGCTGGAGGGCGCCCGCCGGGTGCTGCCGGGCGTCGAGGAGATGGAGGTGGAGGCCGTCTGGAGCGGATACCGCCCGACCTCGGACGACGACGCGCCGATCCTCGACGCGCTGGCGCCGGGCCTCGTGGCCGCGGTCGGCCACCACCGCAACGGCTACCTGCTCGCCCCCGTCACCGCCGACGCGGTGGCGGATCTCGTCACCACCGGCGCGCTGCCCGACGTCGCCAGACCCTTCACCCTGGCCCGCTTCGCGAGCCCCGAGCCCAGGCGGGCCTTCGCATGAATTTGTTCGTCAACGGCGAGCCGCGCGCGCACGAGGCCGACACCGTCGAGGCGCTGTTCCGCGCCGAGGCGGAGGAGGCGGGCATCGAGGGGCCGCAGGGGGTGGCAATCGCCCTCAACGGCCGGGTGCTGCGCCGCAGGGACTGGGCGGAGACCGCCATCCGCGAGGGCGACCGGATCGAGATCGTCCGCGCCATGCAGGGAGGTTGAGCATGGACATGACCGTCACGCCTTTGCGCCCCGAGACGGGCGACGATGCCCTCACGATCGCCGGGGTGTGCCTGTCCTCGCGGCTGTTCATCGGCACCGCCGGCTACCCGACCCAGGCGATCATGCGCGATGCGGTGGCCGCCTCGGGCGCCGAGGTGGTGACCGCCTCGATCCGCAGGGTCTCGCTCCAGGGGCACGGCTCGGACACGGTCAAGATCCTGAAGGGCAGGCGCTTCCTGCCAAACACCGCCGGCTGCGAGACGGCCCGGGACGCGATCATGACCGCCGAGCTCGCCCGGGAGGCCCTCGACACGACCTGGATCAAGGTCGAGGTGATCGGCGACCGCGAGACGCTCTACCCGGACGTGGCCGAGCTGATCGAGGCCTGCCGCCACCTCGTGGACGCGGGCTTCACGGTGCTGCCCTACTGCAACGACGATCCGATCGTCTGCCGCCGCCTGGAGGATCTCGGTTGCGCCGCGGTGATGCCGATGGGCTCGCTGATCGGCTCCGGCATGGGCGTGGCGAACCCGGCCAACATCGAGCTGATCTGCCGCCGGGCGAGCGTGCCGGTGATCGTCGATGCCGGCATCGGCACCGCCTCCGACGCCACGATCGCCATGGAACTCGGCGCCGCCGCCTGCCTCGTCAACACCGCGGTCGCCAAGGCGGACGATCCCGTCCGCATGGCCCGCGCCATGGCCCGTGCGGTGGAGGCCGGCCGCGACGCGCATCTCGCCGGCCGCATCCCCCGCCGCGGCCGGGCCGAGCCGTCGAGCCCGCAGCTCGGGCTGGTCGGATCGTGAGGCCGCTGCCGTCGCCGCTGCTGGCGGTGACGGACCGGCGCGGCCACCCGCGGCCGCTGCCGGACACGGTGCGGGCGGTGCTGGATGGCGGCGGGCGCTGGATCTGGTTCCGCGACCGCGACCTGCCGGCAGAGGAGCGTCGGCGGCTCGGTGAGGCGGTCGCCGAGCGGGTGCGCGGTGCGGGCGGGGTCTTGACGGTCGGCGGCGACGTCGGGCTGGCGCGCGCGCTCGGGGCCGGTGGCGTGCATCTCGGCGGCGGGGCGGGAACCGAGGCCATCGCGGCGGCGCGGCGGGCGCTCGGGCCGGCGGCGCTGCTCGGCGTCTCCGCCCACGCGCCCGGCGACGTCGCGGCCGCTGCCGCGGGGGGAGCGGATTACGTCACGCTCAGCCCCGTCTTCGCGAGCGCGAGCAAGCCGGGCTACGGGCCGGCTCTGGGCCTGGACGGCCTCGCCGCCGCGCGGGACACGGGCCTGCCGGTCGTGGCGCTGGGCGGGATCACCGCGGAGAACGCCGCCGCGTGCCGGAGAGTGGGCGCGGCCGGCGTCGCGGTCATGGGCCGTCTGGCGCGGGCGCACGATCCGGCCGCGGACGTGCGGCGGCTCCTGGCAGCCTGGACGGTCGACGACGCCGCAATCCGAAAATAATGGCTATTATGCACTAGATTTACGAGCCTTGCCCCTTATAGCTTTTGGTAGGGACGGGCGGCGTACTTAACGCGCGGCGTATTGCGTCATCTCTGCGCTTGATAACATCGCCTTCAGATAGAATGCTTTCCTTGCTCATGACGATACCATTAATCCATCAAGCGAGAGCGTAAACGTCTGTATATAATTTCTTCAAATGTTCATCTGACATGTCTACGATTGGCTCATACATGAATGAATTTAAATGAATGTTCTCAGGGGTCATGAGCAATACCCTGTCGAGCGTACTTGTTTCACCCCAGTTCGGATTATCTTTTTTAAACCTAGCTGCCAAAGCATAAGTTTGATTATGAGTAATAGTACTTGGATAGGCTTTGTCTTTAATCTTACTGATCATAAATTGCTCGGCCTTGAGCCGGGTGGCTATCGCAAGCACAATCTTATTCTCAAAATTGATTCCGGTTGGAGCGACAAGACAATTTTTGGCTTGTTTCTCTATGACATCATATACAATTTCGTTTGGATTGTTGGATGAACACGTCTTTTTACAGACATCGTGATAAATTCTGTCCAGTTCTCCGACTGTTATGGAGGTAGTATCGGCCTTCCAATGCAGAAGAGACGTTAGTTTTTCAAACTTTTCGTCGTTCTCACCCTCACAATACTCTACGAGGTTGCGAACAAACGGTATAGATGCAATTTTCTTCTTTGGGTCTTTGTCAAAGTTCTCTTTCCAATCTTTAACGAACACGTTGCGAATACCGATTGCCTGCTGCAACTTTATGCCAGACGAATCTTTTGTCGCCATGAGACAATGATTATATTTTACAAATCTGCTCTCGATTGTTCGAAAGAAATCAAAATTGTGAGTCATAATGATCTGTTTAAAAAGACCGCCCTCATTTATATCCTTAAGATATTGAATGATGGCGTACTTATTCTGGTAATCGAAGGAGTCAGCAATATCATCCACAACAACAAGCGTTTCTTGCTGCGCTTTGCGTCTCGCTTCGATTTCAAACAGGACATTCAAAATATAAAATGCTCGCTTCTCGCCAGTACTCAAGGCTTTGAGAAGTTCTTTGCGACCAATTTCAACCGTATCTGATCCATCTTTATAGACAAATCCCAAGTCAATCATCGCTTTTTGTCCGAGCATGACTGCGATACGGTTCTTAGCTTCTAGCTTAAAGGGGACAAAAAACCTGTTATTAAATTCTTCAATGACTCGCTCCCATAATGTGCGCTGCTTTCTGGCTTCCTCTTCAATCTCACCTCTACGCTGCAATGCGTCTGAGTATTTTTTCATTAATTCTGTATAAGCTTCATAATTTGCCCGAAGATATGACTTCAGAATATCTTCCTTAAATTTTTCGAGGTTTATGAGATGAGATAGCAGTGTTACATTATCCTGCATATACTGCACAAAATCACGCAGGTTGACGTTTTTTGCCAGCGCTTTAGCTACATCATCGAACTTTTTTCTAAGATCTTTGTCCGTTAAGATCGCCTCTTTCTCTCCAGCAATAATCTGTTCTAACTCTCTTTCGGTTGATATTTCGACCGTTTTGCCATTCGCATTCAGTTTTACTGTATGCTTAGCACTAAAAAAGCCATTGGCGGCGAGGCTTCTAGCAATCTCGCCTGCATTGTAATAATCAAAAGTGCCGCGTCTAAAATATGTTGAGGCATCAAGAAGGTTGTTGTACCTGTGTACGTAGTCTTCGACAAGAGATTTCAAGTTCTTTGTGTTCAGCGCAGCCAAAACTTTATCGTCGAAAATCTTGTCATAAGCTACGCTTGCAAAAGGAGTTTCTTTTTGAGCGTCAACTTCAGTCCTAATTCGTACAAGAGCATTGTAGAAATTGTCTGACGTTCGCGTAAAGGCGGAGGATATTTCCTGTTCAATATCCTTCTTCGAACCGGATTGCTGCTTAATAAGATTGATCAGATTCGCTTTTGAACTTTCAATCTCAGAGTCTAACCGAGCATATTCTCTGCGCAGATTCGCATCGACTAGAAGAGTAGAAGTTTTTTCAGTGTGGCCAAGTTCTTCGTCGTATGGTTTGACGACCAAGATCGACTCAGGCTTCAACTCCTTGCCAGTTGAGTCCAAGACGCTTCGGACGGTTTGGCGGTCGGGGAAAATGCGATCTTGTGACCGGCGCCCATTAGCGAGGTCATTGAACGTTTCGGCAAATGACGACTTCATAGCGCCGTTTGGCGCGTACAAAGCGTAAGCACGACTCTGAGAAAAATCGAAAGTCTGCTTGAGGGACCTAATCCCGTAGCAGTTCTCAAGTTCGATTTTGATCCGGTCCATGACGTACCCTAGGCGCAGTCGGTAGGCTACGTTCATAGCCTATCTCCTAGGAGCCACAGCGCAAAGTGGGCGGTCGCCCACACGGGAAATGACGCAGTCTTTGCTATGGAAAGTGCATAATCGCCCCAAAATAATCAGGTCGGCGCCGGCCCGTAGGGCGGGCGCGGTATCGCCCGGTGGGCGGCCCGGAGCGCGGCCGACCAGCGCTCGCGCAGGTCGTGGAAGTAGCCCTCGCCGGCCTCGATCCGGTGATTCACCTCCAGGACGAGGGCGCCGCGGCGGGCGAGTGCGATGTCGATCGGCAGGCCGACGCCGAGGTTCGAGCGCATGGTCGAGTCCATCGACACGAGGCTGACCTTGAGGGCGTCGTAGAGGTCGGTCTGGAATTTCACCGCCCGGTCGAGGATCGGCTTGCCGTACTTGTGCTCGCCGATCTGCAGGAAGGGGGCGTCGGTCGAGCACTCGATGAAGTTGCCGGCCGAGTAGATCAGGAACAGCCGCATCGGCTCCGTGCCGATCTGGCCGCCGAACAGCAGCGAGATCGAGAAGCGGATGCTGGCCGCCTCGAAGCCCTTCTGCTCGATCGACCGCACCCGGCGGATCGCCCGGCCGATGAGCTGGGCCGCCTGGAACATCGTCGGCGCCTCGACGAGCCTCTGCGCCGGCTCGCCCTCCTCGCCCGGCACCCCCTCCTGGAGCAGGCTGAGGACCGACTGGGTGATCGACAGGTTGCCGGCCGAGGCCAGCATCATCACCCGCTCGCCGGGGACGTTGAAGTGGTGGAGCTTGCGGTAGGTCGAGATGTCGTCGAGCCCCGCATTGGTGCGGGTGTCGGCAACCATCACGAGACCGTCCTCGACCAGGACACCGACGCAGTAGGTCATGGCTACGGGCTCTCTTCGCGCTCTCGCGGAGGGTTCGGCCGTCCGCGACGCCCGAGTCCCAAACACTAGGATTGGGCGGCGGCCCTGCCTTGCTCGACGCGCAGCTTCACGTCCAGCGTCTCGGTGCCGCCGCCGGTGCGGCTGCCGCGGATCGGGGCGGCGCCGAGGTAGTCGAGCCCGACCGCCACGCGGATGCAGCCGTCCGCCGGGCTCACATCGAAGGCCGGGTCGAAGGCGACCCAGCCGAGGCCGGGCACCAGCCCCTCGGCCCAGCCGTGCGGTGCCTCGATCTCCGCCTCCCCGGCGCCGGGGGAGCGGTAGCCCGAGACGTAGCGGGCGGGGATGCCGACGTGGCGCGCGGCCGCGATGAAGACGTGGGCGAGGTCCTGGCAATTGCCCTTGGCCGCCCCGAAAGCCTTGCCCGCCGGCACGGAAGCGGTGGCGGGGCCCGGCTCGAAGGCGACCGCCTCGTGGACCGCGCCCATCAGGCGGTGCAGCACCGAGAGCGGTGCCGGATCGCCGGTGCGGGCCGTCGCCTCGGCGAACGCGTTCAGTTCGGGCGAGGCGGCGCAGAAGTCGCTGTCGCGCAGGTAGAATTGGTCGGGCAGGCGCTCCACCGCACCGCGCACCACGCCGTGGGTGTCGTCGGTGTCGGCTTCCCCGGTGACACGGATGACCAGCGCGTCCGACGGCTCGTCCGGCGTGAACCAGTGGACCACGTTGCCGAAGCCGTCCTCGCGCTCGGTCAGCCGCCCGTCCACGGAGGTGTCGATCCGCCAGCGCCGCACGTGCTGGCCGTCGTGGTCGCGCGGGGTCAGGCGCAGGACCTGGATCAGGCCGCGCGCCGGTTGCTCGTAGGTGTAGATGGTCTCGTGGACCACGCGGATGCGCATGCGCCTGCCCGTCGCTTCGATCGCGGGGGAGAACGGCCGCGCGACCGCGCCCGCCGGACCCACCCCGTCCGAGTCCCAAGGAAAATCAGCCGACCAGATACTGCTTGGCGATGGCCTCGCCCACCCCGTTGTTCTCGCCGATGAACGCCTCGACGAACTCGTGCAGGCCGGTGGCGAACACCCGGTCGATGTCCTCGCTCTCCAGCTTGGCGAGCATGTTGCCGGCGAGCCGCTGGCTCGGCCCCCGGCGTCCGTAGGCGTCGGCGATCAGGTCGAGATACTCGACGATGACGCCGTAGCAGTTGGCGAACGAGCGCGGCATCTGCTTGTTGAGGATCAGCAGGTCGGCCACCAGCAGCGGCTTCACGCTCTCCCGGTAGACCCAATGATAGGCGTTGAAGGCGGAGACCTCCCGCAGGATCGTCGTCCACTGGAAGTAGTCGAGGCTGCCGCCGACCCGCTCGTCGTGCGGCAGCAGGATCTGGTACTTCACGTCGAGGATGCGGGCGGTGTTGTCGGCCCGCTCGATTGCGGTGCCGAGGCGCGTGAACCAGAACGCGTCGTTGCGCAGCATCGTGCGGAAGGCCGAGCCGTCGTAGGTCAGCGAGACGGTCTTCACCCAGTCGAGGAAGCGGCCGAACTCGTCGCGGCTGAGTTCGCGGCCCGCGTAGTTGCGCAATTCCAGCCACGCGCCGTTGATCGCGTCCCACATCTCGGTGGTGAGCGCCGTGCGCACCGAGCGGGCGTTCTCGCGGGCCGCCTCGATGCACGAGCGGATCGAGGACGGGTTGTGCGGGCTGAAGGCGAGGAAGTCGCAGACCGTGTCGGCGTTGACCGCGCTGTAGTGCAGCCGGAACGCGTCCGGGTCACCGGCCGAGGCGAGCGCCGATTCCCACTCGTTGGTCTCGCCGCCGCCGTAGCTTGTCGGCAGCGAGGCGAGGCGGTGGGCGGCGTCGAGGATGCGCGCCACGAAATCGGCGCGCTCGACGTAGCGCGAGAGCCAGTAGAGGTTGTCGGCGGTCCTGGAGAGCATGCTCTTTCAACCCAGTCGTCCGGGCCCGTCGGCCGCGGAGCGGAGATCCTCGCGGCGGTCGGTCAGGCGTCGAGCACCCAGGTATCCTTGGTGCCGCCGCCCTGGCTGGAATTGACCACAAGCGAGCCCTCCTTGAGTGCGACCCGGGTGAGGCCGCCGGGGACGATCCGGATCTCGTCGGCGCCGCAGAGCACGAAGGGCCGCAGGTCGACGTGGCGGGGCGCGACGCCCGAGGCGACGAAAGTCGGGCAGGTGGAGAGCGACAAGGTCGGCTGGGCGATGAAGCCGTCGGGGGCGTGGCGCAGCCGCTTGGCGAACTCCTCGACCTCGCGCTTGGTGGCGTGCGGGCCGACCAGCATGCCGTAGCCGCCCGAGCCGTTGACCTCCTTGACCACCAGCTCGGAGAGGTTGTCCATCACGTAGGCGAACGCGTCCTTCTCGCGGCAGCGATAGGTCGGCACGTTGTGCAGGATCGGCTCCTCGCCGGTGAAGAACTTCACCAGATCCGGCATGTAGCTGTAGACGGCCTTGTCGTCGGAGATGCCTGTGCCGACGGCGTTGGCGAGCGTCACGGAGCCGCGCTCGTAGGCGTTCATCAGGCCGGGCACGCCCAGCACCGAGTCCGGCCGGAACACGAGCGGGTCGAGGAAGTCGTCGTCGAGGCGGCGGTAGATCACGTCGACCCGGCGGGGGCCCTCGGTGGTGCGCATGTACACCACGTCGTCCTTGGTGAAGAGGTCGGAGGCCTCCACCAGCTCGACGCCGAGCTTGTCGGCCAGGAACGAGTGCTCGTAGAAGGCCGAGTTGTAGCGGCCGGGGGTGAGCAGCACCACGGTCGGGTCGCGGGTGGCCGAGCCCGGCGCGAGGCTGCGGAGCGTCGCGAGCAGGGCGTCGGGATAGTTCTCCACGGGCGCGACCCGGTGCTTGGAGAACAGGTCCGGGAAGAGCCGCAGCATCACCTCCCGGTTCTCCAGCATGTAGGACACGCCCGACGGGATCCGGGCGTTGTCCTCGAGGACGAAGAAGTCCTTCTCGCCGGTGCGGACGATGTCGATGCCGGCGACATGGACGTAGAGGTCGTGCGGCACCCGGAACGCCCGCATCTCCATGCGGTAGTGGGCGTTGCGGTAGACGAGGTCGGCGGGGATGATCCCGGCCTTGATGCAGTCCTGCGCGCCGTAGACGTCCTTCAGGAACAGGTTGATGGCGGTGACCCGCTGCTTCAGCCCCCGCTCCAGGAAATCCCACTCCGGCCGGGTGATCACCCGGGGGATGATGTCGAACGGGATCAGCCGCTCGGTCGACTCGGTGTCGCCGTAGACCGCGAAGGTGATGCCGATGCGCCGGAACAGCAGCTCGGCCTGGCTGCGGCGGGTGTTGAAGTGCTCGGGCGGAGTCGCGTCGAGCCACGACTTGAGCTGGCCGTAGGCCTCGCGGATCGCGGCCGGGTCGGTCCCGCCGCCGAGGCCGTTCATCTCGTCGAAGGCGGTCAGCGCCATGTCCGTCTCACTCCCTCACCGCCCGTCCCGAGGCAAGACACGCGCCACCGGGTCGATCCGAGCCCGCCGCCGTTCGGCGTGTCGGGCGTCGGAAGAACTACAGGGCTTAGCGGAGTGCCGACATCGCTCAAGGCGGCGCGGCGCGTCAGATCAGCTTCAGCCCTTTCAGGCTGGCGTGACCGTTACGCCCGAGGATCACGTGGTCGTGCACCACGATCCTGAGCGGCGCCAGCACAGCGACGATCTCGCGGGTCATCGCGATATCGGCGGTGGAGGGCGCGGGGTCGCCGGACGGATGGTTGTGGGCGAGGATGATCGCGGTGGCCGACAGCTCCAGCGCCCGCCGCGCCACCTCGCGGGGGTAGACGGGGGTATGGTCGACGGTGCCGCGCCCCTGCACCTCGTCGGCGATCAGGTGGTTGCGCTTGTCGAGGAACAGCACGCGGAACTCCTCGCGCGGTGCGAAGGCCATGGTCGCGCGCAGGTACTCGGACAGGGCCGCCCAGGAGGTCAGCAGCTCGCGCTCGCGGATCGCGCCGCGGGCGAGCCGGCGCCCGGCGGCCTCGATCAGCTTCAGGTCGGACACGACGCCCGCGCCAATGCCCTCGACCTCCATCAGACGGGCCGGCTCGGCGCTGACCACCTCTGCGAAGCTGCCGAAGCGGCGCACCAGCGCCTTGGCCAGCGGCTTCACGTCCCGGCGGGGAATCGCCCGGAACAGGACGAGTTCGAGGAGTTCGTAGTCCGGAAGCGCCTCGCCGCCGGCGGCGGCGAATTTTTCCCGGAGCCGGTCCCGGTGGCCGTGATAGTGCGGCGGCTCCTTCGAGGCCGGAAGGGCGGTCGGTGGAGGCGCCGCGATCGGGGCGGGCGCGGCGCTCTCCGCGAACAGCCCCGCCTCGACGTCTCCGGGAGGCCGCGGCACGGCGGGTCAGGCCGCGGGGTTGACGGGCTGATGAAGGCCCTTCGGCGACTCGGTAAAAATCTCGACGCCGGTCTCGGTCACGGCGACCGTGTGCTCAAACTGGGCCGAGAGCGAGCGATCGCGGGTCACCGCCGTCCAGCCGTCGCCGAGCACCTTCACCGCCGGGCGGCCGAGGTTGATCATCGGCTCGATGGTGAAGAACTGTCCGGGCTTCAGCGGCACGTCGTAGCTCGCCTCGACGTAGTGCAGGATGGTCGGCGCGTCGTGGTAGCTGCGCCCGAGCCCGTGGCCGCAGAAATCGCGCACCACCGAGCAGCGCTCGGCCTCGGCGAAGGTCTGGATGGCGCGGCCGATGTCGTTGGTCGAGCCGCCGGGCTTCACCGCCGCGACGCCGCGCATCAGCGCCTCGTAGGTGATCTCGCACAGGCGCTGCGCCCTGCGCGGCACCTCGCCGACATAGGCCATGCGGCTCGAATCACCGTGCCAGCCGTCGAGGATCAGGCAGATGTCGAGGTTGACGATGTCGCCCTCGCGCAGGGGCTTGTCGTTGGGGATGCCGTGGCAGACCACGTGGTTGATCGAGGTGCAGATCGATTTCGGGTAGCCGCGGTAGAGCAGCGAGGCCGGGTAGGCGCCGTGGTCCATGGCGAACTCGTAGGCGAGCTTGTCGAGCGCCTCGGTGGTGACGCCGGGCTGCGTCGCCTCCATCAGCAGGTCGAGGGCCTCGGCGGTGAGGCGGCCGGCGCGGCGCATGCCGACGAAATCCTCGGGGCCGTGGATCGGCGGCTCCGGGGCGCGGCGCTGGGCCTGCGCGCTCGCCTGTTCCTGCTGCATCATCGCGGATCTTGCGTCGTTCTCGGGGCGTCGGCCGGGATCGTCGTCGCCCCGTCGCCGGGACTTATGTACGGTGCGCCGGGCGGCAGGCCAAGCGTCCCGCGGCGCGGGGCTCCGGGGCGTGGGTCGCGAGGGTTGCGCGGGCCGGGGGCCGGGCGGCATAAGCGTGCACCGGGTGCCCCGCATGGGGTCAGCGAGGGCCAGATGGCAGGCAAGGCGGTTCCGCACTTCCACAACGAGCCGGGCGTGGCGGTCATCCACGTCGGCGTGAAGGAGTTCATGTGCATCGGCGCGCTGCCGCCGTTCGACCACCCGCACGTGTTCCTCGACATGGGCGCCGAGACCGAGATCATCTGCCAGTACTGCTCGACCCTCTACCGCTACCGGGCAGGCCTGAAGGCGGGCGACGCCGATCCGCCGGCCTGCGTCTGGCACGACGACGCCAAGCTCGCCGCGGAGTAGGCCCGCCCGCATCCGGTGCCTACCGAACCGCAGCACGCCCTGGAGCACCCCCTGGAGATCGGAATCGTCGGGGCCGGCATCGGCGGCCTCGCGGCGGCGCTGGCGCTGTCGGATGCAGGCCACGCCGTCACCGTGATCGAGCGCCGCACCGGCTTCAGCGAGGTCGGCGCCGGGATCCAGCTCTCCCCGAACGCCAGCCGGATCCTGCTCGAACTCGGCCTCGGCGCGGCCCTGCGCCGGGCGGCGAGCGAGCCGACCGGCGTCGAGGTGCGGGCGCTCGCCTCCGGCCGCCGGATCGGGGGGGTGACGCTCGGGGCCGCCGCCCGGACGCGCTTCGGGGCGCCCTACTACGTCGTCCACCGGGCCGACCTTCAGACGCTCCTCCTCGACGCGCTCCGCGCCCGGCCAGCGATCCGCCTGATGATGGGCCGCTCGGTCACCGGGCTCGCCGAGACGCCGGAGCGCGCGGACCTCACCCTGGAGAGCGGGACGGGGGCGCAGACGCTGTCCTTCGATCTCGTGGTCGGCGCCGACGGCCTGCGCTCGCGCCTGCGGGGCCACCTCGACCCCGCGCCCCTGCGGCCGGGCCGGGCGGCGGCGTGGCGCGCGCTGGTCCCGCGGGAGGCGGCGCCGCCCGAATGCGCGGGGCCGGCCACGGGGCTGTGGCTCGGCCGAGGCCGGCACGTGGTGCATTACCCGATCCGCGACGGCGCCTTCGTCAACGTCGTGGCGGTGGTGCCCGAGGCGGTGGGCGACGAGGATTGGGGGCGGCTCGGCGAGCCCGCGGTGCTGCGCGGGCACCTGCGCGACTGCGCGGCGCCGATGCGCGCGCTGCTGGCCGTGCCCGATTCCTGGCTGGTCTGGTCGCTCGCCGACCGGGCGGTGGCGCGTCCGCTGGCCCGGGGCCGGGTCGCGCTGCTCGGCGATGCCGGACACCCGATGCTGCCCTACCTCGCGCAGGGCGCGGCGCTGGCGATCGAGGACGCCGCGGTGCTCCGCCGCCACCTCGCGGAGGCGGCGGACGTGCCGACGGCGCTCGCCGCCTACGCCGCCGCCCGCGCCCCCCGCGCCCGGCGGGTGCAGCGCGCAGCCCGCGCCAACGGCCGGACCTACCACGCCGGCCCGCTCCTCGGGCTCGCCCGCGACGCGGTGATGGGCCGCCTCGGCCCGGACGGGATGCGCGACCGCTACGCGTGGCTCTACGGCTGGACGCCACCGGCTTGATCCCGCGCGCCCGCGCGGCTACCGCTCTCACCCGAGCGGACGTGGCGGAACCGGTAGACGCACGAGACTTAAAATCTTGCGGCCGCAAGGCCGTGCGGGTTCGAGTCCCGCCGTCCGCACCAAACCCTTGAATGGCGGCCACGATCCCGGCGAGAGGCTGGCTTCGCGGCGGCCGCGGTATCGACGCGGCCGATCTGGCCTCGAAGACATCGCCGCCGCATGCAGATCCCGCCGCGCGCAGCGGCGCGTCGCGCGGCGGGACCCATCTCGGCCACAGACCGCGGCGATCAGAGCGGCCGGGTCGCCACCGCCTTGACCTCCTCGCGGATGGTCTTGGACAGGAACTGGTTGTCCTCGCGGACCTTGGCTTCCTGAAGGGTCAATCTCTGGACAGCCATCAGGTGGAGGATCGTGCAGGCCTTCGTCGAGGCCTCCAGGCAGGCATATTTGCCGCGCCGCAGGCCGAGCTTCCCGGCCATCTCCTTCTTGCTGTAGCCGAGCCTCTTCCGGATGCGCTTCAGGGCCGCCGCGATGTCGGAAGACTTGATAATGGGTTCGTCGGGCATCGAAGCGGCCTCTGCCTGTGCGGTCGCCATGAAGCGCCAACACCGGTTAGGATTCAAGCGGCGCCCGCGATGCGGACGGCAATCGGGGTCGGGATCGTCGCCCTTCGGGCACGTGTCCACCGGGTGGTCCATCGACTGCGCATCGACTCCCAGGCCGGCGATCTTCGCCGGCCCGTCGCGCGGGTCGCACAGGTCGTTCGCGACCCTGTCGCGCGCGTCGGCCGGATCGCGCGAGCGCAGGGCTGCGCCGATCCGGCCCCGGGGCGCCCTGTGGGAGAGGGATGACGGGCGCTCCTCAGGCGCCCACGACCCCGGCGGCGCGGGCGGCCGCCAGCACGCGCCGGGCCTTGTAGAGGAACGGGTAGTCGATGAACTGCCCGTCGACCCGGATGGCGGCCGAGCCGGTGCGCTCCGCCTCCTCGAACGCCGCCACGATCTTCTGCGCCCGGGCGACCTGCGCGGCGTCCGGCGTGAAGGCCGCGTGTACCACGGCGACCTGATCGGGGTGGATGCACAGCTTGCCCTGGAAGCCCAGGGCGCGGGCGCGCGCGGCCGAGCGCGCGAACCCGTCCGTGTCCGGCAGGGCGACCCAGACGGTGTCTACCGGCGGCTCCAGGCCGGCCGCCCGGGATGCGAGGACGAGGGCGGCGCGATAGGGGGCGAACTCGGCCTCGTCGGCGGTCCAGGCGAGGTCGACGTCGAGGGTGAAGTCGCCCGCCCCGAAGTTCAGGCGCCTCACGCGCGTGCCGGCCTCGGCGATGGCCCGGGCGTTGGCGAGACCGAGCCCGGTCTCGAGAATCGGCATGAGGTCGAGGCCGCCGGGCGTCAGGCCCTGCTCGCGCTCGATCTGCCGGACGAGCCACTCGACGGTGCGCATCTCGTCGGCCCGCTCGATCTTCGGGATGACCAGCCCGTCGACGCCGGCGCGCACGCAGGCGACGATGTCGCCGTAGCCGTACTCGGTCGAGATCGGGTTGACCCGGATGTAGCCCTTCGACGCGCGGGGCCTCTGCAACGCCGCGACCACGGTCTCGCGGGTCGCGACCTTCTCGGCCGCCGGGCAGGCATCCTCGAGGTCGAGGATCACGGCGTCGGCGCCGAGCGCCAAGGCCTTCTCCGTGCGCCGGGCGTGGTTGCCGGGCGCGAACAGGAACGAGCGGTAGAGGGACATCCGTTCAGGTCTCCAGTCGGGCGGGCGCCGGCTCAGCGCGGCCCGGCGCCGCGCCGGCCGACGTGCCGGTCGAGGGCGAGCAGCAGCGCGCCCGCGCCGGTCGCCACGGCGACTAGGAACAGGGCGAGCGCGATCAGGAGGCGCACGTCGTTCGTCTCCATCGCCCGGATCACCATGTGCCCCAGGCCGCGCTGCGAGGCGAACATCTCGCCGATCAGCACCCCGAGCAGCGTGAGCGAGAAGCCGATGCGCAGGCCGGAGACGATCCCCGGCAGGCAGGCCGGCAGCAGGATGTGGCGGGCGGTGGCGACCGGGCCGAGCCGCAGGGACCGCGCGGTGCGGAAATAGACCGGGGGCACCCCGCGCACCGCGGCCATCGTGAACAGAGCCACCGGCACGACCCCGTGGATCGCGCCGAACGCCACCCGCGCCGACAGGCCGAGGCCGAAGAACAGCAGGATCACCGGGTAAAGGGTGATCTTGGGCACGGAGTACAGGGCGGTCAGGATCGGCTCGGCAACCTCGCCGGTGAGGCGGTGGGCCCCGAGCAGCAGGCCGATGACGAGGCCGCTGCCCCAGGCGATCGCGAGCGCCAGGCCGAAGGCGCGGGCGGTCTCCCAGACGCCGAGCTGGAACTCGTGGTCGGCGAGCAGCCCGCCGAGATAGGTCAGGGTCTCGACAGGTCCGGTCAGCACCTGCGGCCCGACGAGACGCGCCGTCAGCGCCCAGAGGATCGCCGCGGCGACGACCAGCAGGACGGTGTCGAGGGGCGCGGAGAACCGCCTGGGCGAAAGGGTCAGAGCAGCCTCCCCAGAGCATCGTCCCGAACGGTGGTCACCGGCTTTCGGAAAAGATGATGTGAAAACAAGGGGCTAGCGCGTCAGCCGGGCGTGCAGGCGCCGCTCGCGGGCCCACAGCAGCATGTTCACGCTCACCACGGCCGTGAGCAGGATCAGCATCAGGCCGTACATCGTCGCCGTCTCGAAGCTCTGGTAGGCGAAAGCGATCCGGTAGCCGAGGCCCGAACCGGACAGGATGAACTCGCCCGCCACCACGCCGATGAAGGCGTAGACGACGGTGAGCTTGACGCCGGTGAACAGGTAGGGCGCCGCCGCGGGCAGGATGACGTGGCGCAGGGTCTGCGCCCGGGTGAGCCGCAGGCTCGCGGCCGTGCGCAGCAGGATCGGCCGCACGCTGAGGAAGCCGTCGACGGAGGCGATCGCCATGGCGACGACCGCGAACACGAAGGCCACCGCCACCAGCGGCCAGCGGTTGAGGCCGAACAGCACGATGAACAGCGGGTAGAAGATGAACGACGGCACCGCGTAGTAGCTCGCCAGGAACGGGTCGGCGGCCCGCTTCAGGCGCGGGAAGCGGTAGAGCACCACGCCGAGGCCGAAGCCCGCGACGATCGACAGGGCTGCGGCCGCCGCGACGGTGGCGAAGGTCGCCAGGATGTCCCGGGTGTACTCCCCCGAGGCCAGGATGCGCGCGGCGGAGATCGCCATCTCGCTCGGCGGGCTCAGGCTGAAGCGGTCGATCAGGCCGGTGCGGCAGGCGGCTTCGAGCGCGGCGAGCGCCGCGACGATCACCCCCGTCCGGATCAGACCCGCCCGGCTCACGGCGCCGCCCTCATCGCCTTGAGGGATTCTTCGCGCAGTTGCGACCAGATCCGCGCGGTGATCGCACCGAAGCCCGGGTCGGCGGCGATGCGGCTGTCGCGCTCGCGGTCCCAGCCGGTCTCGATCAGATCGATGAACCGGCCGGGGCGGGCCGACATCACGCCGATCCGGTCCGACAGGAGCGCCGCCTCGTCGAGGGAATGGGTGATCAGCAGGATCGTCGCCCCGGTCTCCCGCCACAGCCGCAGCAATTCGTCGCCCATCAGGAGCTTGGTCTGCTGGTCCAGCGCCCCGAACGGCTCGTCGAGGAGGATCAGGCGGGGGCGCATCACCAGGGTGCGGGCGATGCAGACGCGCTGGCGCATGCCGCCGGAGAGCTGCGCCGGGAAGGCGTCGGCGAAGCCCGACAGGCCGATCAGCCCAAGCGCCTCCGCGACCCGGGCGCGAACTTCCGCCTCCGGGGTCTTCAAGCGGCGCAGGCCGAAGGCGGCGTTGTCGAACACGCTGAGCCAGGGGAAGCTCGAATCCTCCTGGAACACCACGCCGACCCCGTCGGGGACCTGCCCCGTGACCGCGCGCCCCTCGAAGCTGACGCTTCCCGCGCTCGCCGCCGAGAGGCCGGCCAGCACGTCGAGCAGGGTGGACTTGCCGCAGCCCGAGGGTCCGACGACCGAGAAGAACTCGCCCGGGGCGAGGTCGAGGTCGAGGGGCCCCAGCGCCTTCAGTGGCGGGCGGCCGCCCGCGCCCGGATAGACCCGCGTCAGGCCGCGCACGCGCACGTGCGCGGCGCCCGCCGCCCCCGCGGCCGAGCCCCCCGTCCGCGCGGGCTCCGGGCGGGAGAGGGCCGCGCCGCCGGTCATCGTCCGACCTGCGCCCCGGCCTTGCGCTTCAGGTCGTCGGGCAGTGCGACCTCCGACACGACGCTCGCCCAGTCGATCGGCTTGTCGTCCACGGCTCCGACGCTCTGCAACACCCGCAGCGACGTTTCCAGCCCCTCGTAGTCGATGTCGCCGCGGCTCCAGTAATCGACGCCCTTGACGGTCCTCACGTTGTCGATCGCCTCGCGGAACACCTTGGGATCGATGCGGAACTCGGCGGCGGCGATGTCGGCGGCGGCGCCCGGATCCTTGTAGACCGCGTCCACGCCGCGGCGGCGCGCTTCGATGATGGCGCGGATCACGTCGGGATGCTTGGCGAGATAGTCGGCCCGGACGATGCCCACCGTCTGCGAAATCTTCGGGATGAAGTCCGCCGAGTTGAAGACGAGGCGGTACTGGTCCTTGTCGCGGCTCCAGATCGGCTCCTGCGTCCAGGCGACGTCGACGCCCTTCTCGCGCAGGGCGGTGAGGCTCGGGCCGACCCCGCCCACCGCCCGCTTGTCGACCTTGACGCCGGTGACCCGGATGATCTCCGACAGCACCGTGTCGGTCCCGCCCTTGGGCGACGAGTACCCGACGGTCAGGCCGGCGAGATCCTCCGGGCGCTTGACCCGCTCGTCGTCCTTGCGCGCCACCCAGAGGATGTCGCCCACGGTGTTGACCGCCGAGTTGACGATCTTGATCGGCAGGCCCTGCTTGATCGCGGCGATGGCGGCGGAGGTGGCGACCTCGCCGTAGGGCAGCTCCGAGGCCAGCGCGTTGCGCACGCTCGTGCCGCCGCCCTGCGAGGTGAGGAAGCCCGGCGTGTCCATGCCGGCCGCCTTGAAGGCGCCGCTGGCCTTGGCCACCGCGTAGGGCACGCCGTACATCGACACGCCGTAATGCGTGACGGTGATCTCGGCCGCGCCGGACGGGCCCGTCGCGAGGCTTGCGCCCAGCGCGAGCGTGACGGCAGCCGTGCGGCGCCAGCCTGTGAGCATCGCTCCCTCCCGTGGAGACCGCGCCGCGCTTGCCCGCGGTCGCGCGGCGAAGCACGTGTTCGCCGCCGTTCCAGTGAGCCTGCCACGCCCGCCTTTTGCATGCAATAGGGAAGCAGAAGGCCGTCAGCGTGAGGGTCAACCACCTTGCATCCGCGCCCGTAAGGTGGGATTGCATGCAAACGGACCGACGCGGCCGCTACGAGCCGCGCGGGGGGCGGAAGCGCGGGACGGCGATGGACAAGCTCATCATCGAGGTGCGCGCCAACGAGTACATGCCCCGCGACGTGAACCCGCACGTGCCGTTCACGCCCGCGGAACTCGGCCGCGACGCCGCCGCGGTCGAGGCGGCCGGGGCCTCGATGATCCATTTCCACGCCCGCGAGGACGACGGAGCGCCCGCCCACGCCTACGAGCGCTACCGCGACTCGATCCGCGCGATCCGGGAGGCGAGCGGCCTGATCGTCCACCCGACGCTGGGGCAGATCACCGTCCAGGGCGACGAGGCCCGGGTGGCGCACATCCCGCGGCTCGCCGCCGACGGCCTGCGGCCGGATTTCGGCTCGGTCGATCTCGGCAGCACCAACATCGACATCTACGATGTCGAGAAGCGGGCCTACACCTCGCAGGACAAGGCCTACGTCAACTCGACCCGCACGCTGACCTTCCTGCTCAAGACCTTCGCCGAGGCCGGCGTGCGCCCGGTGATCGCCTGCTGGAGCATCCCGTTCGTCCGCACGATCGAGGCGTTCGTGGACATGGGCCTGCTGCCGGAGCCGGTCTTCGCCCTGCTGATCCACAGCGGCGGCG
The DNA here is from genome assembly GCF_030700245.1 of Methylobacterium amylolyticum. Classification (GTDB taxonomy): domain Bacteria; phylum Pseudomonadota; class Alphaproteobacteria; order Rhizobiales; family Beijerinckiaceae; genus Methylobacterium. Next base: position 86,766 of record NZ_JAUYZI010000019.1, read on the forward strand.
GCCAGTTCGGCGCCCACCCGCCGACCCCCGCGGGCCTGCGCGCCTATCTCGACTGCCTGCCGGCGCGCAACATCGTCTGGTCCGTCTCGGCCAAGCCCGGCAACCTGTTCCCCACCGCCGCGCAGGCGATCCAGCTCGGCGGCCACGTCTCGATCGGCATCGGCGACCACACCTACGCCGAGCTCGGCGCCCCGACGAACGCCGAGCTCGTGACACGGATCGTCGAGATCGCCCGCGCCTGCGGGCGCGCGGTCGCGACGCCCGACGAGGCGCGCCGCATCCTCGGCCTCGGCCCGCGCTGACGGCGATCGGACCCCCATTCGGACATCGGATTCGAGGACAGGACATGAGCGAGGATCAGGCCAACTCCCCCCGCGAGGGCGCGCTCGCCGGCCTCAAGGTGCTCGACATCGGCACCTTCATCGCCGCCCCCTTCGCGGCGACCCTGATGGCCGAGCACGGCGCCGAGGTGCTCAAGATCGAGCTTCCCGAGGTCGGCGACCACGCCCGCCGGCTCGGCACGCCGAGCGAGGCCGGCGACACCTTCGTGTGGCTGAGCGAGGCCCGGAACAAGCGCTCGGTGACCCTCGACCTGCGCAAGCCCGAGGGCGTGGCGCTGTTCAAGGACCTCGTCGCCAAGGCCGACATCGTCTGCGAGAACTTCCAGGCCGGCACCCTGGAGAAGTGGGGGCTCGGCTGGGACGTGCTGTCGGGGGTCAACCCGCGCCTGATCCTGCTGCGCATCTCCGGCTACGGGCAGACCGGCCCCTACGCCAACCGGCCCTGCTTCGGCCGCATCGCCAACGCCTTCGGCGGCATCTCCTTCCTGTCGGGGGAGGCCGACCGGCCGCCGGCCCAGCCCGGCTCGGCGACGCTGTCGGACTACATGGCCGGCCTGTTCGGCGCCTACGCGGCGCAGCTCGCCCTGCGCGCCCGCGACCGGGACGGACAGGGCCAGGTCATCGACGTCGCGCTCTACGACGGCATCTTCCGCATCCTCGACGAGGTCGCCCCGGCGTTCCAGAAGGGCGGCTACGTGCGCCGCCGGGACGGGGCCGAGACGCCGATCGTCGTGCCGCACAGCCACTACCCGACCGGGGACGAGCGCTGGATCGCCATCGCCTGCACCAACGACCGCATCTTCGGGCGTCTCGCCCGCCTGATGGACCGGCCGGACCTGATCGACGACCCGCGCTACGCCACCAACGGCGCCCGCCTGAAGAACCGGGGGGCGGTGAACGGCATGATCGCCGACTGGACCGCGACGATGACCCGCGACGAGGCGCTCAAGCGCTGCTCGGACGCCGAGGTGCCCTGCGGTCCGGTCTACGGGATCGACGAGATCTTCGAGGACCCGCACTACGCCGCCCGCGGCAACATCCTACGAGTCGAGGATCCGCGGGTCGGCGAGATCGCCATCCCCAACGTCGTGCCCACGCTGACCGGCACCCCCGGCGCGGTGCGCTGGCTGGGCCCGCGCCTCGGCGAGCACACCGAGGCGGTCTACGGCGCGTGGCTCGGCCTCAGCCCGGAGCGGATTGCGGACCTGCGCGCGCGGGGGATCGTCTAGGTTCCCGATGACCCAGCCGATCGCCCAGGCGCTCAGCGCACGGCTGCGCGACATGATCCTCGCGGGGGAGTTCCGCGGGGGGCAGCACCTGCGCGAGGTCCAGCTCGCGCAGATGTTCGGCGCCTCGCGCACCCCCGTGCGGCTGGCGCTCGCCGCCAACGAGAAGGACGGGCTGCTCGCCTACAGCCCGAACCGCGGCTACGTGGTGCGCCCGTTCGACCCCGGCGACATCGCGGGCGCCTTCGAGATGCGGGCGCTGATCGAGGGACTCGCCGCCCGCAAGGCCGCCGAGCGGGGGCTGTCCGACGAGGCGTTGCGCCGGATCGCCGAGGCCATCGACACGGTGGCACGGGTGCTCGCCACCGACGAGGCGCTCGACGACGGCGCCCGAGAGGCGTGGCGCACCCACAACGCGGTTTTCCACCGCACGATCATCGAGAGCGCCGACAACCGGTTCATCGCCCCGACCCTGCAGACCGTGCAGCGCATCCCGTCGGTCTACCCGCCGGTGCTCGCCTCCTACGACCCAGCGCTGCTGCGCAAGTACAACGACCACCACCGGGGCATCCGCGACTGCATCGTCGCCCGCCAGGGCGTGCGGGCCGAGTTCCTGATGCGCGAGCACGTCACCGTGGCGGGGGAGGACATCCGCGCCTCCCTCCACCCCGCCCCCGAGCTCGCCGGAGCCGCCGAATGACCGGCTCCGGCTCAGGCCGCGTGGAAGGTCGCGAAGCCCGCGACCGGCTCGCGCTCGGAGTGCAGGGCGTTGGCCGGCTCGTCCGGGTCGCGGTAGCCCAGCGCCATCCCGCACACGACCGTCTCGTCCTCCGGCACGCCGACCTCGCGGCGCACGATCCCTGGATAGCTCGCGATGGCCGCCTGCGGGCAGGTGTCGAGGCCGGCAGCCCGGGCCGCGATCATCAGGGTCTGGAGGAACATCCCGTAGTCGAGCCAGCTCCCCTGTTCGAGGTCGCGATCGATCGTGAACACGAGGCCGACCGGCGCGCCGAAGAAGGCGTAATTGCGCCCCCGCTGCCGCAGCGAAGCCTCCCGGTCGCCGCGCGCGACGCCGGTCAGTTCATAGAGCTGCCAGCCGACCCGGCGGCGGCGGTCGAGATAGGGCGCGCGCCACGTCCGCGGATAGTATTCGTACTCCCGCGCTTCCGGCTCGCCCGCGAAATGGGCCGCCGACAGGGCGGCGGTCAGGCGCGCCAGCGCTGGCCCGGTCAGCACGTGCAGCTTCCACGGCTGGATGTTGCTGCCGCTCGGCGCCCGGCTCGCGAGCGCCAGCAGCCGCTCGACCAGCGCCGGCTCGACCGGCCGGTCGAGGAAGCCGCGCACGCTGCGCCGGCCCTCGATCGCCCCCGCCACCGCCTCGAAACCCACCGCCGCATCCCGGGCCATCCGCGCCTCCGTTCCGCGCGCCGCCGATCGGGAGGCGCTTGTCGGATCTCGTAAAAGGACATACCGTCGTTACGGAAGTTTTGCAGGCATGAATTGCGTATTCCGGCGCTAGATCGGATGCGCAGCGAGGAAACGCATGAGTAATATCCCTGACGTCGACGGCGTCCAGGACGGCGGGAAGCCTCTCGCCGGGTTCAAGGTCCTGGACGTCTCGAATTTCCTGGCCGCACCGATGTGCTCGATGTTCCTCGCCGATTTCGGCGCGGACGTGCTGAAGGTCGAGCGCCCGCAGCACGGCGACGAGGTCCGGCACTGGGGCGAGAACCGCGACGGGGTCGGGCTGTACTACAAGGTCCTGAACCGGGGTAAGCGGTCGATCACCCTGGACCTGCGGACGCCGTTCGGCGCGGAGACGGTCAAGCGCCTCGTCCAGGACGTCGACGTGATCGTCGAGAACTACCGCACCGGCACCCTGGAGAAGTGGGGGCTCGGCTACGACGTGCTCGCCGCGATCAACCCGCGGCTGATCATGACCCGGGTCACCGGCTGGGGGCAGACCGGCCCGCACCGCATGCGGCCGGGCTTCGGCACGCTGGCGGAGGCCTATGCCGGCTTCGTGGCGATCAACGGCGAGCCGGACCGGCCGCCGCTCCTGCCGGGCTTCGGGCTCGCCGATTCCACCACCGGCCTCATGGCCGCGTTCCTCACCGTGACGGCGCTGCACGAGGCCCGGCGCAGCGGGCGGGGCCAGGTGATTGACCTCGCCATCTACGAGACCCTGCTGACCCTGCTCGGGCCGCAGGTCGTCAACTACGACCAGCTCGGCCTCGTCCAGCAGCGCTCGGGCTCCCGGCTGCCGTTCACCGCGCCGCGCAACACCTACCGGACGCGCGACGGGCAGTACGTGTCGATCGCCGGCAGCGCGCAATCGACCTTCGTGCGGATCTGCGACGCGCTCGGGGTGCCGGATCTCGTGGCCGACCCGCGCTTCGCGACCAACCGCGCCCGCCTCGTCAACGCGGCGGTGCTCGACGAGCATCTCCAGGCCGCGATCGAGCGGTTCGACCGGGACGACCTGCTCGCCCGCTTCGTGGAGATCGGCGCCACCGCAGCGCCGGTCAACACGGTGGCCGACATCGTGGCCGACGCGCATATCGGCGCGCGCGAGAACATCGTGACCCTGGACGATCCCGAACTCGGCGGGCCGCTGCGGATGCAGAACGTCGTCGGCAAGCTGTCGCGCACGCCCGGGGCGATCGCTGCGCCGGGACCGCGGCTCGGCGAGCACAACCGCGCGGTGCTGATCGACCAGCTCGGCTACACGGAGGACGAGCTCGCCGCCGCGGGGATCGACCTCCCCGAGCCCGGCCGGGCGGCGGCGGAGTAGGCGCCGTGCCGCGAGACCTCACACAGGGCCCGGCCCGCGCGGGAGCGGCGGCATGAACGCCCCGGTGCTCGAACTCCTCGTCGGCGGCGTGCTGCTCGGCGGGCTCTACGCGCTGATGGCCGGCGGCCTGAACCTGATCTTCGGGGTGATGCGCGTCGTCAACTTCGCCCACGGCGAGTTCCTGGCGATCGGCGCGCTGGTGACCGTCTCGCTGGTGGCCGGCGCCCAGGCGCCCTACTGGGTCGCCCTGATCGTGGTGCCGGCCGGCGCTGCGCTCGCCGGCCTCGTCCTCCAGACCTTCGTGATCCGCCGCCTCGCCGACGCGCCGCTGATCATGTCCCTGCTCGCCACCTACGCCGTCTCGACGGTGCTGGTGAACGCCGCGATCCTGATCTGGGGCGGCGGCTACCGTGGGCTGCCGGGCGTGCTGTCCGGCTCCGTGCGGGTGGCGGGCGTCGACGTCTCCGTCGCCCGGTTCACCGCCTTCCTCGTGGCGATCGGCACGAGCCTCGCCGTCTGGATCTTCCTGCGCAGCACCCGCACCGGCCGCGCCATCCGCTCCGTCGCCCAGGCGCCGGAGCTGGCGATCATCTCCGGCATCTCGGTCGAGCGGGTCCGCAACATCACCTTCGCCCTGGGCTCGGCGATGGCCGGGCTCGCCGGGGTGCTGATGGCGCCGACCTTCGCCTCCGACGCGCAGCTCGGCTCGCGCTTCCTGATCAAGGCGTTCGCGGTGATCATCGTGGGCGGCATGGGCAGCTACCCCGGGGCGATCGCCGCCGCGATGCTGCTCGGGATCCTCGAAGTGTTCGGCGGCTACGCCTTCGGGCAGGTGATCGGCTCGGCGCTGCTCTACCTCGTGATGCTGGCGGTGCTCCTAGTGCGGCCCCGGGGCCTGCTCGGCGTGGGGGCGCGGATATGAGGATCCCGCTGCTCATCCTGGCGCTCGGTGCGGCGCTCGCAATCCTGCCGTTCGTCGGCAGCGAGTACGCCCTGTCTTTCACCGTCCAGCTCCTGATGTTCACGGCGCTGGCCTATTCGTGGAACATCATCGGCGGCTACGCGGGCTACACCCATTTCGGGCAGGTCGCGTTCTTCGGGCTCGGCGCCTATGTCGGGGCGCTGCTGATCGGCGCCGGCTGGCACTGGCTGCCGGCCGCGGGGGCGGCTTCGCTCGCGGCGGTCGTGTTGGCCCTCGTCCTCGGCGGCGCGATGCTGCGGCTCAAGGGCTCGTTCTTCGCCATCGGCATGTACGGGCTCGCCCGCGTCGGCGAGAACTTCGCGCTCGGCTTCGACGGGATCACCCAGGGTGGCACCGGCCTCTACCTGACCCCGGCCGACCTGAAGCCGATCTACGCCGCGCTCGCCGTCATCGCCCTGGCGCTGATCTACGGCACGCACCGGCTCGACAATGCCCGTTTCGGCCTGCAACTCCTCACCATCCGCGAGGACGAGACGGCCGCCGAGGCGCTCGGGGTGCGCACCACCCGGCTGAAGATCGCCGCGTTCATGATCTCGGCGGCCGCGCCCGGCGCGGTCGGCGCCCTGTACGCGACCTACCTCGCCTTCATCGACCCGGCCACCGCCTTCGCGCCGATGACGGAGTTGACCACCATCGCGATGGTGCTGCTCGGCGGGCTCGGCACGGTGCTCGGCCCGCTGGTCGGCGCGGTGCTGCTCTCGGTGGTCAACGAGCTGCTGTGGTCGCGCTTCCCCGAACTCTACCTCGGGCTCGTCGGGGTGATCATCCTGGGCGCGGTGCTGTTCATGCCCCGCGGCATCGTCAACGCCGTCGCCCGGCGCCGCTGGCGCTGGTCTGCGGCTCCCCGGGCCGGCCTGCGCCGGCTCGCCGACGCCGTGCCGGCCGCCGACACCGGCCGGCGCGCCCTACCGGAGACCGCGCCCGCCCCGCGCGCGCCGGACGTGAGCGTGCGATCGACATGAGCGCCCCGGCCATTCTTGATCCGCACGCGGACCAACGCCCCGCCGGCGTCGCGCCCGGCCGCGACGACATCCTCGTCGTCGACGGCGTCTCCAAGCGCTTCGGCGGCCGCGTCGCCCTCGACGCGGCGAGCCTCACTGTCGCCCGCGGCTCGATCACCGGCGTGATCGGACCGAACGGGTCGGGCAAGTCGACCCTGTTCAACATCGTGGCCGGCGCGCTGAAGCCCGACGGCGGCGCCGTGCGCATCAACGGGCGCGACACCACCCGCCACAGCCCCGCGCAGATCTGCCGGGAGGGGGTGGGCCGCACCTTCCAGATCAGCCGGCTGTTTGCCGAGATGACGGTGCTGGAGAACCTCGTCGCCATCGCCCACGGCAAGTCCGACGTTCAGGCCGTGGAGCGCGCCCGCGAACTGCTCGACTTCCTCGAGATCACCGCCCTGCGCGACCGGTGGGGCTCGGAACTGTCCTACGGCCAGCGCAAGCTCGTGGAGATCGCCCGCGCACTGATGCTGGAGCCGACCCTGATGCTGCTCGACGAGCCGTTCGCGGGGATCAACCCGCGCCTCCAGAACCGGATCGTCGAGCATCTCGACACCCTGCGCCGGGACGGCCTGACCCTGTTCTTCATCGATCACGAGATGCGCATCGTGCTGGAGGTCTGCGACGAGCTGTACGTGCTGGCCGAGGGCCGGGTGATCGCCCGCGGCGACCCCGAGGCCGTGCGGGCCGACCCCGCCGTCGCCGAAGCCTACTTCTGAGGCGCCCCCGTGCTGCGGCTTCCCGAACGCGTCCAGGTCGTCGAGGTCGCCCCCCGCGACGGCCTCCAGAGTCTCGGCGCGTGGGTCGAGACGGACGCGAAGGTGGCGATGATCGACCGCCTGAGCGCGGCGGGTTTTCCCGTGATCGAGGTCACCGGCTTCGTCCATCCCCGCTTCATCCCGGCGCTCAGCGACGCCGAGGCGGTCTGCGCCCGCATCGCCCGGCGGCCGGGCACGGTCTACCGGGCGCTCGTGCCGAACGTCCGCGGCGCCGAGCGGGCCCTGGGCTCGGGTCTCGACGAGTTGCTGGGCCTGATCACCGTCGGCGAGACCTACCTGCGCAAGAACCAGAACATGACGCCGGACGAGGCGGTGGCGCAGGCCGCCGCCTGCTTCCGCCTCGCCGACGCGGCGGGTGTCGGCTTCGTCATGGCGGTGGGCGTCGCCCTGTGGTGCACCTACGAGGGGGCGATCCCCGAGGCGCGGGTGCTCGCGCTGATCGCGCGCCTGCGCGATGCCGGCATCCGGCGCTTCTACGTCGCGGGCTCGGCCGGGCTGGAGGATCCGCGCCAGGTCGGGCAGTTGTTCGCGCGGCTCGGCGACGCCCATCCGGACTGCACGTTCGGCTATCACGTCCACGACATGGCCGGGATGGCGTCGGCCAACGTGCTCGCCGCCCTCGATGCCGGCGCCGCGTTCGTCGAGGGCGCGGTCTGCGGCATCGGCGGCGGGGTGGCGATGGGGACGCGGGCGGCGATCGGCAACGCGCCGACCGAGGATCTCGTGGCGTGGCTCGACGCGTGCGGCGTCTCCACCGGCCTCGACCCCCGCGCGGTCCAGGCCGCGGCCCGCGACGTCGCGGGGATCCTGGGAATCGAACCGCGCAGCCGCGCCGCCGCGGGTCTCACCCGCTGGGACACCCTGGACCACATGGGCGCCGCCCCGACGGCCGCTTGAGCGACGAAGCCCGCCGCGACGCGGGATCGAAGGGAGGATCGAGGATGACGGGACCGGTACGGGTGGGGCCGACGCGCCGCGGCGCGACGGCGGGTCTGATCGGCCTCGCGGCGGCGGGCTGGGCCGGCCGGACCGCGGCAGCCGAGCCCCTGCGCATGGGGGTGGCGCTCTCCCAGAGCGGCAACCTCGCCGACTCGGGCGAGCTGTTCAAGCGCGGGATCGACCTGTGGCGGGAGGACGTCAACGGGCGCGGCGGTCTGCTCGGGCGCCCCGTCGACATCGTCGTCTACGACGACCGCAGCGATCCGGCGACCGCCGCCCGGCTCTACGAGCGGCTGATCACCAACGACAAGGTCGAGCTGCTGCTCTCACCCTGGGGCTCGGCCTCCTGCGCCACCGCGAGCGCGGTCGCCGAGAAGCACAAGCGGGTGTTCGTCAACGCGGGCGGCGCCTCCGAGGCGATCCACCTGCGCGGCTTCAAGTACGTGTTCCAGTCGGCGCCCGCGATCTCGGCCTACGTCGCGGGCGTCGCGCCGGTGTCGAAGGCCCACGGCTTCAAGACGCTGGCCATCGTCTCGCGCGACTACCCCGCCGCCCGCGACATGACCAAGGCGCTCGACAAGATCGCCGCCGAGCACGGCCTCAAGATCGAGATGACCGAGTATTTCCCGGCCGGGACGACCGACTACTCGTCGAGCATCGCCCGGGCCCGGCAGCTCAACCCCGACATCTGGATCGGGGTCGGCTATCCGAACGAGGCGATCGAGATGGTCCGGCAGTTCCGGGCGGTGAACTACCTGCCCAAGGCATTCATCCACAACGGGCCGGCCCAGGACGACTTCGTGGCCGCCACCGGCAAGGACGGCGAGTACGTGATCGCCATCTCCCTCTACGAGCCCGTGCTGAAGACCGAGGGCAATGCCGGGTTCGTGGCCGCCCACAAGGCCCGCTACAAGTCCGAGCCCGGCTACTACGCCGCCTTCGCCTACCAAGGTGCGACGGTGCTGGAGCGGGCGGTGGCCAAGACCGGCAGCCTCGACCAGGACAAGATCCGCGAGACGCTGACCACCTTCGAGACCGACAGCGTGATGGGCCACCACAAGGTCGATCCCAAGACCTACGTCCAGATCGGCCTGAAGGGTCTCCTCGACCAGATCCGCGGCGGCAAGCGCGAGATCATCTGGCCGGACGACCTGAAGACCGCCGACGCCGTGCTGCCGATGCCCGCCTGGGACAAGAGATGAGCGCGGGGCCCGCCGGCACCGGCGCCCCCCTCGAGATCGAGGGCCTCACGACGGGCTACGGCGACGTGGCGGTGGTGCGCGAGGTCACGATGGCCTTTCCCACCGGGCGGATGAGCGCGATCATCGGCTCCAACGGGGCCGGCAAGTCCACGGTGATCAAGGCGGCGGCGGGACTGCTGCCGGTCTGGTCCGGCCGGGTGCGCGTCGGCGGCGCCGACGTGACCCGCGAGGCGGCCCACCTGCGGCTCGGGCGCGGCATGGCCTACGTGCCCCAGGGGCGCATCGTCATCCCCGAGATGAGCGTGCGCGACAACCTCGAACTCGGCGCGCACATCCTGGGGGGCGACCGGGCGCGGATCGACCGGGCGATCGAGCGCCTCGTCGCCCTGTTCCCGATCCTCGGACAGCGGTTGCGCCAGCAAGCGGGGACGATGTCGGGGGGCGAGCAGCAGATGCTCGCCATCGCCCGCGCGCTGATCACCGACCCGACGACGATCATCCTCGACGAGCCATCGCTCGGCCTGTCCCCGAAGCTCGTGGACGTGGTGTTCGAGAAGCTCACCGAGATCAGCGCGGCCGGGCTCACCGTGGTGATGGTCGAGCAGAAGGCGTCCCGCGCGCTCGCCGTCGCTCACCGGGGCTACGTGATGCACGGGGGCCGGGTCGCCTACGCGGGCGAGGCCGCCGCGCTGCTCGCGAACGAGAACGTGAAGCGCCTGTTCCTCGGCGAGGTGCCCGAGGAGCTGGAGCGCGCCGCCGAGACCGCCGCCTGAACGCCGAGCCGCCATCCCCGAACGCCGATCGAGAGAAATGCCCCAGCCGACACGTCCCTTCCGCCTCCAGCGCTCCGAACTCGCGGTGCCGGCCACCTCCGAGCGCTTCTTCGCCAAGGCGGCGGCGGGCGCGGCCGACGTGGTGTTCCTCGACCTGGAGGACGCCGTCGCCCCCGCCCGCAAGGCGCAGGCCCGGGCCGGGGCGATCGCGGCGCTGAACGGCCACGACTGGGGCGACAAGACCCTGGCGCTGCGCGTCAACGGCCTCGACACGCCCTGGGCGCACCGGGACATCATCGACGTGGTCTCGGCCGCCCCCCGGCTCGACCTGATCCTGCTGCCGAAGGCGGAATCGGGGTTCGACGTGCGCTTCGTCGACCAGTTGCTCACCGGCCTGGAGCGGGAGCACGGGCGGGACAAGCGCCTCGGCATCGAGGTGCTGATCGAGACCGCCCGCGGCGTCGCCCAGGTCGAGGAGATCGCCGCCGCCTCCGATCGGCTGGAGGCGCTGATCTTCGGGGTCGGCGACTACTCGATCGAGATGCGCACCTTCGACACCGCCTTCGGGCAGCCGAACCCCGCCTACGCCGTGCGCACACACGGGGAGGGGGCGGGCCAGCGGCACTGGAACGACCAGTGGCACTTCGCGCTGGCGCGCATCGCCAACGCCGCCCGGGCCAACGGCCTGCGCCCGATCGACGGGCCTTACGCGAACTTCGCGGACGCGGAGGGCTACCGCAACGCCTGCGAGCGCGCCGCGGCCCTGGGCTACGAGGGCAAGTGGGCGATCCACCCGTCCCAAGTCGCGCTCGCCAACGCCGCGTTCTCCCCCGCGCCGGCCCTCGTCGCCGCGGCCGAGGCGATCGAGGCGGCGCTCGAACGCTCCGTCGCCGAGGGCGCCGGCGCCGTCGGGCACGGGGGGCTGCTCGTCGACATGGCGCACGCCAAGCTCGCGGCGGCGCTGCTCGGCCGCCACCGGGCGATCCGGGCCCGCGACGGGGCCGTCTCGTGAGCGGCGCCGACCCGATCCCCGCGATCCGAGAAGAGGACGCGACGGGCGAGATCGCCGCCCTGTTCGCGGATCTCCGGACCGCCCTCGGTGTGCCGTTCGTGAATCTGATCTGGCGCCACCTCGCCACCATTCCGGGCGGGCTCGCCTGGACCTGGGGTGTGGTCGGGCCGTTGTACGGCACGGCGGCCCTCTCCGCGGCCGCGGCGGAGCTGCGCGGCCTCGTCGCGCTGCCCGATCTCGCGACGATCCCGGACCACGCCTTCGACGCGGCGGGCGTCGATGCCGAGGCGCGCGCGGCGATCCGCAACCTGATCGCAGACTACAACACCGCCAACGCCGCGAATTTCCTCGCGATGCTGGTGGCGCTCGCGGTCCTGCGGGACGAGGCTCGGGCCGCGGGAGAGACACGGGGCGAGACGGTGGGCCGGACGGCCGACGGGGCGGTGGGGTCCGTCCCGGCGATCCCGCTGCCCGCGCTCGCGGACCTGTCGCCGCCGGTACTGGCCCTGGTGCGGGATCTCGACGGGTTCGGCCGGCTGGGGGAGAGCGCGGCGATCGCGAGCCTCTACCGCCACCTCGCGCACTGGCCGCCCTACCTCGCGCTGGCCCGGACCGCTCTTTCGCCCCTGCACCGGTCCGGCGCGCTCGCCGCGGAACAGGAGCGGGTGATCGCCGCCGGGCGCCGGCACGCGGCGGCGCTCGCCCCCCGCGCCGCGGCCCGGCCACCCCTCGACGCATCCTCCGCGGACCGCGTCGTCGAAGCCCTCGACGGGTTCACCCGCCTGATGATCGGACGGATGATCGTCATGGGGACCGCCCTGCACGGCCTCCTCGAAGCGGAGGGCCCGGCACGCTGAAGGAATCCGCCCCTGGCGGGCAGGGGCGGGGGCCCGCTGGGCCGGCCTGCATCCCTCGCAGGCCGCGACCACCGTTCCGCCGCCGGGCTCGCAGGCTCAGCCGACGACCATTGCCGCGGCCGTCAGATCCTCCAGGGCGGCGCCCACCGACTTGAACAGGGTGATCTCGTCGGCCCCGGTCCGGCCGAACTGCGCGCCGCGGCAGAGGTCGTGCAGATCGCCGCACAGGCATTCCGCCGACCACGTCCCCGCCGCGATCGGCTGCGTGAGGTCGCCAGCCTCCGCGAGGGCGCCGGCTCGGGTGTCGACGAACACCCGGCTCGCGCGGACCAGGGCGTCGTCGCTCTCCCGCATCAGCGGCGTGAAGGCGCCGACAAGGTCGACATGCGTCCCGGGCCGGACGTCGCGCCCCAGCACCAGGGGCTCGGTCGAGACCGTGGCGCAGCTCACGATGTCGGCCGCCGCCACGGCATGCGCGAGGTCCGGGGCCGGCTCGGCCGGGAGACCCGCCTCGCGCAGCCGCGCCGCCACCGCTTCGGCCTTGGCCGCCGAGCGCCCCCAGACCAGCACCTGCCGGATCGGCCGGACCACGGCGTGCGCCCGCGCCAGCGCCGGCGCGAGATGGCCGGTCCCGACGACGGTGAGCACCCGGCTGTCGGGCCGCGACAGGTAGTGCGACGCGAGCGCCGAACTCGCCGCCGTCCGCCGGTTGGTCAGCGCCTCGCCGTCGATCAGCGCGCGGGGCGCGCCGGTCGTCCCGTCGAACAGGACGTAGGTGGCGTGGACCGCGCCGAGCCCCCGCGCGGCGTTGCGCGGGAAGACGTTGACCAATTTGACGCCGAGCACGTCGCCCCGGCGCCACGCCGGCATCGCCAGCAGCCGCCCCGGCGCCTCCGGCGTGCCGACCTCGTGGGCCGTGCGCACCGGCGCCTCGATGTCGGCGGCGGCGAAGGCGTCCCGCAGGGCCGCGATCAACTCAGGATAACCGAGGGCGGCGTGGACCGCATCCGCGTCGAAGAAGGGGATCATGGGTCGGGATGCGGGCCGCGGGTCAGGGCAGGATCGGAGGGTGGTAGGTGAAGGTGGTCATCAGGACGGCCGCGAGGATCAGCATGATCGGCAGGTGGATGAAGAACTGCACCGCGGTGTAGCCGATCAGGTCCCGCGACTTCAGCCCGAGCACGCCGAGCAGCGGCAGCATCCAGAACGGGTTGATGAAGTTCGGCAGCGTCTCGGAGACGTTGTAGACCATCACGGTCCAGCCGAGATGGGCACCGACCTCGTTGGCCGCCTTCATGACGTAGGGCGCCTCGATCACCCACTTGCCGCCGGCGGACGGGATGAAGAAGCCGAGCACCGCCGAGTAGATCCCGACGAGGATCGAGAACGCGCCGGACCCGTGCGCGAGGCTGACGAAGCCGTGGGCGATGGCGTCGGACAGGGTTGAGCCGTCGGCGGCCTTCACGCGGGTGAGCATGTAGGCGATGCCGCCGTAGAACGGGAATTGCAGCAGCACGCCCGAGACGCTCGGCATGGCCTTGGCGAAGCTCGCGATGAAGCTGCGCGGGCGCCAGTGCAGCAGGGCGCCGAGCAGCAGGAACACGAAGTTGTAGGTGTTGAGCCCGGACATCGTGATCAGCGGGTTGCCGGCCTTGAACGTCTCGTAGAGCCAGCCGGCCGCCAGCACGAGCGTGAGGATCGTCAGGAGAGGGCTGTGCTCCAGCCACTCCCCGGGGCGCGTCGCGCGGGTGGCCTCGGGCCGGGCCTCGACGAGGTCGACGCCGAGATCCTGCGCGGTCCGCGCGTTCGGGTCCGAGGGCGTGGTGAAGTAGCAGATCGCGGCCGAGAGGAGCGTGCCGACGGTCACGACCACGAGGTTCTGCCACGTCAGGATCGTCTGCTCGAAGCCGATCACCCCGGTGATCGGCAGGAGCGAGGCCGGGATGCTGGCTGCGTTCGCCTGGAGCTGCGCCGGTCCGGAGCTGATGCCGAGCGTGAAGCCGAAGCCGAGGCCGAGATAGCCCGCCGCGCCGGCCGCCCGGTAGTCGAGGCGCAGGTCGGAGCGCCGGGCGATCTCGCGCACGAGCAGGCCGGAGAAGATCAGGCTGACGCCCCAGTTGGCCAGCGACAGCAGGATGCTCGTGACGCCGACGAACACCACCGCCCCGCGTCCGGTGCGCGGCAGGGCGGCGGCCCGGCGCATGAGCGCGGCGACGGGCGGCGAGACCGCCACGACGTAGCCGCCGATCGCCACCAGGGCCATCTGCATGGTGAACGGGATCAGGCTCCAGAACCCGTCTCCGAACGCCTTGCTGACCGCCAGCGGTTCGCCCCCGTGCGCGAGCACGCCGAGGCCAACGAGGCAGGCGGCGATCAGCACGAAGACGTAGCTGTCGGGGAACCAGCGCTCGGCGAAGGCGACCATCGCCTGCGAGACGCGCACGAGGCGCCCCTCGCGGGTCGGTGCCGCGTCACGCGCTATCGGGTTCAGCGCTGCCGTGTCGCTCATCTCATTCACCTCCTGTCACGCGTCGAGAACGAGGTCGCTGACCGGGACCGCGCGGCAGGTCAGGCAATGTTCGGGCCCCCCGTCGTAGGGACCGAGATGGGCGACCGTGCCCGAGGCGACGGGCAGGCAGCAGCTCTCGCACTGGCCCGCCCGGCAGCCGGCCGGGAGCCGAAGGCCCGCCGCGTCCGCGGCATCGAGCAGGCTGCCCGCGGCCGGCGTCCAGGTGAAGGACGCGCCGCTGCGCGCGAGGCGGACCGTGCGCGGCGCGAGGTCAGGCGGCACCGCCACCGCGGTGGCGAAGCTCTCGCTGAAGATGTCGAAGCGCGGAATCCCGTGCGCCGCGAGCCCTTCGGTCATGGCGCTCAGGAAGGCGTCCGGCCCGCAGAGATAGGCCAGCGGACGGCTTCGGGCCGGCGGCAGGTCGAGGTCGGAGACCGCCGGGCGGCCGGCCGTCTCGAAGTCCCGCCCGAGCCGGTCCTCGGGCCGGGGCTGCGTGAAGACGCGGGTGATGCGCAGGCCCGGCAGCGCCGCCGCGGCCGCGCGCAGGCGGTCACCGTAGGCCTGCTCGACACCGTTCCGGCTGATCGCGACGAGGTGGACCTCCGGCGCCGTTTCGGGGCACCGCGCGAGGGCCGCGAGGTATCCGACGAACGGCGTGAGCCCGACCCCGGCGGCGATCAGCACCACCGGACGAGCGCCCGAGAGCGGCGGCGTGAAGGTGCCCGACGGCGGCTCCAGCCAGACGGGATCCCCCGGCCCGAGCCCGTGGACGTGGCTCGACATCCGCCCGGCGGCCCGCCCGTCCGGGCCGGCGGCGAGGTGCTTGACCCCGATCTCGTAGCTGACCGGATCGACCGGATCGCCGGTCAGGGAATAGGCGCGGCCGAGGCCGATGGCCGGCGCGTGCACGACGGCGTGCTGGCCCGCCCGGAAGCCCGGCAGCGGGCCGTCATCCGCGGGGGCGAGCGTGAGCGCCGCGATGTCGGTTCCCTCGCGCCGGACGGAGGCGACCCGGAACAGACGCCGGCCCTCCCAGCGGCCCCGGTTCGCCGCCGCGTCGCGGACGACCTCGCAGGCGACCGCCCGGAGCGGCACCGACCCGCTCACGGGATCGCGGTCCTGGTCCGACAGGGCGGCGTTGATGTTGGCGGTGGCCGCGCCGGTGGCGGGGCTCCCCTCGCGGCCGAGCGGCGGGCAATCCTCCCACCAGCCGAACTCGGCGATGACCGTGCCCTCCGGCAGCGCGGGGTCGATCCGCGCCCGCAGGTGCGCCTGCCCGTGGGCGGTGCGCACCACCACCGCGTCCCCGTCGACGATCCCGCGGGCCGCCGCGTCGGCGGCTGCGATCTCGACCGTCGGTGCGCTCGCCCGCTTCCGCAGGGAGGCGACGTGGCGGTAGGCGCTGTGCACGTACCAGCCGGTCTTGGCCGTCGACATCACCAGCGGCAGGCCCATCGCCTCCGCCTCCGACAGGCCCGCCGGCGCGACGTAGCCCGCGAGCGGCGGATGGCCGTGCGCGAGCAGATCCTCGGAGTAGAGCGCGACCCGCCGCGTCGCCGTCTGGAAGCCCGCGACCGTCCCGTCGGTAGCTACCGCCCCGTACTTCCGCTCGCCGGTGGACTGCGGCACGCGGATGCCGCCGGGGGCGGCGCGCAGGTCGGCCACCGTCAGGCCGACCGGCGCGAGCTGGTGGTCCCAGCCCGCCTCGATCGAGCCGCCGAAGAACGCCTCGGCATGGCCGAGGCGGCAGGCGAGATCGAGGGCGATCGCGTAGTCGGCCCGGGTCCCGGCGAGCGGCGGAACCATCCGCTGGCGGAGCTGGATCAGCTCGACCGCCTCCTGTGTGATCTCGAAGCCGGCCTTCAGCGCCTCCCGCTCCCAGGGCAGGCTCGCGGGCAGGACGATGTCCGCATTGTCGGCGGTGGGGTTCAGGAACACGTCGACGTGGGCGTGGAACTCCAGCGCCGCGAGCGCTGCGCGGTTTCGCGCAGAACCGCCCTGGGAGACCACGAAGTTGGTGCCGAAGCTCATCAGGCCGCGCACGCGGTAGGGCGCGCCGTCGAGGGCCGCGCGGGCGAAGTCGCGCGCCGTGATCCAGCCGCGGCTCGGCGGCCCCAGCGGCAGCGCGTCGAGGCCGAGCGCCTTGCGCTGCTGGGCCGGCGACAGCAGGTCGTAGCCGTTGACGGTCCGGGTCGGCGGGGCGGTGGTCCAGAGGTTGCCGCCGGCCCGGTCGACCGCGCCGGTGAGCGCGTAGAGCGTGGCGATCGCCCGCTCCGTCAGGGTGGCGTTGGTGTGCTGCCCCACCCCGGTCCAGGCGTGGTAGGCGAGCCGCGGCGCGCCCGCGAACAGGGCGTGGAATCGGTCGATCGCCGCGGGGGCGAGCCGCGTGAGCGCCGCGACCCGGTCGCGGTCGTAGGGGGCGGCTTCCCGGGCCAGCAGGTGCAGCACGCTCGCGCACGCTCGAGCGCGCCCGGCCGCGTCGACAAGGTCGAGCCGCGCGTCGAGCCGGCACGCCTCGCCCGAGGGCGCGCGGCGGGTGTCGCGGGCGCGGGGGACGCCGGCCGCGTCGAGGACGACGAAGCCCTCCGCGCCCGGCCACAGCTCGGCGGCGCGCAGCAGGCGCCCCGTCCCGGTGTCGACGAGGAACGGCGCGTCGGTCCAGTCGCGCACGAAGGCCGCGTCGTAGCCGCCCTCGATCAGCAGGTGGCGGATCGCCCCCATGGCGAGCGCCCCGTCCGCGCCGGGGCGGATCGGCAGCCACAGGTCGGCCGTCTCGCCGGAGCCGCCGCGCTTCGGATCGACCACCACGACGGTGGCGCCGCGCCGCCGCGCCTCGGCTACGCGGGTGGCCTGGGCGAGCCACGTCCGCGTCGGGTTGTGCCCCCACAGCACGATCGTGTCGGCGCGGTCGTAGTCCGGCGCGCCGATCCCGCGGCCGAAGGTCAGGGCGTGGGCGTAATCCTTGTGCCAGCCGCAGATCTCGACGGCGTAGATCAGGTTCGGGCTGCCGAAGACGCGCACGAACCGTTCGACCCACTCGAAGCTGTCGACCATCGGGGTGCCGCTCGGCGTCGTCACCGCGAAGGCCACCGTCTCGGCCCCGTGGCGGGCGCGCAGGGTGCCGAGGCCCCCGGCGATCTCGGCCATCGCCTCGTCCCAGCCGATCTCGACCCAACCGGGATCGGGCGCGCCCCGCGGCCGGGTGCGGCGGAGCGGCGTCGTCAGGCGTCGGGGACTGCCGAGGAGTTCGGGGGCCGCGCGGCCCTTGGCGCACAGGGCGGCGCCGGTCGGGTGGTCGGGATCGGGCGCCACGGCGACGAGGCGGCCGTCCTCGATTCGGTTGAGCGAGCCGCAGCGGGACCGGCACAGCGTGCAGTAGCCTTGCTTGACCTCGGCGACCACCGTCTCACCTCTAGTAGCGCGTCACGCACTACCATGGGCCGCCACCGTCTTCAAGCGGCAGCGGGGAAGCGTTATTGCCACGTCGCTCGATGCGAAGCGCCGTTTCAATGGGGGTTAGGCGCGGGACCGGGCTCCCGGTGCCGCGCTCGATTGCAACGCGGTCGGGCACCGCTCTAGAAGCGGTTCGGGAGTATGCGCGCCGTGCTGGATCACAGGGACCGGACCGCTCCGCCGCAGGCGGAGGCGAATCTGCGCGAGCGCGTCGAGCGCCAGCTCAGGCTCGACATCCTCGCCGGCACGATCGGCCCCGGGACGGTGTTCTCGGTGCCGGCGCTCGCCCGCACGCTCGGGATCTCGACCACGCCGGTGCGCGAGGCGCTGCTGCAGCTCACCGCCGACGGGCTGCTGCAGCCGATCCGCAACCGCGGCTTCCGCGTCCTCGACCCGACGCTGGACGAGTTGCGCAACCTGTTCGAGGTGCGCGTCCAGCTCGAAGCGTCGGCCTTCGCCAAGCTCGTGCGCGCGGGGCCGGGCGCGGCCGGCGATCTGGCGGCGCACGCGGACGAGATCGCCCGGGCGGTGCGGGCGGACGACGTGCCGGCCTACCTCGCAGCCGACCGCGCCTTCCACGAGGAATTGCTGGCGCGGGCCGGCAACCCGATCCTGACCGGGATCGTAATGAAGCTGCGCGATCGGATGCGGCTCTACGGCATCCGGTCGGAGGCGGGCCGCGCCCGGCAGGACGCCTCGGTGGCCGAGCACTACCGCATCGTCGATCTCGTGTGCGGGCGCGTCGAGGCCGACGCCGCCGCGCTGATGACGAGCCACATCATGGCCTGGGAGCCGGTCTTCACGCAGGCCGTCCTCGATCGGCAGTCCGGCTGACGGCACCGCTCAGCCGGGCGGTCGCGGCCCGGGCCGCGCGGCCCGCCGCTGGAGCGCGAGCAGCCCGCCCGACCACAGCAGCGAGACGAGCAGGGCCCCCGACAGGGCGAGCGCGGCGCCCCACGCCTCGACCAGCAGGTGCAGCGTCAGCAGGGTCAGGCCGAACCCGAAGATGCCGCGGATCGCGGTCGCGGCGAGCTGCGCCATCGCGGCCCCGCCGACGCGGGCGTGCAGGATCACGAAGGCGCAGGTGAGGGAGACCGGATAGGCCGCGACGACGCCGGTCCGCTCCGGCCCGAGGGCGGTGCTAAGGGCGACGAGGGCGGTGACGAACAGGGCCACGGCGGCGGCCCGGGCGGACAGGTCGAGCCAGCGGCGCGTCGCCACGGTGTTGCGCGCGAACACGGTCCGTCCCTTGGGGCGGACCAGGACGAGGCCGGCGCCGAAGACGGCGGCGTTGAGGAGGAAGGCCGTCGGCGGCGTCCAGGCCCAGGCGGCGATCGGCACGGCGGCGGCGAGCCACGCCGCCGCCGCCGTGCCGAGGGCGCGCAGCGACCCGGTGGCCGGCGCGCGCCACGCGTAGACGATCAGGAACAGCCCTGTCGCCGCGTTGGCCGCGAAGCCGTTGAGCGCGGCCCCGGCGATGAAGGCGCCGTCGTGCTCCAGCGCCATGAAGACGTAGGCCGGTCCGGCCGACACGGGCAGGCTGAGGATCAGGGCGCCCCAGAACGGCCCGGCGGCCTCCGCCAGGGTGGAGGCGAGCACGACGACGCAGCCCGTCGTGAGCGCGCGCACCAGGGCCGCGACGAGGACGGGCGAGATCACGATCGCCGCATGGGCGCACGCACGGTGTCCGGCGCGATCATCGGGGGTTGGGGTCTCACGGGGTCGGCGGCGCGCCCTGCGGGGGGCGCGCGGCGATCCTTAGAGCGGGGCCCGGCCGCGTTGCAATCGGCCACGGCTCCGACTTCAGCTCCGAAGCGCTCGGACGCCGCGCCGACGGGCGCTCACCCGTCGAGCGACATCAGGCTGGCATTGCCCCCCGCCGCGGCGGTGTTGACCGAGACCGACCGCTCCTCGACCAGGCCGAGGAGATCGTAGCCGGACCCCGACGGAGACGCCGCCGCGGGTATGCGCACCGGAAGGATCGGGCCGGCCCGGTCGGCGAGACGGCGGTTGAGCGCCATCAGGGCGTCGGCGTCACCCTCGTAAAGCACGCCGCGCAGATCCTGGACGCCGTAGAGGTCGTCCGCGAAGCCGACCCGCGCCGCGACCGCGCCCGGGAGGTCGCCGAACAGGTTCCGCGCGCCGGCCGGAGCGACGAGCACCGCGTCGTTGCCGGTCGCGAGGATCGCGCCGACCTGGAGGAGGGCGCCCGCCTCGCCCGCCGCCACGGCCGCGATCCGCCCGCGGGGCCGCAGCGCGTAGCTGTTGCGCTCGCCGACCGGGCCCGGCCACGCCGTCTCCGTCCCGAGCGGCGCGCGCCTCGCGTCGGCGGCGACCCGCTCCGCGAGGGCCGCGTGCCCGCGTCGCCCGAGCCACGCCGCGTAAGCCGCGGCCGCCGGATCGGCCGGTGCCACGCCGGATTCGGAAGCAGCCTCCGGCGGCTCGGCGAGCAGACGCCGCAGGTAGAGCGGGCCGCCCGCCTTCGGGCCGGTGCCCGACAGCCCCGAACCGCCGAACGGCTGCACGCCCACCACCGCGCCGACCATGTTGCGGTTGACGTAGAGGTTGCCGGCCTCGACCCGGTCGAGCACCCGCGCGACCGTCTCCTCGATCCGGGTGTGCAGGCCGAAGGTCAGCCCGTAGCCGGTGGCGTTGATCGCGTCGACCAGCGCGTCGAGGCCGTCGCGGGGGTAGCGCAGCACGTGCAGCACCGGCCCGAACACCTCGGCCTCGACATCCGCGATCCGCTCGATCTCGATCAGCGTCGGCGGCACGAAGGTGCCGCGCCCGGCCTCCGGCGGCAGGTCCGCCTGGATCACGGCGTGGCCGCGGCCGCGCATCGCCGCGACGTGCCGCGCGATCCCCTCCGCCGCCTCGGCGGTGATCACCGGGCCGAGATCGACCGCGAGCCGCCGCGGGTCACCGGTCTCCAACTCGCGCATCGCGCCGCGCAGCATGACGAGAACCCGCTCGGCGATGTCCTCCTGAAGGCAGAGGATCCGCAGGGCCGAGCAGCGCTGCCCGGCCGAGTCGAAGGCGGAGATGACGACATCGGCCACCACCTGCTCGGGCAAGGCCGAGGAATCGACCACCATGGCGTTCTGGCCGCCGGTCTCGGCGACGAGCGGCACCGGCCGCCCGTCCGGCGTCAGTCGGCCGGCGAGTTCTCGGTGGATCAGGCGGGCGACGGCGGTCGAGCCGGTGAACATCACCCCCTGCACGCGCGGATCGCCGACCAGGGCGGCGCCGACCTCGCCCGCGCCGGGGACGAGGTGGAGGGCGCCCGTCGGCACCCCCGCCGCGTGCAGCAGGCGCACCGCTTCGGCCGCGACCAGCGGCGTCTCCTCGGCGGGCTTGGCCAGCACCGTGTTCCCGGCGGCGAGCGCGGCGGCCACCTGTCCGGTGAAGATCGCCAGGGGGAAGTTCCACGGCGCGATGCAGACGACGGGCCCGAGGGGACGCGTTCCGGCCCCGCAGACGCGCTCGGCCTCGCCCGCGTAGTAGCGCAGGAAATCCACCGCCTCCCGCACCTCGGCCACCGCGTTGGCGAGCGTCTTGCCGGCCTCGCGCACGATCAGCCCGAGCAGGATCGGCATCCGCGCCTCGAAGGCGTCGGCGGCCCGGCGCAGGGCGTCGGCCCGGTCCGCGGCCGGCGTCGCGGCCCAGCCCGGCGCGGCCGCTTCCGCCGCGGCGAGTGCCCGCGCCACGTCGGCGGGCCCGGCGTCGCGGACGTGACCCACCACGTCGTCGTGGTCGGCGGGGTTGCGCACCACCGTGTCCGCGTCCCCGGCGGGGCGACCGGACGGGACGGCCGTCCAGGTCTGCGCGGCGCTGGCGCGCAGGTCTTGGGCCAGACCGGCGAGCACCGCCTCGTCGGCGAGGTCGAGGCCGGCCGCGTTGGGCCGGGCCGGGCCGAACAGGTCGCGGGGCGGCGCGATCCGCGGGTGCGGCGCGCCCGGCGCCGGCATCGCCCGCACGGCGGCGACGGGATCGGCGATCAGCTCCTCGACCGGCACATCCGCGTCGGCGATGCGGTTGACGAAGGAGGAGTTCGCCCCGTTCTCCAGGAGCCGCCGCACGAGGTAGGCGAGCAGCGTCTCGTGCGTGCCGACCGGCGCGTAGATCCGGCACGGGCGGTCGAGCGTCCCGGCGCCGACCACCGCCTCGTACAGGGGCTCGCCCATGCCGTGCAGGCACTGGAACTCGTAGTCGCCGGGGTGGAAGTCCGGGCCGCCCATCTCCACGATCGCCGCCAGCGTCGCGGCGTTGTGGGTGGCGAATTGCGGGAACACCGCGTCCGGCGCATCGAGGAGCTTGCGCGCGCAGGCGAGGTACGACACGTCGGTGTGCGCCTTGCGGGTGAAGACCGGGAAGTCGGCCAGTCCGTCGACCTGGGCGCGCTTGATCTCGCTGTCCCAGTAGGCACCCTTGACGAGGCGCACCATCAGCCGGCGGCGGGTGCGGCGGCCGAGATCGACCAGCCAGTCGATCACGAACGGGCAGCGCCTGCCGTAAGCCTGCACCACGAAGCCGAGGCC
Organism: Methylobacterium amylolyticum; assembly: GCF_030700245.1. Lineage (GTDB taxonomy): Bacteria > Pseudomonadota > Alphaproteobacteria > Rhizobiales > Beijerinckiaceae > Methylobacterium. Next base: position 109,175 of record NZ_JAUYZI010000019.1, read on the forward strand.
GTTCCAGCCCGCGAGGGCGGGGTCGGCGGCCAGCGCCTCCAGGATGTCGAGCGACAGGTCGAGGCGGTCGGCCTCCTCGGCGTCGATGTTGAGGCCGATCCCGTAGCCCTTGGCGAGGCGCGCCAGCGCCTGCACGCGCGGGAGCAGCTCGGCCATCACCCGCCCGCGCTTGGCCCGGACGTAGCGCGGATGGAGCGCCGAGAGCTTGATCGAGATGCCCGGTCCCGCGTGGATCCCGCGGCCCGCCGATGCCTGGCCGATCGCGTGGATCGCCGCCTCGTAGGCGTCGCGATAGCGCGCCGCATCCTCGGCGGTCGTCGCGGCCTCGCCGAGCATGTCGTAGGAGTGGGTGAAGCCCTTGGCCTCCATAAGGCGGGCACGGCGCACGGCGTCGGCGATGGTCTGGCCGAGGACGAACTGCTCGCCCATCAGCCGCATGGCGAGGTCGACGCCCCGGCGGATCAGCGGCTCGCCGCCGCGGCCGATCAGCCGGGTCAGCGCCGCCGACAGCCCGGCCTCGCTCGCCGTGGCGGTGAGCCGGCCGGTGACCAGCAGTCCCCAGGTGGCGGCGTTGACGAAGGTCGACGGGCTCCGCCCGAGATGGGCGGCCCAGTCGCCGGGGGCGATCTTGTCGCGGATCAGCGCGTCGCGGGTGGCGGCGTCGGGGATTCGCAGCAGGGCCTCGGCGAGGCACATCAGCGCCACGCCCTCCGCGCTCGACAGGTCGTACTCGTGGATCAGGCCCTCGACGCCGCCCCGGGGCGCGACCGAACGCAGGCGCTCGACGAGGCGGCGCGCCGTGGCTTCGGCCCGGGCGGCCGCCGCGGAGGGCAGTTCCGCCAGATCCAGGAGCGGCGCGAGGCATTCGGCCTCGGGGCGGCGGCAGGCTGCGACGATCGCCGCGCGCAGGGGGGACAGGACGGGGGGATCGTCCGAGAGGGCGGTCGGGGGCGCGGCGTCGGGCCGCGCGAGCAAGGTGGCTGTCTGCATCGGACTGTCCTCCCGGAACGCGCCGCCGCAAAAACGCGGCGCGCCCCGTGCAAACACCTTTGTACGCCTGTCCTCACCGCGCTAAAACCCGGCCTTCGCCCGCTCTCGCCGCGCATTTCGCAGCCCGGAGACCGATCGGCAGAGATGAGCACGGATTCCCTGGACGCCGCGATCCTGCGGATCCTGCAACTCGAAGGGCGGATCTCGACGGTCGACCTCGCCGAGCGGCTGCGGCTCTCGCCGACCGCGACCGGCGAGCGGCTGAAGCGCCTGACGCGGGCGGGCTACATCACCGGCTACGGCGCGCGCCTCGATCCGGAGAAGCTCGATCTCGGCCTGCTCGTGTTCATCGAGGTGATGCTCGACAAGACCACCGGCGCGGTGTTCGACCGGTTCTCCGAGGAGGTGCGGCGCGTGCCGGAGATCCTCGAATGCCACATGGTGGCCGGGGGCTTCGACTACCTCCTCAAGGTGCGGGTGCGGGACATGACCGCCTACCGGCGCTTCCTCGGCGAGGTCATGGTCGACCTGCCGGGGGTGAAGGAGACCCGGACCTACGCGGTGATGGAGGAGGTCAAGATCGACAGCCCCCTGCCGGTCTGAACCGCCGCTGCGCGGCGTCGGGCGCCGTGGCCCGCGTCAATGCCGGCCACAACGACGATCCGTATTCCCGGCGCCGGGCGGGCCAGTGCCGGGATCATCGTGCGGTCCCCTGCCGATTCGACCGGCCCGACGCTCACTGGCCGGCCAGCCGCCTCCCGGCCCCCGCGCATCGGATGGACGCCGATCGCCGGGGGCTCCCCTTCGCGGTGCCCGGCTCGCCGGGGATGAACGCGGCGGTCAACGGCCGGCCGGCGGCGGCAGTACGAGGTTGACGTTCACGCTCTTCGTCTCGGTGAAGCTGTCGAGCATGCCTTCGAGCGACATCTCGCGGCCGATGCCGCTCTCCTTGATGCCGCCGTAGGACTGGCCGAGCGCTTGGCCCCCGCCCTGGTTGACCTGGACCCAGCCGGCCTCGACGGCGTGGGCGGCCCGCAGCGCCCGCCCGATGTCGCGGGACCAGATGTAGGCGGCGAGCCCGTAATGGCTGTCGTTGGCCATGCGGATCGCCGCGTCCTCGTCGCGCCAGGGGATCGCCACGAGGACGGGCCCGAAGATCTCCTCCCGGGCGAGCCGCCAGTCGTTCGAGGTGTCGGCGAAGATCGTCGGCAGCGCGAAGTAGCCGCGGGTCAGCGGGCCGTCTTTGGGCGGCAGGCCGCCGGTGACGAGGCGCGCCTCCGGCCGGCTCAGCCCGTCCGCCACGTAGCCGCAGACCTTCGTGAACTGGCGCTCGTTGATGATCGCGCCGATGTCGGTGGCCTCGTCCAGGGGATCGCCGATCGTCAGGGCCGAGACCCGGGAGACCAGCCGGTCGAGGAACCCGTCGTAGATGTCGGCGTGGAGGAACAGCCGCGATCCGGCGGTGCAGGACTGGCTCTGGCGGGTGAACCGCATCGAGGCGATGATCCCGTCGAGCACCCAATCCTCGTCGGCGTCGGGGTAGACGATCGACGGGCTCTTGCCCCCGAGTTCGAGGGAGACCGGCGCGATCCGCTCGGCGGCGGCGCGCATGATCGCCTTGCCGACCGCGGTCGAGCCGGTGAAGCTGACCTTGCGCACCAGCGGGTGGGCGGCCAGGGGCTCGCCGCACTCCTTTCCGTAGCCGGTGACCACGTTGACGACGCCGGCCGGCAGGTGCTCCTGGCAGATCTCGGCGATCATCAGCACGGCGAGCGGCGCGTCCTCGGCGGCCTTGAGCACGATCGTGTTGCCGGCGCAGACCGCCGGGGCGATCTTGAGCGCGGCGAGCTGCGCCGGGGCGTTCCAGGGGACGATCGCGCC